>JAEXGT010000081.1 GCA_023450615.1 Pseudomonadota bacterium | reverse complement strand
GCTGAACGCGCGCTTCCACGAGCAGGAAGCCTTCATCGTCGCCCAGGCCGGTGTGCCGGGCGCGATCACCATCGCCACCAACATGGCGGGCCGCGGTACCGACATTCAGCTCGGCGGTAACGCCAAGATGCGTATCGAGCGCGAGCTCGTCGGCGTCGAGGGCGAAGAGCGCGCGCGCCGCGAGAAGGAAATTCTCGACGAGGTCGCGGCTTTCAAGGAGCGTGCGCTGGCCGCGGGCGGCCTCTACGTGCTCGGCACCGAGCGTCACGAGTCACGGCGCATCGACAACCAGCTGCGCGGCCGCTCCGGCCGTCAAGGCGATCCCGGCCGCTCCAAGTTCTACCTGTCGCTTCAGGACGACCTGATGCGCATCTTCGGCTCCGACCGCATGGACGGCATGCTGCAGAAGCTCGGCCTGAAGGAAGGCGAGGCCATTATCCATCCGTGGATCAACAAGGCCATCGAGCGCGCGCAGGCGAAGGTCGAGGCGCGCAACTTCGACATCCGCAAGAACATCCTGAAATACGACAACGTCATGAACGACCAGCGCAAGGTCGTGTTCGAGCAGCGCAAGGAGTTCATGGCGGAAGAGAGCGTGCGCGACACCATCGACGACATGCGCCACGGCGTCATCGAGGACATCGTGTCCCGCGCCATCCCCGAGAACGCCTATGCGGAGCAGTGGGATGTCGAGGGCCTGAAGCAGAATGTCGTCAACTTCCTCAACCTCGATCTGCCGATCGAGGAATGGGCGAAGGAAGAAGGCATCGCCGACGACGAGATCCGCGAGCGCATCACCAAGGCCGCGGACGAGGCTTACGCGCAGCGCGTGGAAGCCAATTCCTCCGAGGTGATGAACTACGTGGAGAAGCAGGTTCTGCTCCAGAGCCTCGATCATCTCTGGCGCGAGCATCTCGTGACCCTCGACCATCTGCGTCAGGTCATCGGCTGGCGCGGCCTTGCCCAGCGCGATCCGCTCAACGAGTACAAGTCGGAAGCCTTCGAGCTCTTCAACTCCCTCGTCGGCCATCTGCGCGAGCAGGTGACAGGCCAGCTCATGCGCATCCAGGTCGTGTTCCAGCAGCCGGAAGCGCAACCGCTGCCGGCCATGTTCCCGCAGCATCTCGATCCCGCCACCGGCGAGAACGAGTTCGACATGCCGCAGGGCGCCGCCTTCGGCGAGGGTGGAGCCCGCAGCTTTGCGGCGACCTCCATCGATCCGGCGACGGGCGCCCAGCGCGATCCGAACGACCCCTCCACCTGGGGCCGGGTCAGCCGCAACGAGCCCTGCCCCTGCGGCTCCGGTAAGAAGTTCAAGCACTGCCACGGCCAGTTCGTGGCGTAACGACGAACCTCCGAAACAAAAATCAAAAGCCCGCCAGACCGGCGGGCTTTTTCTTGGGATCAGCGCCCCGTCATCCGCGGACCTGTTCGGGGATCACGCCTTGACCTGTTCGAGGGCGTGAATAGCCGGGCGAAGGAAAGCGCCGGAAAACGGTGATGGAAAAGGCGTCTCGTCCTTCCATTCTCTATCGGCTAAGCTTGGCCGATGAACGATCTGGTCGAGCCTCGGCAGCCGCGCCTCTTCCGCCCGCTCCGCGCGGCGGGCGCGGCCTGCCGCTCGGCCTTGAACCTCCTCTATCCCCCCAGCTGCATTGCCTGCCAGGGAGCGACCGGCGAGCCCCATGGCCTGTGTCCCACATGCTGGTCCGGCATCCGCCTCATCGAGCGCCCGTTCTGCGAGAAGCTCGGCACGCCGTTCCAGGTCGATCTCGGCCAGCCCCTGCTCTCGCCCGCCGCCATCGCCGACCCGCCGGTCTTTCAGCGCGCGCGGGCGGTGGCGGAATATGACGGGACCGCGAGCCTCCTCGTGCATCGCCTCAAATACAACGACCGGCTGGAACTGGCCCGAGCCCTCGGCGCCATGATGGCCCGGGCTGGCGCGGAGCTGCTGGCGGATGCAGATGTGATCGTGCCCGTGCCGCTTCACCGCTGGCGCCTCTGGCGGCGGCGCTTCAACCAAGCGATGGCCTTGGCCCGGATCGTCGCGCAGGATAGCGCCCTGCCCTGCGATCCGTCGCTGCTCCACCGCATCAAGCGCACCCGGCGGCAAGTGGGGCTCACGAAGGCGCAGCGGCAGGAGAACCTTCAAGGGGCCTTCCGTGTCCCGCCGGAGGCCAAGCCCTGGCTGAAGGGCAAGCGGGTCCTTCTCATCGACGACGTGCTTACCACCGGCTCCACCGCCAATGCCGCTTCCAGGGCGCTTCTCCGGGGCGGCGCGGCCTCCGTGGACATTCTCGCTTTCGCGAGAGTTGTTACAGGGGCCTGACTCTTCCTATATCTAGGCCACGCTACGGAGACATTCATGCCGTCCATCACGATCTATACCAAGAGCTGGTGCCCCTATTGCTCGGCTGCGAAGGAACTGCTCGACAAGAAGGGCGCAGCCTTCACCGAGATCGATATCGAGAAGAAGCCCGAGGCCCGGGCCGAGATGATCCAGAAGGCCGACGGGCGCACCAGCGTGCCGCAGATCTTCATCGACGGAAAGCACGTGGGCGGCTGCGACGACCTTTATGCCCTTGACGACAGGGGCGGGCTTGAGCCTCTTCTGAAGGCCTGACGGAGACCTTTCATGACCTCGACCCGCTTCACCGCCGCCTGCATCCAGATGCGCTCCGGGCGCGACGTTCTGAAGAACCGCGATGACGCGGTGGCTCTCGTGCGCGAGGCCGCCGACAAAGGGGCGCATTTCGCGCAGACGCCGGAGATGACCTCCCTCATCTGCCGCGACCGGGCGGAGCTGTTCGAGAAGATCGGCGACCAAGCAAACGATCCGGTTCTCGCCGCCCTGCGCGAAACGGCGCGCGAGAAGAAGATCATGATTCAGATCGGGTCGATTGCCGTGAAGGAGGGCGACAAAGTCGCCAACCGCGCCTTCCTCATCAACGCTGATGGGGAGATCGTCACGAGCTACGACAAGATCCACCTCTACGACGTGGACCTGCCCAACGGCGAGAGCTGGCGCGAATCGGCTACCTATACCGGCGGCGGCACGGCGGCGCTGGCGGAAACGCCGTGGGGCTATCTCGGCATGACGATCTGCTACGACGTGCGGTTCGCGGCGCTCTACAAGGCATTGGCGGAAAACGGCGCATCGTTTCTCACGGCTCCCGCCGCCTTCACGAAGCAGACCGGCGAGGCGCATTGGAACATCCTGCACCGGGCGCGCGCCATCGAGACGGGCTCCTTCATGATCTCCGCCGCTCAAGGCGGGCTGCATGAGGACGGCCGCGAGACCTTCGGCCATTCGATCATCGTCGACCCCTGGGGCCGCGTGCTGGCGGAAGCGGGCACGGAGCCCGGCGTGATCCTCGCCGAGATCGACCCGGCTCTGGTCATGGAAGTGCGCGGGCGCATTCCGACGCTCAAGAACGCGCGCTCCTTCAAGATCGAAACCGTATCAACCTCCGAGAACCGTCAGACGGCTTTTGCCTGATCGTTCATGTTTGTGTATCGCGTAACCCCAAACTCAAGGACATGATCAAATACGCCCTGGCCTGCGAGCAGGCCCACGAATTCGAAAGCTGGTTTCCTTCAAGCGAGGCATTCGAGACGCAGCGCACGCGCGGGCTCGTCACATGCCCGTTCTGCAACTCGTCCAAGATCGACAAGCAGATCATGGCGCCCTCCATCGCGCGCACCGACAAGATGCCCGCCCCGCAGCCGGAGACGCAGCCCATGGCAGTGCTGTCGGACAAGGAGCGGGAAATCCGCGCCGCTCTGCGCGCGCTGCGCGAGCATGTGCTGAAGAATTCCGAGGACGTGGGCAAAAACTTCGTCGAGGAAGCGCGCAAGATGCATTTCGGCGAGACGGAGGAGCGCTCGATCCACGGAGAGGCCGATTTCGAGGAAGCCCGTGCGCTTCTCGAAGAAGGGATCGATGTGCTGCCGATCCCCGTCGTTCCGGACGACCGGAACTAGAAGCTGACGCAACAGCCCCAAAAGTGTGTCTCACTTTTGGGGCTCGATTAAGAAATCGCGGCTTACTTCTTCGGCGAGATGACCTCGTAGCCGAGTTTCGTCGTGCCCTTGAAGGCCCAGATGCTCTGGTAGCCACCCTCGCTCTCATCATCCTCGACGAGGAGAGCCGTTCCGCTTGCACCCTTGGTGACGAAGCTTGCCGCAAGAACATGCTCGTCCCCGACAGCGAAACCGTCATACCGCTCATCGCCGATGACCCAGGTGAGCTTGAACGTATCCTTGCTTGTCTGGACGATGGTGAGTGTGCCCGTATATTCCGAGGTGGACTCGCCGTTATTGCCCTTTACCGTATAAACGCCGGGCCCGATTGCCATGGCAGGAGCGCATGCGCCCATGACGAAAAGGCCGGCGGCAGCCAGCTTTGCGATAGTCTTCACGATTTAGCCCCCAGGCTTAAATTGCAACTTGGTTTCTGAATTAATCAGCACCCGCTTTGCATCGAGCCTAGCTGTTGGTAACTTTTATTGTCTCGACTTCGCGGATGCGCGGGAGGGGTAACACACATTACCCTACGTAAATATCTCTATTTTCCTATAAAATCTTGAGACTTTGGGCTTATCCACCTGAAGGGGGACGCTCCTGTGAGGTCTCAGCCTTGTGCAACGACGTTCCATACCCGGCTTGAACTATAGGATCTCCCTTGGCGATCTTCTTCACGAGCGATACTCATTTCGGCGATTCGCGGGTGTTGCGGATCGACAAGCGTCCTTTCGCGACGATCGCCGAGCACGACGAAGCGCTCATCGCCAACTGGAATGACACCGTCGCGGTCGATGACGAGGTCTGGCACCTGGGCGACTTCGCTCTGCACGTGCACTCCGGGCGCATCGACGAACTGCTCGCGCGGCTCAACGGCCGCAAACACCTGATCACGGGCAACAACGACGGCCCCGCGACGCTCGCTGCAACTGGCTGGGAAAGCGTGCAGGCCTATGCGGAGATTACCCTCGAAGGACGCGCCGTCGTCATGTGCCATTACGCGTTCCGCACCTGGAAGAACATGGGCCGCGGCTGGATCGATCTTCACGGACACTCGCACGGCAAGCTCAAGCCTCAGACCCGGCAATACGATGTGGGTGTCGATTCCTGGGATTATCGCCCCGTGAGACTGGAAACGATCCTCTCCTCCAAGCGGCGGCACATCCCTTCCCACGCTTGAGAAAGTGAGCGCTCCCGTTTTTGTGAACGGACGAGGAACCGGTTTGCCTCCTCCCTCGAACCTTTCCGGGTATGACCGGTTGTGAGTGACAGGAGTGAGGGATGGACCGACAGAAAAGCCACGTGAGGCCCATGCGCCGCATCTCCTTGATGCGCAAGTTCTTCGACAGCGGAGCCTCAGGCGGCATCATCCTGATGGGCGTGACGGTGATCGCGCTCGCTCTCGCCAACTCTCCTGCAGCGCCCGTCTATTTCGGGATCCTCAAAACCTACATCTTCGGCCTCAGCATCCTGCATTGGATTAACGATGCGCTGATGGCGGTTTTCTTCCTGCTCGTGGGACTTGAGATCAAGCGTGAGATGCTGGACGGGCAGCTCTCCACGTGGCCGCGCCGCATCCTGCCCGGCATCGCGGCGCTCGGCGGCATGATCGTGCCGGCGCTCGTGTATCTCGTCATCACGCGCAATGAGCCGCACCTGCATCATGGCTGGGCCATTCCCGCCGCCACCGACATCGCCTTCGCGCTCGGCGTGCTGGCAGTGCTCGGCTCTCGCGTGCCGACCTCCCTCAAGATTTTCCTCACGGCCCTCGCGATCCTCGACGATCTGGGCGCGATCATCATCATCGCCCTGTTCTATACGAGCGACCTCTCGCTTCCGATGCTGGGCGCAGCCGCGCTTTGCCTTCTTGTGCTCGTGGCCTTCAACCGTTTCAACATCACGATCCTCGTGCCCTATCTGCTCGTCGGCGCGGTGCTGTGGTTCTTCGTGCTGCAATCGGGCATTCACGCAACCCTGGCGGGCGTGGCGCTTGCGCTCACCATTCCCCTTCAAGCCAACCCGAAGGCAACACGGGCAGAGGATGCGCCGCTCCACCGCCTGGAGCATGCGCTTCACAAGCCGGTTTCCTTCGGCATCATCCCGATCTTCGGTCTTGCCAATGCGGGCGTGTCGCTGTCGGGTCTATCGTTTGACGCCCTGCTTAGTCCTCTGCCGCTCGGCATCGCCATGGGCCTCTTCCTCGGCAAGCAGATGGGCGTGTTTGCCTTCTCGGAACTGGCGATCAGGCTGAACCTGGCCGACATGCCCGCAGGCGCGTCGCGGCTGCAATGCTATGGAGTAGCCCTGCTCTGCGGCATCGGCTTCACCATGAGCCTGTTCATCGGCGCCCTCGCCTTCCCGGATGATCCCCTGCTCACCGACGAGGCCAAGATAGGCGTGCTCATGGGCTCGGTCCTCTCGGCGCTGGCGGGTTATATCCTGCTCAGCTTCGCCCCGCGTGAAAAGCTTCAGGTGCGCGAGGCGAGGAGCATGTAATTGACCGAGAGGTCCCGGCTGAGGGACCAGCTGTCCCGCAAGGGGTTGTAGCCGACGCCGGTCAGGTCGCCGACGGCAAAGCCGGCTTTGCGCAGCGCATCGGTCAGTTCGTCAGGGGTGACGAATTTGTCCCACTCGTGAGTGCCTTTCGGCAGCCAGCGGAGGATGTATTCGGCCCCGACGATGGCGGAGGCGAAGGAGCGGAGCGTCCGGTTGATGGTCGCCATGACCAGAACCCCGCCCGGTTTCACGGCCTGGGCGCAGGCATCCACGAAAGCCTGCACGTCGGCGACATGCTCCACCACCTCCATGGCGAGCACGATGTCGAACGTCTCCCCCCGTGCGACCACGGCCTCGACGGTCTCATTGCGAAAATCCACCGGTACCCCCGCGCGCTCCGCATGGAGCTTCGCCACGGAGATGTTGGTGGGGGCGGGGTCGAGGCCCGTTACGGTTGCGCCAAGACGGCCAAGAGGCTCCGACAGCACGCCGCCGCCGCAGCCCACATCGAGGATCGTCAGCCCCTCCAGCGAGCGGGCGGAGCGCGGATCGCGCCCGAATCGGCGGCAGGCCTCGTCCCGGATATAGGCGAGGCGGACGGGATTGAATGTGTGCAGCACCTTCATGGGGCCGTTCGGGTCCCACCAGGTTTCGGCAATCTGCTCGAAACGGGCGACTTCGGCCGGGTCGATGGTCGTGGAGGCGGCATCCGTCATGAGACCAGATTCCTTAGGCTAAAGAATTGATTTCCGCGCGTTGACAGGGCGCGGCCCTACCGTCATGTATACGCGCCTTTCCAAGTCGCGAAGGGCAAAATTTTTCCCTAACCCACGGCCTTCTTCGCATGCCCCGTCTTGTCATGAAGTTCGGCGGTACATCCGTCGCCAACGTAGAGCGCATCCGCAACGTGGCGCGGCACGTCAAACGCGAGGTCGAGGCCGGCTTTGACGTCGCCGTGGTGGTCTCGGCCATGTCGGGCAAGACCAACGAGCTGGTCGGCTGGGTGAAAGAGGCCTCCGCCCTCTACGACGCCAAGGAATACGACGTGGTCGTCGCCTCCGGCGAGCAGGTCACCTCTGGGCTTCTCGCCATCGCGCTGCAGGAAATCGGCATCAAGGCCCGGTCCTGGCAGGGCTGGCAGATCCCGATCATGACGTCCGATGCCCACGGCTCGGCCCGCATCGTCGACATCGACGGCTCCGGCATCATCGAAAGCTTTGAAAAGAACAAGGAAGTCGCTGTCGTTTCGGGCTTCCAGGGCGTTCACCAGGATACCCGCCGCGTCACCACCCTGGGCCGTGGCGGCTCTGACACGAGCGCGGTGGCGCTGGCCGCCGCCATCGGGGCCGAGCGCTGCGACATTTATACGGATGTGGACGGCGTCTACACCACCGATCCGCGCATCGTGCCCAAGGCACAGCGCCTGGATAAAGTTTCCTACGAGGAAATGCTGGAGATGGCTTCGCTGGGCGCCAAGGTGCTTCAGGTGCGCTCGGTCGAGCTCGCCATGATGCACCAGGTCCCCACCTATGTGCGCTCCAGCTTCGACGATCCCGCCGACCCCAAGCTCGGCACCCTCATCTGCGACGAGGAAGACATCATGGAACAGCAGGTTGTCACGGGCATCGCCTATTCGCGCGACGAAGCCCAGATTACGTTGCGGAATGTGGCCGACAAGCCGGGCATCGCCGCCTCGATCTTTGTGCCTTTGGCCGACGCCAACATCAACGTGGACATGATCATCCAAGTGGTCTCGGACGACACCACCACCACGGACATCACCTTCACGGTTCCCTCCGCCGAGTACGAGCGGGCCTGCGCGGTGCTGAACGCCCACAAGGAGGAGATCGAGTTCCGCGACCTCCAGGGCGCGACCGACGTGGTGAAGGTCTCGGCCATCGGGGTTGGCATGCGCAGCCATGCGGGCGTGGCAGCGAAGGCCTTCAAAGCCTTGGCTGACAAGGGAATCAATATCCGCGCGATCACGACTTCTGAAATTAAGTTCTCTGTATTGATCGACCAGGCCTATACGGAACTTGCCGTGCGTACGCTCCACTCGCTATACGGCTTGGACAAGGCTTGATTGCCCGCAGGCCCGATTGACGGCTAGTCTCTCGGCCTGCCAAACTTGGCTCAACAACCGCCGGTTCGCCTCACCGGCTCCGAAGGACGGGAACCTTAAAGCTCATGCCAAGCGCTCCCGGCGGTCCGCGCCTTCTGCTGCGCCGCCTCCGCGAGATCATGGCGGAGCCGGTAGGGGCCCAGGACCGCCTCGACAAGATCGTGATTCAGATCGCCGCCAACATGGTGGCGGAGGTGTGTTCCGTCTATGTGATGCGTGGCGACGGCGTCCTCGAGCTGTTCGCCACGGAAGGCCTGAACCGGGAAGCCGTCCACCTCACCGTCATGCGCTCGGGCGAGGGCCTCGTCGGCCTCATCGCCTCCACGGCCGAGCCGCTGGCCCTGTCCGACGCCCAGAGCCACCCCTCCTTCTCCTACAAGCCGGAGACGGGCGAAGAGATTTACCACGCCTTCCTCGGCGTGCCCCTGCTGCGCGCAGGCAATACCCTCGGCGTCCTTGTCGTCCAGAACCGCACTTACCGGGTCTATACGGAAGAGGAAGTCGAGGCGCTCCAGACCACCGCCATGGTGGTCGCCGAGATGCTCGCCACCGGCGAGCTGCAAGCCCTCGCGCCGGTCGATACCGGCATTGCGCTTCGCCGCCCCGTCTATCAGAAGGGCACGGCTTTGGCCGACGGCGTGGGCCTTGGCCATGTGGTGCTGCACGAGCCCCGCGTCGTCATCAAGAACCTGATCGCCGAGAACGTCGATGGAGAGCTTCAACGCCTGGAGAAGGCCATCGGCGAAGTACGCACCTCCATCGACGAGCTGATCGAGCGCGGCGACGTGGCCCATCACGGCGAGCACCGCGAGGTTCTCGAAACCTTCCGCATGTTCGCTCACGATCAGGGCTGGCTGCGCCGCATGCGCGAGGCGGTCGCGTCCGGCCTCACCGCCGAGGCCGCCGTGGAGCGCGTGCAGTCCGACAACCGCGCCCGCATGCTGCGCCAGACGGATCCGTATCTGCGCGAGCGCCTGCACGATCTCGACGATCTCGCCAACCGCCTGCTGCACCGGCTCGTCGGGCGCGACATGGTGGCCGAGCGCCATTCCTTGCCCGACAACGCCATCCTCGTGGCGCGCTCCATGGGTCCCGCCGCGCTTCTCGATTACGACCGCTCGCGCCTGCGCGGCCTCGTGCTCGAGGAAGGCGGCCCGACCAGCCACATCGCCATCGTGGCGCGCGCGCTCGGCATTCCCGCCGTGGGCGAGGTGTCGAACGCGACGTCGCTCACGGAACCGGGCGACGCTATCATCGTCGACGGCGCGGCGGGCGAAGTGCAGATCCGTCCGAATGCGGATGTGGAAGCCGCCTATGCCGAGAAGGCGCGGCTGCGCGCCAAGCGCCAGGAGCAGTATCTCAAGCTGCGCAATGTGCCGTCCGTCACCAAGGATGGCGTCGAGATCACGCTGCAGCTCAATGCCGGCCTTCTGGTCGACCTGCCGCATCTCGATGAAACCGGAGCCGCGGGCATCGGGCTGTTCCGCACCGAGCTGCAATTCATGATCGCGGAGAAGATGCCGTCCGCGTCCGACCAGCAGGCGCTCTACAGCGCCGTCTTCGCGGAAACGGGCGACAAGCCGGTGACCTTCCGCACCCTCGATATCGGCGGCGACAAGATCCTGCCGTACATGCAGGCGGTGGAAGAAGAGAACCCCGCTCTCGGCTGGCGGGCGATCCGCATCGGCCTTGACCGTCCGGGCCTGCTGCGCGCGCAGGTGCGCGCCCTGCTCAAGGCGGCTTCCGGCCGCCCCTTGAAGATCATGTTCCCGATGGTGGCGACCTGCGACGAGTTCGAGCGCGCGCGGGCCATCGTGGAGCGCGAGAAGACCTATCTGTCGCATCACGGCCACGCCCTGCCGTCCGATCTCAAGCTCGGCGTGATGCTGGAAGTGCCTTCGCTCCTCTTCCAGCTCAAGGAAATCTGCGACCGCGCCGATTTCATCTCCATCGGCTCGAACGATCTGATGCAGTTTCTCTTCGCCATCGACCGCGAGAACCGGCGCGTGGCGGATCGCTTCGACCCGTTGAGCACGCCTATGCTGCGCGCTTTGAAGATGGTGGCCGAGCAGGCGCAGGCCTCGAACTGCCAGGCGACCCTGTGCGGCGAGATCGGCGGACGCCCGCTCGAAGCCATGGCGCTGCTGGGCCTGGGCTTCCGTTCGCTGTCCATGTCCCCGGCCTCCATCGGGCCGGTGAAAGCCATGCTGCTCGCGCTCGATGTCGCCGAGCTCAGAACCTTCCTTCACGATGAACTCGAGCATGCGGGAAGCGGCGATACGCTGCGCCCGAAGCTTGCTCACTTTGCCGAAAGCCGTGGTATTCCGGTCTGATGTCGATTGCGCCTCCCACCGACCGCCTGAACGCTATTCTTGCCCGCCATGACATCATCACGGCGACGCTCAATGCCGGGCCCGATCCGGAAACCTTCGTCGCGCTGTCGCGCGAGCTGTCCGAGCTCGACGGTGTCGTGGGCGCGATCCGCGCCTATCGCGCCATGGAGGAAAACCTCGAAGGCCTGCAAACGCTGATCGACGATCCCTCGACCGATTCCGAGATGCGCAAGCTCGCCGAGGAGGAGATCCCGCAGGCGCGCGAGGATCTGGAAAAGGCCGCGCAAGACCTGCGCATCATGCTGCTGCCCAAGGACGAGGCAGACGAGAAGAGCGCGATCCTCGAAATCCGCGCCGGCACCGGCGGCGACGAGGCGGCCCTGTTTGCGGGCGACCTGCTGCGCATGTACACGCGCTATGCGGACCTCAAGGGCTGGAAGGTCGAGATCGTCTCCGAGAGCGAAGGCACCGCAGGCGGCTACAAGGAAGTGGTTGCCGAGGTGAAGGGGCGCGGCGTGTTCGCGCGCCTGAAATTCGAGAGCGGCGTGCATCGTGTGCAGCGCGTGCCCGACACGGAAACGCAGGGCCGCATCCACACCTCCGCCGCCACCGTCGCCGTGCTGCCGGAAGCGGAAGACGTCGATATCGTCATCAACGAGGCCGACCTCAAGATCGAGACCATGCGTGCGCAGGGCGCGGGCGGCCAGCACGTGAACAAGACCGAATCCGCCATCCGCATCACCCATCTCCCGACGGGCACCGTGGTGTTCGTGCAGGACGAGCGCTCCCAGCACAAGAACCGCGCCCGCGCCATGGCGCTGCTGCGCTCGCGCCTCTACGACGCGGAGCGCACGGCCAAGGACGCGGCCCGCGCAGCCGACCGCAAATCGCAAGTGGGTTCCGGCGACCGCTCGGAGCGCATCCGCACCTACAATTTCCCGCAAGGCCGCGTGACCGATCACCGGATCAACCTCACGCTCTACAAGCTCGAAGAGGTGATGGCCGGCAACGCCCTCGACGAACTGGTCGATGCGCTGATCACCGAACATCAGGCCGCCCAGCTCGCGGACCAGGATCAGGCCGCATGATCGAGGGCTTAAGCCACATCACGCTCATCACCCGCGATCTCGACCGCATGAGCGTGATTGTCGAACAGGTTCTCGACGGAAAAGAAATCTACTCCTCGGGCGATCAAACCTTCTCGCTCTCACGCGAAAAGTTCTTCATCGTCGGCGGGCAATGGATTGCCGTGATGGAAGGCGAGAGCCTGCCGTCCCGCACCTACAACCACATCGCCTTCAAGATCCCGGCGGCCGAGATCGGCGATTATCGCGTACGAATCGAGAAGCTCGGGCTGGAGATGCGCAAGTCGCGCCCACGCGTCGAAGGCGAAGGACACTCGCTCTATTTCTACGACTACGACAACCACCTGTTCGAGCTGCATACGGGCACGCTGGAGGAGCGGCTGGAGCGGTATCGGCGTGGTGCTGTCGCGTGAGCGCCCTCTCGCGCGCCCAGGCGCTCAAAAATCTGCGCCAGACATTGACCGAGGCAGGGTTCGAAACGGCTGCGCTCGATGCCCGCCTTCTGCTTCTTTCCGCGCTGAACGTTCCAGCCACGGAACTCATCACCAACCCCGAGATCGCCCTGACCACTGAAGAGGCCATGCGCCTCGCAGGCTACGCCCGCCGCCGTCTCGCCCATGAGCCGGTGGCGCGAATCGTGGGCGAGCGGGAGTTCTGGGGCCTCCCCTTCGCTCTCTCCCCCGCGACCCTGGTGCCGCGACCGGATACGGAGACCGTGGTGGAGACGGTGCTCGACTTGCTGCCCGACCGGCAGGCTCCCCTCCTGATGGCGGATTTCGGCACCGGATCGGGCTGCATCCTGGTCGCTCTTCTTCATGAGCTGCCCCAGGCGAGGGGCCTGGGAGTGGATCTGTCGCTCGGCGCCCTGAGGACCGCCCGCCGCAATGCCTGGGCGAACGGAGTCGGCGAGCGCAGCCTGTTTGCCCTGTCCCATTGGGCGGATGCGGTGACCGGCCGATTCGACCTGATCGTCTCCAACCCGCCCTATATCGCCTCCCCCGTCATCGAAACCCTCGACCGGGAGGTCCGGGAGCACGACCCGCTGCTTGCCCTCGACGGCGGCCCGGATGGGCTGGAGCCCTATCGGATCCTTCTTGGCGAGGCCAAGCGCCTCCTGGTGCCCGGCGGGCTCCTGGCGGTGGAGATCGGCTACGATCAGGCCGACGATTTAACGGGTCTGGCGGCGGCCAACGGCCTTGAAATGGTCAGGATCGCGCACGATCTATCGGGCAACCCCCGATGCGTCGCCATGAAGCGTTCGTAACCGCGCAGGGTGAGGCATTCTTGCCTCAGGCGGGGGTAAAAACTGAAAAATGGCTTGTTGGACCGGGAGGAACCCGCTAGATTCGATCCTAGAGATCGTCCTCGGTCGCAAGAAAACGGCAGTTCCCAGGGGAACATGCCGGAAGACCAAACGATATCCATCGCGCAGGCAGGGGCTTTTGAACAGCCGAGCGCGATCATCTGAACCCGATACTGAAGGATAGCCGGACACCCGATGGGCGTCTTGGCCATACAACAGGCGGTTTGCCACGCGAACGGTGGGCGTAAAGCCCGTTCGGTGAACATTGGCTGCATATCGCGTGGGTTTGAAGAACCAGCGAGGCTCGTAGAGCAAAAAATGAGACCAGGACAAAACAGGCGTATGCGCGGTCGTAACCGCAACAATGGTGGCGGCAACAAGGGTCCCAATCCCTTGACCAAGAGCTATGAGTCGAACGGCCCGGACGTAAAGATCCGCGGCACGGCTCAGCATATCGCCGAGAAATACAGCCAGCTTGCCCGCGATGCGCAGGCCAGCGGCGATCCGGTGGCTGCGGAGAACTATTTCCAGCACGCCGAGCACTATTACCGCATCATCGCCGCCGCCCAGGAGCAGCTGCGCGAGCAGTACGGCTACCAGCAGCGCTTCGACGAAGAGGGCGACGAGGAGGGCTTCTCCCAGGACCGTCCGAGCTTCGAGCGCATGGGCGCCAACGGCGAGGATTCCGATATCGGCTCCCAGCCGCAGCCCTACGAGACACGCGGTGAAGGCGAGCGTCCCGCCCGCTTCGACCGTGGGGATCGTCAGGAGCGTGGCGAGCGCGGAGATCGTGGCGACCGCCGGGAGCGTTTCCAGCGCGACCGTGGCCCCCGTCAGGATTACCAGCGCGATGATCAAGCCGGAAACGGCGAGGGTGAGCGCCCGGCCCGTTTCGAGCGCAGTGACCGCCAAGACCGGCCTGAGCGCCAGGACCGGCCTGAACGTCAGGATCGGCCCGAGCGCCGCGAGCGCTTCCAGCGCGACCGCCGCCCCCGTGAGGAAGCGGAGACTGCCGAGGCGGGCACCCTGCCGGCCTTCCTGACCAACCCGGTTCGCTCGGCCCCCGCTCCTGTCGAGGAGCAGCCCGTGGCTCCGACCCTGGATTTCGGTGGTGAGCCTGCCGAGAAGCGTCCCCGCCGCACCCGCCGTCCCCGCCGGGACGTCATCGAAAACGCGGGCGACGAGGCTGGCAGCTTCACGCCGGACGTGGAAACTCCCGCCGCCGAGTAACGGCCGGGAACAGAAGACAAGAATGAAGAAGGGAGAGCTTGGCTCTCCCTTTTTTGTTGCGCTCCTACAGCGCCAGCGTGGCCTGCTCCGTTTCGAGATGGTCCCCGACCGAGAGGCTTCCGCCGCTCATCACCTCGGCATAGATGCCGCAATCGAAATGGCCATAGGCCTGCATGAGGCTCTTTGGGATCTGCAGGTCGCGGATGCCGGTGGCAGGATCGACATTGGTGGCGGCGCAGCGCTCGATGCGCTTTGTCACCTTCAGCCGCACGCCCGACGACGTGGTGAGCACCTGCCCGACGAGGTCGAACTCGGCCCAGGGATCCAACCCTTCGATATGCACGTTGCCGCGAAACCGAAGAGGATCGACCGGCGCGCCGACCACGTTCTCAAGCTGCCGCACGCTGGCGAGATTGATGAGCGACACATAGCCCCGCCGGGAATCGGTGAAGCGGAAGCCGTCGGGAGCGGTGAGCACCTTCGGCGCACCGCGCAGTTCCTTCGCCATGTAGCGGCGGAAGAAGGCCTCAATGGCGAGGCGTCCCTGCTCGGTGGAGAGATCACCCCGCGCCACCTCGCGCCCGCCCTCCTCGATGAAGAGCGTCGTGATACTGTCGAGATAGCGGGTCTTCAGCCGCGCCAGGCTCTCGTTGCGCATGAGCATGAGAAATTTGATCTTGGGCTGATGCTGCGGGTTCGACGGCTCGAAACCGGCAGGACCGTTCTCGACGGCGAAGAGCCGATCGCCCGGAAAGTATCCGCCCTTGCTGAGGGCGGCGGTTTCCAGGGTCTCGGGCGAGAGACCCTTCACGGGATAGCGCTGGAGGGAGGCAATGCGGATGCTCATGCAGCTTCGGTACGCCATGAGCCATCAAGAGAAAAGCCCCGCTTTCATCCAGCGGGGCTTTCTTTTCGGCAACAGAGCAGGCTTTTACGAAGCATCGCCCGAGCGGGCTACCTTCGAGCGCTTCAGCTGCGGCGTGAAGCCGGCCTCGCGGCCGCTTGAGCGATCGAACTCCACCATATGCGGATCCTGCTTCATGCCCTCATGAGAGGTCTGATGCTCGGGAATGTTGGCGGTGGGCCCGGCCTCCTGCTTCATGCGAAGCGCCTTCTCGGCGTTGGCCTTGAGCTCTTCGCGGGCCTTCTCGGCCTTACGCTTCTTAGGACTGAGGCGGGACAACAGATCAGACAATGCCATAGTGAATTACTCCTTTGCGCGCGAAAGCACGCCGTCACTGCGGTTGCTGCGATGGGTGGGCGGGGTCTCGACATTCTGGCGGTTCTCCGGAATGTCGCGAGAGGTCTTCATGGTGCCGGTGGAATCGCCGATATCCTCGCCGTCCTCGGTGGACTTCGCGCCCTCCCCATTCTGCAGCACGCGTCCGCTCTCGCTGGTATCACCGAAGGTCCGGGGCGTGACGGAGGGCTGCTCCTCCGCCGGGCTTTCCGGAACGGCCAGTCCAAGCTCGGCATTGCGGGCCAGGTCGGCCCGGGCTTTCTCGGCATCTGAGCGCGGGTCGCGCGTCATGGAAGCCTCCTTCAAATCCGTTGCAATCACGTGCAGGGTCAATGCGAGGACATGATGGGGGTTCCCCTCGGAATTCCCTCTTGTTGTTCCGCCGCGACGTCACCATTTTCAAGCCAGCGGATGCTTCCTGATGAAGGTCCGACATCACCGGGTTGGCCTGTGCCTCGAAGAGGGCAGGATAGCCTAAGAAGGGATGACCACATGAATTTTGAAAAGTACACCGAGCGCGCCCGGGGTTTCGTTCAGGCTGCCCAAAACCTCGCCATGCGTGAGGGACACCCGCAGCTCTCCCCCGGCCATGTGCTGAAGGTTCTGCTCGACGATCCGGAAGGCCTCTGCGCCGGTCTCATCGACCGGGCGGGCGGACGCTCGCGCGATGCCCATGCAGCCGTCGAGCAATGGCTCGCCAAGCAGCCGAAAGTCTCCGGCTCCGCCGCGCAGCCCCAGGCGACGCGCGACCTAATGCGCTTCTTCGACACCGCAGAAAAAGCCGCCGAGAAGGCAGGCGATTCTTATGTCACCGTCGAGCGGATGCTGCTGGCGCTTGCCGTCGAGAAGGACTCGGAGGCTGGCAAGATCCTGGCTCAGGCCGGCGTGACGGCTCAAGGGTTGAACAATGCCATCAACGCCCTGCGCAAGGGCCGCACCGCCGACAACGCGACGGCGGAAAACGCCTATGATGCGCTCAAGAAATACGCTCGCGACCTCACCGAAGCGGCCCGCGAGGGCAAGCTAGATCCAGTGATCGGCCGTGACGAGGAAATCCGCCGCACGATCAAGGTTCTGTCGCGCCGCACCAAGAACAACCCGGTGCTGATCGGCGAGCCCGGCGTCGGCAAGACCGCCATCGTGGAAGGCCTTGCGCTGCGCATCGTCAACGGCGACGTACCCGAATCCCTGCGGGACAAGCAGCTGCTTGCCCTCGACATGGGCGCGCTGATCGCGGGCGCGAAATATCGCGGCGAATTCGAGGAGCGCCTGAAGGCCGTGCTCAATGAAGTAACGGCGGCCGAGGGCGGCATCATTCTCTTCATCGACGAGATGCACACCCTGGTCGGCGCCGGCAAAGCCGATGGCGCGATGGATGCCTCGAACCTGCTGAAGCCCGCGCTCGCGCGCGGCGAGCTGCACTGCGTTGGCGCGACCACACTCGACGAGTACCGCAAGCATGTGGAGAAAGACGCGGCACTCGCCCGCCGTTTCCAGCCGGTCTTCGTGAGCGAGCCCACCGTGGAGGACACGGTGTCGATTCTGCGCGGCCTGAAGGAGAAGTACGAGCAGCATCACGGCGTGCGCATCACCGACTCGGCGCTCGTTGCCGCAGCCACGCTCTCGAACCGCTACATCACCGACCGCTTCCTGCCGGACAAGGCCATCGACCTCGTCGACGAGGCCTCCTCGCGGCTACGCATGCAGGTCGATTCGAAGCCGGAAGAGCTCGATAATATCGACCGCGAGATCGTGCGTCTCAAGATCGAGCAGGAGGCTCTGAAAAAGGAAACGGATGCCGCTTCCAAGGATCGCCTCGAGCGCCTGACGAAGGAGCTTGCGGACCTGGAGGAGCAATCGGCTGCCATCACCTCGCGCTGGAAGGCGGAGAAGGACAAACTCGGCGCTGCCGCCGATTTGAAGAAGAAGCTCGAAGAGGCCCGCAATCAGCTCGCTTCCGCGCAGCGCAACGGCGATTGGGCGAAGGCAGGCGAACTCTCCTACGGCGTCATCCCGGGCCTTGAGAAGCAGCTTGCCGATGTGGAGGAGAAAGCCGATGGCGGCGGCCTGATGGAAGAGGCGGTGACGCCCGACCACGTGGCGCAGGTCGTCTCGCGCTGGACAGGCGTGCCCGTCGACAAGATGCTGGAAGGCGAGCGCGAGAAGCTTCTGCACATGGAGCAGCAGCTTGCGAAGCGCGTCGTCGGTCAGCGCGAAGCTGTCGAGGCTGTCTCCACCGCCGTGCGCCGTGCGCGCGCAGGCCTGCAGGATCCGAACCGGCCTATCGGCTCGTTCATGTTCCTCGGCCCCACAGGCGTCGGCAAGACGGAGCTCACCAAGGCTCTCGCCGCGTTCCTGTTCGACGACGAGACGGCGCTCGTGCGCATCGACATGTCGGAATACATGGAGAAGCATTCGGTCGCCCGCCTCATCGGCGCGCCTCCCGGCTATGTGGGTTATGAGGAGGGCGGCGCTCTCACCGAAGCCGTCCGCCGCAGGCCTTATCAGGTGGTGCTGTTCGACGAGATCGAGAAAGCGCATCCGGACGTGTTCAACGTCCTCTTGCAGGTGCTCGATGACGGACGCCTCACGGACGGCCAGGGCCGCACCGTGGACTTCCGCAACACGCTCATCATCATGACGTCGAACCTGGGCGCCGAGTATCTGGTGAACCAGCCCGAAGGTCAGGATAGCGATGCGGTGCGCGAAGAAGTCATGGGCGTGGTGCGCTCGCACTTCCGGCCCGAATTCCTCAACCGCGTGGACGAGATCATTCTGTTCCACCGGCTGAAGCGCTCGGAGATGGGAGCCATCGTCGACATCCAGCTCGCCCGTCTGCAGAACCTGCTGACCGATCGCAAGATCACGCTGCAGCTCGACGACGACGCCCGCGAGTGGCTTGCCGAGAAGGGCTACGATCCGGCTTATGGCGCGCGCCCGCTGAAGCGCGTGATCCAGAAGAACGTGCAGGACCCGCTCGCCGAAGCCATTCTCGCGGGTGAGATCAAGGACGGAGAAACCGTGCCTGTTCACGCGGGCCCCATGGGCCTGACCATCGGCGACGCCGTGGTGGCCAAGGCCACGGAGCGCCCGCCGGAAGGTGTGCGGTTGAACTAATCGCTGTCGATGACGGCAAAAGGAAAGGCCGGGTTCGCCCCGGCCTTTCTCATGTCTGCGGTCTATTCCGCGGCGGCGCGAAACTCGTCCTCATCGCGCGCAGGCGGCCTGTTGCCCTCGCGGAGCAGCATGTCCTTATCGATGCGTGCGGCCTTGTCCTCGCGCAATTCGCGCTTCGACCGGCGAAGCTGCTTGGCTGCTTTCTGCAAAGCCTGCCGGAATCCGGCATAGAGGTCCTTGTTCTTGGCCTCGCCTGTCATCGTCTTGAGAGCGCCCATCTGGATGTTCACCGTACAGCGATAGGTGTTTCCCTCGCGGGTCACATGCACGGAGGCGGTGCTTAGCCTTCCGAAATACTTGGCCGCCACCTGGCGGATATTGGTTCTGGCATATTCGGGGAACATATCTCCCAGATCGACATTCGAGCTTTGCACCAGGATCGCGTTTTCGGCGCTTTCGAGACTCATTCGGTCCTCCGTTCGCGTGAAGGTTCAAGGGCTAACGGAACACGCGCAAGATAGTTGCCGTGTCGAACTAACATAAGTTTATTAAGTCTGGTCCTTCAAGGCCTTTGACGCCGAGCCGTATCCTGCTCGATATCCGCCACGCGAACCTCGACATTGCGGACCCTGTCGTTCCGCATGACTTTGAGCGTCGCCGTTTCCCCGATCCGGATGCGTTCAAGCCGTTCCGTGAGATCGGACAGGTGCCGTACGGGCGCATCCTCGATGCCGACGATAATATCGCCGATGGCGCCGATGGCAGGATTCACGCCGACCAATCCGGCCTGCTCCGCGGGCGAGCCCGGCGCCACTCCCGCGACGATGACTCCTGTAACTCCCAGTTGAGCAGCAAGAGCCTCGCTCGCAGCGAGAATGCCGATGCCGGGCGTGGGAACACGGCCATTGCTGATGAGCTCGGGCACGACCCGGTTCACCACGTCGACGGGAATGGCAAAGCCAATTCCGGCATTCGCGCCGGATGGCGAATAGATCGCCGTGTTGACGCCGATCAGCCGCCCGGCGGAATCGAGAAGCGGCCCGCCGGAATTGCCGGGATTGATGGCGGCATCGGTCTGGATCACATCGGCGATCTCGCGGCCGCCGCTCGTGGGCAGGCGGCGCTTGAGAGCACTGATAATGCCGGTTGTCAGGGATTGATCGAGACCGAAGGGATTGCCGATGGCATAGGCCGTCTGACCCACCTTCAGATCGGCGGAACTTCCGACGGCGACGGGCGCAGGCAACCCGCTCCGGCGATTGAGCCGCAGCACCGCGAGATCGTAATTGGGCGCGCGCCCGATGACCTCGGCAGGCATCACCTCTCCTGAGGCCAAACGCACCACGAAGCGTGCGCCGTTCGCCACCACGTGATCGTTGGTCACCACATGTCCGGCTGCATCCCAGACGAAGCCCGTCCCCGATCCTGACGGCTCCGCTTCCATCATGGGGTTGCGATTCGACACGCTCACCACCTGCAGCACGGAGGGCGCGACGGTTTCGAAAACGCGGATCGTCGAACGCTCCAGTTCGGACAGATCGCCCCGCGCCGCGACCGGACGCGGCTCACGGGCCGAAAACAGGTATGTGCCCCAATAAGGCTGGAGAACGAGGATCGCGAGCAGCACCGCAACCGCCAGCATGATGATCCGTGTCGTCCGGTCCTGCATCTTGTCTCCCTGCGATGAATTGCACGCGCCTTCACACAAGGGACGCATTCGGACGGAGTTCGTTCCTCCGCTCCTCATTCGAACAAAACGCCTGCGCGAGCGTTCGCCACCACACGCTTTTTCAGGAGAAGCCCATGTCCTCTCGCTCTCTCATGGTGGCCGGCATCGCCGCCGTCTTCGCCCTTCCCGCCTTCGCCCAGCAGAACCAAGCGCCGTCCTATCCCGTAACGCCGCAGGCTACCGAGACGCAGCCCAACCAGGCGCTCGGCCAGGGAGCGCAGCAACGGCAGCAGCGAACTCAGCAGGGCGGCGCGCCGCAGGATACGCAGACGCCGATGCGCCAAGGGCAGGCCAACAGCGCGCCCGCGGCGCAAGGCCAGCAGCAATCGCAGGCCGATCGCCAGTATATTCAGCAGGCGCTCGCGCTGAGCACGGTCTCGCTCCAGCAATCGAACTTCGCTCAGTCCAAGGCGCAGGATCCGCGCGTGAAGCAGTTCGCGGAATTCGAGATCGGCGAGCAGAACACCCTCACCGACGTCATGCGCTCCTTCGCCGATCCCGCCGCGACCGCGTCGACCAGTGCAGGCGCTCAGGCGTCCGCCTCCACCGCGCCGGAATTGTCGGAGGAGGATTCCGTCACCATGGAGCGGCTCTCCAAGGCGCAACCCGGCGCGGCTCTGGATCGTGAATACGTGACCATGCAGCTTCAGGGCCACCAGAAGCTTCTGAAGCTTCAGGAGGACTACCTGAAGAATTCCGGCAATCGCGAGATGACCAACATCGCCAAGCTCGCGCGCGGCCAGATCAAGGAACACATCGCGATGCTCGAGGCCATGCAGAAGGAGCTTGGTCGCTAAAGCTCTTCCGGCCCCGCTTGTTCGCACGGCGTGGGGGCCGGAACCCCTCTTTCGACAGGCCGTTGCTCTCCCAGAGCAGCGGACGTGATCTCAGAACCCGCCGAGAAGTGAAGAAGAGGAATACCCGATGGCGCGAGACAAGCGCGGAAACCCACCAGAGCCGCCGGTCGATGAAGTGCTGAACGAGCTTGTTCAGGAGGAAGGCGGCGATGATTTCATCGCAGGCCCGACCCAGCGCAACGATGTCGGCAATGCCAAGCGCGCCGCCGCGAAAGCCACCGGCGTGATGGGCGCGACGAAAAAGCTCGATCCCGATCTCGACATCGATCACGTGGACGATGGACGGATCACCAGCGGATCCAAGGCCGGCATCCGCTCCTTCAAGGAGGTGCCAGAAGAGGAAGACGACGACGCGGCCTTCACGTTGTCAAACGAGGAGATCGCCGAAAGCGTCACCACAACGGCGAATAAGAGTCCCGCTCCTCGTGCCGGTCAAGGACAGCAGCGCCCTCCCTCCAAAGGCAAAACCGAAGAACGCTGACACGGATCAACCTTCTCCCCTCACTCCGGAGGCGTGCGCCATCCGGGGTGAGTTGGTTTCGCAACGGTGAACCTCAAGCTTCGCCTCAGCCAGAAGGCGGAGTGACAGCATCACCCTCGCGCTTTATGGATCGTTCAAGCCAAAAGGCTTTTTCGAAATAAAGTTACGAGGAAACTCCCATGGATAGAAGAAAGGTTCTCAAGGGCGCAGGTCTCGCGGCAGCGGCGGGGGCCGTCGCCTCGCCCGCCATCGCCCAGTCGCAGCCTGAGATTCGCTGGCGCATGGCCTCAAGCTATCCCAAGAGCCTCGACACTCTCTATGGCGCGGGCGAGATGGTGGCCAAGCGCGTGGCCGCCGCCACGGACGGCAAGTTCCAGATCCAAGTGTTTGCCGCCGGTGAAATCGTGAGCGGCCTGCAAGTGCTCGACGCCACGCAGAACGGCACAGTGGAATGCGGCTACACCCTGTCGAGCTATTACATCGGCAAGGATCCCACCTTCATGTTCGACACTTCGGTGCCGTGGGGCATGAACGTGCGCCAGCACAATGGCTGGATGTATTTCGGCGGCGGCCTCGAACTCGTTCGCGAATTTCTGAAGGACTACAACGTCATCTCCTTCCCCGCTGGCCAGACCGGCGCGCAGATGGGCGGCTGGTTCCGCAAAGAGATCAACTCGGTCGCGGACTTGCAGGGCCTCAAGATGCGCATCGCCGGCATGGGCGGCCAGATCATGGCGAAGCTCGGCGTAGTGCCGCAGGTTCTCGCAGGTGGCGACATCTATCCGGCGCTGGAGCGCGGCACGCTCGACGCCGTGGAGTTCTCCGGCCCCTATGACGACGAGAAGCTCGGCTTCGTGAAGGTGGCCAAGTACTACTATTATCCCGGCTTCTGGGAAGGCTCCGCGCAGCCCTCCGTCTATGTGAACATGGAGAAGTGGAACTCGCTGCCCGCGAACTACAAGGCCATTCTGGAAGCGGCCTGCGCCGAGGCGAATGCCCTGTGCATGGCGAAATATGATGCGCAGAATGCGGAGGCGATCCGCCGTCTCGTCTCGCAGGGCGCGCAGCTGCGCGCATTCCCGCGCGATGTGATGGAGCAGAGCTACAAGGAAGCCTTCAAGACCTACAACGAGATCGCGGCCTCCAACGCGAAGTTCAAGAAGATCTTCGATCACTGGAACGCCTTCCGCGAGAAGGAACTGACTTGGTTCCGCATCGCCGAGCTGCCCTTCGACTACTTCGTCAATCAGCAGCAGGGCCAGCGGTAATCTCTCAAAAAGGCGGCGCGCAAGCGTCGCCTTTTCCGCACCTCGGGGGGATCGAAGCCCAGCCTGCGGCGTTGTCATGGAAAGATGCTCTTCCAAGCAGCGGAGATTTCCATGAACGACGACAAGACGCGCGATCAGAACAAGCCGAACGACAAGCCCGAGTCCAAGGACCACAAGCTGCCGGAAAATTCCAAGACGTCTCTCGACGAGAAGCTCGATGAAGGCGTGGAAGAAACCTTCCCGGCGAGCGATCCGGTTTCCGTGAAAATCACGAAGTAGGATTCATTCTTTCGACACGGCCCCAGGCGTCTCGCCTGGGGTTTTGCATGTCAGCTGCGGCTTGCCACCGCGACGCCCAGAGCCGCGCAACCCATGCCTGCAATCTGGATCAGGCTCAAGGATTCCCCGAACAGCACGAAGGCCATGACGGCTGCGACCGGCGGCACGAGATAGAACATCGTCGCCACGCCGACGACCGCGCCCTGCCTGATGAGAAACAGAAGCAGGCCGATTGCTCCGATGGACAAGCCCAGGACGGCCCAGGCCATGGCGCCGATCAGCGGCAGCGTCCATTCGAGCCGCATCTCTTCCGTCAACAGAACCACCGGCAGGGTGACGGCGGCAGCGCCGATATATTGCACGAAGGCATTCACCCGCAGATCCTGCGCGCTGCCCACGCGCTTCTGCCAGATCGTGCCGAGGGTGATCGAGAGCATGCCGAAAATGCAGACCAGAAGCGGGAAAACCGGCACGCCGCCATCTCCGAGCTTGGGAGCGACCACGAGAGCCGCGCCAACGAAGCCGAGACCGATTCCGGCCCACCGGCGGCCCGAAACCCGCTCGCCCAGCAATGGCCCTGCGAGGATTCCCGTCACCAGCGGCTGGAGCCCCATCACGAGCGCGGAAATTCCGGCCGGGACCCCGTGCTTCACCGACCAGAACACTCCGCCGAGATAGCCTCCGTGCAGCAGGGCCCCGGCGACGAGCCCGTTCCTCCATTCCCGCCCCGTTCCCGGCAGCGGCGCCCTGACGGCAAGGATGATCAGGCCCAGAACGGCGAGGGCAAGGAAGTACCGCGCCATGAGAAACGTCAAAGGATCCGCATAGGGCGCAACCGCCCGGGCTACGATGAACCCTGTCGCCCAGATGAGCACGAAAAGCGGCGGCGCGAGGCGGGCGAGAGATGAAGAGGTCATAACAAGTACGGAAGTGGAAGAAAAAGCCGAGCCGGAACGGATCGAAGCCGGCCGCGACGTTATACCGCTGTGAGGCCCCTTCTGTCGAGCGCACGTGCAAAGACTTGGCCAGGCTTAAGACTTGGCCAGAGCCTATGTGCGCTGCAACACATGAGCGTAAATGGCCGGGAAATAAGGGCTTGCTCAACGGGTGACGTTACGCATAGGTAAGAATATATCATTTATCACGATTCGCAGTCTCATAACCCGGGCTTTGCTCCGCTCTCAGCCCGACCCCAGGCTTAACCGCTACGCCCATTGGTAAAAACACGAGCAGAAGCTCATTCAACCGTCTAACGAGGGTCACCCGATGACAATCCCCACACTCAACCGCCTCATCGCCACAGCTGATATCGATAACCTTGTCGGCACGGATGCGGCCTTCGACATCGTATCCTATGTGAACGCGCCGAGCGCCGTAAGCGTGGTCCTCCCAGGCAGCGCTGAAATAGCTTTAGGTTGGGCTGCCGGTGATATCTACGGAGTGTCGGTCGAAGGCTATGAGGGCACGCGCTTCAACGATGCTTTTCATGGCAACGGCGCAAACAACTTCTTCATCGGCGGCGCCGGCGCCGATACATTTTGGGGTGGCGAAGGCATCGACACGATCAGCTATCAGACAGCAACCAGCGCCATCGCGATTAACATCGGCTATTACGACCCCGGCCTTGGCGATGCCGCAGGAGACGGCGTTCATAGCATCGAGAACATCATCGGCTCCGACTTCAACGATTCGATCGCCGGCGATGGTGTCAATAACAGGCTCGAAGGCGGCAGAGGCGATGATACGCTTCAGGGCGCATTTGGCGCTGATACCCTCGATGGCGGCGACGGCATCGACACGGTAAGCTACGATTATTCCTCAACCGGCGCTGTCACCGTCAATCTGGGGCTTGGCACTGCACAGGCGGGCGACCCCAACGCTAATCCTGCCGGTGGCGACATCCTCATCAACATCGAGAACATCATCGGCACGAAATTTGCCGACAACCTGACCGGCAACGATGCCGACAACGTGCTCGACGGCGGCATGCACGTCAACGGCGGCGTCGATGTCATGGCAGGCAAGGGCGGCAACGACATTTACTACGTCGATCGCAACAACAGCACCGGTGCCGTCGATACCGTCATCGAGGAAGCGAATGCCGGCATCGATCTGGTCTACACGAAGACCAACTACACGCTGACGGCCAATGTCGAAAACCTCACGGCCCTGGCAGGCGAGTATGGCGCTATCACCCTCACGGGCAACAATCTCGCCAACACGATCCTCGGCAACGAGTTCGCCAACACGCTCAATGGCGCTGACGGCAATGACACGCTCGACGGCGCGGGCGGTGCCGACCACATGGAAGGCGGCAAGGGCAACGATACCTACTACGTCAACCACAAGTCCGACAAAGTCATCGAGAAGGCCGGCCAGGGCACGGATACGGTCTATACCCGCGCAAGCTACACGCTGAGCAACTATGTCGAGAAGTTGATCGGCGAGGGCTCGGGCGCGATCAACCTGACCGGCAATGCCTCATCCAACACCATCACCGGCAATGCGGGCAAAAACACCATCAAGGGCCAAGGCGGCAACGACATCATCGATGGTGGGCTCGGCAATGACGTGCTCTATGGCGGCAAGGGCAAGGACGCGTTCGTGTTCAGCACGGCGCTCAACAAGAGCAAGAACGTGGACAAGATCGCCGACTTCAACGTGAAGGACGACACGATCCGCCTGGACAATGCGATCTTCACCAAGCTCGCCAAGACGGGCAAGCTCAACAAGGCGTTCTTCAAGATCGGCTCGAAGGCCAAGGACAAGAACGACTACATTGTCTACGACAGCAAGAAGGGCGTGCTCTCTTACGACGCCGACGGTTCGGGCAAAGGAGCAGCGATCAAGATCGCAACCCTGTCCAAAAACCTCAAGATGACCGCCGCCGACTTCCTCGTCATCTAAGCGGCTTGCATTCCAAACCTGCGAAAGGCCTCCCCAGGGAGGCCTTTTTTATGGGAACGAACGGCAGCATTGCCGTTTAAGATTAATTGAGACAAGGCTCCTGCCAAGGTTGGAGTTCTTGCCTTGCCAACCCTCACGCTCCACCATCTCCAGCAGCCTGGAGCCCATTGTTGAAACGTCTGCGCCTTACCTTCGAACTGCTCACGATCACCATGAACCGCTTCGTGCTGCATGATGCCTGGGCGATTGCGAGCCATATCGCGCTGTCGGTGCTGACCTCCTTCTTCCCCTTCCTGATCCTGGTGACGGCGCTGGCGAGCGTGTTCGGCACGGGGTCGCTCGCCGACGAGGTGGCCGATCTCATTCTCGAAGCATGGCCGGAGGGCATCGCGGCACCCATCGCCGGAGAGGTTCACACCATCCTGACCGGACGGCGCAGCGACGTGCTCACCCTGGGCGTGGTGTTGACCCTGTACTTCGCATCCAGCGGCGTGGAGAGCCTCAGAGTCGGCCTCAACCGCGCCTACAATGTGCGCGAAACCCGCGCATGGTGGCTGACGCGGCTCGAATCCATCGCTTTCGTGATCGGCGGCGCCTTCGTGCTCATGGCCATGGCGCTCCTCGTCGTCCTGGGGCCCTTCATCTGGCGCGGCGTGCTGCGCTGGCTGCCGGCCCTGCAGCCCTTCGACGTTCTCGTCGGCTTTCTCCGCATCGGCGTCGCCACCCTCATCATCGTGGCGGGGCTCATGCTGGCCCACAAGCTCGTCCCGGCCGGACGCCGCAGCTTCCGCTCGGTGCTGCCGGGAGTGAGCGTCACCCTGTTCCTATGGCTCCTCGGCGGCTTCGGCTTCAGCTGGTATCTCGATTATTATCCGGGAGCCTATGCTTCCACCTATGGCAGCCTTGCCACGGCGATGGTGGCGCTGATCTTCCTCTATACGCTCGGCGCAATCTTCCTGTTCGGAGGCGAGCTGAACGGCACGATCCTGGCCGCCAAGCAGAGGCGTCTCGGAGCGGAGCCGAAACCCAACATGGCCGATGTGATCACGCTTCCTTAGAGTATCGAACGCAAAAGTGGGCCCCGGTTTTGCGTGAAAAGATGCGGCCAAGCAAAAGCTTAAAGCAGTGGCCGTGAGTTCGATTTCACGTCCGATGCTTTAGAGCCTCGGCGCGATTCTCAGTTCCAGCCTCGCTAGTCCCGCAGGGCGTGTATCCGGCGCAAGGCTGTAGCCGACCGAGACATTGAGGGTCGATTGAAACGCGGCATCGGAATGAAGCACCGTTTGTCCCAGAATCTCCGACATCAGGCTTGAGCTGAGTGTTCCGTTGGACACGTCCACACTCATGCTGGGAGAAACACGGAGCTTCATGTCCCAGGCATTCAGGGGCAGGCCCAACGGCACGTGGAGATTGCCGCTGAGCGACTGGAAGTAATCGGTCTGCGCATTGTCTACGGAGCCTGTCGTCGAGAGGCCGATCTCGAGGCCCCCGAGCCTCTCCAGATCCCGCGACCAGGACGTCTCCCACATGGCCCTCGAGGAGAGGAAACTGCTGTCGCCACCGCTCCTCGTCAGCTCCGTGCCGATCAGGAAGTTCCAGTCCTGGAACGGCTGCATCTTCGCTCCAACCGTCTTGCCGGAATCGGACGGCACGAAAGCAGGCATTCTCGAAGAAGCGAGCCCGTTCGCCCATGTCTGGGTGCGGTGCAGGGAATAGGATACGGCCGGGGTTCTGGCGCGACGCGCGGCAACGTCCTCGAGCCGCCAAAGCTGTATTTCGGCTGCTGACCCTCCATCCTCAAGTGCAAGGGCGGGCGAGAAAAGGCAAAGAGCGCACAGCGAAAAGCCTGCTATTTTCCAAAGCTGAAACGACATGGACCAACAAAGAATAAAATCTTGGATCGAAAAGAATATGTAACGACATTCGCAGGCGAGTTTCTAACAAAGAGATGAACAAGGGTTTAGCCTGGGCAGCGCTCAAATAATCGTCAAAGAGGCGCAGCCGAAAAATGGATACTCGAAAGCTCTGAAGAATAAGCAGGTTTTGCTTTCATCGCGCTCGATGGACATAAGGACGCACCGGCACGAAAACGGCCGGGCAGATGCCCGGCCGCTTGGAAGTCCATCGCGACGCTATCAGCCGGCGATTCGATATTTCACGAATCCTTCCGGGGCATCGCCCATCTTCTCGACCTTGATTCCCGCCGGCTGGTAGGCGGCTGCATTCGGGCCGGTCGTGAAGGTCATGGTGACGCCCGCGGGGACCGCGAGCGACCAGGAACCGTCGGCCTTCGGCGCGACTTCCTTCTTCTCCAGGATGTAGCGCATGATCGCATCGCGGGTGAGATCGGGCGCTTCGAACACGATGGTCGAGCCGTCATTGCCGGGGAAGTTGCCGCCGCCGCCCGCGCGGTAATTGTTCGTTACCACGAGGAACTGCTGATCGTCCGTCACGGGCTTGCCGTTATAGGTAAGCTCCTTGATGCGGTGCGCATCGGCGTTCACGACCTTGCCGTTGTCGTCGTAGCGCGAAGCTTGCGTCGGATCGATCTTGTACTGCACGCCCGCGATGACATCGAAATTGTAGGCCGGGAATTTCGAGTTGATGAGCTCCTGCTCGCCGCCCTTCGCCGGATCGATCTGGTTGTAGATGCCCGCCGAGCGCTCGAGCCACTCGCGCACCTGCGCGCCGGTGATTTTCACCACGCGGATCGTGTTCGGATAGATGTAGATATCCGCCATGTCCTTGATGGCGAGCGGGCCGGGCTTGATGTCGGTGAAGTAGTTCGCGCCGCCGCGGCCGCCGGCCTTGAAGGGCGCGGCGGCGGAGAGGATCGGCAGATCCTTGAAGGCGGAAGCCTTCAGCTGATCGGCCACGTACCAAGCCTGCGCCTCAGCCACGAGCTTCACGGAAGCATCGTCCGAGACAAGCGAGAAATACGAGTGGATCGGCACCGCCGTCGTGCCGACAGGCTCGCGCACATATTTCAGCGTCGCGTCATGACCGACCTGAGCCGCCGCCATCACAGCCGCATCCGAATCCACCTTCGCTACGATCTTGCGCTCGACGCGGTCGTAGATCGGGCGCGCCTCGGTGCGGAAAGTCGCGACCTTCCAGACATTGCCGTCCTTCGTCAGGTCGAGGTCGACGAGGCCGAGATGGCTGCCCCAGAAACCGGCCATGACAGCGGGCTTGCCATGCAGCGTGCCTGCTTTCGCATCCACGCCGGGGATGTTGTTGAACTCCTTGCCGCCCGGGAACACGAAGTGCTGGTGGCCGGTGAGGATCACGTCGATGCCGTCGACCTTCGCGAGATGCAAAGCCGCGTTCTCTTCACCGCCCTTACGCTCGCCGCCCGCGATGCCGGAATGGCAGAGCGCCACGACGATATCGGCGCCGGCCTTCTTCAGCTCGGGCACATGCTTGTTCGCCGCATCGACGATATCGACAGTGGTGGCCTTGCCGTCGAGATGCGCCTTGTCCCATTGCACGATCTGCGGCGGCACGAAGCCGATCACGCCGACCTTGATCTTCTGCTTCGCACCGGCCTCGTCGGTGAACTCGCGGTCGAGGATGAGCCAGGGCTTCTGAAGCGTCTCGCCGTTCGCCTTCACGACGTTCGCGCAGACGAGCGGGAATTTCGCAGCGCCCATGGCGTTCTGCAGGAATTCGAGACCGTAGTTGAACTCGTGATTGCCGAGCGTGCCGCAATCGTAGTTCAGCTCGTTCATGGCGGCGACCATGGGATGCACGTCGCCCTTCTTCATGCCCTGACGGTAGGCGACGAAATCGCCGAGCGGCGAGCCCTGGATCAGGTCACCGTTGTCGAAGAGAAGGCTGTTCTTGGCTTCAGCGCGCGCGCCCTTCACGAGGGTCGCTGTGCGGGCAAGGCCGACCGTGTCGTCCGCCGCATCGCGGTAGTAATCGTAGGGGAAGATGTTCACGTGGAGATCGGTGGTCTCCATGATGCGGAGCTTCACCACCGGGCCGTCGCGGCCCATAGCAAATTGCGGCAGGCTGGAGAGAGCGGCGGCGGCTACGCCGGTTTGAAGAACGCGGCGGCGGGTGATGGACGATGTCATGGATGGCTTCCCTCTGAATGGAACATTATTCCTTAAGCAGAGGGAAGCACATCTTTCATGACCGGATCAAGACGCCCGCAGGGCCTCGTCCAGGTCGCGGAAGAGATCCTCCACGTCCTCGATGCCGGTGGACAGGCGCAGCAGGTCGGGCGGGCAAGGCGTTCCGGGCCCCTCGATGGAGGCGCGGTGCTCGATGAGGCTCTCGACGCCGCCGAGGGACGTCGCTCTTTTCCACAGGCGCACCTTGGCAGCCGTCTGAATGGCGGCGGCCTCCCCGCCCGTCACCTGGATCGAGAGCATGTAGCCGAAGCCGCCCTCCATCTGCCGGGCGGCGATGTCGTGACCGGGATGCTGCGGCAGGCCGGGATAGAGAACGCGCGCCACTTTCGGGTGCGCGGAAAAGCGCTGCGCGAGATCGAGCGCGGACTTCGCTTGCGCCGCCGTACGCACATGGAGCGTGCGCATGCCGCGCATCAGGAGATAGGCCTCGAAGGGGCCGAGGATCGCACCCTGCATCTTGCGGATGGAGGCGACCTTCGCCCAGAATTCATCGGTCTTCGCACCGGCGAGTGCTCCCGCCACCACGTCCGAATGACCGTTGAGCACCTTGGTGGCCGCATGCATGACGATGTCGGCGCCGAGCGTCAGGGGACGTGTATGAACCGGCGAGGCCGTGGTGGAATCCACCGCCAGACGCGCGCCCGCCGCATGGGCGATCTCGGCGACGGCGGCGATGTCGGTGACGGTCCAGAGCGGGTTGGACGGCGTCTCGGCCCAGACGAGCTTGGTGCGGCCGGGAACGACCGCCTTGCGCAGCGCGTCGAGATCGTCCGTCTCCACGAAATCCACCTGAAGGCCCCAGCGCACGGCCTCAGTCATCAGCCAGCTGCGCAGGGCCCAGTACATGACCTTGGACGCCACGATGTGATCGCCGGGATTGAGCGCCTGGAACACGGCGGTGGCCGCTGCCATGCCGGAGGAGAAGAGAAGCGCGCCGGCCTCGGCCTCTTCCAGCATCGCCAGCACCTCCTCCGCCTCGCGGATGGTGGCGTTGTCGGGGCGGCCATAGACATAGCCGGAGGAATAGGCATTGTCCTCGTCGCGGATATAGGTGGTCGCCACATGGATCGGCGGCACGACCGCTTTCGTGATCGGGTCCACATGGCCCATGGCCTGAGCGGTCAGGCTGCGCTTAGACCAAGGGGAGTGTGACGACGACATGGGAACCTCCGGGAAGCGTGACTGTTGCGTAGTCAGAAGATGCGCACTGCTTTAAAGGGATTTCGACGATGCATACAGATCAAACCGCACCGGGCAGCCATGCAACGCCGCCATTCCGGCGGCTCCTGATTGCCGTTCTGCCGGTGGTGGCGGTAAGCGTCGCGGGAAGTCTCGTGACCCGCGATAACATTCCCACCTGGTATGCAGGGCTCGCCAAGCCCGGCTTCAGTCCGCCGAACTGGCTCTTTGCCCCGGTCTGGACCACGCTCTACGCGCTGATGGCCTATGCGCTCTGGCGCATCCTGTCGCTGCCGGGAAGCACGCCCGGGCGCACGGGAGCGGTGGTGATCTTCTTCGTGCAGCTTGCCCTGAACTCGGCTTGGTCCTTCGCCTTCTTCGGTGCGCAGAGCCCCCTTTCCGGCCTTGTCGTCATTGCGGCCCTGATCGTCGCGATCCTCGCCACCATCGCCGCATTCTGGAGACTCGACCGGATCGCGGCATGGCTTCTCGCGCCGTATCTCGCATGGGTCTGCTTCGCGACGCTGCTCAACGGGGCGATCTGGCAGCTGAACGGATAACCACCCCGCAACCGTCATCCCTGCGCAGGCGGGGATCCATAACCACGATTATTGAAGGAAGGGCGCAATGCCCTTCTCTTCATTCTGCGCTACGCGCGCTTATGCCTTTCCATGCCTACAGGGCCCTTCGGCCCGCCTGTGCGGGAATGACGGTTGTGGTTGGAGCGCCTCTTATTCCGGCTTGTCGAACAGGTCCGGATTCGTGTCGTAGCGGTCGAGAACGCCGACGAAGGGGAGCTGGCGGTAGGAATGGGCGACGTCCATGCCGTAGCCGATCACGAACACGTCGGGGCAGGTGAAGCCCACATAATCCGGATCGATGGACACGGCGCGCTTGCCGGGCTTTTCCAGCAGCACAGCCGTCTTCACGCTCTTTGCGCCGCGGGCCATCAGCAGGTCCTTGGCGAAGGTCACCGTGCGGCCGGATTCGAGAATGTCGTCCACGAGCAGCACGTCGCGGCCGCGCACGTCGCTCTCCACGTCGCGCAGGATGGTCACGTTGCCGGAGGATACCGTGCCGTCGAGATAGCTGGAGAGATGCACGAACTCCACCTGCGGCTCGAGGCCGGTGCGGTGCAGGGCGCGGATCAGGTCCGCCGCGAACATGAAGCTGCCCTTGAGGACGGCGACGACGAGCAGGTTCTCGGGCTTTGCGCTCGCGATTTCCTGAGCCAGCGCCTCGTTGCGCTTGGCGATGGCGTCTTCGTCGAAAAGAACCCGGATACGGTGGGCAGCGGTCATCGTCGGTCGGTCCAGAAAAGTTTTTCGAAAAAAGCCTGAGGGCTCCCTCTTCACGACCATGGCAGCGCGCGGAAGTCAAACGGACTTCACGATTCTCCCGGCGAATTGAAGCCGTTGGCGCGGCTCCTGCGGCAATGTTCCACGATCGCTTCGCTTTGCGTCCATGCCCCGCAAGTTTATGGCTTGCTAACCATACCGGGGCGATAACGGAGGCGAATCGCCCGTGGCGGACCTCTCCGGCTCGCCACGTCATCAGCTTCTTCAGGAGGGTTCGGGCGCGCGTGAGAGCCTATTACGACGAGGAATTCGATGAGGGCGCGGCCCCATCGGTGCATTTCGAGAATGTGGGCGTGCGTTACGGCATGGGGCCCGAGGTCCTGCGCGACCTGACCTTCTCCATCGAGCCGAACTCTTTCCAGTTCCTCACGGGCCCCTCGGGCGCGGGCAAAACCACGCTGCTTCGCCTCATCCTGCTCTCGGTCAAGCCGACGCGCGGCCTGATCTCCCTCTTCGGCGAGGATGTCTCCAGAATTTCGAAGGACGAACTCACCGGACTTCGCCGCCGCATGGGCGTGGTGTTTCAGGACTTCCGCCTGCTCGATCATCTCACGACCTATGAGAACGTCGCCCTGCCCCTGCGCGTCCAGGGCAAGGAAGAGTCGAGCTACCGCGCCGAGGTGGTGGAATTGCTGCGCTGGGTGGGCCTCGGCGACCGCATGCACATGCTGCCGCCCGTGCTCTCCGGTGGCGAGAAGCAACGCGCAGCGATTGCCCGCGCGCTCATCGTGCGGCCGGACCTTCTGCTGGCCGACGAGCCCACCGGCAACGTGGACCCTTCCCTCGCCCGCCGCCTGCTGCGGCTCTTCATCGAACTCAACCGGCTCGGAACCTCGGTGGTGATCGCCACCCACGATTTCAGCCTCATGGAACAGCTCAACGTGCGCCGTCTCGTGCTCGGCGACGGCCGGCTGCATATCGACGAGTAAGCGGGATGAACGCGCCCCAGCCCCGTCTCAGGAAGGCCGCTTCGAACAGGAATCAAGGCGAGAAGCGTTCCCTGCCCGCCTCCTTGAGCCGCAACGCGCCCCTCGTGCCCGTGGATTCGGCGGGCGGCCAGGCCCTTGCCGCCGTCATCGCGATTCTCACCTTCCTCGCCGCCCTCTGCGCGGGCGGGGCGGAGCTGGTGGCGACGAGCTCCGCGCAATGGCGCTCCGAGATCGCCCGCGAGGTCACGATCCAGATCCGGCCCAATCCCCAGCGCTCCATGGAGGACGATGTGGCGCGCGCCGTGGCGCTCGCCCGCCAGACGCCGGGGGTGGAAACGGCCCAGCCCTTCACGAAGGAGGAATCCGAGCGCCTTCTCGAGCCCTGGCTCGGAAGCGGCCTCGACTTCAAGGACCTTCCGGTTCCGCGCCTTATCGTCATCAAGCTTCAGGAGGATGTGAGGCCCGATTTCGGACCGCTGCGGCAGAAGCTTCAGAAGGACGTGCCGGGCGCGACCCTCGACGATCACGCCCTCTGGGTCTCCCGCCTGTCGACCATGGCGAACACCATCATCGCCACCGGCATCTTCCTGGTGACGCTCGTGCTCGTGGCGGCGGGGCTCGCGGTGATCTTCGCCACGCGCGGGGCCATGGCGGGCAACAAGGAAGTGGTGGAGGTGCTTCACTTCGTCGGCGCGAACGACGACTTCATCGCCAAGGAATTCCAGCATCGCTTCTTCAGGCTCGGCCTTCGCGGCAGCGCCATCGGCGCGGGCGGGGCTCTGCTGCTCACCATCATTCTCGGCCTGATCACCCGCTCCTGGCGCGCCAGCCCGGCGGGCGACCAGATCGAAGCCCTGTTCGGAGCCTTCAGCATCAGCTGGACCGGCTATCTGCTCGTCGTCTTCATCGCGCTGCTGGTGGCGCTGATCACAGGCATCGTGTCGCGGCTGACGGTGAGACGTTTTCTTAACGGAAATGGTTGATGCTCCGTCACCGGACCCGAAAGCGGCAGTCGCTTCGGGGCTTTGCCTGATGCCCGTTTCATGAAGCAGAGCATCGCCTTACGAGGAAAACCGGAATCAATTTCTTCATGTTGCGTCGCTTCCCGTGGATAAAGAGGGCTGCCTCTCCATTGCCGCATTCTCCCGTATCATCGCCCAGGATGAGCTCGCAGATGCAGAGTTGGATGACGCCGGACGCCGTAGAACCCTCTGAGGCCTTGGGTTGGGGCTGGACAATGTCCGGTGCTGCGGCGGCTTCCGCCCCGAAATCCCCGATCAGACGCCTCCTGAGCGCGGGCCTATGGAGCTTGGCCGCCGTCTGCTTGGCCGGTCTCCTGGGCTTTCTCACCTTCGTCTACACGCTCGACCGCTTCGAGCAGCCCCCGGAAACCCGGGCCGACGGCATCGTGGCCATGACCGGCGGCGCGCAGCGAATCGGCGACGCCATCGATCTTCTGGCCAAGGGCTACGCCAAGCGGCTCCTGATCTCCGGTGTCAACGAGAAGACCAGCCGGGACCAGATTGCCCGCCTCAATCCCGGCCAGCGCCAACTCTTCGATTGCTGCGTGGACCTGGACTACCGGGCCCGCAACACCATCGGCAACGCCATCGAGACACGCCGCTGGGCAGAAACCAACGGCTTCGACACCCTCATCGTCGTGACCTCGAACTACCACATGCCCCGCATGCTGGCGGAGCTCGAACACGCCCTGCCGGACCGGCAGAAGATCCCCTACCCCGTCGCCGCGACCATCGACCCGCACGATTGGTGGCACAACCCGGCGATCGCCAAGGTGCTCGCCTCCGAATACCTGAAGTTCCTGGCCGTCTGGGTGCGCACCCGCTTCGAGGAGGATCCGGAAGTCTCCTCGATGGCCTATCTCCTCAGCCGCGGCGCCCCGAGCCAGCAGGCCAGCGCCCACCCGTCCACGCACTAAGGCGCGCCTGCCTCTGAGGATGCGGATCGAGCCTTCCGTCATCCCGGGCTCGCAATCCGGATGAAGCGCCGAGGTCCAGGCCAACAACCATCGCGGGGAAAACCGGGTCCACTTTTCCACGCAATGCGCTAAGGTGCGCTTCCCGCGGAGCCTCATGCTCCGCTTTTCCTTTTCTCACGAAGCCATGCTGTTCGTTCGCTCCCTGCTCTTCAACGTCATCTTCTACGCCCACCTCATCCTGTGGCTGATCCTGCTGATCCCCGGCGTTGTGATGCCGCGCAAGACCTTCATCAGGATGGTCCAGACCTGGGCCCGCTTATCCCTCTGGCTGCTGCGGGTGGTTGCCGGAACGAAGATCGAGGTGCGAGGACGGGAAAAGATCCCGGAAGGCGGGGCCCTGGTCGCCGCCAAGCACCAGTCGTTGTGGGAGACCTTTGCCCTCCTCACGATGTTCGAGGACCCGACCTTCATCCTGAAGCGGGAGCTGATGTGGATTCCGTTCTTCGGCTGGTATCTGTGGAAGGCGGGCTGCGTGCCGGTGAACCGCAAGGCGGGCTCCTCGGCCCTCATGCAGATGACCGCCCGCGCCCGGGAAGAGGCTCAGCATGGCCGCCAGATCATCATTTTCCCGGAGGGCACGCGGCGTCCGCCGGGAGCCCCCGCCGCCTATAAGTACGGCGTGGCGCATCTCTACCAGAATCTCGGCTTTCCCTGCATTCCGGTGGGCCTGAATTCCGGCCTCTACTGGCCCCGCCGCCAGTTCATCCGCCGCCCCGGCACGATCCGCATAGAGATTTCCGACCCCATCGCACCCGGCCTGAAGCGGGAGGAATTCTTCAAGATCGTGCAGGAGCGGATCGAGGAGCCCTCGAACCGGCTGCTCGCCGAGGGAAGGCGGGAATTGGGCATGGACGATCCGGCCCCAGGCTCCGCCGCTACCACCACAAATATCTGATACTGCTAAGCTTTCCTGACCTTGACGGGTCGCTTCGCCGTACTTACATATAAGAACATATGGCGAACAAACGGACCATATCCTGGAATACGGCCATGCGGGACCTCCGCAACGACCGAATGCGGAGGGCTGGCGTGCGCGAGGAAAGGTTGAGGGCTACGGCGGGGCTCCGCTCCTCTCCCGCCACCTTGAGCTCCTGGCGCGGCCTGTCGGGCCGCCGCTACATCGTCGGCGTGCATCCTCTCGATCTCAAGGAATTGCTGGACGTCACCGACGCCGTGGTCCTGGCCGTGAGTCGCGACGGGACCGGCACCGGCCATGTGGTCGATTCGGTCCTCGCGGGAGACAAGCCGAGCGAGGAGATCCGCATCCGCTGGCTTGAGAAGGTGCAAAAGCGGGGCGCGTCCGAGCTCCACATCCACCGCTTGGCCGATACGGAAGCGCGCCGCCGCGAGATCCTGGCGGATTTGCGCGAGAACGCGGATCAGGCCTCCTGATCGAGCGCCTCGACGATCCGCCGCATCAGCGGATCGACCACGCCCATGGTCAGCAGATGCTCGTGGGTCGAGCGCACGTAATCGGGATTGACCCCCGAGATGCCCTTGCCCTGCCGCACCAGGGCCAGCACCTCATCGACGCCGAGATTGCCCGCATATTGCGGGTGCTTGCGGTCGGCCACGTAGCCGAGACCGGTGATGGTGCGTCCGTCGTCGAGCCGCAGGGGCAAATGCCGCTCCAGATAGACGCTTGTCGCCTGCTCGCGCTCGCGCAGGTAATGCACCGTCGCCGCCACCTCTTCCTTCGCGACGCGGAAGGCCACACCATGGCAGCGCCCGCCCCGGTCGAGGCCGAGCACGAGCCCGGGATTTTCGGGCGTTCCGCGATGGACATGGGAGAGCACGCAGAGGGCGCGGCGATAGCCGTAGAGATGCGCGTGGCGGCGTTCGACGAAAGGAAAACCCGGCCTCCACATGAGGGAGCCGTAGCCGAAAACCCATAGGTCGTCCGATCCGTCCATCATCGCTTCGTGCCCGAACCTTGCCCGCTTTGCCCTATAAGGAGCGCGCGCTTTTATGGAAAAGCGGAGACCGCTTTTCCTCATGCGCGCTACCAGCTACGAAGCAGCTGTACAACAGGAGATCTTGCATGGCCGAGGCCGTCAGCACGGAAAACCATCGCCATAGCCGTTTCTGGCTCTATACGCCTTTCGTCCTGCTGCTTCTCCTCGCCATTGCCTGGAGCGTGGCGTGGTTCTTCATCCGCAACCGCGCAGCCGAGGCCCTGGATTCCTGGATCGCGGCGGAGGCCAGCAACGGCCGTCAATGGACCTGCGGCGACCGCACCATCGCGGGCTATCCATTCCGCATCGAGATCGTGTGCGACACGCTTCAGCTGAAGCAGGGCGCGGTGACCGCATCCTTCGGGCGCACGGAAGCCGTCGCGCAGGTCTATCAGCCGCGCCTCGTGATCGTGGAGGTCGCGGGTCCCTTGCGCGTCACCGACGGCAAGGCGAACGTGCAGGGCGAGTGGGATCTGCTGCAGGCGAGCATCCATGCCTCGCAATCCGGATTGCAGCGCCTGTCGGTTGCAGCCAAGTCCCCCAAATTCACCGTGACCGGCCTGACGCCGCAGGACATCGCAACCTGGAGCCAATATCTCGAGCTGCATCTGCGCCCCAATCCCTCGCGCGCATCCGAGAAGGCCTATGACGCCGCCCTCATCGTCCGGCAGGCCACCGTCCCCCTCCTCGATGCGCTCATCGGCGGATCGGAACTCACGGACCTGAATGCGGATGTCACCGTCACGCAGGCCACGGGCCTTCAGGGCCGCCCGATCGCGCAAGAGCTGGAACGCTGGCGCAGCGCGGGCGGCGGCCTCGACATCCTGACGCTTTCCGCCGCCAAGGGCCCGCGCCGCATGGAAGCGAAGGGCAAGCTGAACCTCGACGAGGAGCACCGTCCCGCAGGCCAGCTCACGGTGGCGGCGGCAGGCCTCGACGGCCTCATCGGCAGCATCACTGGCAATCGCGCGGGCGGCGCCCTGCTCGGCGCGCTGTTCGGACAGGGCCCGCGCTCACAGAGCGGCAACGGGCAGCCGCAGCTCGCGCAATTGCCTCCGCTGACCTTCAACAACGGCTTTATCGCGATGGGCCCTTTCGTGATCCCGAACGTGAAGCTGCAGCCGCTTTATTGAGGGCGGCGCTTCTTTCCCTCCCCCTTGCGGGGAGGGGCAGGGGTGGGGGTGGTGCGACCGAGTGAGCGGTTCACTCGGTGAAGCGCAGTAGAGGCACTTACGCGAGCTGAAAGAAACGCAGCGCTTACGCCTGATCCTTGCGGCGTCCGAAATCGGGCTCCGCCGTTTCCTGGCCCGACGAGATGATGCCGCGGCGGATGGCGCGGGTGCGGGTGAAGAGATCGTGCAGCTTGTCGCCCTCGCCCCAGCGGATGGCGCGTGCGAGCAGCGCGATGTCCTCGTTGAGGCGGCCCAGCATTTCGAGCACCGCTTCCTTGTTGTGCAGGAAGATGTCGCGCCACATGGTGGGATCGGATGCGGCGATGCGCGTGAAGTCGCGGAAACCGCCGGCGGAGAACTTGATCACCTCGCCTTGAGTGACGGTTTCCAGATCCGCCGCCGTGCCCACGATGTTGTAGGCGATGAGATGCGGCACGTGACTCGTGATGGCGAGCACGAGATCATGATGCTGCGCCGCCATGATCTCTACATTGGAACCCATGGCCGTCCAGAAGGCGCGCACGCGCTCGATGGCATCCTCATCCTCACCTTCCGGCGGCGTAAGAATGCACCAGCGATTGTGGAAGAGCGTGGCGAAGCCCGCATCGGGACCCGAATGCTCCGTGCCCGCCACCGGGTGGGCTGGCACGAAATGCACGCCCTCCGGCAGATGCGGCTGCACCTGAGCGATCACGGAGGCTTTCACCGAACCGACATCGGACACGATGCAGCCGGGCTTCAATCCCGATTTCATCGCTTCCGCGACAGCACCGCACACGCCCACCGGCACGCAGAGGATCACGAGATCCGCATCCCTCACGCCCGCCGCGAAATCGGTGGTCGCCTCGTCGGCGATCTTCAGCTCGCGCACCCGCGCCACCACATCCTCGCTGCGGTCGATGGCAACGAGCGTGCCCGCGAGATTGAGCTGCTTCACCGCGCGCGCGATCGACGAGCCGATGAGTCCGAGGCCGATGAGCGCAACACGGTCGAACAGCGGCTTGTCGAGAGGAGGTCCGAGACGCTCAGGCATTGTCGCCGCCCTTCATGAAATCGCGCAGCGCATCGACGACGAGGCGGTTCGCCTCCTCGCTGCCCACCGTCAGGCGAAGCGCGTGCGGCAGGCCATAGGCATCGATGCGGCGCAGGATAAGCCCGCGCCCGGAGAGAAATTCATCCGCGTCCGCCGCGGTCTTGCCGGTCGTTTCAGGAAAATGAATCATCAGGAAGTTCGCGACGCTGGGCGTGACCTTCAGGCCGAGAGCCTCGATCTCCCTGGTGAGCCATGCGAGCCAATGCTCATTGTGCTCGACCGCCTTCATCACATGCGCTTCGTCCTGCACGGCGGCGATGCCTGCAGCCAGAGCCGGACCGTTCATGTTGAACGGCCCGCGAATGCGATTCACCGCATCGGCCACATGCGCAGGCGCGACCATCCAGCCGATGCGCAGATTCGCGAGACCGTAAATCTTCGAGAAGGTGCGCGTCATCACCACGTTCTCGGAGGTGGCGACGAGTTCGAGACCGGATTCGTAATCGTTGCGGCGCACATATTCCGCATAGGCCGCATCGAGCACGAGCAGCACATGGGAGGGCAGGCCCGCATGCAGGCGCTTCACCTCGTCGAAGGGAATGTAAGTGCCGGTCGGGTTGTTGGGATTCGCGAGATAGACGATCTTCGTCTTGTCCGTCACACGCGCAAGGAGCGCGTCCACATCCGTGCGATAATCCTTCTCCGGCGCAATCACGGGCGTGCCCCCGGCAGCCAGGATCGCGATGCGATAGACGAGGAAGCCGTGCTCGCTGTAGAGGCCTTCGTCGCCGGGGCCCATATAGGCATTGGTGATGTAGGAGAGCAGCTCGTCGGAGCCCGCGCCGCAGACGATGCGGTTGGGATCGAGCCCGTATCGCGCGGCAATCGCCTCACGCAGCTTCGTGGCCGAACCGTCCGGATAAAGCTCCAGATGGTCGAACGTCCGCACCGCTTCCATAGCCTTCGGCGAGGGGCCGAGCGGCGTCTCGTTGGAGGAGAGCTTATGAACCTTCATGCCCCCTGCGGCCTTGCTCTTGCCGGGCACATAGGCGTCGATCTGCATCACGCCGGGACGGGGCTGGGGACGAACGGACATTTTTCTAAAACTTCCTGACAATCAAAACCGGGCAGGGTTTTCCTGCTTCGAGCATGGCCATACCGGCCGGCGGGCGCCACTTCGCCGGAACATGCTCTTTGGCCGGAGCATGCCCTCACCGGCGAACCGGCACCACTTCGCCGGGACATGCTCTAGCGCAGCTTCACGATCATTTCACGCGGAAACGTTCGGCGTGGCTGCCGATCTCCGCGAGCTGGGAGAGGCTCGCGCCCGCCTCCGTCATCTCCTGCTGGAGGCGGGAAGGCTCCACGATCCCGGGGACGGCGATCAGCTCGGAAAGGCCGTTGGCATCGGCGGCGCTCGCCACCACCTCGCCCCCGAGCCGCGTCAGCACTGCATTCGCGCCCTTATGCCAGCGCTCGAACTGGGCCGCATAGAGCACCACGTCGCGCACGGCGTTGTCCGTAAGGGGCTTCGAGATCACGAAGACCGGGGTTCCCGCCGGGTGGTCCGGCCGTTCGATGAAGGGAAGCCGCGCGATGATCTTCGGGCGGTCGTTCTCGGCGAGCGTGCGCCACCACGCGCCGCTGGTGGCGCCCTGGTCGAGGCGGAAGATGCCGAGATCGCCCCTGGAATTCGCCACCGCCTCGATCACTGCCGCCGCGCTGGGATGCGTGACGTAGGGCACGGTGAAGCCGAAATGGAACCGGGCCGAGTCGCGCATGGGCGCATCGCCCCCCGACACGTCCGCATGGACCGAATAGCTGGATTGCACATAGGTGAAGGTGCCGATGATCACCCGCCAGATGCTCTCCACCGTATCGAGGGGGAGCAGGCCCTGATGGCGCTCGGCCAGGGCCCGCATCATCGAAGCCTCGCGCCCCGGGCGGAAGGCGGAGCTGATCCCCGTCTCAGACGCCTTCTTCGACTCGATCAGCCGGTCGATGATAGTGCCGCGTTCCATGAGCAGCCGGTGCATCGCCTCGTCGATCCGGTCGATCTCCTCGCGCAGCGCGGCAAGGGAGGGGGCAGGCTTCATCGGCGCGGGCTTTTCAGCGGTCATGGCTTCCATCCTGAAACGGGGCGACTTTCTTTGGCCCGTTTGGAGCCGCTTGTCATCCCCGGCAAGAACGGATCTCGACAGAGCGTGCCGTCTCGCGGTGGGGGCCCGTGGCGCTTCGTCCTGATGGCGATCCCGCTTCGACCACACACCGCCCTCATCCTGCGGAGGCACGAAGTGCCGTCTCGAAGGAGGGTCCAGGGCTCTCTGGAGGCCTCCTTCGAGACGCAGCTGCGCTGCTCCTCAGGATGAGGACGGAGGGGATTCGGATCGGAAAGCCCGGGTCCCGTCCGGCCAGGACGGCCCTGACGGCGAAGACAAGATGTTCTCATTTTGTTCTTGGCTTTGGTCCTAACCTTGGCTATACCCTGTGTTGTCCCGGCTCACCGAGGGGCGCGCTCGCGAGGCGTCGTGATTGTGGAGCCGGGAGCGGTCCTGCGGATGAGGCTGACGCAAGTCCTCCGGCAGGAGGCCGC
>JAEXGT010000017.1 GCA_023450615.1 Pseudomonadota bacterium | reverse complement strand
AGTGTAGGCTATGCGTGAGCTTGAGCGCGAAAAGCACCTTGCCGCTGGAGTCCGTTGCTTCCAGGCGCCAACGATCCCATTCGATAGACTCGCCGTCAGCTTCTGCTCGGAGTTCGGCGATGGCCTTGAGAGCTTGGGCCCAGGCCTGATCCAAATTCTTCACCTCGACGCCCTCGTCGTCGATCATCGTCTCGTCGTCGCTCACCAGATTAAAGTAACATCTCATATCGAAAGGGCAGTCAGGATCTGTTTGGGTTGATATGTTATTCTAGTCTGTCGAAAAGGCTTTTCCAGAAGCCGCAGCATCAGACTGTATTCCTGACGTCGCGCGAGTTCTATATCCTAGATCCGTTCCCTATGGCACAGGTTAAATGAACGGAAACGGGCTTAATTCAACAAGTCCGTGGATATTCCTTTGCTTGAAAGCAAGTAGACCCTATCTGCCATTAGTAATAGCAACTTTATTTCATGGAATGATGTTTTTTTAACAAACTTTTAACAGAAGTGAATAGGAAGCCATTGTGGGCGAACAGCGAATAAGCTAATTTCCCTAAAGGAAAGTGCCAGATTCCCTCTCGTACTCCGACTTATAGCCGAAAGGCTCTCCTATGCGGAAAACCTATGATCTTGATGGCTCGTCCATTCAAAGCGTGCCGCTCACGAGGGAGATTGGGCAAGCACGCTATCTGGAACTTGCGCGGGTATCGGAACCTCAGGTTCAGTACCTGAACTCTCAGGCCACTCCAACCGTCCTTGTAGAGCCCAATACGCTTTTGCGGGAGGGGCTGCGTCGGATTCTGGCAGAGACGCCCTACAATCCTGTCGCCTTGTCATCGAGCTTCGAAGAGATCCTCGCAAGTTGGGAGCCGGCTGAAGCAGCGCCGTTCCTCTTGATCATGGACGGAGTGCGAAACCATGAAGAGGCCTGCGCCGAGGTCCGGCGGATCAAAGGGCAATATGCATCAGCCCGGGTGCTCTTGCTGGTGGATCATTACGACCTGAAGCAGATCATCTCCGCCTTCCAGGCCGGTGCGGATGCTTATCTCGTGAAGTCGGTTTCATGCGAGGTTCTGGTCAAGACGCTTGATCTGGTCGTGCTCGGTGAGGTCATGTTCCCTTCGGCCGTTCTCGAGCTGTTGCAGGAGCACGTCCTTCAGCCCAGCGAGCCGGCTGAACCTCAGAGCAGCGAAAAGGCCCCCGATGGGCAGCACTTCCAAAGCAAGGGGCTGTCCGTTCGGGAGACGGTCATCTTGCGCTGCCTCATGGATGGCGACTCGAATAAGCTGATCGCGCGCAAGTTCGACATCACCGAGGCGACGGTCAAGGTTCACGTTAAGGCGATCCTGCGCAAGATCCATGCGAAGAACCGGACGCAGGCCGCAATTTGGGCAGCGAGCCACTTGCCTGCGGAAGGGCAGCTGCCGGCCTGATCTGGAGCCGGCGGTCACTATCCCCCAAGCGCGGACCGATGGCCCGCGCCAGCAATTCGCCTAAACGTTTTCACGATCCAGCTTCAGGCCGATTGCCTGACCACTTCCACCGTGTGGGAATGATCCTCCAAGATCATCGCTGCGCCTCTTTCCGCAATCATCAGCGTTGGCGAGTTGGTGTTGCCACTGGTGATCGTCGGCATGACGGAGGCATCGATCACACGAAGACCTTCGACGCCCCGAACCCGCAAGCGTTCATCTGTGACCGCCATGGGATCGCTCTCGATCCCCATCTTCGCCGTGCCGACCGGGTGAAAGATGGTCGTACCGATGTCGCGCGCGCCGTTGAGAAGTTCATCATGCGTATTCAGATGTGCGCCAGGCTTGTACTCCTCAGGCCTGTATTTCTGTAGCGCAGGCATCGAGACGATCCGGCGGACCAGGCGAAGCGAATCCACGGCGACCTGCTGATCTTCTGGAGTCGAGAGATAGTTGGGACGGATGGAGGGCGCATCGTCGGCCTTGCCGCTGCGGATTCGGATGCTGCCGCGACTTGTGGGGCGCAAGTTGCAGACGCTTGCCGTGAATGCAGGGAAGGGGTGCGGGTCCTCTCCAAACTTGTCGAGCGACAGGGGCTGGATATGGAACTGAAGGTTGGGTGTGGCGTAGTCCGGCGAGGAGCGCGTAAACGCGCCCAGCTGCGATGGCGCCATGGTCAGGGGACCACGCCGGAACAAGGCATATTCGAGCGCCATGTACCCCTTTCTCACGAGCGACCGGTAATCCTCATTGAGAGTGCGCACCCCGTGAACCTTGTAGATCGGCCGCAGTTGCAGGTGATCCTGAAGGTTCTCGCCGACGCCCGGCAGGTGGTGGAGGAGCGGGATACCGTGCTGCTGCAGGAGATCGCCGTTGCCGATGCCGGAAAGCTGCAAGATTTGAGGCGAAGCTACAGCGCCGGCTGAAAGGATGACTTCCTTGCGCGCGAGAATGCGCCGGAGATTGCCGTTCTGCAGGATTTCCACGCCGACGGCTCGTTTGCCTTCGAAGAGAATGCGCGTGGCATGCGCATTGATCTCCAGCTGAAGATTGGGACGCGACAGGGCGGGCCTCAGGAAGCCGCGGGCCGCCGACCAACGCCGCCCGTTCTTCTGGTTGACGTGAAAATAGGAGATACCTTCGTTGCTGCCCGTGTTGAAATCGCTCGTGCGCGGTATCCCGGCCTCGATGGCCGCTTCGATGAAGGTATCGAGAATGTCCCAACGGGTACGGGGCGCTTCGACGCGCCACTCGCCGCCGATGCCATGATGCTCGCCTGCGCCGAGATAATGATCCAGATGCTGGCGGAAGATCGGCCTCACGTCATCCCAGCCCCAGCCTTTCAGGCCCATCTGGCGCCAGTTGTCGTAATCCTCGCGCTGGCCGCGCATGTAGACCATGGCGTTGATGGCCGAGCAGCCGCCGAGCACCTTGCCGCGCGGATAGTTCAGGATGCGTCCGTTGAGGCCCGGCTCGCTCTCGGTCTTGAACATCCAGTCGGCGCGCGGATTGCCGATGGCGAACAGGTAGCCCACCGGTATGTGGTACCAGATCCAGTTGTCTTTTCCTCCCGCCTCCAGAAGACAGACGGAATTGGCCGGATCCTTGGAAAGGCGGTTCGCCAGAACGCAGCCTGCCGAGCCTCCTCCGATGATGACGTAGTCGAACGTGGTGCTATCGGACATGACACGCCTCACATGAGAGCCCTGGGCTTATGCAGTACCCAGTTTAAACAGTACCCTTGGGCTTGCGCTTCATGAGTTCCAGAACCTCGCCGACGATGCCCCGGCGGAACAGCAGCACGCAGATGACAAAGATGATGCCGATCAGAACCGTGACGGGGAATTGGGACGAGGCGAGATAGTTCTGCAGGGCGATGACCAGACCCGCGCCGACCATCGGGCCGATCATGGTGCCGATGCCGCCGAGCAGGGTCATGAGAATGACCTCACCCGACATCTGCCATTGCACGTCGGTCAGCGTGGCGAACTGGAACACAATCGCCTTCGTGCCCCCGGCAAGGCCTGCGAGGGCTGCCGACATGACGAAAGCGCCGAGCTTGTAGCGATCGACCCGGTAGCCGAGAGAAATGGCGCGGCGCTCATTCTCGCGGATGGCCTTCAGGATGTTGCCGAAGGGCGAGTTCACGATGCGCCAGATGGCGAAAACGCCGAACAGGAAGATCGCGAGCGTCACGTAGTACATCGCCAGCGGCCGGCTCAGATCGATCAGGCCGAGCAGATGGCCCCGGGGCACGCCCTGAATGCCATCCTCGCCGTGGGTGAACGGCACCTGCAGGCAAATGAAGGCGAACATCTGCGACAGGGCCAAGGTGATCATGGCGAAGTAGATGCCCTGGCGGCGAATGGCGATGAAGCCGATGATGAGGCCCATCGCGGCGGCGCCGGCCGCACCGAAGAGAATGCCCGTCAGCGGCTCCCAGCCCCATACCTTGACCGCATGGGCGGTGTAGTAGGCCGCGCCCCCGAAGAAGGCGGCATGGCCGAAGGAGAGAAGGCCGACATAGCCGATGAGCAGGTTGAACGCGCAGGCGAACAACGCGAAGCACAGAATGCTCATCAGAAATTCGGGATAGAGGAAGAACGGAGCCGCGAGCAGGCCTGCGAGGGCAACCGCGCCCAGGACGAGCGAAGTGACGCGCAGCTTGGGCTGCTCGGCGAGATATTGGGTTCCGACAGCCATGATATTACTCCTCCCGCCCGAAGAGACCCGCCGGCCTGACGAGCAGAACGATGGCCATGATCACAAAGATAACAATGCTCGAAGCCTCTGGGTAGAAGACCTTCGTCAGGCCCTCCAGCACCCCGAGCACATAACCGGTCACGATGGCGCCGAGGATCGACCCCATGCCGCCGACAACGACCACGGCAAAGACGATGATGATGAGGTTCGTGCCCATGAGCGGGCTGACCTGATAGATCGGAGCGGCCAGCACGCCCGCGAGCGCGGCCAGCGCGGCGCCAAGACCGTAGGTGAGCGTCAGCAACAGCGGCACGTTCACGCCGAAGGACTGAACGAGCGTGGCATTTTCCGTTGCCGCTCTCAAGTAAGCGCCAAGCCTCGTCTTCTCGATGAGCAGCCATGTTCCGATGCACACGAACAGGGACGCGACAACCACCCAGCCGCGATAGATCGGCATGAACATGAAGCCGAGATTGACGGCTCCAGTCAGCTGAGCCGGAGGCGCATAGGGCTTTCCGGCGGCTCCGAACCAATGGCGGAACGCGCCTTCGAGAATGAGCGCGAGACCGAAGGTCAGCAAAAGGCCGTAGAGCGGATCGAGGCCGTAGAGCCGCCGCAGCATGAAGCGCTCGATGACGATCGCCACCGCGCCCACGATCACGGGGGCCAGGATGAGTGACGGCCAATAGCCGATGCCCACATAGGTCAGCAGGAGATAGGCGGCGAAGGCGCCGAGCATGTATTGCGCGCCATGGGCGAAGTTGATCACCCGCAGCAGGCCGAAGATCACGGCGAGGCCAAGGCTGAGCATGGCATAGAAGGAGCCGTTGATGAGGCCGATGAGAATTTGCCCGTAGAGGGCAGGGGCGGGAATGCCGAAGATCGTGCTCATTCGTTACACTCCCAGCACTTCTTGAAGTTCGTCCATGCGCGAGTCGAGCTCATGGCCTGGGAAGGAATTGACCATGCGTCCATCCTCCATGAGGTAGAAGCGGTCCGCGACTTTCTTGGCGAAGCGGAAATTCTGCTCCACCAGCAGAATCGTCATGCCACGTTTCTTCAGTTCGACCAGAACGTCGCCGATGCGCTGGATGATGACGGGGGCAAGGCCCTCGGTCGGCTCGTCGAGCAGAATGACCCGCGCACCGGTTCGCAGGATGCGGGCAATCGCCAGCATTTGCTGCTCACCGCCGGAGAGTTTCGTGCCCTGGCTGGAGCGGCGCTCATGCAGGTTGGGAAACAGCGTGTAGATCTCGTCGATGCTCATGCCGCCCTGCGAGACGTTCGGCGGCAGCATTAGGTTCTCGGACACGTTGAGGCTGGCGAAGATTCCGCGCTCCTCGGGCACGTATCCGATGCCTTCCTGCGCGACCTTATGCAGGGGAAGGCCGAGAAGATCCTTGCCACGCAGGCGGATCACGCCCTGGCGGCGGCGCAGGATTCCCATGATGGAGCGCAAAGTCGTCGTCTTGCCCGCGCCATTGCGGCCCAGCAGCGTCACGGTCTCGCCTTCACGGATGTCGAGATCGACACCATGAAGAACGTGGCTTTCGCCGTACCAGGCGTTCAGTCCGCGAACTTCGAGGAGAGGCGCGTTACTCATGCTCAGTCCCCATATAGGCTTCACGCACGCGCGGATCGGCGCTGACGGTCGCATAGGATCCGTCGGAGAGGATCTCGCCGCGCGCGAGAACGGTGACGCGGTCGCACAGATCCGCCACCACATTCAGGTTGTGTTCGACCATGAGCACGGTGCGGTTCTTGGCGACGCGCCTGATCAGGTCGGCGATGCGTCCGATGTCTTCATGCCCCATGCCGGCCATCGGCTCGTCGAGAAGGAGCATGGCCGGATCGAGCGCGAGAGTCGTTGCGATCTCGAGCGCGCGCTTGCGGCCGTAGGATAATTCCGAGGCGGTCAGATGCGCGTAAGGCGTGAGATTGACCGCATCGATCAGTTCCAGCGCGCGATCGTCGAGAACAGAGAGGCTTCCGGAAGGAAGCCAGAATTGCGTGGCGAGGTTCTTCGGACGCTGAAGCGCCACGCGCACGTTGTCGAGCACAGTCAAATGCGGAAACACCGCAGAGATCTGAAACGAGCGCACAAGGCCGAGCCGTGCGACTTCGGCGGGCTTCAGCCCGGTGATGTCGTTCCCGCGAAAACTGATCTGCCCGCGGGTCGGCGTGAGAAACTTGGTGAGAAGGTTGAAGACCGTGGTCTTGCCGGCGCCGTTGGGGCCAATCAAGGCGTGGATCGTTCCTTCATTGACGGAAAGCGTCACATCCTTCACCGCGACGAAGCCGCGAAATTCCATGGTGAGGCCTGTGGCGCTCAAAATCGGTTGAGTACTAACCATGTGGCAGCTGTCGATCCCGAGCGATGAATGGAGAACGAAAGGGCGAGGGCGGCCTGAACCGTCCTCGCCCCTGTGGTCTTGGATTACTGCGTGAGCTGGCAGCCGCTGTCGGCAACCTTCATGTAGGCCTGGTCGCCGGGGATGGTGGCGAGCTGCTTGTACATGTCCCATTCGCCCTTGCTCTCTTCGGGCTTCTTCACCTGGAAGAGATACATGTCGTAGACCATGCGGCCGTTGGGCAGAACCTTGCCGTTCTTCGTGAAGGCGTCCTGAACCGGCATCTCGTGCAGCGCCTTGGCAACCGCTTCCGTCTCGTCGGTGCCGGCCTTCTGAATGGCCTTCAGATACTGCATGACGGTCGAATAAGTGCCCATGTGAATCATGTTGGGCATTTTGCCGGTCTTGGCCTGGAAGCGCTTGGCGAAGGCGCGGTTATCGTCGTTCTGATCCCAATACCAGCCTTCGGTGAGCGTCAGGCCCTGTGCGGATTGAAGGCCCAGGCCCTTCACTTCGGCGAGGGTGAAGAGAAGCGCGGCGAGACGCGTTCCGCCTTGGGTGATGCCGAACTCGGCGGCCTGCTTGATGGCGTTGGCAGTGTCGAGACCGGCATTGGCCATGCCGATCACGTTAGCGCCGGAGCTCTGGGCTTGCAGAAGGAACGACGAGTAATCGGTGGCGGCCAGCGGATGGCGCACAGAGCCGACGACCTGACCGCCCTTCGACTTCACGAATTTGGAAGTCTGCTCCTCGAGGGAATAGCCGAAAGCATAATCGGCGGTGAGGAAGAACCACTTGTTGCCGCCATTCTCCACCAGCGCGCCGCCGGTGCCGACGGCCAGGGCGTGCGTGTCGTAGGCCCAATGGAATCCGTAAGGCGAACATTGCTTGCCGGTGAGCTCGGTCGTCGCCGCACCGGTGGTCATGGTGATCTTCTTCTTCTCCTTCGAGAGGCCCTGAACAGCGAGCGCAACGGAGGAGGTGGTCAGTTCCATGATGGAATCGACTTTGTCCGCATCGTACCACTGGCGGGCGATGCTCGAAGCCACGTCGGGTTTGTTCTGGTGGTCGGCGTTCACGATCTCGATATTGGCGCCAAGAACCTTGCCGCCGAAATCCTCAACGGCCATCTGCGCCGCTGCCACGGAAGATTTTCCGCCGAAATCCGCATAGACGCCGGACTGATCGTTGAGAATGCCGATCTTCACGACATTGTCGGAGATATTCTGGGCGTAGGCTGCCTGTGCCGCCACGGTGCAGCTGAGGGCGAACAGAATTGGCTTGAGAACTCGCATCGTCTTCCTTCCCATTGTTATCGGAAAGGCAGGTTGGTCCTGCCATGTATCGGACCACATGGTGAAACCCCCCATGAAGCCGGTCAAGACAAGGTAACGGCGCCATTCGCCTTAGCAATGCAGGAAGCCTTCATCCTTAAGTCGCACCCATTCGGGTTGGCGAAGGCTTGGTCGTGCTTCGTATGCGGCGACAACCCAGACCGGCGTGCGGCGCGGTGTTCAGGTCGGATGAGAGTGCCTATATCCCTCCCATCATTTTCCCTCAGGCTGGAGTTCTCCATGACCGCTCATAATCCCCCGGAACGCCGTATTCCCGATCTGAAGGACGCGTCTTTGCTGGTGTCGCAGGCCTATGTGGCGGGCGAGTGGATCGACGCCTCCGGCGCCAAGTCCATTCCTGTGACAGACCCGTTCGATGGCGCGCTGATCGCTCATGTGCCGAATCTCGGTCCCGACGCCGCTCGCCGGGCCATCGACAAGGCCCATGAGGTGCAGAAGGAATGGGCCAAGCGCACCGCCAAGGAGCGCAGCCAGATCCTCAAGAAATGGTATGACCTCATCATCGAGAATGCCGACGATCTGGCGCTGATCCTCACCACGGAACAGGGCAAGCCGCTCGCCGAGGCCAAGGGCGAGGTCGTGTCGAACGCCGCTTACATCGAGTGGTTCGCGGAAGAGGCCAAGCGCATCGACGGCGATATCATTCCCGGCGCCAATGCCAGCCAGCGCATTCTGGTGCTCAAGCAGCCCGTGGGCGTGTGCGCGGCGATCACGCCCTGGAACTTTCCCAATGGCATGATCACCCGCAAGGTCGGCCCGGCGCTGGCCGCCGGCTGCACCATGGTGCTCAAGCCTGCGGCCCAAACCCCGCTCTCGGCGCTCGCGCTCGCGGTGCTGGCCGAGCGGGCCGGCGTGCCCAAAGGCGCCTTCTCGGTGATCACCGGCGAGGCCAAGCCCATCGGCGAGGAGTTCTGCCGCAACCCGAAGGTCGCCAAGATCACGTTCACCGGCTCGACCAATGTGGGCCGCTGGCTGATGAAGGAGGCATCTGAGGGCATCAAGCGTCTGTCCCTGGAGCTGGGCGGCAATGCACCCTTCATCGTGTTCGACGATGCCGATCTCGATGCGGCGGTGGATGGCGCGATGGCGTCCAAGTTCCGCAATGCCGGTCAGACCTGCGTGTGCGCCAACCGGATCTATGTGCAGGAGAGCGTGGCCGACGCCTTCGCCGAGAAGCTCGCCGCCAAGGCGCAAGGCCTCAAGCTCGGCCGTGGCACGGAAGCAGGCGTGGCCATGGGGCCGCTGATCGATGACCGCGCGGTGGCCAAGATGGAAGAGCATGTTCAGGACGCGCTGGCCAAGGGCGGCACGGTGCTGGTGGGCGGCAAGCGCTCGGATCTTGGCGGCACGTTCTTCGAGCCGACCGTGATGACGGGAGTGACGCAGGCGATGAAGGTGACGAAGGAAGAAACCTTCGCGCCGCTGGCTCCGATCATCACGTTCAAGGATGAAGAGGATGTGATTGCCATGGCGAACGACACGGAGTTCGGTCTGGCGTCGTATTTTTATGCCAAGGACATGGCCCGCGTGTGGCGCGTGGCGGAGGCCTTGGAGAGCGGCATGGTGGGCGTGAACACGCCTGCGCTGGCCAACGAGATGGCGCCCTTCGGCGGCATCAAGCAGTCGGGCTTGGGCCGTGAGGGCTCGAAGTACGGCATCGAGGGCTTCCTCGAAATCAAATACGTCTGCCTCGCGGGACTATAATGCGCCAACCCGCTTACAGCCGCGGATCATCGCCAGCCCCACGCTCGGGCGTTCCAGTCCTGGATCAAGATAACCGGCGCCGCGACGGTTGCCTGATCTAGTCCTGAACCAGGATCGGCGTATGCATCGCCGATAACTTGACGGTGCCTGTCGAAGACGGCTTTCCGAGAACGGCTTCGGTCGGGATCATCGGCGGAGCTACTCCCGCTCCACACTTGATCTGCGTGTTGTCAAGCTTATGAAGCGACTTTCATTCCATCCATTTCATCGCAGCGAGTAGAGATAAGACGCAACGTGTCTAGCCTCGTCTCGCGAGATCCCTGTCACCGGCATGGCGGTTTTGGGGGCGATGGATTTAGGGTTTTCGATCCATTGAATCAGCGTGTCCGGCGAGTTGACGGCCACACCGCCGATATAGACGCGGGCGGCAAAGCCTTCGAGGGTCGGCCCAACCCTTCCCTGAGCGCCCGGAACACCGGGGATGGTGTGACATCCCGCGCAGCCATAGCGCTTGGTGAGATCGCGCCCGAGATCAGGATCGCCACCCGTGAGGGCGACGGCGCGCAGACGCGCGTCCTGCGCGAACTTGATCGCATATCCGGCATAGATTCCGGCTCCCGCCAGCAACACGAGAATGAACCCGATGAGAACGGATCGCCGTTGCAAGCTGACCGGCGCAGGAATGTGGATACCGGTCAGATATGCTTTCGGATCGAAGGACGGGCGCGGCGCCTTTCCGCCCCAGCCTCCATGTGCGCCCCTTCCGAAACCGAAGAGCGCTCCGGCTACGCCAGCGAGCAATGCCACCGCAATGGGAGCCCAACCTCTAGCGCGCCGCATGGGCATGGTGCCCTCCCCTGGAGCGGGACGATCCTGAGCGGGTGATCCACAATCCCGCAAGAATCAACGCAGCGCCCGCATAGACGAGGCCTGCAGGAATCCACATGAACAGACCGGCAAGTTGCTGATCCTCCAGAGGCGTCAACCCCCATTCGGCAGCTCCCGATGTCTGCGCCGGATAGATGCTGCGCCGCATGAGGGAGAGCAGAATGCCGAGGAAGCCCGTGTGGAGGGAAGTGACGAAGAGATAGAACACGGCCGCGCCGTAACCGCGCTCCCGCTCTGATCCCTGCAACAAGGCACGCCAGAAAAGAAGAGCCGTGACGAAGAAGCTGAGATGCTGCAGCCAGTGAATCCAGGGATTGGATAGAGCCGCCTCATAGAGAGGCGGGGCGTGCCACAGCCAGACGGCGATTCCATGGATGACGGTGGCGACAAGAGGATGGGTGAGCCACGCCCATAAGCGCGCCACTGCCGGCACTTGCCCGATCCCGCCGAGCCGACGGCGCAATCCCGCCGGCATGGCCCACAGCATGGCGACCGGATTTCCAACGACGAGAAGCGGTGCGGCTACCGCCATGAGAATCTCATGCTCGATCATATGCGCGAAGAACAGCCGTTCGCCGAGCCAATGAAGCGGCGTGATGAGAGCAAAGACGAGGAGCCCCCATCCGAGCATGAAACAGAGTGCCTGCCAGATACGTACACCTCGTCCCGTCCCTGCCCGACGCCACAGGCGTAATGTGCCGATGAGATATAGTCCCCCCGACAATGTGAGCGGCAAGGTGACTTGCGGATCCCACGTCCAGGTCGTGCTCCCGTCGAGCCAATGCACATGGCCCGCATGAGCCTGAGCTTCGCCGGCAACAAGAAACGCGAAGAGGACAATCAGCGCGTTCATCGCTCACACCCATGAAAGACGAGGCCGGCAGCACCTTGAAGCAGGATGACGACTGTGAAGAGCGCTGCAATGGCCATGCCCATCAAGGCCACGAAGCTATGCGGCCGCCCAGCCCCCGTCGAGTCCGGCAAGGGCGTCGGCGTCGCCGTGACATAGCCGCGCCAGGAGAGAAAGCCTGCACAGAAGCTGCATATCGCCATAGCGAGCGCGAAAAGCGGAATAAGCGGAACCTGATGGGCGCAGACCCACGGCACGGCTGCATAGTTAAACTGGGTGCCGATGAGCCATGCCGCAGGAGGGACATAGATGCCGGCGGATGGAAGACCTCGTGAGAACCAGTTTGCCATCGGCTCACCACCATCTCGGAAACCAGTAGATAATCAGATAGATCGGCAGCCATGAGACGACGACGAAATACCAATAGAAGGCATTGTCACCTACGTCCGAAAAGCGCTTGCCATGGCCGTGGCGTGTGAACATGAGCACCGTGAGAACGATGGTGTCGCCGAGATCGGTTAGAAGATGCAGTGTGTGCAGGCCCAGCAGAAGCCACACGACCGATCCGTAAGCGTTCTGGTCCCAGCGCACGTGGAGACCGTTGAACTCCATGATGCGGATCACCAGGAGAACGATTCCGACGAGGCTCATGATCACGAGATTGCGGCGCGTCGCGGAGAGGTTCTCCTGCTCACCGTCTCGCTTGGCCAGTGCATTCGGCCACGCACTGGCGAGCAGGACGATGGTGAAGAGGCTCGACCAGGGGAGATCCGGCGGCGGCGCGCTGAGCGGCCAGTTTCCATTGATGAAGACGAGGTAGAAATAGACCCCGACGGCCATGGCAAAGCCCATGCCTTCGGCGACGGCGAAAGCTACCGTTCCCCACCAGATCGGGCTGCGGTGACTGTAAGCGTAACTCGGCATCGAACGCACATTGAGAACGACCCGTTGGGGCAACAGCCCTTCGCTACCCTGCGGCTGAAAAGGCGCCTTCGTCATCGCTCGTCCTCCGTGCCGGCCTTCGGCCAGAACCAACCGATCAAAACGAGGGCCAGGGGCGGCGTGCCCCACACCAGGGCCCAGGGCGTGAACATCGAACCGACGAACAGGATCGTGATCGCCACCGCAGACAGGAAGGGCCAGATCGAGGGCTCGGGTGTGCTCTCGCGCAGATCCGCGCGGCCGGCGGTGACAGTGGAAACGATCTGCTCCCGGTTCTCGACGCTCAAGCCCGCCGCCACCGGCAGGATGTCGCGATGGGCCCAGAGCGGTTCGCGATTGGTCACGACAGGAATGCGGTCGAAATTCTGCGGCATCGGCGGCGAGGCGGATGCCCATTCGAGAGTGCCGGCATTCCAGGGATTGGGACCGGCCAATGGGCCGCGACGCGCGCTCGTGACGATGTTGTAGAGGAAGAGCAGGAAGCTTCCGAAGAAGAGAGCCGCGCCGATGGTGGAGATCATGTTGAGGTTCCCCCAGCCCATCTCCGGCAGATAGGTATAGACGCGCCGCGGCATGCCCATGAGGCCCGTGATGTGCATGGGGAAGAAGGCCACGTTGAAGCCAAGGAAGGCGAGGCCGAAATGCCATTGACCGAGGCGCTCACTCATCATCCGCCCGGCGAATTTCGGGAACCAGTAATAGATCGCGCCGATCAGCGGAAAGACGTTGCCGCCGATAAGCACATAGTGAAAATGCGCGACCACGAAGAACGTGTCGTGCACTTGGGAATCGAGCGGCACGGAGGCCAGCATGATTCCGGAAAGCCCGCCAGCCACGAAAATGAAAAAGAAGCCGATGACGAAGAGAAGCGGCGTGCGGAATACGGGCCGCCCGTCCCAGAGCGTTGCGATCCAGCAGAAGATCTGAATACCGTTGGGAATGGCGATCAGCATGCTCGATGCCGTGAAGAAGCTGGCGCCGAGTTGTGGCAGACCCGTGGTGAACATGTGGTGCACCCAAAGTCCGAACGACAGGAAGCCAGTTGCGATGAGCGACAGCACGAGCGCGATATAGCCGAAGGCCTGGCGGCGCGCGAAGGTAACGACGATGGCCGACACCCAGCCTGTTGCCGGAAGGAAGATGATGTAAACCTCCGGGTGCCCGAAGAACCAGAACAGATGCTGGTAGAGCAGCGCATCGCCGCCTTCCGCTGGATTGAAGATATGGGTGCCCACGAGCCGATCCATGATCAGCAGGGCGGAGGCCGTGACGACGGCAGGCATCGCGAAGATGATCACGAAGGAATTGACCAGCTCGGCCCAAACGAAAAGCGGAATCCGGTCGAGCGTCATGCCCGGCGCGCGCAGCTTGAAAACCGTCACGATGACCGAGATCGCAACGGAGATGCCCGCGACCTCCGTAAATGTGATCATCTGCGCCCATATATCCGCTCGTTTGCCCGGTGAGAATTCCGGGCCCGATAACGGCACATAGGCGAACCAGCCCACATCCGGCCCGATATTCAGCATGAAGGCCAGCCAGATCATGAGGCCGCCGAACAGGTAGACGTAATAGGAGAAGGCGTTCAGCCGGGGAAAGGCGATGTTGCGCGTGCCGACCATGAGCGGCACCAGATAGACCGCGAAGGCCTCACCGATGGGCACGCCGAAGAGAAACATCATCGTCGTTCCGTGCATGGTGAAGAGCTGGTTGTAGAGATCGGGCCCGATCAGGCTGCTCTCGGGCCTTGCCAATTGCAGGCGCATGGCGACCGCCGACAGGCCGCCCAGAAACAGAAAGATGAGCGCGGTGATGATGTAGCGGCGGCCGATGACCTTGTGATCGACCGTGGAAAGCGCGCCGATCAGACCTTTCTGCGTGCCCCAGGTTTTGGCGAGCCGCGCCGTGAGCTCGGGTCCATCCACCTGATCGTCGCGAAGCTCCTTCGGATCCGGTGGGTCGTCCGCCGCGCTCCTCGCCCCTGCAATGCCGCCACGTTCGCCCGTTGCGAGGCGCGCAATCTCTGGCACCGTATCGATCTCATGAGGGGTGATGGCTTTGGTCACTTCAACCCCTCCAGATAGCTTGCAAGCGGCTGCACCTCATCGGGCTCGAGCTGGATCGTCGGCATGTTCACGCCCGGTTTGACGCCATGCGGATCGATGATCCAGGCAGCGATATTACCGCGTGTGGTCTCAAGCGTTCCAGCGCCGATATAGCGGCGGCTTCCCACATGGGTAAGATCCGGCGCGACCTTGCCGCCGGCATCCGTGCCACGCACCTGATGACACATGATGCAGGGCTTCGAGAGAAAAACTTCCATGCCACGCTGGCGCTCGGGGTCGTTCGGCGGGATAGCAGACGAGACCTGATGGTTGCGCCAGCGCTCGAAATCCTCCTTCGTTTCGGCAATGACGAGCATCCCCATATGCGCATGCTGCAGGCCGCAGAACTCCGCGCATTGCGCACGGTAGATTCCAGGGCGATCAGCCTGGATCTGAAGCTGGTTCTGACGTCCGGGAACGGCATCCATCTTGCCCGTAAGGTTGGGAACCCAGAACGAGTGGATCACGTCCGATGATTCGAGCTTGATCAGAACCGGTTCTCCCACGGGGATATGGATCTCGTTCGCGGTGGTGAAGACGAGGTTCGGCTGCTCATTCTCGTAAGTGATCTTCCACCACCATTGCTGGCCCGTCACCAACAGGCTCAGCGCGCCATCCTTATGCGAGAAGAGCGCCTTCTGAGCCGCGTAGCTCAAGCCTGTGAGAGAGATCACGGTGACAAGCGTCAAGGCAACGGCGACGGAAACTGCGATCGTCATGCGGCGCTCCGTGCCGGGATCCGTCACTAGCGGATCCGCACCCGCGGGCCGTCTCCTGCGCAGCGCCAGAAGAAGCGCCGTCATGGTCAACACCCAGACGATGCCCAGCACCGAGACGAAGATCCAAAAGATCTCTGCAAGCGCCTGGGACGAGGGGCCCTGTGCGTCGATGGCCGACTGCCAGCCCTGACATCCTGCGAGGAAAAGACTCAGAAGAAGGAAGGGAAAAGCCTTCTTCATGATCGCCTCATTGCGGCATCTGAGCAGCCGGAGGAACCTGGCCGCCATCGATCACCTCCCCCGGCGGGCGGCGTTGCTCGGCAGGACCAGGGCTCATGTCATCCTTGCGCCCAGGTGCAGCGGGCTTCGGCACATTGCGGCCCATGGAACGGATATAGGCTGCGATCTGCCAGATCTGGTCATCCGGGATCTTCCCACGAAAGGACGGCATGCCATTGGGGCGTCCTTCGCGGATCGTCTGCACGATGTTCTCGATCTGCCCGCCATAGATCCATCGGTCGTCCATCAGTGCCGGTCCTGAATCGCCGCCACCATTCGCGTGACAGCCATTGCAGTTGAACCAGATATAGAACCGCTGGCCCTGCGAGATGTGATAGGCGTTTTCCTCGTATTCCTTGCCGAGACCGGAACGCTGCTCCGTCGGGCCGCTAGGTCCCGCCGAGAGAGGCACGAGCGCAATCTTCTCCTCCGACTCAACCGTCGCGGGATTGGCCCGATATTCCCGATCCTCACGCTCGCAGGCGCCGAGCGCGAAGGCTATGAGTGGCAGGATCACAAGTGCTCTCATGACTTGCGCCCCGCCTGATTCAGCCCATCATCGAGACGAGGAACAGCATAGGCCGCGAGAATAGCGTCGATATCCGCGCGACGGCGGAAGAGCACGGCATCAATTTCCTGGCGGAGCGCCTCGTCCTCCTTGCGCACGGCCATGGAAATATCGAACACCATGGGAAGCTGCGGCCCATCGAAGGCAGGACGCACAGGCGTGACATTCAGCGGAACCTTCTCATGCTGTGCGAAATAGCCGGCCAAGGCTCCCCAAACTACGGCGATATCGATCTCGCCTTCGGCGAGGTCATGAAGAATGCGTGCAGGCGGGTTCGGCTGGCTGTAATCGCCGTAAATCATATAGCCGCGCACATTCTCGATGATG
>JAEXGT010000057.1 GCA_023450615.1 Pseudomonadota bacterium | reverse complement strand
GGCAGACATTTCGATCGGTCGGTGATCCTGCTCTGCGTCCGGTGGTATCTGGCTTACAATCTCAGTCTCCGTAATCTGGAGGAGATGATGGCCGAGCGCGGCTCCATCGATCACGCCACGGTACAGCGCTGACGGCTACCGTCACTCGCAGAGCAGTTCCATTTGCTCATCGCATGAGCGTGGTACCAAGCACCTGTCCCTTTCACGTCCCCTATCCGAGTTTGCGACAAAACCTTAGATTCACATCAGCTCGAAATCCGCTTTAGATCCTATTTCCATTTGCGCATTCCATAATTTCACCGCAAGACGCGCGGTCCGCGCATCTGTCATGGACGGATGAGGATGCACCGGAAATCATTCACGTTGGTCAGGGTCGGACCTGTCACCACCAGCCTCTCGAGCTTCGCGAAGGCCGTATAGGCATCGTTCCTGTCCAGATGCGCCGCTAGGTCGATGCCTTTTGCGCGCGCGTGCTCTAACAAGCTTCCGTCGAACCAGGCGCCTGCGTTGTCCTCGGAACCGTCGATGCCGTCGGTATCGCAGGCGATAGCCGAGATTCCACGTTCGTCCTTCAAAGACAAGGCCAACGACAGGAGGAACTCGGCATTGCGCCCGCCCCGTCCCTGCCCGCGCACGGTCACCGTGGTCTCGCCGCCGGAGAGCAGAACACAGGGCGCCTTCACCGGCTCCCCATGCAGTAAGGCGGAGCATGCAATGCCGGCCATCACGCGGCCGACCTCCCACGCCTCGCCCTCGAGTGCATCCCCCAAAATGAGCGGCGTCAGCCCCAGCTCTCGGGCTTTGGCAGCCGCCGCGTCAAGCGCCATCTTCGGCGTCGCCAGCATATGCACTATGCCACCAGCTGCCGGCTCGGTGACTGCATTGGACCGGATGGTCCGAAGAACATGGTCTGGCGCATCGATGCCGTACTTGCTCAGGATTCCAAGAGCGACGTCCGGATCGACCCGCTCGGGGATCGTCGGGCCAGACCCTATGCTGCCTGGATCGTCCCCTGGAACGTCCGAGATCAGATAGGTGACGATCTGTGCCTTGCCGATGGCTGCCGCGAGCCTTCCGCCCTTGATGGCGGAAAGCGACTTTCGCACGAGGTTCATCTCCCCAATGGGAGCACCCGATTTCAACAGCGCCCGATTCAGATCCTGTTTGTCGGCGAGGGTCAGCCCCTCGGCGGGCAGCGACAGCAGCGCCGAGGCTCCGCCGGACATGAGGCACACGACGAGGTCGTCGGGACCGGCCTCGCGCGCCAGGGCCAGGATGCGTCCAGCGGCCTTCAATCCGGCCTCGTTGGGAACGGGGTGCGAGGCCTCGACGACCTCAACGCTACGCGTGGGCACCGCATGTTCGTACCGGGTGACCACGAGTCCCTCGCAGGTTCCTCCCATGCGGGCCCAGGCATCTTCGAAGACCGCCGCCATGCGGGCCGAGGCCTTTCCTGCTCCGAGAACGATGGTGCGCCCTCTGGGCCGGAGCGGCAGGCGACCGTCGAACTGACCATCCGGGAGCGCCGCCTTGAGAGCAGCATCGAAAAGAAGTTTAAGGATTGCGGCATCATTTGGCATGGCGGCACCTTACTTCAGAAATCCCGCGCGTGAAGCCTGAAGCGGCAGATTGCGCACGAGTGACCCATGTCTTCATCAAAGCCCTTGGATTTCGCCGTGGTATCATGCTTAAAGGTAGGCCATTAGCCGTCTCACGATCTTTTCACTCTCAAGGATGGGCCATGACGCCCCTCTCCCAGATGCCGCTTAAAACGGCGCGCTCCGTTCGTGTGGTGCTGACCGATATCGACGGCACCATCACTTCCGAGGGAATGCTGACGGCCTCGACCTATGGCGCGCTGGAAGAGCTTCATCGCGCGGGCTTCCTCATCATTCCCATGACGGGCCGACCAGCTGGATGGTGCGATCATATCGCCCGCATGTGAAGGGCGAAGAGCTTTTGATCCATCGCGCTGATTCCTGCTGGACATCAGCACTACGTCACCAAATCCATGCAGCGAGAGTGAGACAGAGCCAAACTTCAAAGCTGATTAACAGCCCCAGGGACCGCATACCGGCGCACAGAAATACGACGTCAGGCCAAACTCCGAGTCGTTCGCCATCGCGATCACGTCCGCCTCGTCCTTGAACGTGCCGCACAGCTCCGAGCGACAGTGCCAGCGAGCCTGCACGGATAGGCGGGCACCCCGGAATCTCGACTGACCGCTTTCAGTCAGATCGACAGTATCCGGGATGCACAGAGCACGATTAATAGCTCTTTACCTGATTGACGGACCCCGGCGCCTCTGCCCGCAGTTCGGACAGGAACTTACTGCCGGCTAGCGCCATAAAGCGGAACTCGCTCAGGAAAGCGAAGAATTGGTAACCGAGTGCTTCCATCTTACGCGTGTATTCGACTGAGCCGGTATGGATACCGGCCACGACGCCATGTCGCTTGCAAGCTTCGGCAATACGCTCGATCGCTGCATAGACGTCCTCGTAGGTCGGATCGAAACCTGGGTTGTGGCCCATCGACACGGAAAGGTCGGAGGGCCCTACGAAAATCGCGTCGAGTCCAGGCGTGGACAGAATGTCCTCAAGATTATCAACCGCTTCCCGGGTCTCAATCATTGCCATGGTAATGATGGTGTCATTGGCATGGGTGGCATAGTCGGCCCCAGCATACATGGTCGCGCGCACAGGTCCCATGCTACGGTGACCGGCGGGCGCATAGCGACAGCTTCGCACGAAATGCTCGCACTGTTCGCGAGTGTTCACCATCGGGCAAATGATACCGTACGCGCCGGCATCGAGCATCTTTCCAATAATGCCGGATTCAAGAGAGGGAACACGAACAAAGGGTGTTGCATCGGACACAGAAATCGCCTGCAGCATCACCAGGGCGTCGGGGTAATCAATCATGCCGTGCTGCATATCTACGGTGACGCTGTCCCACCCCTGGCGCGCAATCTGCTCCGCCGACACAGAGGAAGGGATCATTAGCCAGCCGTTATAGACACTCTTCTTCTGCTGCAAGGCGACCCGCGCATTGTTGGCTCGCATGTTCATTCTCCTATGGGGAAGTTAAGGTAAATCAAGTTGTCCGGGCGAGGCATGTAGGCGACGAATCGCCTTCGTACGGTGGGAAATGTTCGGCAGAAGCCGCTTGCTTAAGCATTGCGGCATGGCCCCAGAAGACCGAGACGGCGCAGCGTAGTCGTCAGGCGATTGCCAGCGAGAATTGCCTCGGCAAAGCCCGTGTTGGCGGCCTCGGCCGCCTTTCCTGCTCGTCCCCCATAGAATGACGCGAGGACCCGCGCCTGTTGTGCCAGTTCCGCGAGCACCGCCTGATCGTCTTCAAAGGCAGCCAGCGCTGAAGGGGAGACAAAGCCGATATCGCGCGGTCGGGCGGAACCGCCATCAACATATCCCTCAGGCAGATCACCGACGAGGTTACGCACCCGACGGTTGCGCAAGACATCGAGAACGAGATCAACGGCAAGAGCGGCGCCTGTCAAACGGGTTGGATGATCGGTGTCCGCAACCGCATGAGGAAGAAGCAGGACGCGATCGCCGAAGCGTCGGGCAAGCGGGAGATACGAAGCGAGGGGCCCGCGCGCCGACCCATCCTCGTTGAGGAAGATATCCGCGTCAACGGCAACTTGGTCGATGCGACCGGAAGCGAGCGCGCGTTCCAGCGCGTTCACGTCGACGACCTCGCCTCGGTCGAAATTGATTAGCATGGCGGCTGGGGCGAGAGCGTTGAGTATTTGCTCCTCGACGAACCCCGTATTAACAGGAACACCGCGTGACGGATCGACTGCGCCAAGCCCCACATGAACGCTGAGGATATCGGCATTCCGCGCAGCCTCGACCGGGGATGCGGCAAAGATGAAGCCCTCGGACTCGATCCATTCCCGGTGCACAGGCCTCGCATGGACGCGTACCGTCATCCCGAATGACGACGCCAGTCTTGCGACCTCGCGGCCGATATTTCCATAACCGAGAACGGCTATGGTCCGGCCTTCGAGCTTTGCGGTGGAATAGGCGCCAAGATCGCGGCCAGTGTCAAATTCACTGCGCATGACGCGATCGTGCAGCATCTCGAACGGCAGATCGGGACGGCAGCGCAGGAGCGCCTTCATAACCATCTGTGCCGTCGCGCGCGAATTGATGCCCGGCGTGTTCATGAGCGGCGCAATGCCGCCACGCCCGTCTCCACCGCCCCAGCTCTCCGACTTCATGTTGCCCGTGCCAGCGCCGATCCGCACGCCGCCATAGGCGAAATGCGTTCCAGCGGGAATGACTGTCGCCGCGGCGATGACTGCATCGTAGCGTCCATCGGCGGCTTCCGCGAGAAAATCCTCCTCACGGTTGAGTTCGGGCAGATAGAAGAAGTGGATCCGTCCCGACTCGATGTCGCCCGCATCGGCGCAGCCTCCGTGATGGAAGCAAGCGCCTACACGTTCGACATAGTCGCGAAACGGCGTAGGATCCGGCAAACCATCACTGCCCGGTGCCAGCGCCATCAGATCCGCGACGAGCACCTTGTATGTACGCTCTTCTTCATGCATGGCCACGACCCTCCAATGCATGTTGCTGCATGAGCTCAAAAACTTTCACGAAAAGATTTCCGAGATCGTTTTGACGCGCTGAAAAGCCTCGAGCCCCTCGATCCCGCTTTCCGAGCCGTAGCCCGATTCATTCACACCGCCGAACGGAGTTTCAGGGGTCGAGATTGATGTGTTGTTAACCCCGACGAGCCCGGCATCAAGGGCAAGTTCCGTCCGTTGAGCCAGAGCGCCGCTGCGGGTGAATACGAATGAGGCAAGCCCATAGGGCGTGGAGTTGGCACGGGCAATCACATCGTCGAATTCGCTGAAAGGTTGGAAGGAGGCGACCGGACCGAACGGCTCCTCGGTCATGATCCTGGCATCGTCCGCCAGATCAGCAAGCACGGTCGGCGCGTAGAAGAAGCCCGCTCCCTCCAGACGCTTCCCGCCTAGCAGCAGGCGAGCCCCTTTTGCGACGGCATCATCCACGAGCTCCTGGATGACATTGAGACGGCGCTCGGCGATCATCGGACCCATTTGGGTATCGGCCTCAAGGCCATTGCCGATTTTCAACTTCGACGCGCGCTCACAAAATAGCGCAAGGAACTGCTCGTAGATCGTCTCGTGCACATAGAAGCGGGTGGGCGAGGTGCAGACTTGGCCCGCATTGCGAAACTTGGCGGCAACCAGGGTCGTGACCGAGCGCTCAATATCTGCGTCGCGATGAACAATAACCGGAGCATGGCCGCCAAGCTCCATCGTGCAACGCTTCAGAGTTTCTGCGGCACGCCGTTGCAGGAGCTTGCCGACGACCGTGGAACCCGTGAGCGAGACCTTCTTCGGAATGGGCGACGACAGCAGGTGGGAAGAAACGTCGTCGGGCACGCCGAAAACAAGATTCACCACGCCGGGAGGTGTGCCGGCCTTCTCGAAGCAGCGGGCGAAGGCGACAGCCGTTCCCGGCGTCTCCTCGCCTGTCTTCAGGATAATGGAACAGCCCGCGCCCAATGCGCCGGCAAGTTTGCGAATGACATTCGAAGCTGGAAAGTTCCAAGCGGTGAAAGCCGCAACCACGCCGACAGGCTCCTTGAGCACTATCTGACGCTGGTCCGGCAGACGGCCTGGAACGATGCGCCCATAAGCGCGCTTACCCTCTTCCGCGTACCAGCGGGTAGCATCAGCCGAAAAAGCAACCTCGGCCCGCGCCTCAGCCAGCGGCTTACCGTTCTCCATGGTGAGGATGCGGGCGATACGCTCGTTCTCTGCATCGATGAGATCCGCTGCCTTCATCATGATACGGTAGCGCTCGATAGCCGTCATCGACTTCCATACACGAAAGCCTTTTTCCGCTGCCGCTAGCGCCTCATCCAGATCTGCGGAGCTTGCATGCGGCACGCGGGCGATCTCTTCGCCAGTTGCCGGATTGAGCAGGGGTTGGGACTTCCCGTCGCTTCCTTCACGCCAGACGCCATCAATTAACAGCGCGATTTGTTCATCATACATAGGGTATCTCCAAAAGCAGCAATGCCGGCTGGCGTGATGTCAGAATCGGCTCGATCTATAGGGTGTAAGGTCAATCATGGTGGGTTGTTCGCCGGCCAACTCGGCGACGAGGCGGCCGGTGGTCGAGGCTCCGATCAGCCCCTGATGCCCATGACCGAAAGCCAAGATCACGTTGCGGTGGCGCGGAGCGCGTTCAATGACAGGAATGCTGTCGGGAGTTCCGGGCCTGTTGCCCATCCAGGGGCGGACGCTCGATGTATCAAGGCCGGGAAACATGTGCCTGCCCTGGCGAAGTAGTATCTCCGCCCGCTCCCACCGCGGTCCGGTGCCGGGACGGGCGAACTCCACCGTGCCAGATAGGCGCAGGCCCTCCTCCATGGGCGCGGCGACAAACTTGCGGGAGGCCGAGTTGGTCTGCACCCTCAGCCCGGTGCGGGCGCTTTCGACCATCACATGGTAGCCCCGTTCGCAAATCAGCGGCACATGCGCACCTGCTTGGCTGGCGAAGGGGGCGGAAAAGGCGCCGGCCGCCACGACAAACTGGTCTGCCACCACTTGTCCGTTATCAGTCGCAACCGCAACCGGGCCGTCGGCGCCCAGAACGAAGCCTTTCGCCTTTGCCCGGTGGAGGCGCGCGCCTTTACTGGCGGCAAGGCTCCAAAGGCTTGCAACCAGACGCCCCGGATTGCCGCACTGGCCCTGCTCGGGCAGAAAGACGCCGGCCTTGTAGGCAGGGCCGATGGCCGGCTCAAGCTCGCGCAACTGGCGCTCGTCGAGAAGCTCGACCTTGACCCCTCGTGCGCGTCTCATACCGATCGAGAACTCTGACTTCGCAGGACCTTCCGGATCCTCATAGGCGAAGAGCTGGCCGCGATATTGGATAAGATCCTCGCAACCGGCCTCGCGAATTAACGGGTCATAGCTCTCGAAGGTGTGGCGGTTGAGCGCGATCATCGCATCGGAAATCTCGGCCACCCGGCTGCGGCGACTCGTCCAGAGGAATCGCAACAGCCAGGGCAGCGCATGAGGCAGGTCGATCAACCTCAAGCCGATCGGCCCTTCCGGGTCGAGCAGCATGCCGGGGAGTTCCTTTATTAAGCCCGGCATCGCGTTGGGGATGCAGGAGCCGGGCGAAAGGCCGCCTGCATTGCCGTAGGAGCACTGGTCGCGGCTTCCCGGCACGACGGGATCAATCACCGTAACGTCGAACCCGGCTCGGACCAGGTAGTTCGCACAGCAGACACCAACCGCTCCGGCGCCGATGATGGCGACGCGGCGGCCCGACCCATAGGGCTGCGGCATATTCAACCGGATGTCCTGTGCCATGGGATACTGCCCTTCTCAGCGTGCATCGATGAACGGACGGAGCATATCCGCCGTCTCGTGGAATCGGTTGACGAAGCTTTTGAGGCGGGGATGCTCCGGCTGCAGCAGCACATCGTGCGGTGGCCCATCTGCGGCCACCTGCCCCTGGTCAAGAAAGACGACTCGGTCGGCAATCTCGAAAGCGAAACCGAGCTCGTGAGTGACGATGAGCATGGTCATGCCCGAGCGTGCCAGCGCGGTCATGGCCTTGAGAACCTCACCGACAAGTTCAGGGTCGAGCGCCGATGTCGGCTCGTCAAAGAGCATCAGGTTCGGATTCATGGCCATGGCGCGGGCAATAGCAACACGCTGCTGCTGTCCGCCAGACAATTGGGCCGGACGCTTCAGCTCGTGTCCCGCAAGCCCCATCTGCGAAAGAAGTTCCCGTGCGCGTTTCTCAGCGGCGGCCTTGTTCTCGCGTTTCACGATGACCGGCCCCTCCATGACGTTTTCCAAAGCCGTCATATGCGGGAAGAGGTTGAACTGCTGGAAGACCATACCGGTCTTGGCGCGAATGCGGTTTACCTCAGCTTGGGCAATCCTTGAGACGCCCTTGTCGGCGGGACCGGCCTCGAAGATGGTCTCATCATTGATCACGATCCGGCCCATACTTGGCGTATTGAGCAGATTGACGCAGCGCAGAAGCGACGTCTTCCCGGAACCGGACGCGCCGATGAGGACGACAACCTCACCCTTGCGTACAGTAAGATCGATGCCCCGAATGACTGACCTCCCGCCGAAGCTCAGATGGAGGTTTTCGATGCTCAAGAGCGGACGGACTTGTTCTTGTATCATGATGTCACCTCACTTTGCCCGGGCGCTGCGCTTCTCGACCATGCGGGAGAGAACCGTGAGCGGGACAAGCAGCATCAGGAAGATCGTACCGACGGCGGTATAGACCTCCATCGGCTTGTAGGTGAGGCTCGAAATGTAACCTGCCTGATAGAGCAGATCCGGAACGGTAATCGTGGAGAGCAGGCTGGTGTTCTTCATTTGCATGATCGACTGCCCCATGAGCGGCGGGATCATGCGACGGAAAGCCTGGGGGAGGATGATGCGACGCATCCGCTGCCCATAGGACATGCCGATAGCGGTCGCAGCGTCGGTCTGCCCTGGATCGATGGACTGCACACCTGCGCGCAGGATCTCGGCGTAAAAGGCTGCCGCATAACAGGTTAGTGCGAGAAAGCCTGCCCAACCCTTGGTGATCTCGACGCCTAGGAAGATTGGCAGGGCATAATAGGTCCACAGCAGAATGACCAGCAACGGAATGTTGCGGAAGAATTCCACAAAAAGCCAGCCAAACCCGACAAGAAGCCGGAAGCGCGAGAGCTGAATCAGGCCGATGATTAGACCCAGCACCAACCCTCCGCCGATTGTAATGGCCGTATAGTAGAAAGTGATCAACAGACCATACCAGAGCAACTGGCTGTTGCTGAAAATGACAGAAAAATCCATACTTCAGCGACCTCTCGTTCGAAGCTGGTTGGTGCGTAAGTCGGGTTGAATGACATGAGGCATAAGACGAATCCGCCAATGCCTCACTTGCACAGGAATCCGTGTGCGAGCGGGTCGCCGTCTTCCAGAAAGATCGTCGTCTGCGCGACGAGATGGGCGTTGCCCTCGATCTCGGCGACGACCGCATTCTCGCGCCGCTCGGCGACACGAGCAACGAACGGCACGCCAAGGATGTTGCGGGCGGTGTAGGTTCCACTCTGACCGAGCATCCCGCGGCGGTCGAGCAGCGCGAGGCGCGCGCTCGTACCGGTTCCGCATGGCGAGCGATCGAACTTATTCGTTTCAAGAACGAGGAAATGGACGGCCTCTCCGGGCGCAGTATCCTTGTAGAACAGCACGCTTGGAGCCACTGCTCCCGCCAGCAACGGGTTGTCGCCGATCGCATCGCCGATCGCCTTCTTCAAGGCGGACCCAACGCGCAGCAAGGTCGATACATTGTCGGGAACAATCTCAAGACCGAGGGCTGCAGCATCGACGAAAGCATACCACATGCCACCATAGGCGATGTCAGCCCGCACCGTGCCGTACTCCGGGAATACGACCTCCAACCCTTCTATTCCGACATAGCTCGGAACATTGCGCAGGCGCACATGAGCGAGGTGCCCGTCCTCATCCCAAGCGAGACCGACGGTGATGACGCCGGCAGGCGTCTCAAGGGTGAAACTATCGATGCCTTGCCGAAGCTCGCCGGTCGCCGCAAGCGTCTTGGCATAGCCGATAGTACCGTGTCCGCACATGTCGAGATAGACATAAGAAGAGATGAAGAAGGCACCGTAATCGGCCTGCGCGGACGGCACGGGAACGAGCCCGACCATTGCCGAATGTCCGCGCGGTTCGTGCAACAAGGTGGTGCGCAGCGTATCGAATCGACGCCGGAAGTCCTCGCGTTTTTCCAGGACGCTCGCCCCTCTCAACGGAGGAATGCCGCTTAGGACGACGCGTGTCGGATGACCGGCCGTATGTGTATCAATGACGGAAAAGGATGCCCCCAACCCAATCATGCGTCACCTCTGCATAGAACGAAACTCAATCACCCCTCCACATCTCGCGCCTTGGCGGACTTCAGACACAGCAAGAGGCGCCTCTCCCGCAATCACTTGCGCAACAATGAGCAGAATTGTCCCACTACAGTCCACAATTTGCTGTACAACAATGCGTGTAATTGCTTAGCTTGTCAATGCTCGCGGTCGCAATATGCGCCGCGGAATGCGTGGACCACTGGCTCACAAAGAAAGGGGAGCGATAATGAAAATGAGGGAAAGAATTCTGGGCATCGCGGCGGCAGTGCTCGTTTCCGTCGGCAGTTTCGCCACACCGGCTACCGCAGAGGATCCGGCAGCGGCGATCAACACGATTAAGCAGCGAGGAACGCTCAACTATCCGGTAATGTCAGGCGAGGAGCCGGACTTTATCAAGAATCCTGGAACTGGCGATTGGACCGGCATCTACCCCGATTGGGCAAAACAGTTTGCTAATCTGCTCGGTGTTAAGGTGAACTTCGTCGAGACGACTTGGGGCAACCTCGCTGCCGACTTCCAGGCAGGTCGCCTCGACATGGCTTTCGGCGTGAACCCGAACCCGCAGCGCGGCCTCGTGGTCGACTATGTGATGGAGCCCATCGTCCAAGGCGTATGGACCATTCTCGCCCGCGACGGCTTTGAGCCCAAGACTTGGCGCGAACTGAACAACCCGTCGGTCAAGATCGCTGCCCAGAGCGGCAGCACGATGCAGGTGATCGCCCAGACTATGGCGCCGAATGCGAATATCGTTCTCGTCAAGAACCGCGACCAGGCGGTCCTTGAGATGCAGTCGCGCCGCGTCGACGCTATCCTTCTCGCCGACCAGAACTCGGCGCAGTTGCACAAGGCCGGCATTGGCAAGGCTATCGTACCGGAACCGGTTCTGTATAACCCGATGATGACGGCTGTGCCGCGCAAGGACGGCAATGCTGGGCTGATGAACCTGATTGCCAACTGGTCCATGCAGCAGCGCACGCTCGGCCTGTCCTGCGCCCATATCACCAAATACATGAAGGAGCGCGGCATCGATATGTCGGTGGTGCCGCAATCCGGCAAGTATTGTTAAGGAACCGCCGGCAGGCGGGGGGCGATCTTTCTCCTCCCGCCTGCCGGCAACATTTTCCAAGACCCCTGGCACGATGCGCACGACTCACATGTGAAGAACGCCACTAGAACCGCGGTGAGCCGACTTCGCCAGCTTGCAAGCTCATAAGACTTGTACTAGGACATTTTGGAAGATCGTCGGCGAGATCGGTAGGAAGTTAAAGAGCCCCGTCGCCAACCGCGAAAGCCGACCCAGGAGTTTCATGACCTCGCGCCCCCGAAAATCAAGACCAAATGGCTCCGCCGATCTTGCGAAGAACGGCGATGCCCGGGGCGGAAGGCAGGTCACGGCTAGGGTAGCGCCAAGTTGGGTGCCGCAGGCGCTCGACCCTGATCTGCCGCCTTATCTCGCATTACTGCAAGCGTTGGAGCGGGACGTCGCGAGCGGTGCCCTGCCCGCTGGAGCCCGTTTGCCGCCCCATCGCGTGCTCGCCACCCATCTGGGCTGGAGTCTCTCGACTGTGACTAAGGCGTATCGGGAAGCGACAGTCCGCGGCACCGTGGCAGGCCATGTCGGACAAGGCACCTTCGTCGCCCGACGCGATCCGAGCGAGCGCACGTTCCGGACCGACAGTTTCGTGCATCTGGAAGTCAATCGGTCTCCCGAGGTCGGGCAGCAGGAAGCATTGCGAAGCGCCATGGCGCAGGTTACCCGCAATGCCAATCTGGATCGCCTGTTCGCCTATGATGCGCGCCAAGGGCTGGCGGAGCATCGCGAGGCGCTGGCCGAGTGGATTTCCACCCCCGATTTCAGACCCACGCCCGACTATCTGCTCGCGACCAACGGTGCACAGCATGGGCTAGACCTCGCACTCAGTATCGCCTGCAAAAGAGGCGCGACAATACTGACGGAGGAGCTCACCTATGTGGGCTTCAGGGCGCTCGCTAACCTTAATGACTACGATCTCGTGCCTGTAGCTATAGATGGCGAAGGCTTGGTGCCCGATGCCCTGGAGGAGCGGCTGAGGGCCACGGGAGCATCCATTGTCTACGCGATGCCAACGCTGCACAGCCCCACCGGCCGCACGATGTCGCCGGAGCGCAGGCGCAAGATCGCCGCGATCATTAACCGTTATAATGCACTACTCATCGAGGACGATGTCTACGGCTTCCTACCCGATCCCAAGCCCGATCCCATCGCGGGGCTGATCCCGGAGCAGACGATCTATCTCGCGAGTCTCTCCAAGGTGTTCGACCTGGGGTTCCGTGCTGGCGCGATGGTAGTACCGCCGTCACTCCTGGACAGTGCACAGATCGCCATGCGTGCCAGCGCATGGAGCGCAACGCCATTACTGTTCGAACTCGGCGACAACCTCATCCGGTCCGGCACGCTCGACGTCATCGTGAAGCGGTTGCGGGCGGAAATAAGGCGGCGGGTTGACATGTTCCAGCGCATTTTTCCCGAACAGATCCTGCCACATGAAGGGAAGCTATGCGGTTATCACGTGTGGCTAGAACTCCCCAATGGGCTCACGGCAGAAGACCTTCGTTATAAGGCTCGCAACGAGGGCGTGTTAATCACTCCACCAGGCTCGTCCAGCATCCAGGGAATGATGGAGCCCGGAATTCGCCTGTGCCTCGGCGCTGCGGGCTCGGAGGCCGAACTCGAGCGCGGGATGCGTGTGCTGCGCCAGATCATGGAGCGCCCCGATCAATCCTTCTTCGGCGTCGTTTAACGCCTGTATCAGGGCGAAAAATCGATTGTAGGGGGTCATCGCAGAATCCTCCCGGAATCCTACGCTAAGCCGCTTAGAGGAAAGGTGAGCGCGGATTCCCCAGCGGACGGAAGTGCCCGGTGAGAGGCTCGGTCGGCCAGACATAGGGATGTGTCGCAAATCCTTTATTTCAGCGTCTCAGCTGCTGCTCCCTCGCTTCAAGGACGGAGTGTCGCGTGTTCAAGGGCAGACATTTCGATCGGTCGGTGATCCTGCTCTGCGTCCGGTGGTATCTGGCTTACAATCTCAGTCTCCGTAATCTGGAGGAGATGATGGCCGAGCGC
>JAEXGT010000022.1 GCA_023450615.1 Pseudomonadota bacterium | reverse complement strand
CGTCCGTGGTGAACGCATCGCAGCGGCCAGCGTCATAGGCCTTGAACGTCTCGTCCGAGGTCGCGAAAGCCACGACTTCGTACTTCATGTTGTTGGCGCGGAAGTAGTCGGCGAGGTTGAGCTCGGTGGTGGTGCCCTGCTGGGTGCAGATCGAAGCGCCGTTCAGCTCCTTAGCGGAGGATACGCCGAGCTTCTTGCGGACCATGAAGCCCTGGCCGTCATAGTAATTGATGGCCGGGAAGTCGAGGCCGAGCTGCGTATCGCGCGACATGGTAGCCGTCGAGTTACGGGACAGCACGTCCACTTCGCCCGACTGGAGCGCGGTGAAGCGGTCCTTGGCGGCGAGCGGGATGAAGCGCACCTTGGTCGGATCGTCGAAAATCGCCGCGGCGATGGCGCGGCAGAGATCCACGTCGAGGCCGGTCCAGTTGCCCTGGGCATCCGGGAGGCCGAAGCCGGCGAGGCCGGTGTTCGAGCCGCAGGTCAGGAATCCCTTCTGCTTCACGCTGTTCAGGGTTGCCTGTGCGGAAGCGCCTGTGGCGATCAAACCCGCTGTCAGGCCGAAGGCAATCGAAATGAGAGCCTTTTTCATGCTGGTATATTCTCCCAATAGTTCCATTCGGCTCGCCTGTTCTTTTCTTCCCCCAGCCGAGCCACGGTCAGACCGTTCCACGCCGCATCGGTCGATGTCGGCATCGGATCCATCACATTCTATGATTGATCACCGGTCAAGTCTTGATGGAACGCTTTTTCCTCAGAGGCTTGACGACGAACACGCCTGAGCCTCAGATCAAGCCCCATCCAGAAAGCCTTGATCCCATGTCCAAGCCTCCTTCCAAGCCCACGGAACTCGCAGACCGCACACGCCTCGTCTATGCGGGTCGCGAACCGTTTGAACAGCACGGTTTCGTGAACACGCCGATTTATCGCGGGTCGACGGTGCTGTACCAGAATACGGACGATCTTCTGCACCGGCGCGGTCGCTATTCCTATGGAACGAAGGGGACCCCGACCACGGAAGCGCTCGAAAGGGCCTGGACGGAGATCACCGGAGCGGCCGGGACGGTGCTTGCGCCATCGGGACTTGGCGCCGTTACGATAGCTCTCATGTCCTGCCTCAAGGCGGGCGACCACCTGCTGATGACGGATTCCGTCTACCTGCCCACACGGCAGTTCTGTAACGGAATGCTCAAGAAATTTGGTGTGGAAACTACCTATTACGATCCGGCAATCGGTGCCGGAATCGAATCTCTCATCCGTCCCAATACGACCGCCGTCTTCACGGAAGCCCCCGGCTCACAATCGCTTGAGATGCAGGATATCCCCGCCATCGCCGAGGTGGCGCACCGGCACGGGGCGGTCGTTCTCATGGACAATACCTGGGCGACTCCCCTGCTCTTCCCGCCCCATGAGCGCGGTGTCGACATCGCCATCGAGGCCGGCACCAAATATCTCAGCGGCGGTTCGGACCTCCTTCTCGGTCTGGTTTCAGCCAATGAGCGCTGTTTCAAGGACCTTCGCGCCGCTTACGAGGCCTTTGCCTCATGCCCTGGCCCGGAGGATGTATTCCTCGGTCTGCGCGGCCTGCGCACCATGGCGCTCCGCCTGCGCGAGCACGAGAAGCAGGCGCTGGAAATGGCCCGCTGGCTCGCTGACCGGCCCGAGGTGGCCGAGGTACTCCATCCGGCGCTCCCCAGTTATAAAGGCCATGATATCTGGAAGCGGGATTTCAAAGGGTCGTCAGGCCTGTTCTCGGTCATCCTCAAGCCCTGCTCGGACAAGGCGCTTGCCGCCATGCTCGACGGGCTGACGCTCTTCGGGATGGGCTATTCCTGGGGCGGCTTCGAGAGCCTTGTGATCCCGTTCAACTGCGCAACCTACCGCACCGCGACCAAATGGGCGCCGGGAGGCCATGCCTTGCGCTTCCATATCGGTCTCGAGGATGTCGAGGACCTCAAGCGCGATCTCGACGAGGGATTCAAGCGCCTGCGGGAAGCCGACTAGCCGGTTTGGCTGAACCTGGCCTTATGCAGACCTGCGCCCGTCAGGTCTGCATCTCCGTTTGGGCCTTGGTCTTCCGCTTCTCTTTCGCGATTAGCATGAGATTGCGGACATAGATGAAGATCGAGAGCACCTGGGGCAGGATGATGACAATGTCCCGCCGCGCAAAGCCATAGACCATGGTCATGAGCCCTCCCACGATGGACAGGACCCAGAAACCCATGGGAATGACGCTCTTTTCGGCCTTTTCGCTCGCGATCCATTGCACGATGAAGCGCGCGCCGAACACGAACTGCGCCAGCACGCCGAAGGCAGCCCAGAGATCGAAACGGGCGACGACGATATCGTAGAAGAACAACCCGATATCGTGGGACAGGCGCATCAGCATCAGAGGATTTTCCGTCAGAGAATTTCTTGGGCGGCAGGAACGCGGCGGCGGCGGCGGATCAGCCACCACACGCCGGCAAGGTCGAGAATGCCGACCCACAGGCGATCGAAGAGTCCGTAATTGGACTGCCCCGCATGGCGGGGCCGGTCGACCACATCGACATGGGCGATGCGGTAGCCCTCCCGCTTCACGAGCGCCGGCATGAAACGGTGCAAGGCATCGAAATACGGCAGGCGGAGATAGACGTCCCGGCGGAAGGCCTTCAACCCGCAGCCGGTATCGCGCGTACCGTCATTCAGCACGCGTCCGCGCACGCCGTTGGCGATCTTCGATTGCCAGCGCTTGGCGGCGCCTTTGCGGCCGAGACGCTGACCTGCGACGATGCCGACATTGGGATCGGCGAGTGCCGCGACCATCTGCGGAATGAAGGCGGGATCATTTTGCCCATCGCCGTCGAGGGTGGCGATGATTGGCCCCCGGGCCGCATGAACACCGGTGCGAACGGCCGCGCTCTGTCCGCAGCTCGCCTCGTGACGCAGGAGGCGAAGCCACGGCCGGGTGGCGCGGGCTGCGAGCACCTGGTTGGCCGTGTCATCGGTGGAGCCGTCATCCACATAAATCACCTCGAACGGGGCAAGCGCCGCGCAGGCGCGCTCGATCTCCTCCACCAGGGGGAGAATGTTCAAGGCTTCGTTCTTGACGGGCACCACGACGCTGAGGCGCGGAGCCGGGTTTAAATCGTTCATCGATCAAGGGCCCTTTCAGGCCCCCTCTTGAGAGAAATCACAGGCAGCCGGAATCATCGGAATAGACACCGATATCGACACGCCGTCCGCTGTTGATATTGAAACCCGTGACCCGGGTCGAGAGGGTGGGATTCAGGCCCAGGCGCTCGTTCTCGGTACGGAAGTCGTTCTCGAAGCGCCTGTCCACGAAGACGATGGCGCAGCTGCTGTTCTTCAGAAAGGCAGAAGCGTCCGCCCCTGTATCGAGCATCCTGAGATGGGTGCCGACCAGGAATACGAGGCTCGGCTCACGATAACCCAGGGTTCCGACGCTGACCTTATTGGAAGGGACGTTCTGCACCTGCTCGGCAAGCCTATCCGAGATCTTGAGGGACCGCAGGTCGAGCTGCGCAAAGCCGAAAACGCCGATGGCCAGGAACACGGACGAGATGAAGCCCGCCCATAGGCAGCTCAGCATCCGGTTCCGGATGAACAGCCACCAAGCATAGAGCGCAATCACGCAAGCGGCCACCAGGGCGGGGAGCGCCCGGTACGGCAGCGTGCCGTCGAAGGACCAGTTCACCGCCGAGAGGCCGATGGTCAGCCCCACCGGAATGAAGGGAATGAGCACCGTCGACAGCTTGGCCAGGGGCCGGTGCGGCCCCACGAAATGGCGGGAGATTGCCATCACGGTCAGGATCGCCACGGCCGGGAACAGCGGCATCGTGTAATGCGGCAACTTGGTCGGCACGGCCTCGAAGACCAGCCAGGACGGAACGATCCAGGCCAGAGCGAAGGCGACCTGCTCCTCCTTCCGGTGGATCCAGGCGAAGGGCACCGCGATGGCGGCCAGGATCGCGCCGGGCCAGAAAGTGGCGAAGAAGGACAGCAGGTAGAAGCCGGGCGGGGCCCAATGGTATTTCTGGGCCGTCCCGACCTTGCCGAGCATGTCGTGGCCCACGGCCTGGGAATAGAAGGCGCCGCCGCTCTTGATGGCGATGGCGATGAACCAAGGCAGCACCACCGCCAGCGTGAAAGCAAGACCGACCCAGGGTTTCAGGGTCAGAAGCCAGCGGGCGGACCGCTCCTTATAGGAGAGAACGGCCGCTGCAAGCCCTGCGAACATCAGGATCAGCGGGCCTTTGATGAGCATGCCGAGCGCGAAGCCCGTCCAGAAGATCAGCAGGGCGCGACGCGGCAGGACGCCTGCGCCTCGGCTCAGATAAGCGCGGGCCAAGCCGCCCATGACGGCCACGGAGCAGGCCGTCAGCATGGCATCCGTCTTAGCGAGCCGCGCCTCCACCATGAGGATGACGCAGGTCGCCATGAGCGCCGCGGTCAGGAACGCCCCTCGCCTCCCGAAGAAGGCCAAGGCCGCCCAATAGGTCAGAAGAACCGTCGCGATGCCGCCGAACAGGGACGGAAGGCGATAGAGTGCGATGGTTTTGAGGGCATTGGGAACGCCCAGGGCATCGCAGATGGCCACGCTGGCGCTCTGCATCCAATAAATGCCGACCGGCTTCTTGTACCGCGTCTCGTCCTGGAAGCGGACATCGACAAAATCATGGGTCTCCAGCATCTGCTTGGAGGCTTGGGCATAGCGCGGCTCGTCCCGGTCCATCGGCTGGAGGGTGGAGAAGCCCGGCAGGAAGCAGGCCAGGGACAGCAGCACGAGCACGGCGCAAAGCCGCGTATGGCTGCGCTCCATGAAGCTCGCCAAGCGCGATGCCGAGAAGCGGCTCAGAGATAGATTCTGCTGGGCGACGGAACCGTCCATCGATGACATGCCTTGTGCGGACACCTTCGGGGCGGGATTGACCCGCAAAGGCGGTGGTGTCCCCCAAACCCAACGGGAAGTCAAATCGGCCGCCGATGGCCTGCTGCCGCACTCCCCGGGCTCCATTAGGCGGCAAAGTCCTGAAGGTTTGGTTCATGAAGCCCCAAAAAACCGTATCCTTAGATGATGCGGAAGTCGTCGGCCGTGATCTTCAGCTTCTTGTCCAGCCAGGCGACCAGGGACTTAGCCGCCGTACCGGTTCCGTCAGGGTCGTAGTAGAGCGCACCGCTGCCCTTGTCATAGATGACACGATCCGACCGATCATGAGCCTTGGTTCCGGTCCAGAAGGCTGAAGCCGGGAGCTTCCCAGCCTTACCGAGCTTCGTGAATACCGCATTCTCAAGGTAGATCGTATCGTCCCTGACCGAGAAGTCGGTGATGCGGTCGGCATTGTCCCTTGTCGGAGAAGCGTTGAACACGAACACGTCCCGACCTGCACCGCCCGACAGGGTATCATTTCCTTCGAGACCATACAGGCGATCGTTTCCCGCGCGGCCTTTCAGCACGTTCCCCGCCAAGTTGCCGATCACAATATCGTTGCCTGAACCGCCGATGGCATTCTCGATCAACGAACGGAGGTCGTCGTCATAGAGGAGAGCGTTGGCGACATTGCCGCGGGCCGCGCGCTCATAACCGAGTTGAGCGATTTGCTCGGCATCGAGGCGCGTCCAGGCGCCGGGTCGCAGGTCGATGCTGAGCTTCGTCTTGTAGTTCGAGAAGTCGTAGGTGTCGGTGCCGCCGCCGTCCCACACCGTCCAGAAAACGCGATTGCCGATGGGAGCATCCTGTGCGACGCCGTCCACAAGAGCCTGCCCCGTCTTGGCGTTCCAGCGATAGACGGTGTTACCGGCGCGGGTGGTGTAATCCGCTCCATAAAGATACTGGAGAGCGGCGATGTCGTACATCATCAGCGATTGGGCATAACCCCAAGGCTCGTTCTCCGTTATCCAACCTGAAGCGCCCACATAGGAGCGATAGGTCATGATGGAAAACTCCATGGAGTCCCGGTCCGTCGTCATGGGCCCGAACACATTGTCACCGTGCCCATGCTTCAAGCCGACGGCATGCGCGATCTCATGAAGGAAGACATAGAAGCCGTAACCGCCGGGCCGCATATCAGCGAAGGAGAGCGATGATGCGCGAAACCAGGCATCGCCGTTGATGCTGAGCGAACCGGGAGAATAGGCCCATGCGGAGCCAGAGATGTTCGCGCTCGCGAGCCGCAGCTCCGGCTGACCGGTCCCATCTTCCTGAATTTCCGTGAAGCTTAGATTGGTCACGGCGGCAACCATCGCAAAGCTTTTGCGGGCCGCCTCGACCTGCGCTCCATTGAGTGGAGCAAAGCCGTTGCGAGGCTCGTTGCCGCCGTAATCCTGCCCATAGAACACGGAGCTTGCCGGGAAGCTGTAGGTCAGACCTGAAGCATCCCAGCGAGTGCTCGCTAAAAGAGCATCCACATTCTGATCGCCACTTGGCGAGACATCCGCCGTCAGTGCCATGATTGGATCTTCCCTTTAGGACGATCTCAATCTTGGCCTGCACGCGGCAGAAGAAATTATTCCTGCGGAGTAACCCACCCGCCCATTTGGGGTGGGCCTCCGTTACACAATCTCAATCTAAACGATCATGAAGTCCGCTGCCGTCATTTTGAGACCTTTTGTGAGAAGGGCGAACTGGACTGACGCGGCGCTCCCGCTTCCGTCAGTGTCGTAATGGAGTTCGCCTTTCACGGAGTCGTAGACGATGCGGTCCGAGGAATCGTGCGCCTTGCTTCCGATCCAGAAAGCCGCCGTTGGGAGCGTTCCCGCCTTAAGCACCGTGAACACTGATCTATCGAGATAGACGGTGTCGTTAGGAACCGAAAAGTCTACGATCTGATCGAGGTTCGAAGTTCGATCCGGCTTTGTGTTGAAGTAGAATGCATCGTTGCCGGAACCGCCGGTGAGCACGTCGTTTCCTTCGCGCCCATAGAGGCGATCATTGCCCCCTCCTCCTTTCAAATTGTTCGCGGCTTTGTTGCCGGTGACGGTGTCGTTGCCCGAACCGCCAACGGCATTCTCGATCAGGGACCGAGAATCGTTTCCATAGGTGAGAGCATTCGCGATGTTGCCGCGCGCATAATGTCCCTCACCGAGCTTCGCGATCTGCGTCGTAGAAAGACGGCTCCACTCGCCAGGGCGCAGATCCAGACTTAGGTTCGTGGAGTAGTTCGACAGATCGTATGTATCGTTTCCGCCGCCGTCCCAGATCGTACTGAAAATGCGGTTTCCGCCGGGCGTAGCTTGCCCGACGCCGTTGATGAATTCCTGTCCCGTCCCTGAACTCCAACGGTAGACCGTGTTGCCCGCATTGGTCGTGTAATCCGCACCATACATGTATTGCAGGGCAGCGATGTCATACATCATGGGTGTCTGGGCATACCCCCAGGTCTCGTTCTCCACATATTGCCCGGTAGCGCCGACATAGGACCTGTAAGTCAGCGCCGAGAACTCCATGGAGTCCCGTGAGGATGTCATGGCCCCGAACATGCTTGTCTCGTTGCCGTGCTTGAGGCCGACAGAGTGCAGGATTTCATGGATGAAGCCATAGTAGCCGTAGCTTCCCAGCACCGGCGCATCGAACCATCCATTGGCTCGTCCGAACCAGATATCTCCACCCTGCTCCATAGGATCCGGATAGTACGACCAAGCGGGCAATGCGCGATCCGACACCGCAAGCCGTAGCGTGGCGTGACTTGTGGACGTTTCCGCCATCTCCGCGAAGGTCAGGTTGGAAACGGAAGCGATCATTGCAAAGACCTCGCGCGCAGCACGGATCTGATTGCCGTTCAAGGCACCGAAATTGTAGTGCGGCTCGTCCCAAGCCCCGTAATTGCTGCCGTAATAAGATGCCTTTGTCGGAAAACTGTATGTGAGGTTCAGGCTGGCCCAGCGTGAACCGGAAAGAATGCCGTCAATATTCTGATTGCCCGTTCGGGCGACTGAAACCGTAGCTGCCATGCTTGTCCTCATGTGAACGCATGATTTTTAGAGCACGGCGGAGGGTCGGTTTTTATAATCCAGAAGGGGTAGAATTGAATTTTCCGTAGGCGTAAAATCCTCTCGGCAAGCAAGTTTGCTCAATGCCTTAACTTAATAGCTCAGGCTGTGAAATTTACTGCTCTGTGTATGGCCTTCTCCCAGGCATGCGCTTGCTGGCAACGTTCAGCAGGAACGGGTTCCGAGCCCTGCGTTTTGATGACAGAGACTTTTAAGGGAACGCATGGAAACCCGCATCTACGGCGAGCATGATGAGAAGACGATCAAGCAGTTGAACCGCTGCATGCAGGTCGACAGCGCGGTCAAGGGCGTGCTCTGCGCAGATGGGCATCTCAGCTATGCCCACCCAATCGGCGGCGTGGTGGCCCCGGCGAGTTCGATCCCTACAAGGATTGAGCCGGAGCCCCGCCCTTATCGAAGCCAGCCGAAATAGAGCGACCAGAGGCTCGGGGAGCGAATGCCCCGAACGCGCCTTGCCGCCTCTTCAGAGCGCATGGCTTCGCCGCCATGGCACGAGCAGAGAACGATATGCGCGTCGTGTTCGGATATCTGGAAGAAGTTCAATGCGTCTCCGAACCTGTCGCTGACGAGCCCTGCCGTGCGCAGCACAGGATCGTTGAAGGCGATCGTCAGGGCGGAACCGTCGGCCCGCATGGCATGCCGCACGGCTTTCGGTTTCCATTCGATCTCATCGAGCGTTCTCAGGACGCGATCCGGCTCCCGCTCGAGCAACTCGGCCCAGCGGTCGAGCCGTTCCCGTTTCGACAGCACCGGAGCTTGCGAGAGCTTCAGATCGGCTACATGGCCGAGTTCGGACAGAGGTCTGTGTTCCATGCTCCCCTCCTTGGCAGAGAAGCGTTTGAAGGCACCCCAGCTGTCAGCTCAACCATGAAGCATAGGCAAAAGTTCGGAAATGATGCCCTTCCCAGCCGCTGATATTTTAGGCAACAGAAACGAATGCGTCGCATGAAGGCGTGAAGAATTCCGCTTCACTCTCTCACGCGGCGCAGGTCGAGATAAAAGGAAGATCAGGCTTCGGCGTGATTGCTGTTGTGCAGTCGGTCTCCGGCCACGCCCATCAGTTCTGCCAAGCGGTTGCGCGCGCGGTTCACGCGGCTCTTGATGGTGCCGACCTTCACGCCGAGGGCTTCCGCCGCATCCTCGTAGGACATGCCTTCCGCGCCGATCAGGATGATCGCCTCGCGCTGTTCCTGCGGCAGCTTCTGGAGCGCAGTGCTCAAATCCTGCAGAGCGAGCTTGTCCTCCTGGTCAGGGATCGCAATCATGCTGGCCGCATGCGCGCCGTCTCCATCCTCGACCTCGCGGCTGGTCTTGCGGTGGGTCGAATAGAAACCGTTGCGGAGAATGGTGAAGAGCCATGCCTGAAGGTTCGTGCCGGCCTCGAAGGTTTCTTGCTTCGTCAAGGCTTTGAGCACGGTATCCTGCACCAGATCCTCGGCCTGATCGAGCTTTCCGGTGAGCGACAGCGCAAAGGCGCGCAGGTTCGGCAGTGCGTCCATCACGCCATCGACGAACGCCTGATCCACGGGCTCGGTATGGGCGCGAATGACCTGCGCGACGCGTTCCGCGAGCTTGGCCAGATCGCGCGGTAGCTTGTCCTCCGCGGGATCGCCGTAAAGCGTGCGGAGCTGCTTGCCGAGGTGAAGACGGACAGCCGCGCTCAGGGCAGCGCCTGAGATCGGCGAAGAGGTGTTTTGGGTCGGAATTTTGGTCTTATCGGGCATGCTGGAGTATCTGGGGCGGCCCATTCATATTTAAAGTTCCATCCGCCATTCCTGCCGTGCGTTTTTTCTGCGACAAAAGGTGAAGAGCTTCGCTTTGCGCTCCCTCCTAAAGCCCCTGTACAAGTCGCTCTCCCGGAACCCTTTACCCGCTCTGGCTGTTCCTGTTCGACCATCACACGCCATCAGGAGCAACCACATGAGCGGCCGAGGTTTTCCTTCCATGACGGCCCTTCTGGGCCTTCTCGCCATCGCCGGGTTCCAGAACCGGGATAAGATCGCGGAAATGCTGCGCGGAGGGCAGCAGCCGGGCGCGCCCGGGCAGACGCCGAACAGGCAAACCGGAGGCCTTGAAGGTCTTGGTGGCTTGCTCGGCGGCGTCGGCGGCGCAGGCGCTGGAGGTTTCTTGAGCGGAGGCCTGGGCGAGCTTCTCGACAATTTCCGTCAGAACGGACAAGGCGATGTCGCCGATTCTTGGGTTGGCACCGGCCAGAACAAGGAAATCGCACCGCAGCAGCTCGAACAGGCGATCGGAGCTGACGTGCTGGCGAGCTTGACGCAGCAGACTGGCCTGTCGCGGGAAGAGATCCTAGAGCGCCTCTCCCGGGATCTGCCCCACGCGGTCGATCAATACACTCCCGAAGGACGCCTGCCGACCTAGCGCATTTCATTCTTAGCGCGTCTGCGGCGCTCCCACCACACGAGGGTGCGGCGCCGCAGCCTGCGCGCGATATGAAGATCGAAGGAAAGAACAAGAATCCCCAAAGGGATCATCCAGAAGCCGAGCACTGGAAGAAAACCGACAAAGCCTGCCAGGATCAGAAGAACGCCGAAGGCAATTCTAAGAGCTTTCGAGCGCGGTAAGGGAACATGACGCCCGCCGAAGGCAACCTGCGGCTTGGTCATTGGCGCGTCTCCGTTTTCACGCTTCCTGTGTTCTCGGCACCATGGCCTGCTTGAGCGCCTCGATGAGAGCGTCGGCGCGGATCGGCTTCTGGAGGAAATTCGCCCCGCTGGGCAGATCGCCCGGTTTGGGCGCCACCTTGCCTGAGATCACGAGAATGCCGACATCTGGCCATCCCTGACGCACGAGCCGGGCGAACTCAAAACCGTCGATGGAGCCCGGCATATTCACGTCCGTGAGCACGACATTGATGTCGGGACGGCGCTTGAGGATATCGAAGGCCTCGTCCGCATCCTGCGCTTCGAGCACCCAGAATTCCGCTTCGCGAAGAATTTCAACCTGCGTCAGGCGCAGAAGAAGCTCGTCCTCCACGAGGAGAACGACAGGGCGATTCAGGATCTCGCGGCGCGGCTTCATAATGCTGGAAACGGATGATCGATTTCCTGGTTCCCGCGCCCGCTTCACGTGTTGGATACTGGACTTCTTAGTATTCCAACTCGAAGCCAAGGCCGACGGAGGTGCCACCCTCCGCATCGACGGCGCCCTGCGCCTTGAGACGGCGCGTCAGGTCCACGTCGACCGTCACGCCGCTCTCCTCCGGCCTTGCGCCTGCCTTCACTCCCACGCGGACATTGTCGCTGATGTAGCGCGATACGCCGACCGCAGGATCGCCGGACGCGCCGACCGTGATGTCGAGGCTGTCGACGCCGAGCGAGCGGCGCAGGCTCTCGAAGGCATCGCCGCCTGTGCCGCCGGAGAGCTGCGCCACAGTCTGCGCGAGTTGCAGCGCCTGACCTGCGGAGAGCCCGCCGGAGGGGCGCTGGAACAGGATGCGCGAAAGCACCTCATCCTGAGGCAGATCGGGGCTCGAGGTGAAGACGAATTGAGGCTGAGAGGCCGGGCCGGTCACGGCGATCTGAGCCGTCACGTCGCCGGCTTGCGTCTCCGCGAGGAAATCCAGCGATGGCATGAGATCGCCCGTGAAGTCGAGACGGCCGCGCACGAAATCGATCCTGCGACCGATGAGATCGAGACGGCCGCGACGGAGATCGAACGCACCGATGGCCACGGGAGCTCGCGACGTTCCCTGGAGGCGCAGCTCGCCACCGAGTTCCGCATTGATACCCCGCCCGCGCACAAAGATGCGGTTCTGCGCCGTAATGACAAGATCGAGCTCGGCGCTGAAGGGACGTCCACGTGCGGTTGCAGCCTTCTGCCTGCGCTCCAGGGCAAGGCGCGCCGCAGCCGCCGGCGTCGGCTTGATATGCTTTGTATTCGGCAACGGCCTCAACGTCGTGGGAAGACGGTCGGGCACGGAAACGTTCATCGTGATGATGCCGACCCGGCCCGAAACGCGCGGACTGCGCGTAAGCGGTCCGGAAATTGCAAGATCCAGGTCGGCGCTCGCACTCACGAGTTCATTGGAAACCAGCTGAGCGCGGCTGCCCGTGATGCGGATATCGGCAGGCATTCCTGCCGCAGGATCGATCTCGACCTGTCCTCGAGCGGCAAGCGATCCGCCATTGGGCGTGCGTGCGCTCAGGCTTTCGATGACGAGGTTCTCCCCGCGTGCCGTAAACCGCCCATTGATATCGCTCAGCTGAACGCCCTGCAATGAATCGACGAAGCTGCCGCCTGCGAGGACAACAGAACCCTGGATGCTCGGCGCGGTCACGGTGCCACCGACCGACAGGTCGAGCGTTGCGCTGCCCGTCAGGCGCTGGCCGCCTGCCGAGAGGAACGTGTTCGCCACGGCAAGATCGGTCCGTCCTGATACTCTGAGAGCCAATTCGTCCGTCGTATCGAGTGGGGCGCTGCCTGAAACCTGCAGGGTGCCGAAGCGGCCCGCCGCAATGTCGGCGTCGATCGTCGCCCGTTGATCCGCGATCCGCCCCTGAGCCGTCACAGTGAGCGGAGGCAATCCGGCCTGTCGTGTTTCGGGCGTCGCCAGCCCCGTCACCCGCAGGTCATAGTTTCCGCTTAGATTGCTGGCTTCGCCCCTGATGACGGCGCTTCCATTCACGGTGCCCGCGAGGCCGAGGCCGGGAGCCGCGATCTCGGCGACCTGCAGCGGCAGGCTGCGAATGTCGAGCGACAGGTCCATCCTGCTGCCGACAGTGCCGGACACGCCGACTCGTCCCTGGTCGGCCGCGATCACGAGGCCGCGGATGGTGGCGTAACCGCTTTGCAAAGTAATGGAGGCGGGCTGAGCGAGGGTGAGACGCCTGCCGCCTCGCCGCGCCGTAAAGCTCGTCAGATCGATGCGCGTCGCATCGCCCGGCACGACATTTGCCTGCGCGTCGAGATCGAAGCCCTGTCCTGTCGCCGAGGCCGTAATGCGCGAGACATCGGGTGAGCCTACAGCCGTCAAGCGAACGGTTCTGAAGGTCTGCCCGGCAGCCTTCACCGTGTCCGCCTGGATGGAACCGTCGATGACGGGACGCGCATAGAGATCGGATATCGCAAGCCGCAGGTTGAAATCCTGAACGGCCACATCGGCGGCGGCGATACGGGAGCCTCCCGCCCTCACCTCTATGTTCTGACGGCCATCCGGCACGCTGAGTGTCATGTCGGCATCGATCGAGCCATCGAGCTTGGTGAGCAACAGCGGTGTGAGATCGTCGAGATTGCTGCCCGAGAGCGTAATCCGCCCCTGCGCCAGCTGATCGGCGCTGATGCGAAGGTCTCCATTCAACGCCACCGAGCCAACGGCGATATTGAGCCTATCCAGCAGCCACCCACCATCGCTGGGACGGGAAACGTGCATTGTGCCTGTTGCAGGCTTGCTGCCGACCTGGCCATCGAGGCCGAGGGTCGCATCGAGAGCGCCCGTCACATCCTTTGCATCCATGGAGACAACGAGACGCTGGATCGGCCGGTCAAGAGCGCGCATGTCCGACAGGGTTGCGGTTGCCGTGACATCCGGCTTTTCGAGAGAGCCGGTCAGCCGTGCCGCGACATTGGCTCTGCCCGCAGTGATACGGGGATCCACACGCCTGAGTTCGTCGATATCGATATCGAGCGCCAAATCGGCTGCGGTTTGCGTGGCGCGCCCGTTTGCACGCGCATCCAGATGCGCTCCGTCGATGCGGAAATTCTCGAAGGCGAACCCACCAGGCACGCGGCGCATGACACCGTTTGCCGTGACCGAGCGTCCAAGGAGACCGTCGAGAGACGCTGTTCCTGTCGAGAGATTGCGCAGGCTGGCATCAAGTGTCGCCGCAATGTCGGCCCGTCGCGGATTGCCGGAGAGCTGCGCCTTGACCGCCGCCGAGCCCCGCAGAGGGCGTCCTGTCACGCCGGAGAAAGCCGCAAGGGCCGGAATGTTGGCTTCGACATTGCCGTCCAGCACCGTCGAGCCGACACGGCCCGCAAACCCCGCCTGGGCTGTCGATGTTTCGATCCGCGCTGTGTCGACATTGGCGATGCCGTCGCGATCGAAGGTGCCGTTGGCCGTGAGCGACAGGGTTTGCCCCAGCGCACGGGCAAGCGCCTTGTCGGTGGGCAGGATGCCGTTTGCTCGCGCATCGACTGTGAATGTGAAACGGTCAGGGATCGTCACGTCGCTCGTGGGATTCATGGCGATGCGGGCGGTGAGAGCATCCAGTGCCCCCTGCGGCAGCCGTATGCCCGCGGCATCGAGCGATCCGTTGATGCGCGGGGCAGTCATGGTTCCCTGCACCCTGCCGTCGAAATCGAGACGGCGGATCTCCGCGTCGCCCGCGCGAGTCATGAAACCATCGGTCGGCAAAGCGCGAGCCTGCAAGGTCAGATCGAGGGCCTGGCTCGAACTGACAGTGCCCGCCATGTCGAAGCTTGCCACATTCGACGTGATGCGGATCGGCTGAAGCCTCAGACTCCCGTCATCCCCAATGGCGATATTGCCCACAAGCTGCGTCGTGCCCGAAAAGACCGGGGCAACCGGCGTCGGCAGAAGCCCTTCTATGCGCGCCGCGAGATTGGCATTGACCGTATAGGCCGCACCGGAGCGGCTGACGATTGTCGTGCCCGCCGCGCCGATGCTCGGGCCCGCCGTGAAATTGAGCCGGGCCGCGAAATTGCTCAAGGGGCCTTCACCCGCCAGCTTAAGATCGACCGGCGGAAGTCCAGGCAGGTTAAGCAGGTGCGCGGCAATGCCGCCTGCCGGTTCCTGGTGCGTGAGATCGAGCGCCAGCCGGTTCGTCTGAGGTACGTAATCCAGATTGATCGACAGGCGCCCAGGTGCATCGAGGCGTTGCGCAGTGAAGTCGAGTTCGAGCCCCTCGGACGGATCCCCGAGATTGGCCGAGCCCTGAGCCGAGAGCCGCGCCGCCACGCCGAGCAAGGGCTCTCCAAGAGCAAGCTCCTGCAGGGCGAACTTCTCCACGATCACCTTCACCGGCAATTCAGGAAGGATCGGCTCGTCGGAGACAGCGACCTTCTCCTCTTCTGTGGTCTCCGGCTTTCGCGGAATATCCAGACGGTCGATCTGAAGCTCGTTGACCTCGAGGCGGCCGCGTAGCAGCGCCGTGCGCGTCCAGACGATCCGTGCCCGGTCCACCGACAGCCAGACGCCATTCCGATCGGAGATGCGCACATCCCGAATGACTGCGTTCGAGGACAGTGCGCCCTCGATGCTGCCGATGCTGACGCGGGTGGCGGGTGTCGAAAGCAGACGCGAGATCAGGTTGGCCAGAACGCCCTGGTCGGTTTGAGCTTGACTTGGAGAACCGGCGGCGATCCAGAGAATGCCGAGCGTCAGGAACACGGTGATGGCGAAGACGGTCAGAGGGCGGCGCAGTTTCATCATCAGAACGCCTGCCCTATGCCGACATAAATTGCGAAGGAGCGATCGTCTCCCGGCTCGCGGCGAAGAGGCTTCGCCACATCCAGGCGGATCGGCCCGATTGCCGTGTAGTAGCGCAGGCCAAGCCCTGCCGAGACGCGGATCGTGTCGTCGAAATCCGGATAGCTCGACTCGAAGGCTGTCCCCGCATCGACAAAGGGCACGATACCGATGGTATCGGTAATCTTGATGCGTGCCTCGACAGATGCTTCCAGAAGGCTTCGTCCGCCGATGGGTTCGCCCATGAATTTCGGGCTCAATGTCCGATAGCCGAAGCCTCGCACCGAACCGCCGCCGCCCGCATAAAAGCGCCGGTTGGCAGGGATCTCATCGAGATCCGAGCCGATGATGGAGCCGAGGCCGAGACGGCCTGCAAGCACATAGCGCGCCTCCTCGTCGAGCGCCCAATAGGTCGAGGCCGTCCCCCGCGCAATCGTCATGGGAACGGAGGAACCGAGGAACTCCGGATAGGGCGTCACCGATGCGAGCAGCTTCATGCCGCGCGTGGGATCAAGGGTGTTATCCGTGGAATCGTAGGTGACCGACAGGGGCAGACCGACGAGGGTGTAATCGATCTGGCCGAGAATATCGGAAGCCTGCCCTTTCTCGTATTCAATGCCGCCCTGGATCGAGAAGGTTTCGCTGAAACGATGGCGGATGGCGGCCGTTCCGTTGACGCGCCGGCTCGTGTAACTCTCCGTGCGGTCGCGCTCGACCAGGGCATCCGCGAGAAAGTCGTTGCGCGTGCCCCAGAGGGCGGGCTTGAGGAAGCTCGCGGTAAAGCGGCCTCCCAGATCGTCCCAATCGAAGTCCTTGTTCTTATCCTCATTCCGGATGCCGCCATCCTCCGTGAGGTAGAACAGGCTCCCCTCTAGCCTCAATCTCTCGGCGCCTCCGAACAGGTTTCGATGCGCCCAATAGGCCCGCACAGCCGGTCCATCGGTAGTCGAGTACTGCACGGAGGCCCCGATCACGCGCGGCTTGCGCTCCGTGATATCCACGAAGAGCGGCAGGTTGCCATAGGCGTCCAGCGTCTCTCCTTCACGGATGCGCACGGACGACAGCGCCTCGATGTTCAGGATCGACTTGCGCATCGAGGCGAGCGCCGCGGGCGAATACGGATCGCCCGGCTCCGTATAGATGAAGGAGCGCACTACCGCCGGGTCCACGTTCTCCGTGCCCTGCACGGCTATTGCGCCGATGCCCGCCTGCGGGCCCGGATCGACCGTCAGGCCGATATCCATGATCCGTTCGGGATGAACGACGACCGGCATCTGCCCCGTCACCTTAGCGAAGGGCCGCGACTGCGCGCGAAAATAATCGACGATCCGCGCCTGGGCCGCGACGATGTCCGCCGCCCGCGCCGGATCGCCGGGCTTTATCTTGACGATGCGCGGCGGCAGCTCGCTCGGCAAGAACGGCTGGCCGGTTCTCGCATTCAGGATGGAGACATTCTGGAGGACGAATTGCGGCCCGGGATCGACCACGACCTGAACCGGCACAAGGGCCCGCGCGCGGTAATCAGCAGCCGCGCGGATCGCGGCGTCAGGTCGGGGAGCCTGGAGCGAGAGGGGCACCCCGGCCACCGCCACCCCGACGCGGGCATTGTAGTAGCCTGCTCCCCACAGCGCATCGGTCAGGCGCGGAAGATCGGCTTCGGCGCGGCGGACAAGCGCGTCCGCATCCGGCGGCGGATCGCCCGTCAGGCTTTGGAGAGTCGAAGCGTCCTTGAGGATTTGAACGAGGTTCTTCTCGTTTCCGACGACTGTGAAATCGAGTGAGTAAGGCAGCGTGTCCGCGCTTGGAGGCGGCGGAGCCTCATCGCCCCCGCCAAACAGGCCGAAGAAGTCGAAAGCGATAGCGGACGGGATCGACACTCCAGCGGACAGGAATCCTGCAAGGATCGTCAGAGAGACGTATTTCCTGGTTCCTGACCACCCAGTTCGAGCCACGACAATCCTAACTACTAACTAAAAAATGAAACTGCGCCTTTGCGGAGACTTTGCGTTCAAATAGGGCGAAATCTGGGACAGGCTAATCCAAACTGCGCCCAGCACCACCGCAGGATAAAGTTGCGAAAATCGGCAACACTCTGAACTTCGTATCAATTTACGAAATACGGCTCGGCGAACTGGAAGGATATTCCTGTAGAAAACACCGAAGAAAGACGGGAGAAATGTCAGAACCGAACTGCGAGGTACGTGCGGTCATCTGCCCAGAGGGAGGAGGTTGATCCTTTGGGAGACGGATAGAGCAGGACCTTTGCCGGATCTTCACGTTCCGCCTCAGCGAAGGCCTTTTCCCAGGCGGCGACTCCGAACCCCTCTCCGAGCTTGAAATATCCGTCCGAGTAAATTTCGACCGTGTCGACCTCGGAGCGCGGAAGGCGCTCGATCATGACCATGTGCTGCGGCACCTCGAACCCGTCGAGGCAAGGGTAACCGAGCTGCAGCGAGGCATTGTTCTGATACCCGCCCTGCGCGTTGACGATGCCGCCCCGCACGAGGTTTTCGATATCGGCCCTGGCTACATGGGCCAGTGCCTCGATATTGGCGTCGATGGCGCGTTCTTCGATGAGCGCCATATCGTCGGCATCAAGCATACCTGCCACGGCATCGAGAGGCTGGCGCGTACCATGCCATGTGACGCGGCGTGACAGCTGCTCCTGGATTTCCGGATCGGATGTCTTGCGCCCAATGACAGGCCAGGCCTCCCGGCGCAGGATCGAAGTGATCAGGTCGAGATCCTTCTCCACCCGAATAATTCGCTCGCCGTTGATCCGCACGCCGCTGTCGCCAACCAGGATCACATCCACGGTGTCGGGCTGGAGGAGAACGAGAGCGAGCGCGGCCGAAAAGCGTACATTGCTATCGTTCCGCGCTCTTTCGATCATCCCATGCGACCGGTAGGCCTCGGCGATGGCTTCGGTCAGTCCCCGGACGATTGAAAAACCGTCCGAGGGTGCGTCAGGCGCGCTCAGCATATGCTCGAGCGCGCGTTTGACGATCAATGATGCATACTGACCGGAGAGCATTCCGTCGTAGCGTGAACCGTGACGATCCGTGACCCCGTCGATGACCGCATAGGCGCGGCCCGGCAGGATCACGAGCTGATCCTCGTTACGATGAGGCGCGGACGGATCCTTTCCTTCAGAAAACGCTTCGATCAGCATGTCAGGCAGAGACTCTCAGGTGGCCGCAGTTCAGCGGTTCTGCAGAGCAGCCTTCCACTTGGCAACCCAGTCGTTGCGGTTCTGAGCCACTTTCTTGATGTCGTACTCGACGAGCTTGATCTCGCTCATGGGCTTCAGGCCCGCGCCGGTAACATCCTTGCGGACGGAACGTCGACCGATCTCGGAGACGAGCTGCTCCTGAACGGGCTTCGAAAGCAGCCAATCGATGAAGACCTTGGCGTTCTCCGCATTGGGAGCGCCCTTCACCAGAGCGACGCCGTCGGCCACCGTGGAGGAGCCATCCTCCGGATAAACGATGGCGATGTTGCCGCCGCCCTTCACGTAATCGAGGGCATTGTCCTCGAGTGTAAGACCGACAAGCGCCTCGCCGTCATTGACATAGCGCGGAACGGCACCCGACGAATCCGACAGGTTCACATTCGCGAGGATCTTGTTGTAGACATCCCAGCCCTTGTCGCCATAGCCGATGAGAACCGTTGCGAGCTGCTGGTAGCTCGAGCCCGAGGTGTCTGCGCGGGCGGACGAGATCTTGCCCTTCCACTTGGCGTCGCCGAGCTCAGCCCAGGTCTTGGGATATTCAGTGGGCTTCAACTCATTCTTGTTGACAGCCATGACCAGCAGAACGCCCGTATAGGGGATCCATTCGGGGCTTACCTTGTAGGTGGGCAGGAGGGCGTCGTCCTCCTTGGGCTTGTAGACCGCCAAGAGGTCCTTGTTGTCCTCGAGCTGCTCGCCGCCGATGCTCCAGATCACATCGGCCTTCGCCGAGCCGGATTCAGCCTTCACGCGCTTGATGATGTCACCGGAGCCGGCTTTCACCACATCGAGCTTGATTCCGGTTTCCTTTTCGAACCTCGGCACGAGGGCATCGACGATGGAGGCCTTATGGGCGGTGTAGACCACCACCTTCTTTTCCTGGGCCATGGCCGCAACGCTCAAGGAAGCGAGCAGCACACCCGCGGTCAGTCCGACTTTCAACACTTAATCCTCCCAAGGATTTAATTAGCCAGGTAAGAGCATGTTGCTGAACCCGGGAACTTTTGTAAAGTCGGGCCAAGCCGTGGGGCAGACATACGAACAAGGGAGCCAGGTGTGGCCGATTTGAAGATCCAGGGGCTGGCTAAGAGCTATAAGGACGTGCGGGTCCTGGAGAGCATCGATCTCGACATCGCATCGGGAGAGTTCTTCACGCTTTTGGGCCCCAGCGGCTGTGGAAAGACCACCCTTTTGCGGACTATCGCTGGCTTCCAGCACCAGGACCGGGGCGAAATCGTCGTCGCCGGAGAGCGGATCGATCACAAGCCCGCTCATAAGCGGGACATCGGCATGGTGTTCCAGGACTACGCCATTTTCCCGCACCTGACGGTCGCGGAGAATGTCGCCTTCGGCCTCAAAGCACGCTCTCTTCCCAAAGGTGAGATCGAGGCGCGCGTGGCCGAGAGCCTCAAGATGGTGCGCCTCGACGGCTACCAGAACCGCCTTCCTGCGGAAATGTCGGGCGGGCAGCAGCAGCGCATCGGCCTCGCCCGCGCCATGGCGATCCGCCCCACCCTGCTGCTCATGGACGAGCCGCTTTCGAACCTGGACGCCAAGCTGCGTATCGAATTGCGCGAGGACATCCGCGATATTCAGCGGCGGCTCGGCATTACCACGATCTATGTTACCCACGACCAGGAGGAGGCCCTGGCCGTCTCCGACCGCATCTGCGTGATGAACAAGGGCAATGTGGAGCAGATCGGCACGCCGTTCGAGATCTACCGCAAGCCTTTGCGCAAGTTCGCGGCGTCGTTCGTCGGCACCATGAACTTCCTCCCAGGGCGAATGGAGGGCGGACGCCTGATCGTCGGCAGCCAATCCGTCGCTTATCAGGCAAATGAAACAGGACCGGTGGAAGTTGCCATTCGGCCCGAGAACGTTCAGCTTTCTCTCGGCCATACCGACGGCGAGGCGATCGCCCTGAAAGGCGAGGTCCAGAAGGTGACCTTCCTCGGCCGCGAGGCCCATTACACCCTCAAGACGGAAGCCGGCGAACTGGTGGCTCAAGTGGCAGATCCTGCCCATGACTTCATCCAAATGGAAGGCCGCCCCGTCGAGGTGCGCCTGCCGCTCTCCAAGATCGTCCTTTTCCGTTCCAACGGCGACGTGATCGGCGCGGAGCGGGCATGATGAAAAGGCGGGCTCGCATCGACATCTGGACCTTCGTGCTCATTGCGGCCTGGGTCATCCTCATCGCACTTCTGATCTGGCCGCTATCGTCGGTTCTGCACGCCAGCCTGCTCGATAACGAAACGGGCGCGTTTTCTCTGATCCATTACATAGAGATCGCGACCGTCAAGGCTTATCAGCGGGCTATCGGCAACACGCTCCTTGCGGGCTTCGGCGGCATGGCAGGCGCGCTCCTTCTGGGAGTGACGCTCGCTTTCGTGACGACGCGGTTTCACATCTATGGCCGCGCGCTCATCCAGACGCTTGCCGTGGTGGCGCTGGTGTCTCCGCCCTTCATCGGAGCCTATGCGTGGATCGTTCTGTTCGGCGCGAGCGGCGTCGTTCGCAAAGGGCTTGCGACTATCGGCATTTCCATTCCGCCGCTCTACGGCGCGGCCGGCGTGATCCTCGTCTTCGCATTCAAGTTCTTCCCCCACGTGTTCCTGATCACGTCGGGAGCGCTGGCTGCGATCAACCGCTCCGTGGAGGAGGCTGCCGAGAGCCTTGGCGTATCTCCCACGAAGCGCCTCTTCACGATCACGTTTCCGCTGATCCTGCCTGCGATTTCGGCAAGCGCCCTACTCACTTTCGTTCTCTCGATCGCCGATTTCGGCACGCCGCGCATCATCGGGCGCGACTTCAACGTGCTGGCGACGGAGGCCTTCAATCTCTACGGCAGCGAGGTGGGCGGCAATCCTGGAATGGCTTCGGCGCTCAGCATCGCGCTCATCGTCCTTTCCATGATCGTCGTGTTCGGGCAGCGCTGGGTTCTGCGCAAGAACGTCTATCACAGCAATCTGATCAAGAAGCCGGAGCGCAAGCATGCCCATGGCCTCAAGGCCCTGGGGCTTCATGTCCTGGCCTATGCGATCGTGCTCACCGGCGCATTACCCGCCATCATCGTGGTGCTGTTCTCGTTCCGGCGCACCTCCGGTCCGGTGTTCCAGCCGGGCCTGAGCCTCCAGAGCTATGAGCGCGTCATCTCCACGGTCTCGGACCCGATCTGGAATACGCTGATCTTCTCCTCCATCGCGGTGGTGGCCATCGTCATCACGGGAACGCTGATCGGCTATCTCATCTCGCGCCGCCCCGGCATCGCCACCGGCGCGCTCGATGCGCTTCTCATGGTGCCCTACGTGGTGCCCGGCATCGTGATGGGCATCGCCTTCATCACCCGCTTCAATGAGCCCCCGCTCGCGCTCACCGGAACGGGCCTCATCATCATCATGGCGGTTTTCGTCCGGCGCCTGCCCTACTCGGCCCGCTCGGTCGCGGCGGCCCTGAAGCAGGTCGGCCCCAATCTGGAGGACGCCGCCATCAGCCTCGGCTATTCGCCGGGCAAGGCCTTCCTGAAGGTGACGGTGCCGTTGATCCTGCCCGGCATCATGGCGGGCGCGCTCATGAGCTTCGTTACGGCCATGAACGAGCTCTCGTCGTCCCTGGTGCTTTATGTGGGCAGCACCATCACCATGCCCGTGCGCATCTATCTCTCGGTCATGGACGGCGAATACGGCACGGCGTCAGCCCTCTCGACCATTCTTCTGACCATGACGGTGGTTGCGGTCTATGGAGCGTTCCACCTGTCCGGACGGAAAGAGAGCGCGCTTCTGTGACGACGGTATTTCCATGAAGTCTGAATCGATGAAGCGCCTCCGGGCGCTTCATTGCTTTCCGGCCGCGCCTCTCAGGACAGGCTGTGGCCGAGATCGAAGACCAGCATCAACTCCCCGGCCGGGTTCGTGACTTCCATTCTCCAGCCGGCCCAATCCTGCTCGGCGGTGTCATCCTCTTCGCGCAGTTCCTGGATGGCCTTCAATGCCTGATCCTGGGCGAGCAGGAGCGTCTCAGCCTCGACCCCTTCCGTGTCGGGGATCGTTTCCATGCGGTTCGTCAGGTTGAAATAATATCGCATTTCGGCCCCTGGCCCTAGCACGTCAGAGTCTTAGAGAAGGCATGAGCAGAAGCAAGATCCCCGCTCATACAAAATGCTCATCGCGACGATACGCTGCTGATGAACTGCCACAAGGCGATCAGATCTGTCTCATAACTCGACGGCGAAGCAAGCACGGCCGTGCAGGAACGGCGCAGCTGCTGCCTTTCACGGTCGGATCAAGCATCATGCCGCTTCACTCCAACGAATAGCCTGAGCTGTTTTGCTTTAGCTTTCGGCGATTGAAATAAGAGCGCGCCCGCTCGTAGCATCCGCCAGCATCTGCACGATCGTCTGGGCATTGGCTTCAGGCAGGGCGGCTTTCAGGACCGCACCGGTTTCATTGAAGTTCTCGCTCAGGACCTGAACGCCCGGGGCATTGGCGAGCCGCGCCTTGACCAAGGCGAGATCGGAAAAAGCGGCGACGATGGTTGCCTCCTGAACGGGGATGACTTCCACCAGCGGCGATGCGCGAAGGCATGCCGCCGCCGTTCCGCCATAGGCCCGGACCAGCCCCCCGCTCCCGAGGAGGATGCCGCCGAACCAACGGGTCACCACCACCGCGGCATTGTCGAGCTGGAGACGGTCTATGGCCTGCAGGATCGGCTTGCCCGCAGTGCCGCCCGGCTCCCCGTCGTCGCTGGAGCGGCAGCTCTGCCCTATTCTCCAGGCCCAGCAATTGTGGTTGGCAGTCGGGTCGGAATGAGCCGCGATGAACGCCTTTGCGGCCTGCTCGCTCGCGACCGGCCCGGCCACGGCCAGAAACCGGCTTTTCTTGACGATCTGCTCAAGGGATGTGGTTCGTTCCAGCGTGAACATGGGCCCACATAGCGCCCCGAGGGCCGCTCGGGCAAGCTGGCCGGGTCATCGCGGGAGACTTCACGAGGCGGCCCTGTCCCGCTACAAGGTGTCATTCTCTTGAAACCGGATCAGACCCCATGGCCGCTAGCGTTACCGAACGTTTTCTCCGTTACGTCGTCATCGACACCCAGTCCGATGCGTCGTCCATGAGCCAGCCCTCGACCGAGAAGCAGAAGAATCTTGGGCGTCTGCTGGTCGAGGAGCTTCACGAGATCGGCCTGTCCGACGCCCATCTCGACGAGCATGGCTATGTCTATGCGACCATTCCGTCGAACACACACAAGAACAACGTTCCCGTCATCTGCCTCTGCGCCCATATGGACACGGCCCCGGATTTCTCCGGCACCAACGTCAAGCCGCAGATCGTCAGAAACTACCAGGGCGGCGACATCCGCCTGCCGGGCGATTCCAGCCAAGTCATCCGCGTTGCCGATCATCCCGTCCTGAAGGACCTGATCGGCCATGACATCGTGACCTCGGACGGCACCACCCTGCTCGGCGCCGACGACAAGGCCGGTATTGCCGAGATCGTGGCCGCCGCCGAGTTCCTGATCAAGAATCCCGACATCAAGCACGGTGCGATCCGCATTCTCTTCACCACGGACGAGGAGATCGGGCGCGGCGTCGACAAGGTGGATTTCAAGAAGCTCGGCGCGGATTTCGGGTACACGATGGATGGTGAAACCGCAGGCACCATCGAGGACGAGACCTTCTCCGCCGATGGCGTGGAGATTTCCATCAAAGGCGTCGCGATCCATCCCGGCTTCGCCTATGGCAAGATGGAGAATGCCATCAGGATCGCGGGCGACATCATCGCGCGCCTGCCGAAGGATATGGCGCCCGAGACGACCAAGGACCGCGACGGCTTCATTCATCCCACCGGGGTTTCCGGCGTGATGGAAAAGGCGAATCTGAGCTTCATCATCCGCGACTTCACGGAGGAAGGCCTCAAGACGAAAGAGGCGCTTCTGGAGAAGATCACCCGGGAGGTGATGGAGAGCTATCCGGGCTCCACCTATAGCTTCAAGGTCAAGGAGCAGTACCGCAACATGAAGGTCATGCTCGACCGGCATCCCGAGATCGTGGAATACGCGATGGAAGCGATCCGCCGGGCGGGGATGGAGCCTGTGCGCGGCAGCATTCGCGGCGGCACGGACGGCTCGCGCCTCTCCTTCATGGGCCTGGCCTGCGCCAACATTTTCGCGGGCGGACACGCCTTCCATTCCCCGCTGGAATTCGTCAGCAGCCAGGACATGGAAAAGGCCGTGAGCACCATCGTCGAGCTCGCCAAGATCTGGGAGGAGCGCGCCTAGGAATCCCTGGGCGCTCATCTTCCCGGAAGGCGCGGTTGAAGCCGGTGGCCACCGGCTTCAACATGCAGCCTGCCATGGTGACCTTTACCGGTGCTGATCAGAACCCCGTCCGGCCGATCGGTCTGGCTCATCCGGGCGCTATAGGCGCCGGACGCGCCCAGAAGCTGAAGAAACAAGGCTTCCAAACCGGCTGGATCGTCATTCGGCGCTGCAACGCTATACTAAAACATGGCATGAGGCCCCCTCTGCCCTGCCGGCGCAACTCGGACTGGATAAAGTTCGCTGACCATCTTGTGATTTTGCCCTCGCGCCTTTAAAACCTCGAGCACCAGGCCGGGCCCCTCTGGCAGTTCCAATGAGCTGCGATGTCGGACTGGACATCCAATCGGGTGGCCTGGTTCATGCTTCTCGACCGACCATAATCCCCTCACCCATCTCCACGGCCTTGTGCGGCTGTGAGGGATGGTGCGCGGATTGTGGAGCGGGCTTTTCAGAGGTCATGGCGGCTGCCTGTTCATGAGAATGGGACCACATGAGCGAATTTTTCACAACGGAAGCCTTATCCGCCCTCCTCCAAGTCATCATGATCGACCTGGTGCTTGCGGGCGACAACGCCATCGTCATCGGCTTGGCCGCTGCCGGTCTGCCCAAGGATCAGCGGACCAAAGCCATCCTGATCGGCATCATCGCGGCAACAGCCTTGCGCATCGTTTTTGCCGCCGCAACGACCCAATTGCTGCAGATCGTGGGCCTTTTGCTGGCCGGCGGCGTTCTTCTGCTCTGGGTCTGCTGGAAGATGTGGCGCGAGCTGCGCACCAGCCATGCGGAGGAAATCCAGGCCGAAGAGGCGCTGGAAGGACGCGACATCGATCAGGACGGCAAGATTGCCGGCACTGCGCCCCGCAAGACCTTTGCGCAGGCAGCTTGGCAGATCGTCGTCGCCGATGTGTCCATGTCCCTCGACAACGTGCTTGCCGTGGCGGGCGCCGCCCGCGAGCACCCCAACGTGCTGATCTTCGGCCTGATCCTGTCCATCGCTCTCATGGGCATTGCGGCAAGCTTCATTGCCCGCCTGCTCCAGAAGCACCGCTGGATCGCCTATGTGGGTCTTGCCATCATCCTCTATGTCTCCATCGAGATGATCTATCGCGGGGCACTTGAAGTGTGGCCGCTGGTCAATGGAGGATAATCTTCTCCGGAAGCGATGGCTCCCTTCAAAAACCTGAGAGGGAGCCATCGAAACCTTTTCCCGTTATTGCGGCGGGCCGCTCGAATGAGCATATGGTGATCAACATATCATCGGATCGCCAGGGAGACCCTTCATGCGGATCGTCTATGCCTTACGAAACGACAAAACCGGCCCAGGCCAGTTTTGGGGCACGATGATCAAGCTCGCCGTCCTCATCTCAGCAGGTATCGCGCTTCTGGCCGTCATGCTGATCGGCCTCGTCATCGTCCTGCCCGTGATGCTCGTCGGCGGTGTCGCCCTTCATTTCTACATCCGCCGCAAACTGCGTCAGGCGCAGAAGCGTCACCCGCATCAGGATGGGGTGATCGACGCGGAATATACCGTCATCGAACACCGCTAGGAATACGGTCATTCCTTTGGGAAACGCGGCTCGCCCTTGAAATTGAAACGTTCCATCCCCACCTTGAGAGTACCGGGGTCCGGGCCCCTCTGGCAGTCCTCCCTAGGCTGTGATGTCGGACTCTCTCACCTGAGGAGCGGCCTGAAGCCGACTCCGCATCTGGGAGACGAATGTGACGTCTTATTCCTACATCGCTTCCTTCGAGGACACCTTGTCCCGTGCCGATGCGACCCGCGCACGTCTCGACGCCTTGGCGAGGCTCCTCGACAGCGCCGTCCGCATCCCAGGAACAAATATCCGCTTCGGCGCGGACGCGCTCCTGAACGTCATCCCCGGTATCGGCACGCTGACCTCGAAAGGGATGTCCGCTTACCTGATCTGGGAAGCGCACCGTCTTGGCGTCCCGCTGCCGATGCTTCTGCGCATGATCGGGCATGTCGGCGTCGACTTCGTAATCAGCGCGGTTCCAGTCGTTGGCTGGGTGGGCGACGTATTCTACCGCTCGAACCTGCGCAACATGGATCTTCTTCGCCAGCACTTGGACAAGCCGCATCCGATGCCGCGCCGCGTCCAACGCTGATCCACCTGTTCTCTTGACCGTTGAGAAAGCACAGAGATGAACAACCCTAACACCGCATCCAATCTTCGCACATTTGCGATCGCGGCTGCGGTCTTGATCATGCTGTCGATGTTCTACTTCCAGAACTCGGCGGCGCCACAGGCCGATCAACTCCCCTACTCCGCCTTCATCACGGCCGTCGAGCAGGGCGAGATCCGCTCGGCCACCATTCAGGGACAGGAAGTCGTCGCCGAGCGCACGAATGGCTCTCGTGTCACGACCTATGTCCCGCAAGGCGCCGGTCTGGTTGCGCAGCTTCAGCAGAAGGGCGTCACGATCAGGGCGGAGCCGCCTCCGCAGCCGAGCCTGCTGGGCAGCCTCCTGCTGTCGCTTCTGCCCTTCGCCCTGATGATCGGCGTGGTGCTCTGGCTGTCCCGCAAGGCGATGGGCCAGCAAGGCGGCGGCGGTGGTCTGCTCTCCGTCGGCAAGTCGCGCGCGCGCCTCATCAAGCCGGAAACGCCTGTGACGTTTGACGATGTCGCGGGCATCGACGAGGCGAAGGAAGATCTTCAGGAGGTGGTGGAGTTCCTGCGCGATCCGCAGAAGTTCCAGCGCCTCGGCGGCCGCATCCCCCGCGGCGTGCTCCTCGTCGGACCGCCCGGCACCGGCAAGACCCTCACCGCCCGCGCTGTCGCCGGCGAAGCCAACGTGCCCTTCTTCACCATCTCCGGCTCCGACTTCGTCGAGATGTTCGTCGGCGTCGGCGCAAGCCGCGTGCGCGACATGTTCGAGCAGGCCAAGAAGAACGCCCCCTGCATCATCTTCATCGACGAGATCGACGCCGTCGGCCGCCATCGCGGCGCGGGCTTAGGCGGCGGCAACGACGAGCGCGAGCAGACCCTCAACCAGCTCCTGGTCGAGATGGACGGCTTCGAGGCCAATGAGGGCATCATCATCATCGCCGCCACCAACCGGCCCGACGTGCTCGATCCGGCGC
>JAEXGT010000096.1 GCA_023450615.1 Pseudomonadota bacterium | reverse complement strand
CGTTGGCTCCGAGTTCCACGATCACGCCGTCCGTGCCGTCGGGAATGGACCAGTCCAGCCGGTCGAGGCCGCCGGAAGAGGTGTCGCCCGAGACGCCCGCATTGGCGATCTCCACCTTGTAGCCTTTGGCTTTGAGAGCCTTCTCCAGCACCACCGGGAAGGCGGCAGATTCAGGCAGGCCGTAGCCCGCGGTCAGGCTGTCGCCGAGGGCGACGAGCTTCAGGCTTCTTTCTTGTGCAAGGGCTGCGGAGGTGGGTGCGAGCAGGGCGGTCAAGGCGAGCGCACACGCAAAAATGATCGTCATGAACGGGCCGGATTGGCGCTTCATCAATAGGCTTCCCATCTATGCCGGACTAGACACGGTTGCTTTCAGTTTCCAACAGATCGGATTTAAGGGCATGAAGGACAAGGCCATTGCGCTTCACGATGTCGATTTGAGCCTCGGGCGCGGGGCCGCGCGGGTGCATATCCTCAAGGGGATCTCGCTCGCGGTCGACAAGGGCGAGGCGGTGGGGCTGGTCGGTCCTTCAGGCTCCGGCAAATCCACCCTGCTCATGACCATGGCGGGTCTCGAGCGCCCCGATACCGGCAGAGTGGTGGTGGACGGCACGGACCTGTCCGGTCTCGATGAGGATGCGCTCGCCCGCTTTCGAGGCCGACGCATCGGCATCGTGTTCCAGTCCTTCCATCTCGTGCCCACCATGACGGCGCTGGAAAACGTGGCGTTGCCCCTGGAATTGGCCGGCGAAAGCGATGCTTTCGAGCGCGCCGAGGCCGAATTGCAGGCCGTGGGGCTGGGGTCGCGCCTTCATCACTATCCGGCCCAGCTCTCCGGCGGCGAGCAGCAGCGCGTGGCGATTGCCCGCGCCATCGTCCCCAACCCCGCCATCCTCGTGGCGGACGAGCCCACGGGCAATCTCGATGAGAATACGGGCACGTCCATCGTCGACCTGCTCTTTGCCCTGAAGCGTGATCGCGGCGCGACTCTGGTGCTCGTGACCCACGACCTCAATCTCGCCCGCCTCTGCGACCGCACGGTGCGCCTGCGCTCCGGCCAGGTCGAGGCCGATGCAGCCTCGGCCGTGGCTTAAGGAGCTCACATCCATGCATGGCACCTTGTCCGCGCCGCGGCGTCCCGCATCCGATTCGAGAATGCCGCTCATCCTGCGCCTCGCCCTCCGTGAGCTGCGCGGGGGGCTCAGAGGCTTCGGCATCTTCCTTGCCTGCATCGCGCTCGGCGTCGCGGCGATTGCGAGCGTCTCCTCCCTGTCCCGCGCGCTGACCGAGGGCATTTCCCGGGAAGGCCGCCGGATTCTCGGCGGCGACATGGCCTTTTCCCTCATCCAGCGGGAAGCGAGCGCCCCCGAGCGGGCTTTCCTCGATTCGAAAGGGAAGGTGAGCGTCATCGCCTCCATGCGCGCCATGGCGGTGGCCGGAGACAAAGGCTCCGGCCTCGTGGAGATGAAGGCCGTGGATGCAGATTATCCGACGGTCGGCACGCTGGAGACCGATCCGCAATTGCCGCCCGCCGAACTTTTCGCCGAGCGGAATGGCGCCTTCGGCGCGGTGGTCGATCCGGCGCTGCTCGCGCGTCTCGACCTGAAGGTCGGCGACCGGGTGACGGTCGGCGCCGCCAATGTGGAGCTGCGCGCCAGCCTCGTGACGGAGCCCGATCAGATCGCGGACGGCATCGGCTTCGGCCCGCGCCTGCTGATTTCGCAGGAGGCGCTGAAGGCCACCGGCCTCGTGCAGCCTGGGAGCCTCGTGCGCTGGACCTACCGGCTTACCCTGCCGCAAGCCTTGAACACGGAGGAGGGGCTGACGCAGGTCGAGGCTGAGGCGAGCCGCGTCCTGCCGGAGGCGGGATGGCGCGTCCGCACGCGTCTCAATGCCGATCCGCGTTTTGCCAAGAACATCGAGCGCTTCACGCAATTCCTCACCCTTGTCGGCCTCACTGCACTGCTGGTCGGCGGCGTGGGCGTCGCCAATGCGGTGCGCGGCTTCGTGGACCGCAAGCGCGCCTCCATCGCAACCCTGAAAAGCCTTGGTGCGCCGGGCGGGCAGGTGGTGCTGCTTTATCTCACGCAGGTGATGCTGATCGCGGCTCTCGGCATCGGTATCGGTCTTGCGGTCGGCGCTGCCCTGCCGTTCGTCATTACAGCCGCGTTCGGCCATCTCCTGCCGATTCCGATTCAGCCCGTTCTTGCGCTTCAGGAGCTCGGCATCGCGCTGCTCTACGGCGTGCTCACCGCGCTCGTCTTCGCCATCGCGCCGCTGGGTCGCGCGCATGACGTGCAGGTCTCGGGGCTGTTCCGCGATCAGATCGATCCCGAGCGACGCTGGCCGCGCACGCGCTATCTCGTGGCGCTTGGGGTCTCCGTCGTGTCACTCGTGACGCTCGCCGTGATCGCGGCCTACGATCAGCGCGTCGCCCTGATGTTCGTGGCGGCTGCGGCAGGCTCGTTCCTGCTCCTGCGCCTCGTCGCGATGGGCATCATGGCGCTGGCCCGCCGCCTGCCGCGCCCCCGCCGTACGGCTCCGCGTCTCGCGCTCGCCAACATCCACCGGCCCGGCGCGCTCACGCCGTCGCTCGTGCTGTCGCTGGGGCTGGGCATCACGCTTCTGGTGACGCTCTCGCTCATCGATACGAACCTCACGAAGCAGCTCACCCAGAGTTTGCCCGAGCGCGCCCCGAGCTTCTTCTTCCTCGACATTCCGAACCAGCAGGCGGATGAGTTCGAGAGCTTCCTGAAGAAGCAGGCCGGCGACGCGCATATCGAGCGCGTGCCGATGATGCGCGGGCGTCTGGTGACGCTCGGTGGGCGGCCCGTCGCCGAGGTCAAGGCGCCGGAGGACATCTCCTGGGTTCTGGAGGGCGACCGCGGCATCACGTATTCCAAGGCTCCGCCCGAAGGCTCGAAGCTCGTGCAGGGCGAATGGTGGCCCGAGGATTATCGCGGCAAGCCTCTCGTGTCCTTCGACCGCAAGATCGCGGAAGGCCTGGGGCTCAAGATCGGCGACGACATCACCGTCAATGTGCTCGGCCGCAACATCACGGCGACCGTCGCGAACCTGCGCGAGATCGAGTGGCGCTCCCTCGGCATCAACTTCGTCATGGTGTTCTCGCCGAACACCTTCGCGGGCGCCCCGCACACGCATCTGGCGACCGTCACCTTCCCCAACGGGTCGGATGCGGCGACCGATGCCAGGATCCTGCGCAGCTCCGCTCAGACATATCCCATGGTGTCGAGCGTGCGTGTGAAGGATGCATTGGAGGCGGTGAACGACGTGGTCTCGCAGCTCGTCATGGCGATTCGGGGCGCCAGCTCGATCGCACTCGTCGCCAGCCTTCTGGTTCTGGCGGGTGCCCTTGCGGCGGGTCACCGGGCGCGCCTCTACGATGCGGTTGTTCTGAAGACGCTCGGCGCCACCCGCGCCCGGCTGCTTTCGGCCTATGCCCTGGAATACGGTCTTCTCGGCCTTGCGACCGCTGTTTTCGGGCTGCTCGCCGGGGGGCTTGCGTCCTATTTCATCGTGACCCGCCTCATGAACTTAAGCTTTAGCTTAGATCTATCGGGTGCGTTGGTTGCCTGTGCCTTGGCCGTACTGGTCACAGTGGGCCTCGGCCTGATGGGGACATGGCGAATTCTAAGTCAAAAGCCCGCGCAATACTTGAGAAACCTTTAACCGCCCGATCCGCTCGCGGCGTTATAGAGGAACGATGGAAGGATATTGGGGAGCAGCTCTAGGGCTGCCCCCAAGAATTCTTTTCACAAAAAGTTGAAGCTTGGCGTTACCTCTTGCGAAGCAAGGGCCGCCCCCTCATATTCCGTGCGTCGTCGTGTTATAGTGGCGACCGGAGGCTGAATCCTCAGCCTTTCGAGGGAACACACGGGACACCGCGAGAAAGGACTCCGATGCAACCGTATGAGCAAAACCAAACCGCCTATGGCACCGGCTTTGCCCGGACGGCAGCACAGGTCGACCAGGGCCTGCGCGCCTTCATGCTCGGCGTCTACAACAACATGGTTCTGGGTCTGGCCATTTCGGCTCTTGTCGCGCTCGGCATCAACATGCTGGCCACGACGAGCGATCCGTCCCAGGCCGTCGCACGCATGGGCGGCATCGGCCTGACCCAGTTCGGCGCGACGCTGTATGGCTCGCCCCTGATGTGGGTTGTGGCGCTGGCGCCTCTGGCCTTCATCTTCTTCTTCTCGTTCCGTATCGACCGCATGTCGGCTGCTACGGCACGCGGCACCTTCTTCGCCTTCGCGGCGGTGATGGGCGCTTCGCTCTCGACGCTCCTGCTCCGCTACACGGGCGCCAGCGTCGTGCAGGTGTTCTTCATCACGGCCGCCTCGTTCGGCGCGCTGTCGCTGTGGGGCTACACTACCCGCCGCAGCCTGTCGGGTATGGGCTCGTTCCTGATCATGGGCCTGTTCGGCCTGATCATTGCCTCGATCGTGAACATCTTCGTCGCGTCGAGCGCACTGCAGTTCGGCATCTCCGTGATCGGCGTTCTGATCTTCGCGGGCCTCACCGCCTACGATACGCAGAAGCTGAAGGAGATGTACCTGTATGGCAACTTCGACACCGAAGCTGCCGGCAAGGTCTCGGTCATGGGCGCACTGACGCTGTACCTGGACTTCATCAACATGTTCCAGTTCCTCCTTGCGCTGGTCGGCAACCGCAACGAGTAATGGACCTGCGAGCAAAAGCTCAACGAAGCCCCGGCCTCCAAGCCGGGGCTTTTCTTTTTGCCGATTGCGTACCTTCGGACTTGGTCGTACAGCACGCGCCATGAGCCTGACCCTGCGCCCCTCTTCAGACGCCGATATTCCCGCCATTACCGCGATCTATGCCCATGCGGTGCTGCACGGCACGGCGTCCTTCGAGCTCGAGCCTCCGTCCGAGGCGGAGATGCTGCGGCGCCGGGCGGCCATCCTGGAGGGCGGTTATCCCTACATCGTCGCCGAGCGTGACGGCGAAATCCTGGGCTATGCCTATGCGGGGGCCTACCGCACCCGGCCCGCCTACAGATCCACCGTCGAGGATTCGATCTATGTCGCGCCGTCCGCCCAAGGGCAGGGCATCGGGCGCGCCCTGCTCGAGGCGCTGATCAAGGAGTGCGAGGCGCTGGATTTCAGGCTCATGGTCGCCGTCATCGGAGATGAGGCTTCGAAGGGCTCCATCGCCCTCCATCGCAGCCTCGGCTTCGAGCCTGTCGGCATCCTCAAAGGCGTCGGCCACAAGCACGGGCGCTGGCTCTCCACCGTGCTCATGCAGCGTCCCCTCAGTCACGGCAGCGCCGAGCCGCCGAGCCGTCCCATCCCATAATTCCGTCCATGCTTGCTTCCTTCATCGCCAGACCGCGCGGCGGCCTTTGGGACAATCCCGATTTCATGCGCCTGTGGGCGGCCCAGGCTCTGTCCGCCGTGGGTGCCCGTTTCACCCGCGAGGGCCTGCCGATCATCGCGGCGCTGACGCTCGGCGCTTCCGCCATGGATCTCGGCCTTCTCGTGGCGCTCTCCGCCCTGCCGGGCGTGATCGTGAGCCCCTTCGTCGGCGCCTGGATCGACCGCACCTCGCGCAAGCGCATCCTGATCCTGGCGGATCTCGCCCGCGCCGGCGCGCTTGCGACTCTGCCGGTGCTCGCCTGGCTCGACGCCATCACCATCGGCCACGTGATCGGCGTATCCACCATCGTCGCCCTGTTCTCCATGCTCTTCCAGACGGCGGACAACGCCTATCTGCCGAGCGTGGTGGAGCGCGATCAATTGCTCGACGGCAATGCGAAGCTGGCGACCACGGATGCCGCCGCCGAAGTGGTCGGGCCAGCTCTCGCAGGGCTTACCATCCAGATCTTCACGGCCCCGTTCGCGATCCTGTTCGATGCCCTGTCCTATCTCTGGTCGGCGTTTTTCCTGTCCTCGATCAAGCGCCCCGAAATTCCGGTAGGCCCGAGCGAGCAGGCACCCGACCTGTGGCGCGAAACGAAGGAGGGCTTACGCTTCGTCTTCAGCCATCCGACCTTGAGGCCGCTGACCTTGTGCATCGCGACCCTGGGTTTCTGCCTCTCGTTTTTCGCTCCGCTCTACGTGCTCTATGCGGTGCGCGATCTTGCCATTCCGCCCGGCGTGCTCGGCTTCGTCATCGCCCTCGGCGGGGTGAGCGCCGTCATCGGGTCAAGGCTCGTGGGCTGGGCGGGACGCCGTTTCGCTCCCCGCCGGCTCCTGATCGGTGTTCTCATCGCCTACAGCGTCATGCTCGCTTTCATCCCCATGGCCCATGGCCCGCTCTGGATGGCCGTCGGCTTCCTGTGCGTGTCGCAGCTCATGGGCGATGCTCTGTCCGTGATCTTCTACACCACGGTTTCCACCGTCCGTCAGACCGAGACGCCCGATGCCTTGCGCGGTCGCGAGGGCGGCGTGTTTCATCTGCTGACGGCTGGATTGGGACTGGTCGGCGCGCTGGTTGCAGGAGCCGCGGCGGATGCCATCGGCATCCGAACGATCCTGTTCATCGGCGCGCTCGGAGCCCTTGCATCGACCCTCTGGCTCCTGCGGATGCCGCGCGACGCTTGATCCGGGCTTCCATCTTCCTCACGGCAAATGGAGGCCGAAGGCATTCGCCGCCGTGAAGGTCCCGAAGAGGGCCAGTGTCACGCCCATCCCCTTGTTCATCGTGGCGATCCAGGGCGCGGAGAGGCGGGCGCGGGTGAACGCGATAGCCGTGCTGAGAAGCGCCCACCAGAGGATCGATCCCAGAAAGATCCCCGCGATCAGAAGGGGAGCCTCACCGATCTGGCCGCGCCCCGTCAGGGCAGGCAGCATGGCGGCGAACAGAAGAATCGTCAGGGGATTGGACAGGCCGAACAGGAACGCGCTTCCATAGACCTGTAGCCACCGCTCGGGCCTCGCGCAGCCCGCCCCGGCAACCGCGGTTCGCCTCAAGATCCTCAGCGCGAACCAGAACAGCAGGCCCGCCGAGACCAGCGACAGGCCCCGCATATCCGCCCCGGCCCAGGCCCCGACCGTTGCGCCAAGGCCGATGGTGGCGATGGCCCCGTAGACGAGATGCACCGTTGCAGCGCCTAATCCTGTCGCCAGCCCCGCCGCCAGCCCGGATGCAAGGGTGCGCTGGATGCACAGGATCCCCATGGGGCCGATCGGCGCGGCGACCGCAAGGCCGATGCCCATTCCAGCGAAGAAGGTGGCAAGCGACAGACCAGACATGAGGAGACCTGCTGTTCCAAAGCCCGCCTGGCGAAAGGGAGGTCCGGCAGGCGCCGATATGAGTGCAGGAAAAAGTGCCACGACAGGGAAAAGCCCGCGTCCACCGAACGGGGGAGGAAGATGCTAGAAACGGGCCCCGTGGACCGGAAGGGCGAGTTGCATCGCCAGCCTGATCAGCTCCGTCTGGCGGGAGACGCCCGTCTTGGCGAAGATGTGGTCGAGATGAGTTTTCGCCGTCGATGGCGCGACGCCGAGATGCGCGGCCGTATCGGCCAGGGTGCGCCCTGCCAGAAGCCCTTCGAGCACGCGCGTTTCGGCCGCCGTCAGATCGAAGGTCGTGGCGACGAGACCGGCCCCGTTCTCGTCCTGAGAGGTTCCGATGAATACCGCCGCGACCGCATCGGGCCGAAGCTTCGTGCGCGGGCCATTCCCCGTCATGGGAAGAACATGAGCATAGGCCGGAGAGGATTCGGGTGAGGAAAGCCTGATCGAAAGATGCGCCTGCGCCAACTGGTTCTCATCCTGCGTAGCAAGCCTGATGGCATCGCGCAGATCGCGGTCGGCAGCGGGTGTCCGCGCCGTCAGAATTCCGCGGAGATCCCTGATCGGCCCATTCGCGCGCAGCATGTTTTCCGCTGCGCGGTTGGCATGCAGGATCGAACAATCCTTGTTGGTGAGCACGACTCCGCAGCGCAGGGCGTCGAGGGTTTCGGCCATGCGATCGCGCTCGATGGTCCGCACATCGAGAATATTGCTGATCGTGACGGCGCGGCGCAGATGCGGCAGAAGCAGGCGGCCGATCTCGATTTCACGTTCCGTGATCGCGCCCTGCCGCTCGTGCCGGCCCAGGCCGAGCTCTGCGAATTGCAAGGGAGTGTACATCAGGAACACATGCATGATGTCGACGATGCCCTGAGGCGCCAGGCATTCCCGCACATATTCGGACGAGCTGACATAATCCGGCGTAAGATGACGGGATGTCACGAAGGGTTCATCCAGCGTCTGCTGGGACGACAGCCACTCGGTCAACCGCGCGTTGATTTCGGGCACGTGCTTTTCCGATTTCCGCTGCAGGAGAGAAGGCTCCCATCCGGCGGCATTGTTCAGAAGAAACCGGTTGTGACGAAGGTCGTTCAGAGTCAGCGACGCCACCGCGCAATCGGAAGCCTCGGCGATCCTGGCAAGCGTGCATTCCCAATGGGCGGGATCCACCGCGCAATCATAGATCGAGCCGATCAGCTCCGATAATGTGCGATGCGACAGCGCTTCGGGCATCGGGTTGCCATTCCTGTCGAGCCGGAACCTCGAAGAAGACGTTGGCTAAGAGCCATTGTTTGCAACATCTCTTTCGGACGCGAGCCGCTCCAGAGACGGTTCTCGCCCAGGATTTTTGTCAGTTCGACACCACTTTCGGCTTGTCGAGCACGCGCAGCACGCGGTCGAGTTCGTGTCCGCGCTTCAGGATGAGTCCGGTGGAGACGATGACGGAGTAAGCGCCCTGTCTCTTGGCGAGCTTGGGATCTTTCTCGATGCGGTAGAGAGGTATTTCGGAAGTACGCCGGTAGATCGAGAAAACCGCCTTGTCGGGGGTGAAATCGATGGCGTAATCGCGCCATTCACCTGCGGCTACCATACGTCCGTAGAGATTGAGAATTGTCTGCAATTCGCCACGGTCGAAGGACACCTGTTTGGGGGTGGCGGGGAAGGGCACGACATGAGCCGTGCCCTGCATCGAGCCGCGCAGCGGCTCCGAGACATCTCCTTCGCTCATGAGAGCTCCCATTCCTGGTTTCCTTAAAGTCAGATGATGGGACCGGCTAAGCAATGGATCAACCCATTGGGATCAAATGAATCACCTCTAATTTTCCAAATCTTATTCCTGCCGCATTCGCGCCCATAAGGCGCCTCACTGAATGCCGTAAATGATTGAGTTGCCTCGACGGCCCGGTTCGAACGACGGTTTGGACACGTCAGCCCCCCAGCCCTCCAGGCTGTTGAAGAACCGGGCCACCAATTCTCGAGACATCGGCCGCCTTTTCAGGCGGCCTTTCTTTTTGTGTCTCAGAAACCCGACAACACGATCTTGCCCTTGGCGCGGTTGCTTTCGATGAAAGCATGAGCCTTCCTGAGATTGGCGGCGTTGATCGGGCCCAGCACATCCGCAAGCGTCGTCTTGATCTTGCCCTCGTCCACGAGGCGCGCGGCCTCGTTCAGGATTTCGTGCTGGCGTTCCATGTCCGCCGTCTGAAAGGTCGAGCGCGTGAACATCGACTCCCAGTGAATCGAAACGCTCTTGCCTTTCATGAGGTTGATCTCGAGCGGGTCCTTCGGGTCGTCGATCAAGGCGAACCGACCCTGAGGCGCGATGGTTTTCGCGATTTCCGCGAAATGCGTCTCCGTATGCGTGATCGAGAACACGAAGGCGGGAGCGCCGATGCCCAGGGCTTCCACCTGTGCGGCGAGGGGCTTGGCGTGGTCGATCACGTGATGCGCGCCGAGGCCCCGAACCCATTCCTGCGTTTCCGGACGTGAGGCGGTGGCAATCACCGTCACGTCCGTGAGCCGGCTTGCGAGTTGCACGGCGATGGAGCCGACGCCGCCTGCCGCGCCGACGATGAGGATCGCATGGGCCGCGCCCGGGACGGGCTTGCGGATATCGAGGCGGTCGAAAAGGGTTTCCCAGGCGGTCAGGGTGGTCAGCGGCATGGCCGCAGCCTCTTCGAAACTCAGGGATCGGGGCTTCCGGCCCACGATCCGTTCATCGACCGTGTGGAATTCCGCATTGGTGCCCTGGCGCGTGATGGCGCCCGCATGGAACACCTCGTCGCCCGGCTTGAAGAGGGATACCTCGGAGCCCACCGCCTGGACGATGCCGGCGGCATCGAAACCCAGCACCTTGTAGCCGCCGGGCTCGGCTTGAGCGCGCTTGCGAACCTTGGTGTCCACGGGATTCACGGAAATCGCCTTGACCTCCACCAGAAGATCCCGCGGGCCGGGCTCGGGAGAAGGCAGCTCGATATCCAGCAGCGAGGCCTCCGAGTCGATGGGCAGGGATTGCTGATAACCGACGGCGCGCATGATCTGTCTCCTTTTGCTGGAGACATAGTCGAGCATAGGGGCTAGTATCGCAAGAACGCACAATTTGAACACATAGTGTCAAAAAGGATACTGTGAAGGATTCCCCATGCCCGGCGTTCTGAAGAAGCAGCCCTCCACCGGATGTTCCGTCGAACGTGCGCTCAGCCTCATCGACGGCAAGTGGAAGATCGTCATTCTCTACAAGCTCCTGCGGGGAACCTTGCGCTTCAACGAGCTGCGCCGCCTCATTCCGGGCGTGACCCAGCGCATGCTCACCAACCAGTTGCGCGAGCTGGAGGCGGATGGGCTCATCGTGCGTGTGGTCTATGCGCAGGTTCCGCCGCGAGTCGAATATTCGCTGTCTGCGCGGGGAGAGAGTCTGGAGCCGGTGCTGCTGGCCCTGAAGGATTGGGGTGATACGAATCTGTCGTCCAGCGAGGCTCAGGCAGCATAAAATTGCCGTGTCACGCGAAACTTAACCCTGCCATGTGCAGAAGCGGACGGTCCGGTTGCTTACCTTGCCGCTCTGTGGCAACCCTCTTGCAACGATCATAAGAGGATACGCGCATGAAGCTGGAAACGCCGACCAGCGGAAGCGAACTGACGGCCGAGGCCGTTGCGGTTCTGGAAGCAGGGCACAAAGCCACTCCACCCACCTTCGTCCGTGATCTCTACGGGCGCGTGCCGCCCGAGGATCTGGCCGCCTATTCGCCTGCCGCCCTCGCGGAGCTGGCGGCTGCGGCCTACGAGCATCTGAAGGCGCCCCGCATGGGCGGCGGCGAGGATATCCGCCTCATCGATCTCGAGGTCGAGCGCGGAGGCCGCCGCCGGGAGGTGACGGTTCTCGAGATCGTCAACGACAACATGCCCTTCCTGCTCGATTCGACCCTCGCCGAGCTGGTCGATCAGGGCTACGAACCCTACCTCGTGGCGCACCCGATCCTGGCCGTGGAGCGCGATGCCGATGGAAGCCTCGTGCGCCTCATGGGCGAGGCGACCGGCACCGGACGCCACGGCCTGAAGCGCGAGAGCTTCATCCACGTTCACCTGCCGCGCATCGACGATTCCGAGACGCGCGACCGTCTCATCGAAGCCATGCGCCGCGTTCACAAGGACGTGTCGCTCGCCGTGCACGACTGGCCGGGCATGCGCGCCCGCGTCACCGAGCTGGTTCAGAACTACCGCCTCAACCCGCCGCCCTTAGCCGAGGACGAGGTGAGGGAGGCGATCGCGTTCCTCGATTGGATCGCGCGCGATAACTTCACCTTCCTCGGACTTCGCGAATACCGCCTGCCGAAGGATGATTCCGCTGCCGATCCGGTAGAAGGATCGGGCCTTGGCCTTCTTCGCGATCCCAACGTGCGCGTGCTGCGCCGTGGCCGCGAACTCGTGGGAATGACGCCTGAAATCCGCGCTTTCCTGGAAAAGCCCCTGGCGCTCATCATCACAAAAGCCAACGTCAAATCCCGCGTCCATCGCCGCGCGCATCTCGATTATGTCGGGATCAAGCTGTTCGATGCGGATGGCAGGCTCAAGGGTGAACTGCGCATCGTCGGCCTCTTCACGGCGAGCGCCTATACGAACACCACGGCGGAAGTGCCGTATCTGCGCCATAAGGTGGCGAAGGTTGTGGCCCGCGCCGGGTTCGATCCGTCGAGCTATGCGAGCCGCGCGCTTCTCAACGTTCTCGAGAGCTATCCGCGCGACGAGCTGTTCCAGATCGACGAGGAAACGCTCTACCACTTCGCCATCGATATCATGAACCTGTCGGAGCGTCCGCGCGTCCGCGCGCTTGCCCGCGCCGACGAGTTCGACCGCTTCGTCTCGGTGCTCGTCTTCGTGCCGAAGGACCGCTACGACACGAGCGTGCGCCAGCGCATCGGCCAGTTTCTCGCAGGCATTTTCGAGGGCCGCGTCTCCGCTTCCTATCCGACCTATCCGGAAGGTCCGCTCGCGCGCACCCATTACATCATCGGTCGCGACGAGGGGCAGACGCCGCAGGTCGCCCAGGAAACGCTGGAAAAGGGCATTTCCGCCATCGTGCGCACCTGGGGCGATTCCCTGCGCGATCAGCTCGATGAGACCATCGGCGGCGTGCGCGCCCGTGCGCTCGCCACCCGCTACGCGGATGCGTTCAGCGCGGCCTATCGCGAAGCCTTCGGCGCCGAACAGGCGATCACGGATATCGGTCTTCTGGAGCAGCTTTCCGAAGCTCGTCCCCGCGCCGTCGATCTCTATCGCCGCGAGGGCGATGACGACACCCGCGTCAACCTGAAGGTTTTCTCGCGCAGCGCGGCACTGCCACTCTCCGACCGTGTGCCGCTTCTGGAAAATCTCGGCTTCCGCGTGGTGAACGAGCGAACCTACCGCGTCGTTTCCACTGGCGTTACCGGCATGGATCGCGTGTGGCTCCATGACATGGCGCTGGAGCGCGCAAGCGGCGGCGCGATCAGGATCGACGAGATTCAAACGCTCATCGAGGCGGCGCTTCTCGCCCTGTTCCGCGGTCTGGCGGAATCGGACGGCTTCAACCGTCTCGTGCTCGAAGCGGGCCTCGGCTGGCGCGATGTGGCCATGGTGCGTACGCTCGGACGCTATCTGCGTCAGATCCAAGTCGCTTATGCGCAGGATTACCTCGCGGATACGCTCGCGCGTCATTCCGCGATCACCAAGAACATCGTGAAGCTCTTCTATGCCCGTTTCGATCCGCGCCATGCAGGCAACGCCGAGGGCGAAGCCAAGCTGCGCGCCTCCATCGAAGAGCAGTTGCAGGCTGTCACGAGCCTCGACGATGACCGCATTCTTCGTCGCTTCATCAACCTGATCGAATCCGCGACGCGCACCAACTTCTTCCAGCTGGAAGGCAACGGCCTGCCGCGCCAGACCATCGCGTTCAAGTTCGAATGCGCGAAGGTGGAAGGCCTGCCTCTGCCGAAGCCTCTCTACGAGATCTTCGTGTATTCGCCGCGTGTCGAGGGCGTGCATCTGCGCTACGGCAAGGTGGCGCGCGGCGGTCTTCGCTGGTCCGACCGCCCGCAGGATTTCCGCACCGAAGTGCTGGGCCTCGTGAAGGCGCAGCAGGTGAAGAACGCCGTGATCGTGCCGGTGGGCGCGAAGGGCGGTTTCGTTCCGAAGCAGCTGCCGCCGGCGAGCGACCGTCAGGCATGGCTCGCAGAAGGCACGGAGAGCTATCGCATTTTCGTGCGCACCCTCCTGCAGCTCACCGACAATATCGAGGGCGACCATGTGGTGCCGCCCGCCAACACGGTGCGCCACGACGGAGACGATCCCTATCTCGTGGTCGCCGCCGACAAGGGCACGGCCACGTTCTCGGATACGGCGAATGCGCTCTCCATCGAGAAGGGCCATTGGCTGGGCGATGCCTTCGCTTCCGGCGGAAGCCAGGGCTATGACCACAAGAAGATGGGCATCACTGCCCGCGGCGCGTGGGAAGCGGTCAAGCGCCACTTCCGCGAAATGGATATCGACATCCAGACGCAGCCCGTCACCGTGGCGGGCGTGGGCGACATGTCGGGCGACGTGTTCGGCAACGGCATGCTGCTCTCGCGCGCGCTGAAGCTCGTGGCGGCCTTCGACCACCGCGACATCTTCCTCGATCCGAACCCTGATCCGGAAACGGCCTTCAAGGAGCGTGAGCGCCTGTTCAATCTGCCCCGTTCGAGCTGGCAGGATTACGACAAGTCGTTGATTTCCGCAGGTGGCGGCGTGTTCTCGCGCAGCGCGAAATCAATTCCGCTCACTCCTGAGGTGCGGGCGCTTCTCGATCTCGACAAGGCGGAGGCGACTCCCGCCGAAGTGATGACCGCGATCCTGAAGGCCAGTGTCGGCCTGCTCTGGTTCGGCGGCATCGGCACCTATATCCGTTCCTCCGTCGAGACTGACGAGCAGGTGGGCGACCGTGCCAACGACGCGATCCGCATCACCGGTGCGGATGTGCGCGCCAAGGTGATCGGCGAAGGCGCCAATCTGGGCATGACCCAGCGCGGCCGCATCGAGGCCGGGCAGAACGGCGTTCGCCTCAACACGGATGCCATCGACAACTCGGCAGGCGTCAACACCTCCGACCTGGAGGTGAACATTAAGATCGCGCTCACCACGCCCGAGCGCGACGGCCGCCTGACGGAAGAAGCGCGCAACACGCTCCTCGCCGACATGACGGACGAGGTCGCGGGCCTCGTGCTGCGCAACAACTATCTGCAGACGCTGGCGCTCTCGCTCTCCGAGCAGCGCGGCCTTGCCGATCTCGGCTTCGCGCGCCGTCTTATGCAGATGCTGGAAGGCCAGGGCCGTCTCAACCGCAAGGTGGAATACCTGCCCGACGATGCGACGCTCACGGAGCGCGCGCGGCGTGGTGAGGCCCTCACCCGTTCGGAACTCGCGGTTCTGCTTGCTTACGCCAAGCTCTCCCTGCATGACGAACTCCTGGAGAGCGCCGTCCCGGACGATCCTTATCTCGGCAAGGAACTCGATCGGTATTTCCCTGCTGAAATGCGCGAGCGCTTCCCGGATGCGATTGCAACGCATCGCCTGCGCCGTGAGATCATCGCGACGCAGCTTGCCAACGCCATCATCAATCGCGGCGGCCCCACCATGGTGGCCCGCCTCGTGGACCAGACCGGCGCGGATGCTCCGACGATTGCGGCGGCCTATGCGGCGACCCGCGATTCGTTCGGCCTCACCGAGATGAACGTCGCCATCGATGCCCTCGACGGCGTGGTGCCGGGCAAGCTCCAGCTGCGTCTCTACGGCGAGCTGCAGGATCTGCTCATGAACCGCATCGTCTGGTTCATCCGCAACGTGGATTTCAGCACCCATTCCCTCGACGCGGTGATCGGCGCCTATCAGGCCGGCATCGCGGAGGTGGAGCGCATCCTGCCGGAAGCCCTGTCGCCGGACGCGCTCGAAGTCCTGAACGCCCGCGCGAAAGCGCTGATGGATCAAGGGGTGCCTGAGGATCTGGCCCGTCGCATCGCTGCCCTCCCGGATCTCGTGGCGGCTCCCGATATCGCGCTCACCGCGCAGAAGACCGGCAAGCCCGTGAGCGACATCGCGCGCACTCACTTCGCGCTCGAAGCGGCCTTCCGCCTGGGCTCGCTCATCGGCGCGGCGCATGAGATCACCGTCAGCGATTATTTCGACCGCCTGGCGCTCGACCGCGCCATCGACAGCATCGCCTATGCCCATCGCGGCCTGACGGCGGAGGTCTCCGCAGGCGATCTTTCCGGCGTGGACGCGGTCCAGGCCTGGAGCGAGAAGCGCGGCGCCGATGTCAGCCGCATCAGAAGCGCGGTGGACAGCATCGTCACTTCGGGGCTCACCCTGTCGAAGATCACCGTAGCGGCGAGCCTGCTCGGGGATCTGGCGAGAACAGGCTGAAGCGAGAGGTCCATCGTGACAGGAACGAATTGGTGAGGGGGAGCGAGCTGCGGACGAAATCCGCCATGGCATCGCGCCCCGCCATCCTGGGCTGGCTGCTGTTCGACTGGGCGTGTCAGCCCTTCTTCACCCTCGTCACCACCTTCGTCTTCGCACCGTATTTCGCGGCATCGCTCGCGCCCGATCCGGTGACAGGCCAGAGCCTCTGGGGCTATGCCACGGCGGCGGCGGGTTTCGCGCTCGCCATCCTCTCGCCGGTTCTCGGCTCCGTGGCCGATGCGACAGGCCCGAAGAAGCCGTGGATCGCGGCCTGTGGCCTTGTGCTCTTCGTCGCTTCCTTCGCGCTCTGGTATGCCGCGCCCGGCGTGCCGCACGCCATTGCCATCTCGCTCTTCGGCTTCGCCGTCGCGACAATCGCCGTCGAAGTGGCTGCGGTCTTCAACAACGCCATGATTCCGCATCTCGTGCCGCCGGAGCGGTTCGGGCGGCTCTCCGGCACCGGCTGGGCCATAGGCTATCTTGGAGGCTTGGTCTCGCTCGTGATCGTGCTGGGCTTCCTGGCCGCCGATCCGGGCAGCGGCAAAACCTTCTTCGGATTCACGCCGCTCTTCGGGCTCGATCCCGCGCAACACGAGGGCGACCGCATCACCGGCCCGCTCTCGGCCGTATGGTTTCTCGTCTTCGTGATGCCGCTCTTCCTGTTCACGCCCGATCTCGCGCGTTCCAAACTGAAATTGGGCGAGGCCGTGTGGCAAGGGCTTGTGCAGGTGAAGCGCACGCTCATCGATGCGCGGCGGCACGAGGGCGTACTGCGCTTTCTCATCGCCAACATGGTCTATCAGGATGCGCTGGTTGCGCTCTTTGCGTTCGGTGGCATCTACGGGGCAGGGGTGTTCGGCTGGCAGGCGACGGAACTCGGCCTCTTCGGCATCATGCTCACCATCACCGGCACCATCGGGGCGTTGATCGGCGGCAGGCTCGACGACCGCTTCGGCGCGAAGCCCGTCATCATGGGCGCAATCCTGACCCTCGCTCTCGTCTGCGTGGGCGTGTTGTCGCTCGGCCGCGAGCACATTCTCTTCGTCATCCCCTCGGCGCCTGCGGGCGAGGGACTTTATGCGAGCGCGCCGGAAAAGCTCTTCGTCCTGCTCGGCCTCGTCATCGGCTCCGTTGCAGGGCCTCTGCAGGCTTCCTCGCGCAGCCTGCTCGCGCGGCTCGTGCCGCCGCGCGAGGCCGGCCGCTATTTCGGGTTGCTGGCCCTGTCGGGAAAGGTCACGTCCTTCCTCGCGCCGCTTGCCGTTGCAGTCGCCACCATGATCTTCCAGACGCAAGCGGCGGGACCGGCGGTGCTGATCCTGTTCCTGCTCGCAGGTTTCGCGCTTCTGAGCGGCGTGAAGAAGGCCTGAGGCTTTATTCGAGCGTCACGGCGGTGCCGCTCACGGTCACCATCATCATGCCTTCGTTCTTGCCGATCGCGCCGTAATCCATGTGCACGCCGACAATCGCGTGAGCCCCGAGGCGCTGCGCTTCCTCGATCATCTCGCTGATCGCCGTGTCGCGCCCGTCGCGCAATACGCGCTCATAGGAGCCCGAGCGCCCGCCCACCACGTCGCGGATGGAGGCGAAGAAATCGCGAAAGACATTCGCGCCGAAAATGGCCTCGCCGGAGACGATGCCGCGATAGGCGGCGATGCGTCGGCCTTCGATGGAGGGCGTGGTGGTGATGATCATCAGGATCTCCTTTCCTTGCCAGACATATGGGAGGCGAAAGGAGAAACGTCATCCCGGTCTGCGCGGCAGAACCCGGGATGACGCTGCTATCGGCTCAGTGCCGGAAGTGTCTGTGGCCCGTGAAGACCATGGCGAGGCCTGCCTCGTCGGCGGCCTTGATCACCTCGTCGTCGCGCATGGAGCCGCCGGGCTGAATCACGGCGGTGGCGCCGGCTTCGGCTGCGGCGAGCAAGCCGTCCGCGAAGGGGAAGAAGGCGTCGGAGGCGACGACGGACCCCTTGGCGAGCGTTTCCGGCAGTCCTGCCGCCTTGGCGGCTTCCGCCGCCTTCCAGGCGGCGATGCGGGAGGAGTCGACGCGGCTCATCTGGCCCGCGCCGATGCCGACGGTAGCGAGATCCTTGGCATAGACGATGGCGTTCGACTTCACGTGCTTGGCCACGCGGAAGGCGAAGCGCAGATCGGCGAGCTCGCGCTCGCTCGGCGCGCGCTTCGTCACCACCTTGAGGTCCATCGCGTCGACGACGGCGTTGTCGCGCGACTGCGCGAGGAAGCCGCCCGCCACCGTGCGAAGCGTCAAGCCGGCCTGACGCGGATCGGGCAGGCCGCCTGCGAGCAGCAGGCGCAGGTTCTTCTTCGCGGCGACGATGGCAATCGCCTCTTCGCTCGCGTCAGGGGCGATGATCACCTCCGTGAAGATCTCCGTGATGGCCTTTGCCGCTTCCGCATCGAGGGTGCGGTTCATGGCGACGATGCCGCCGAAGGCCGAAACCGGATCGCAGCGCAGGGCCTTCTCGTAGGCTTCCACGAGGCTGGCACCTTCCGCGACGCCGCAGGGATTGGCGTGCTTCACGATCACGATGGCCGCCGAACGCTCCGGCGCGAATTCCGCGACCGCCTCATAGGCGGCGTCGGTGTCGTTGATGTTGTTGTAGGAGAGCTGCTTGCCCTGCACCTGACGCGCCGTCGAAACGCCGGGGCGCTGCTCGGGCGTGCGGTAGAAGGCGGCGCTCTGGTGCGGGTTCTCGCCGTAGCGCATCACCTCGGCAATGGAGCCGCCGAGCGCGCGGAAGGGCGGGGTGGCCTCATCGAGCTCGTTGGCGAACCAGTTGGAGATCGCCGCGTCGTAGGCCGCCGTGCGGGCATAGGCCTTCTGGGCGAGACGGCGGCGGAGGGTGTAGGTCACCGCGCCGTTATGGGCGGAGAGATCGTCGAGAATGGCGGCATAGTCTGCGCCGTCCACCACCACGGCCACGTCGCCGTGGTTCTTCGCGGCGGCGCGGATCATGGCGGGGCCGCCGATATCGATATTCTCGATGCAGTCGTCATAGGGCTTGCCCGCGGCGACGGTTGCCTCGAAGGGGTAGAGGTTCACCACCAGCAGGTCGATGGGCTGAATGCCGTGGGCGAGCATCGCCGCTTGATGCTCGGGGTTCGAGCGGATGCCGAGAAGGCCCCCATGGACCGACGGATGCAGCGTCTTCACGCGCCCGTCCATCATCTCGGGAAAGCCCGTCAGGTCGCTCACATCCTTTACGGGCAGGCCCGCCTCGCTGAGCGTCTTGTGCGTGCCGCCGGTCGAGACCAGCTCGATGCCGCGCTCAACCAGCGCCCGGGCGAAGTCCACGAGACCCGTCTTGTCGGATACGGAAAGCAGAGCGCGGGAAACGCGCTTCAGATCGCTCGGCATGGCGGCCGCTCCATGAAGGGGTAAAGGATGCGGGCGCGATAGCACGAGAGGGGCGGTATGGGAACCGGGGAGAGTAGGGTTTCAGGTATGCACCAAGCCTTTGGCTGCCATAGGGGAAGGCCGAAGGAGCTGCTGCTTCGCTACCGTTCCGACCCCGCTGGCGGCCTCCGCCTCAAACGCAACCGCGCATACCCGATGATCGTCAGGATCAGCCAGGCCGTCTGGGTGATGAAGGAGGGCAGGTTGAAGTCGTAGACCAGGGAATAGAGGATCAGGAGGGCGCCCGCGCCGTTGAGCAGGGCATAACGGCCGTCCTCGACTTTCAGGATACCCAATTGAAGGAGCCCATAGGCCGACAGATAGGCAGCGACCCCGACCAGTCCGACCGCATCGGCGATGCTCATGGGCGCGGGCCTTGGGCGACCCCGCTCACAGCAGATCCCCTGTCGTCCCTTCGGGCTGGCTCGGATTATAGGTGCGCGCCAGGCGCTCGAAGCGCCAGCGGACGGAAGGGGTCTCGCTGGGGCGCAGGCCGAGCACGATCTGCTCCGTGCGGCGCATGCCGTCGGGGGCCGCCAGGAACACGCTGTCCTCCACATGGGTCCCGACCGGCGTGGCGGTGAACTGCCAGGCCTCCTGGTTGGGCAGGACGAGCATCACGACCCGTCCACCCTGCGCGCGGCTCGCCTTGACGCCGGGGGCGAGGTGGAAGCGGATGGTGACCTCCGCCGAGGCGGCTCCTGTGCCTTCGCCCCAGAAGACGTCTTCGCCGTCCAGGACATTGCCCTTGGGCGCAAGCTGCAGCCGCCGCTCGTGGATCACGCCGAAGCGCTGGCGATAGCCGTCATGGCTGGCGGTCAAAACCTGGGCGTGCTCCCGCTCGCTGCGCTCGGAAGTGACCTTCTCCGGGCCGCTCAGCACCACGGGGCCGATCCGGCCAAGCAGCCAGCGGGCGAGCCGCCGGCTGAACCAGCCGCCCCGGTCGCCCACCGTCTGGCAGGATGAGATGTCGTTGACCGAGGCTGTCGAATGCGCGGCTGTCGAGCGCGACGCCTGGATGATGGTGTCGCCCGCGATCCGCGGCGTGCCGCAATTGACGACGATGCGCTGCGAGGCGCTGGAGAATTCGAAGGACAGGCAGCCCGCGCCGGCTTCGGTCGAAAGGCCTCTCGGAGGCGGAGCGCCCACATCCACCACGAGCAGCGTGCGGCCCGCCTCCATGCGCTCGTAGCCCGAATGGGGCGCGTGCTGGATCGGCTGGCTGCGCATGTCGTCATAGGTGAGCAGGGTCGCGAGATGGTCGGCCGCCGTCACGCCCATGCCGTTGAAATGCGAGAGCGTGCCGTCGCCGTGCCGGAACAGGCGAACCATGGGCAACATGCGGTCGATGGCGTTGAGCAGCGCCTCGGGCGTATCGACCTCGCGGCTCGCGAACATCTGGCGCAGGGGCAGAAGGTCGAACAGGAGATCGACGACGATGCGCGGGTTGCGGCTTGCATGGCCGCCATCGGCCAGGATCTGCCGGTCGAGCTCACGGGCCAGGAGGCGGCTCGCGCGGCGCAAATTGCGATCCAGGCCCTCGCAGCAAAGGCCCGCATAGCAGAGCGCAATCGCCGCCATCAGCTGCTGCTGGGGCAGGGCGCCGGAGCGCACATGGCGCTCGAGCTCGCGCACATGCTGGCCGATCAGGCGCAGGAACCGTTGGTAGAACGCGTGATCCGCGCCTTCGAGGATCAGCGGGGATTGGCTGATGAAGGACATGAGGCGACGCGCGATCACCTGAGTGTCGCAGGCAAGATTCCTGTCGCCGAGTTTCGAGGAAACGAATTCATCCACCAGCGAGCGCGCATTGGCCTGCGCCAGAGCGGTGCCCGCGGCCCGCAGGTGGCGCAGCCATCCGAAGCCGTAGAGCGCCTCGCCCCAGGCTCTGCTCGGTGGCGTGAAGGCGAATGGCGAGCGGCCGCTCGTCGTGATCGCGCGTCCCGCGAAGGCGAAGAAGCCGGAATAGATATCGGTCGCGATGGTGGGGTCGGCCGTGCGCAGATCCTGCGGCGCGAAAAGCAGCCGCGTGGGCATCGGCGTTCGCGCGAACACCTTGGACAAGCTCCAGACCGTTGCTCCACGCATGGCACGGCCTGCCTCCGATAAGGCAAGCTTGTACAAACGCCAGCGATCTGGCCCGAAATCCACCCGTGGCGCTCCTTTTAGGTCATGCTCGTCCGCGCCAGCATAGAAGGGAGTTCCTGCTGACTGGTTAACAACGTGTAAGCACGCGTTGTTGTGACCGGTTTAAACAGAAACCCAACCCGTCCTCAGAGGATTGCGGGCACAATCCGCTGAGGATCGGGGTGAGATCTCATGCTTACGCGTCAGGAAGCCTTGACGAAACGCGCGATGAAGAAGCCGTCCAGGCCGCCGCGGTCGTGTTCGCTCGAGATGAGATGACAAGGCAGGGTGCGCACGTCCCCTTCGGGCGTAAGGCACTCGGCAAGGCCGCCGATCTCGTCCGCCGTGATCGCCTGGCGCGCGAATTCGGGATGACGCGTGAGGAATCCCGCAGCCTGCCGCTCGCCTTCTTCGGCTTCGAGCGAACAGGTGCAATAAACCAGGCGTCCGCCGGGTTTCAGAAGGCTCGCCGCCTTGTCGAGCAGGCGCGTCTGGAGACCCGAGAGCTTGCGGATGTCCTCTTCGCTCTTGGTCCAGGCCACGTCGGGATGGCGGCGGATCGTGCCGGTGGCGGAGCAGGGTGCATCGAGCAGGATCGAGTCGAACGGCGCTTCATCGAGCTTTTCCGCATCGATGGCGCGGGTCGAGGCCTTCAGGTTGAGGCGTGCGAGATTCTCTTCCAGGCGCTTCAGGCGCTTGGCCGAGCGGTCCACTGCGAGCACATCCGCGCCCGCCGCCGCGAGCTGCGCCGTCTTGCCGCCGGGGGCGGCGCAGAGATCGGCGACGCGCTCACCGGGCTTGGCGTTGAGCAGGCGCGCGGGGAGGGCGGCGGCTGCATCCTGCACCCACCATGCGCCTTCATCGAAGCCGGGCAGGTCGCGGATCGCGGTGCGCTCCACGAGGCGGATGCTCCCCGTGGGCAGCAGCACGCCGCCGAGACGTTCGGCCCAATCCTCCGCATTCTCCTTCACGGAGAGATCGACGGAGGCCATGGAGCGATGCGCTCCTGCGATCCTTTCCGCCAGCTCCTCGCCATATTGCTCCACCCAACGCTCCTCGAGCCATGTGGGCGTGTCGAGCCAGGGCGCCTGAGCGCCGAGGATCATGTCGCGCTCGCGCGCCACGCGCCGCAGCACCGCATTGATGAACCCGCCCGCGTGATGGAGCTTCGGGTCTTCCTGGGCCAGCCGCACGGCGCTGTCGACGGCTGCGTGGTCGGGGATGTCGAGAAACAGGATCTGCGCCGCGCCGGTGGCGAGAAGATGCAGCAGGCGTTCGTCCTTGGGATCGCGCTTCAGGCGCTCGTTGAGCGCCTGCCCCAAAGTCCCGAGGCGGCGGAAGGTGACGATGGCGATGGCGCGCGCCAGGGCCTCGTCCCGCGCCGAGAGGTTCTCCTTGGGAGAAAGCTCATCGAGCACGTCGTCGAGCGGCACGCGCCGCTTCATGGTTTCCGCCACCGCCATCCAGGCAAGGCGGCGGGGGCCGAGGCCGGCCTGTTCGTCCGATTGATTCAAAACATTTAACCCCAAGGTCCGCGGCGGGGCGGCTGGCCCCAGGGACTCGATGAATTCTGCGCGAAGAAGCCGGGTTGCGGCGTCGTTCCCATCTCCTGCGCCAAAGCGTGGAGCGCCGCAATCCTGTTTTCCGTCGCCGGGTGGGTGGAGAACAGGTTGTCCATGCCCTGGCCCGAGAGCGGATTGATGATGAAGAGCGGCGCGGTGGCGGGATGGCGCTCCGCATCCATGTTGGGCACATGGGCCACGCCGCCCGCGATCTTCGCGAGCGCCGAAGCCAGCGCCATGGGCTGGCCGCAGATCTCCGCGCCCATCCTGTCGGCGTCATATTCCCGCGAACGGCTGATCGCCATCTGGATCACCATGGCCGCGATCGGCGCGATGAGTGCGGTGGCGATCATCACGATGGGGTTGGGCCTGTCGCTGCCGCGCCCGCCGAAGAGAAAGCCGAACTGGGCCAAGGTCGCGATGGCGCCTGCGATCGTGGCGCTGACCGTCATGATGAGGGTGTCGCGGTTCTTGATATGGGCCAGCTCGTGCGCCATCACCCCAGCGACCTCGTCATGCGAGAGCATGTTGAGAAGCCCCGTGGTGGCGGCAACCGCCGAATTCTCCGGATTGCGGCCCGTGGCGAAGGCGTTGGGCTGAGGGTTCTCGATGATATAGACCCGCGGCATGGGCAGCCCCGCGTTCCGGGCCAGGTCCCGCACCATATGGACGAGGTCCGGGGCGGTCCGCTCATCCACCTCGATGGCATGGTGGGCGGCCAGCGCCAGCCGGTCGGAATTCCAATAGGCGAAAAGGTTGGTGGCCAGGCCAAAGCCGAGCGCGATCATCATGCCGGTTGCGCCGCCCAGCATGTAGCCGACAACGCCGAACAGGGCCATCAGGGCCGCCAGCAGCATTCCGGTCTTGACGGTGTTCATCAGGGTCTCCACCTCGAACAGAGATTCATTCGTTTGACCTTTCATGTGGGAATGGTCCAGCTCCGGACCAAGGGCAGCCGCGCCGTCTTGCCTCTCCCATAGCGGTCGCAGACCTGATAAAGGCCTCTCATGAGCACCGAAGAGACTCCCCAAGCGCTTTCGGAGACCGCCCTCGAAGGGGCAGCGCCCGGAAAACCCCTCTCCCCTGCGGCTCAGCGGGCCCTGGAGGAGGCCGCCCAGCGGCGCCGCGAGATCGACGCCCGCGCGGCCGAAATCGCCAAGGAAAAAGAGCTTCAGGGCCGTGGCGGCCTGGAGCCGGTCCGTTACGACGACTGGGAGGTCAAAGGCCTCGCCAGCGACTTTTGAACGGCTCTCTTTGCCGAAACGATTGTCTCAGGAGCCACCCCCGCTTAGTGTCACGCTGCAACGCGAAAAACCGAGGATAGCGGGGGAATGAACGGGGCAGAGCGGCTCAGGCTTTTCCGGGATCTTCTGGAGGAGGCGCACAAGGCGCTCGATCTGCAGTTCGGCTTCGAGCTGTGGGACGGCTCCACCGTTCCCGCCGACCTGCCGTCCTATGCCATGCGTCTGGCCGTCCGGCACGAGAACGTCATCGCGAGCCTCATCCGCCGCCCGAACCTGGACACGGTCCTCAACGCCTATGTGTCGGGCCTGCTCGACCTCAAGAACGGCACCATCTTCGATCTTGCCGCACAGCGCCCGCAGAAGGCCGGACGCCGCCTTCGAGGGGTGAGCAAGCTCAAGGCCCTGAAGACCGCCTATTATTTCTGGCGCGCGGATGCCGACATGCCGCGCCCTCTCGCCCGGGTCGAGGAAAACCCGAAGGCGCGGGAAGGAAAACCCCAGACCAACAAGAAGAACGTCGCCTATCACTACGACGTGTCCAACGAGTTCTACGGCCTCTTCCTCGATCCGGAGATGGTCTATACCTGCGCCTATTTCCAGCCGGACTGGCACGACGATCTGGCCCGCGCGCAATTCGACAAGCTCGACATGATCTGCCGCAAGCTGCGGCTGAAGGCAGGCGAGCGCTTCCTCGATATCGGTTGCGGCTGGGGCGCGCTGGTCTGCCACGCCGCGCAGCATTACGGCGTGAAGGCCACTGGCGTGACGCTCGCCGAGGAGCAGGCGAAGCTCGCCCGCGAGAAGGTGGCGCGTTTAGGATTGCAGGATCGCGTCGACATTCTCGTGAAGGATTTCACGCAGATGGATGGGGAGTTCGACAAGATTTCCTCCATCGGCATGTTCGAGCATGTGGGCATTCGGAACCATCCCACCTATTTCCGCTCGGTGCATCGCCTGCTTCGTCCGCGCGGCCTTTATCTCCACCACTCCATCGCGCGGCGCGCGAAGAAGAGCGAGCGGGCCTTCCGCAAGCTCAAGCCCGAATACAAGGCGCTCACCCGTTACATCTTCCCCGGCGGCGAGCTCGATCATCTCGGCATGTCCATCGCCAATCTCGAACGCTTCGGCTTCGAGGTGCACGATGTCGAGGGCTGGCGCGAGCATTACCAGCGCACCACGCGCCTGTGGTGGGAGAATCTGAGCGCCCGGCAGAAAGAGGCCGAGGCCATGGTGGGCAAGGAAAAGACCCGCATGTGGCTGCTCTATCTCGCCGGCTGCTCGCTCGCCTTCGAGCGCGCAGCGGTGGGCGTGAACCAGACGCTCGTCTCCAAGCGCACCCGCGGCCCCTCGGGCCTGCTGCCGACCCGCGCGGATCTCTACCGCTAGAGCATCGGACCCAAAAGTGGAATGCACTTTTGGGATCGATCCGATGTGTTCGCCAGAGCCTTCAGACGAAAGCCAGAACAGCCGTAAGCAGAATCGTTCCGCCCATGACGATGTTGAGCACGCGCTCGGCCTTCGGCTTCAGGTTCGCCTTCTGGATCACGACGCCAAGCCACAGCCAGACGATATCGACGACGATCATCACGATCACGCACAACAGCCATTTGGCAGCTGAATCGGCGAACGTGTTCGAGCGGACGACAGAATAGGATGCCATCAGCGAGACAAAAGCCACGTAGGCCTTCGGATTGGTGATGCCGAGCACGAAGCCGCCGAGGGGCGTCGAGGCAAAGTCGGAGCCACCCTTCGTCTCCTGCGGCCCGACAGGCGCAGTGGCGATCTTGTAGGAGAGATATGCCAGGTAAAGAGCCGCGACCACGGTCATCGTGAAGGTGATGATGGGGAAAACCTGAATGAGGGAGAAGAGCCCCGCCGCGCTGACACCGGCAGCCAAAGCAAGGCCCACCTGAAGACCGCCATAGAAGCTCAGGCCCTTTGCAAAGCCGCGCTTCCGTCCGACCGCGACCAAAGCAGCGATGGCGGGGCCTGGAGAGCCCAGCAGAACCAGGGCAGCCAGCGTGAAAAGGCTTAGTCCGAGAAGGTCGATCTCCATGGCGCTCACATAAAGATATAAAGATTTCTTTATATGTTATGGAGTTTCGGCTTCTGTCAAGCCATACGGTTAATTCCTCTGCATCCGGCTTGGCTGCAACGCCTGAGAATGAAGAAACCTACCGCTCAACCACCACCCGCGTACCGACACTCACCTGCTCGTAGAGATCCACGATATCCTCGTTGAGCATGCGGATGCAGCCGTAAGAGGCGTAGGTGCCGATGGAGCCGGGGCGGTTGGTACCGTGGATGGCGTATTCGTCGAGGTTGAGGGTCAGCGCCCGCGCACCCATGGGATTGTTCGGCGCGCCGCCGGGGATCACGTCGGGCAAGCTGGGATTGTCGCGCTTCACCTCTTCCGGCGGCGCCCAGGCGGGCCGCACGTACTTGCCGTCGATCTGCGCCTCGCCGAACCATTGCTTGCCGGGCTTGCCGACCGCCACCCGGTAGCGCAGGGCGGTGCCGTCGCCGCGGACGTAATAGAGCCGCCGCTCCCCCGCCCTGATCACGATGGTCCCTGGCGATACGCGGGCCTCGAACGGTACCACGTCGCGGGCGGATGCGTCCGAGATGGTGAGGGCGAGAGCGGCTAAGGCGATGGCGATCCGCGTAGACATGTCCCGACCTCTCCTGCAAACCGGTGTGAGGGTGAGACGTCGAAGGAACGGCGACGGTTCCAAGGCTAGGAAGGCATTATCCCGGACGGCAAAGCCGATCCGGGATCGTTATCAGAATAAGCTCTTCTCGTCGCGCGATCCCGGGTTCCGCTGATGCGGCCCCGGGATGACGCGGTCATTGGCTCAGGCCGCCTGCGTGCGCTTGTTCTGGCGGTTCGTGATCAGGTCGTCGACCACGGCGGGATCGGCGAGCGTCGAGGTGTCGCCCAGCGAACCGAACTCGTCCTCGGCGATCTTGCGCAGGATGCGGCGCATGATTTTTCCCGAGCGGGTCTTCGGCAGGCCAGGGGCGAACTGGATCAGGTCCGGCGAGGCGATGGGGCCGATTTCCTTGCGCACCCAGGCCACCAGTTCCTTGCGGAGTTCTTCCGTCGGCTGCTCGCCCGCCATCAGGGTCACATAGGCGTAGATGCCCTGGCCCTTGATGTCGTGCGGATAGCCGACCACGGCGGCTTCCGACACCTTAGGATGCGCCACCAGAGCCGACTCGACTTCAGCCGTGCCCATGCGGTGGCCGGAGACGTTGATCACGTCGTCCACGCGGCCGGTGATCCAGTAATAGCCGTCCGCATCGCGGCGGCAGCCGTCGCCGGTGAAGTACTTGCCCGGATAGGTGGAGAAGTAGGTCTGCACGAAGCGCTCGTGGTCGCCATAGACCGTGCGCATCTGGCCCGGCCAGGAATCGGCGATCACGAGATTGCCCTCGGTCGCGCCGCTCTGCACGTTGCCGTCAGCATCCACGATCTCGGGCTTCACGCCGAAGAACGGACGCGTGGCGGAACCGGGCTTCAGCTTCGTGGCGCCGGGCAGCGGCGTGATGAGGATGCCGCCGGTCTCCGTCTGCCACCAGGTATCGACGATGGGGCAACGGCTGTCGCCGACCACGCGATGGTACCATTCCCAGGCTTCCGGATTGATCGGCTCGCCGACCGAGCCCAGCAGGCGCAGGGACTTGCGCGAGGTCTTCTTCACCGGCTCCTCGCCCGCCTGCATGAGCGAGCGGATCGCGGTCGGCGCGGTGTAGAAGATGTTCACGCTGTGCTTGTCGATCACATCCCAGAAGCGGGAGATCGTCGGATAGGTCGGCACGCCCTCGAACATGAGCGTGGTCGCGCCATTGGCGAGCGGTCCGTAGAGAATGTAGGAATGGCCCGTCACCCAACCCACGTCGGCGGTGCACCAGTAGATGTCGCCGTCGTGGTAATCGAATACGTATTGATGCGTCATCGCCGCATAGACGAGATAGCCGCCGGTGGTGTGCAGCACGCCCTTCGGGGTGCCCGTCGAGCCGGAGGTGTAGAGAATGAACAGCGGATCCTCCGCGTTCATCTCCTCATAGGGGCATTCGTCGGAGACCATCTCGGCCGCCTCGTCGTAATACACGTCGCGGCCCGGCACCATGTTCACGGCGGAGCCCGTGCGGCGCACGACGAGCACATGATCCACCACGCCCGCACCCACGCGCTCGATGGCGGCATCCACATTGACCTTCAGGGGCACCTTGCGGCCGCCGCGCAGGCCCTCGTCGGCGGTGATGATGAAGGCGGATTTCGCGTCCTGGATGCGGCTGGCCAGCGAATCCGGCGAGAAGCCGCCGAACACCACGGAATGAATCGCGCCGAGACGCGCGCAAGCGAGCATCGCATAGGCCGCTTCCGGGATCATCGGCATGTAGATCGTGACGCGGTCGCCCTTCTCGACGCCGCGATTGCGCATGATGTTGGCCATGCGGTTCACCTGCGCGGAGAGTTCGCGATAGGTGATCTTCTTGGATTCGGAAGGATCGTCGCCTTCCCAGATGATGGCTACCTGGTCGCCGCGGGTGTGAAGATGCCGGTCGATGCAGTTATAGGCGACGTTGGTGACGCCGTCCTCGAACCAGCGGATTGAAACCTCGCCTGGGCCGAAATTCGTGTTCTTGATCCGGGTCGGTTCCTTGAACCAGTGGATGCGCTTGGCCTCCTCGGCCCAGAACGCTTCCGGATCCTTCACCGAGGCCTCGTATTTCGCGCGGTAGCCCGCGTCATCCAGATAGGCACGGTGGGTCCATTCGGACGGCACGTCGTAGATCTTCTCTTCCATGACGTTTCTCCCAGACAGGTTGTTAAAGGGTAGTTAGGGCTAGGTTTACGGAAAGAGAGAGGGGTCCGGCAAGCGGGACGGGCTCGCACTTTGGTCGCTGCTCCTTTGGGAGTGGTGCATAAGGTGCGTTCCAGCCCGCGCCTATCGTGTGGAAAGCAGGATTATCAAAGAACATACGGGAGTGACCTCGCGAGCTTTTGGCTCCGAGGGTCTGGGTCGAGGGAGGCGCGAGGAGGCGTCCGGCTCGATGCTGTGAGTGAGTGAAGAACCAAACGGCTCCTCGCGCACGGCTTTTTTAGGCGGACACCGCATCTTTCCTGCAAAGGATGTGCGGGCGGCCTCCTGCCGGAGGACTTGCGTCAGTCTCATCCGCAGGACCGCTCCCGGCT
>JAEXGT010000043.1 GCA_023450615.1 Pseudomonadota bacterium | reverse complement strand
GCCTTCACGTCTGCGGGCTCGGTCACGCTGCCGGAGGCGACGACCACGTTCCCAAGATCGCGAACGGCCTCCCGCGCTTTCGGGTCCCAGTCCATGACGAGTACGCGCGCACCGCGAGCGACGAACGTCCGAGTAAGCTCGAGGCCGATCCCGGATGCGCCGCCCGTAATGAGAACGCAGCGTCCTTTAAGGCTCACGGACGCATCTCCATGAACGCGGCCATCAGTTCGAGCTGACAGGCGAGCATCGGTTGGCCTGGATGGGTCCGGCAGCCGCGCTCCTTCGCGGCAGCCAGGACAGCAGTGATCTCCGGCTGCATGATAATCTCGGCGACGATCTGATCGGCCGAGAGACGATCCACGTCGAGCGGAAGCGGATCGCCGTCCTTCAATCCGAGGGACGTCGCGTTCACGACGATGTCGTGCCCTGTCGGATCACTGGTTCCGATCTCGACTGGAACCGCCGGATAGTGCTTCGCAAGCCGTTGTTGCAGGTCTTCGGACTTGGCTCGCGTGCGATTGGCGATGGTGAGGCGCGACACTCCGGCCTCCGCCAACGCGAACGCAATGGCGTTGGCAGCGCCGCCGGCGCCGGCCAGATAGACCCTGCGTCGGCGTGGATCAATGCCGCCTTGGCGCAGGCCCGAGACGAAACCCGCCCCGTCGAGCATTTCGCCCACAAGGCGGCCATCGGCCTCACGCCGCACGGTGTTTACCGCCCCGATGGCACGCGCCTGATCGCTGACTTCGTCGCAGAGATTCACGATGGCGGTCTTGTGCGGAACGGTGACCACGAACCCTTTCAGGTTGCGCATGGACCGGAGCCCCATCACGAAGGTGTCGAGATCGCTTGCTCCCACATGAAACGGGATCATGACGCCGTCGACGCCCCGCTCATGCATCATCGCATTGAGGGCCTGAGGCGTCTTCACGTGGTGGATCGGGTCCGCCAGGATGCCCCAGATGGTCGTGTGGCCTGTAATCGTCGTCATCGCATCACCCGAGCGTGTAGGCGATCTTCACCGCCGTATAGAACTCGCGCGCATAGGCGCCCTGCTCCCGAGGACCGTATGACGAACCTTTCCGACCACCGAACGGCGTGTGATAGTCGACGCCCGCCGTCGGCAGGTTCACCATGACCATTCCGGCGCTGGAGCGCTTCTTGAAGTCGCCCGCGTATTTGAGGGACGTGGTGCAGATGCCCGACGACAGCCCGAACTCCGTGTCGTTCGCGATGGAAACCGCCTCCTCGTAATCGCGGACGCGGATAACCGTCGCGACGGGGCCGAAAATCTCCTCGCGGTTGACCCGCATGTCGTTGGTGGTCTCGATCAAGAGAGCCGGCGCCATGTAGTGGCCCGGCGTGTCGCGATCCAGGGCCTCGCCGCCGATCACGACCTTGGCGCCTTCCTTGCGGCCGATATCGACGTAACCGATGTCCTGCTCGAGCTGAGAGCGGCTGACCACGGGTCCTATATCGGTGCCGGGCTTCAGAGCGTCGTCGATCTTGAGGCCCGCCATGCGCTCCTTCAGGGCCGCGACGAACCGGTCATGGATACCCTCCTGCACGATCAGGCGCGAGGACGCGGTGCAGCGCTGGCCGGTGGAGAAGAACGCGCCGTTGACGGCGCACTCGACCGCGACCTTGATGTCCGCGTCGTCGAGCACGATGAGCGGGTTCTTGCCGCCCATCTCGAGCTGGATCTTGGCACCCCGCGCCACGAGATCGCCCGCGAGACGGCGTCCCACTGGCACAGAACCCGTGAAGCTCACGGCCCGCACCAGCGGCGACCTGACGATGGCATTGCCGACCTGAGAGCCCGGCCCCATCACCAGGTTAAACACGCCTGCCGGAACGCCGGCCCGCGTGATGATCTCGGATAGTGCCCAGGCGGAGCCGGGAACGAGATCCGCCGGTTTGAACACCACGGTGTTGCCGTAGGCGAGCGCCGGAGCAATCTTCCAGGCCGGAATGGCAATCGGGAAGTTCCAGGGGGTGATCAGCCCGACCACGCCTTCCGGCTCGCGAACGATTTCCACATCGACGCCCGCCCTCACGGAAGCGAGACGGTCGCCGGTCAGCCGAAGGGCCTCGCCGGCAAAGAACTTGAAAACCCGTCCGGCCCGCACGACCTCGCCGATGCCTTCCGGCAGAGTCTTGCCCTCTTCGAGAGACAGGAGTCGTCCGAGTTCATCCTTGCGCGCCAGCAGTTCGGTGCCGACCCGGTCGAGAATATCGGACCGCACCTCCGGGCTCGATGCAGCCCAGGCGGGAAAGGCCGCGTGAGCGGCCGCGACGGCAGCTTCGGTCTGTGACGCATCCGCCGATGCGTATTCGCCCACGACGTCGTCAAGGTTGGACGGATTGATGTTGAGGTTCGTGGCGACGCCCTCGACCCACTCTCCGCCGATATAGTTCCGGTGCAGCATTGCCGTCTTGTCCGTTAAATTCCGAGATACGCGGTCTTGATGTGAGGATCGGCCAGAAGGCCGACACCGGTGTTCTCCATGGCAATGCGCCCGTTCTCGATCACATAGGCTCGCTCGGCGATCTTGAGCGCGTGGAAGGCCTTCTGCTCCACGAGAAGCACCGTGGTGCCCATCTGACAGATGCGGTCGACGATGCCGAACATCTGCTGGACGATCAGCGGCGCGAGGCCGAGGGACGGCTCGTCGAGCATCAGCAGCTTCGGCGACGCCATAAGGCCGCGCGCGATCGCCACCATCTGCTGCTCGCCGCCGGACAGGGAGCCAGCCAGCTGATCGAGGCGTTCCCTGACACGGGGAAAGATGTCGAGCACTTCCTCGAAGCGCTTCGCGGCGCCCTCCCGGACATTGGGGTGGTAACAACCCATCATGACGTTGTCGCGCACGGTCATGACCGGGAAGAGCTGGCGCGCCTCCGGCACCATGATGAGCCCGCGCCCAACGATGTCGGAGGGATTGTGCCCGTCGATGCGCTCGCCGTTGAAGGTGATCTCGCCGCTCGTCGGCTTCACGAGCCCCGAGATGGTGCGCAGCAACGTCGTCTTTCCGGCCCCGTTAGAGCCGATGATGGTGACGACCTCGCCACGGCCGATCTCGATAGAGATATCCTGAAGGATGACGGTGCGGCCGTAGCCCGCCGTGACGTTAGATACCTTGAGCATCGACGAAATCCTCTCCGAGATAGGCCTCGATCACACGCCTGTCTTTCACGACATCCTGCGGATCGCCTTGTGCGATTACCCGTCCGGAATCGATCACCACGATTCTGTCCGAGAGGCTCATGATTGCCTGCATATTGTGTTCGATCGCGATGACCGTGACGCCGGTGTCGCGAATGGTGCGAATGAGGTTGACCATCTTAACCGTGTCGGACTGGCTCTGACCCGCCATCACCTCGTCGAGGAGAAGGATCGAAGGCTCCGTGGCGAGCGTCCGGGCGACCTCAAGGCGCTTCAGTCCGCCGATGGGCAAGTTGCGAGCTTCCACGTCCTTGATGTCCTCGAGGCCCATCAGCCGGGCGACCCGGAGGGCCGCCGCGCGGGCATCGTCCACCTTGGGATGGCGCATGAAGGCGCCGACCATGATGTTCTCGAGAACGGTCAGCTTGCCGAAGGGCTGAACGATCTGGAACGTGCGGCCGACGCCGAGCCGGGCGAACTCGTCCGCCGAGGTGGGGCTCGTCATCAGGCCATCGCCGCTCACGATGCCGACCGTGCCGGACGTGGGCTTGAGGAAACCCGAGATCTGGCTGAAGAGTGTCGTCTTGCCGGCGCCGTTGGGGCCGATGATGCCGAGGATTTCACCGCGGAGAAGAGTGATGGAGACGTTGTCGGTCGCCGTCAGCCCTCCGAACTTCATCACGAGGTTCTTTGCTTGGAGGATCGGCTGACCCAGCTCGCCCGAGATCGGACGCTGCACGGGAGCCGCATAGTCGTCGTCACGACGCCCACCGCCCGGCAGGCGGTCGATCCACTGGCTGACGCGCGCACCGAAGGTTCCGACGAGGCCGCCCGGCAGAGTCAGGGTGATGATGACAAGCACAGTGCCGTACACGAAGCCATGGAGGCCGTTCGCGGATGCGCCGAGCCAGCCGCGGGCGAGTTCCGCGATCGGGACCACCAGCACGGTGCCGAGCAGCGGACCGAAGACCGTGCCCAGGCCACCGATCAGCGAGAACATGGCGATCTCGATGGAGGTGGCAAGCGAGAACATCGTCGCCGGTTCGAGGAACGTCATGTACATGGCGTGGAAGGAGCCCACGAGCGAGGTCAAGGCCGCCGACACGATCACCGCCTTCAGCTTGACTCCCGTGTTGTTGATGCCGGCCGCCAAGGCTGCATCCTCGCGCTCGCGCACGGCTGTCAGATAGAAGCCGAGGCGGGAATTACGGATAGACCAGGAGACGACGAGCGTCAGCACGAGCAGGCCGAACGCGATGTAGAGGTAGTTGAACTTGTCCTCGAAGATCATCCACGCCCAGCCGAGGTTGAGCGGGACGATAAGGCCCGCAGCGCCGCCGGTCAGGCCCGTGAAGTGGATCGACAGCAGGCGCACCACTTCCAGGAACGCGATGGTCGCGAGCGAGAAGAAAGGGCCGCGCAGACGGAAGCACGGATAGCCGATGCCGATTCCCACCAAGGCGGACAGCGCGGCGCCGGCCCACATTCCGATCCAGGGGCTGATGCCGAAATGCTGGATCAGGAGCGCGGTCGTGTAGCCGCCGATACCGTAGAACACGGTGTGGCCCAGCGAGAGTTGTCCCGCATAGCCGCCAACGATGTTCCAGGCGGTCGAGAGGGCCGCGAAGACGCAGATCGTCACGAAGACGTGCACGACGAAAGGCGAGCCGACGAGCGCCGGTACGATGAGGAGGAGGGAGAGCGCAATGAGCGCGCAATAGACCCGCGGGTTCGTCAGGCGGGACAGAACGCCCGTGCTCCGCTGACCCGTCGCAGGTGGCGCAATGACTTTGGCGGTCATGATGTCACTCCGTGCCGCGGCCGAATCCGAACAGGCCGGTCGGCTTGAAGATCAGGATGAGGATGAAGATGGCGAAATAGACCACTTCCTTGAGGTCGGGAGCGATGTAGTAGCCCGAGAGGCTGTCCACGATGCCGATGATCATGGCGCCCACGAAGGCCCCATAGATGCTGCGCATGCCGCCCAGCACCACGACCACGAAGGCGGTCAGCACAAAGTAGGTGCCGATGGTCGGCGTCACGGGATAAAGCGGAATCAAGAGCGCGCTCGCGAGACCCACGCAGGCAGCGCCGAGACCGAAGGTGATGACGTAGACGCGGTCGACACGAACGCCCATGAGGAGCGCTGCGTTGCGGTTCTGGGCAGTCGCGCGAATGGCGCGTCCCAGCGCCGTCGTCTGCATGAAGAAATGCAAGCCTGCAACGAGGACGAACGCGCAAACGAACATGATGAGCTGGCCGACCAACAGGGTGTGCCCGCCGAATGCGATGGACTGGCGGGCGCTCGGCACGGTCAGGGAATAGAGGTCGGCGCCGAAGACCAGAAGGGCGAGGTTCACGAGGGCCGTGGACAGACCAACGGTCGCGAAGATCTGGATGTGCTCATCGGCTCCGAGAAGCGGCTGGATGATGAAGCGCTGCACCAGCGCACCCAGCACGAAGAGCAGGATGACGACGGGAACGATCGACACATATGGGTTGAGGCCGAAATACGTTCCCAGAAGATAGACGGCATACATGCCGACCATCAGGAACTCGCCGTGAGCGAAATTGACGACCCGGACGATCCCGAAAATCAGGGTGAGGCCGACGCTGATGATGGCATACATGCTGCCGAGCAGAATGCCATTGAGGATGAGTTGTACGAGAACGTCCATCCAGGAACTCCGGGACGCAAGCAGGAATGGTCAGGGGATGAAAAGGCGGTCTCCGAGGAACGCTTCTGCTCCCGGAGACCGCAAGTCTGACGGAGATCAGTTCGAACCCACGCCGGTCTTCAGCTTGGCGACGGCAGCCTCCGCAGGGAACACGGTCACAAGCTCACCGCCCTGCCACTGCATGAGGAACGGGCTGACGCGGGTGTTCTGGCCCTTTTCGTCGAACTTCACGCCCCAGCCGGTGGCGGTCTTGCCGACCGGCACGTCGACCTTCAGAAGGGTTTCGCGGATCGAGTCGGCCTTCAGGTCCTTGGAGGCGGTCATCGCGTCGAGGAAGACGTTGGCGCCCATGTAGTTGGTGAGGCTGTGGCCGGAGCGCGGCGGAATGCCGTACTTGGCCTGGTACTTCTTCACGAACTCGTCGATGCCGGGAGCAGCCTGAGGATTCGTGCGGTACTGCGGGAAGTCGACGTTGAGAGCGCCTTCGATGTTCTCGTTGCCGACGGCCTGCGCGGTATCGCGGGTCGAATAGCCGCCGCCCGCGCCGATCACGGCCTTGGGCTTGAAGCCTTGGTCCTTCATCTGACGGAAGAACAGAACCGTGTCGTTCTGGTAGGAAGTCTGCAGCACAACGTCGACGCCCGCGGACTTAAGACGCAGGATGACCGGCGTCAGGTCCACCGACTTCGCCGAATAGGGCAGCGTCTCGACGAGGTTCAGCCCCTTCTCCTTGGCGCGTGCCTGCTGGAAGCCGGACACGGTCTGGCCGTAGAGCGAATCCTCATGGATGATGCCGATCTTGAGGCTCTTCGGATCGGCATTGAGAGCCGGGGCAACGGCCTCGATCACCGAGTCGACCATCCGGTTCGCGAAATCCTTGGAGGTCGGGTTGGTGCGGAACACATATTTGAGGCCACGCTCGGTGATGGGATCGGAGATCGCTCCGAGCTCGAAATACGGAACGCCCGCAAGCTGGGCGACCTGCGTGGCCGCGATGGCCAGCGACGAGGAATAGGTACCGAAGATCGCGGAAACTTTTTCCACTGACGTCAAGCGGCGCGCCTCGCCGACAGCCTGGTTGGGATCGACCGCATCGCCGCGCACGAGCTCGATCTTCTTGCCGTTCAGTCCACCGGCGGCGTTGCGCTCTTCGACGGCGATCTCAAGGCCGCGGAAGCTTTCATCTCCCAGAAGGGCAAGGCCGCCCGAGAACGGGTACAGCGCGCCAACCTTCAAGGCCTCCTGAGCAGAAGCCTGAGTTGCCCCCAGGGCCAAGCCGGTGGCCAGAGCCACCTTCCAAATCAACTTCATCGTTTCCTCCTGAGGTCCCTTCCATTGGGACCACGTTCCGAGCAGCGCCTCGCAGCACATTCCGACCGGCACCTTTTTCATCCGGCGGGCGGATAGTTGCAGATAACCAAGTTGCCTGACAAGTAGGAATTTGCTAATCCTAAGGTCGAGCATGACGGCTGGGCGTAACCGGCTGCGAACAGCGCCCCCGCAGGAGGAAATTTTTGCGATGACGATCCCCGAGACAATGCGTCAGGTCCGTTTCGACGGAACCGGCGGCCCCGAGGTCATCCGCCTGGAGGCCGCACCTCTCCCTCAGCCCGGCCCCGGGCAGGTTCTGATCGAGGTCGCGGCCGCGGGCGTGAATCGCCCAGACTGCCTGCAGCGCGCCGGAGGTTACCCCCCTCCTCCCGGAGCGACCGATATTCCGGGTCTCGAAGTCTCCGGGCGCATCGTCGCCGTCGGGAGCGACGTCGGTCATCTAAAGGTGGGCGATCAGGTCTGCGCCCTGGTGGCGAGCGGCGGCTATGCGGAATATTGCGTGGCCGATGCACCTCTCTGCCTGCCGATTCCGGCTCCGCTGTCGCTGCTGGAAGCGGCCGGCATTCCCGAGACCTATTTCACGGTCTACGACAACGTCTTCACGCGCGGTCGCCTGAAAGCGAGCGAAACGCTGCTGGTCCACGGCGGATCGAGCGGAATCGGCTCAACCGCAATCCAGCTCGCGAAGCAATTCGGCGCGACCGTCTATGCGACCGCCGGTTCGCCTGACAAATGCGACTTCTGCCGCTCGCTTGGCGCGGATGTGGCCATCAATTACCGGGCGAGCGATTTCGTCGAGGAGGTTCGCAGGATCACGGACGGAAAGGGCGTGGACGTCGTTCTCGACATGGTCGGCGGCCCCTATATCGGGCGCAACATCTCGATCCTGGCTCTTGAGGGCCGCCTCGTTCAGATCGCCTTCCTGCAGGCGAGCCGGGTCGACATCGATTTCATGCCCGTGATGCTGCGCCGTCTGACGATCACGGGGTCGACGCTGCGTCCGCGCTCAGTCGAGCTCAAATCCAAGATCGCCGAATCTCTGCGCCAAAACGTGTGGCCCCTCCTCGAAAAGGGAGCTGTCAGGCCCGTAATTCATGCCACCTTCCCGCTCGAACAGGCACGCGAAGCCCATCAGCTGATGGAATCGAGCGCGCACCAGGGCAAGATCATGCTGGAGATCCGCAAGTGAGTTCACATGTCGGGCGCGTAGCCCTGATCACCGGCGCGGGACGCGGCATCGGACGCGCCATTGCGGATGCCCACTCGGCAGCCGGCGCCCGCGTCGCCTATGTGGATCATGACTTGGCCCTTGCCGAAGAAGCCGCAGCGGCGGCTCGTGAAAAAGGGTACAAGGTAATTGCCCTCGCGGCCGACGTCGCGGACGAGAACGCGGTCGCCCTCGCCTGCCGCAAGGCCGCCGAGGCATTGGGAACCATCGACATCCTGGTCAACAATGCGGGCATTTCGCCGAAATCCGGCGCGGATGGAAAACGCGCGCAGGCCTGGGAGATGAGCCCTGCCGAATGGCGTCGCGTCCTCGACGTGAACCTGACTGGGGCGTTCAACTGCATGCAGGCGGTCGTGCCGGGCATGCGCGAACTCGGTCGCGGCCGAATCGTCAGCCTCTCGTCCGTGGCCGGCAAGACCTATTGCGACATCGTGGGCGTGCACTACGCGGCCTCGAAGGCAGCCCTCATCGGATTCACGAAGCATCTGGCCGGCGAACTCGGTCCCTACGGGATCACCATCAACGCCGTCGCGCCAGGACGAATCGACACGCCGCTCGTGCGGGGAACGGCACCCGAGGCCAACGAGGCCGCCCGTCTCGCCACGCCGCTGCGGCGTCTCGGGAGCCCGGAGGACGTGGCGAATACATGCCTATTCCTGACCTCCGACGGAGCGGCCTTCGTGACCGGTCAGGTCTGCGACGTGGCCGGCGGCTGGCTTCTCACCTGAGGAACGGATTGGCGGAACCATGTTCGACTTTTCCGGCAAAACCCTGTTCCTCACCGGCGCGAGCGGCAGCATCAGCCGTGCGATCGCAAAGGTCTTTTATTCTCTTGAGGCCAATTGCGTCCTGACCGATCTCGACGAATCCGGCGTCACCGCGCTCGCGCGCGAACTCGACCCTTCCGGCGGACGCGTCGTCGGTCTGCGGCACGATGCGTCCGTGTCCGCGGACGCGGATCGCTGCCTTGGGGTCGCCAAGGAGCGATTCGGCGCGGTCGACTTCGTCGTCACGGGTGCGGGAATCTACCGCGACCAGATGGTGCACGACATGACGGACGAGCAGTGGCGGCAGTCCATCGATGTCAATCTGTCGGGCGTGTTCTACACCTGCCGCGCGGCCATCCCTGTCCTGCGGGACGGCGGCGCCATCGTGAACATCGCGTCGATGGCGGGTCATCGGGGCAGCTACATGCATTCGCATTATGCCGCCGCCAAGGGCGCGGTGCTGACCTTCTCCCGGTCACTTGCGCTGGAACTCGCCCCACGGGTGCGCGTCAATGCGGTATCGCCCGGCTTGATCGACGGCCCGATGGTGCAGCCGCTGCTCGCGTCTCGCCCCGGGCTTATCGAACAGACACCGCTGAAACGCCTCGGCACGGCGGAGGAAGTCGCCCATCTCGTCACCTTCCTGTGCTCGGATTGGGCGAGCTTCATCACGGGCGAGAGCGTGCACGTGAACGGCGGACTCTATATAGGCAGTTGAGGTTTAATGGCTCCCGGGAGCTAAGGCAAGGAACAACCTCCCATGGCACCACATTCACGCGGCATCATCGATCGGGGCCCCTCGCTGGCCGACACCGTCGCGGTGCGCCTGCGGGACGAAATCGTATCGGGGCGCCTGCGCCCCGGCGAGAAGCTGCCGACCGAGCAGCAGATCTCCGAGACCTACGGCGTCAGCCGCCCGACGGTACGCGAAGCCATCGGCCGGTTGAAGCATGACGGGCTCGTCACCACGCGGCAGGGCGCGGGAGCTTTTGTGGCGGATCCGGGCGCCGTATCGGTCTTTCGTCTCGATATTGCGGATTTCACGAACCGGGAGGAGATCCGCAACATCGTTGAACTGCTGATGGCCTTCGAGGCGAGCGCGACCGAGCACGCGGCCGCGCGCCGGTCGGACGAGGACCTGAAAGCCATTCAGGCCCAGCTCGATGCCATGCAGCAGGCCATCGACCGGGGCGAATCCGGCGTCGACGAGGATCTCGCTTTCCACCGGACCATCGTGGAAGCGGCTCGAAACCCGTTCTTTCGCGACATGTCGGACTTCCTGGACCGACGCGTACGCACCTTCATCCGCACGGCCAGGGCCAACACGGCACGGTTGGAGGGCCTGACGCAGGCCGTGCAGGCCGAGCACCAAGCGATCTTCAGCGCCATCGTCAACCGCGATGCGGCGGGTGCCCGGCACGCGGCCGAGACCCACCTCAAGAACGCGGCGCAGCGGCTGGCGCTTTATCTGGAACCGTAACCGCTCGCTCATCCTCTTTCGCTCGACGGACGTCTACACCCCGGCTGGCGTCACCCGGTAGGGCGCTGGGCGACAATCCCCGCCGTCGCAGCAATTCCTTCCGACTCTGTCTCTCAGAGACGAGTAGATGTCGTGGACTTGGGCGATTAACTCAAAGCCGATCAAGAGCAGGACCGCAAAGAGGCTAGGCTTGAGAGACATAGGCCGCTCTCCCTCATGACGGGCAATCATCCCGTCAGGCTCGATACCTTTTCGCGGCAATGCTCGCCCAGCTCGCCGCAGACTTCGTCTGGATCCTTGCTTCGAATCCCTTCGACTGGTTCTGGAGGGCGAACCCGCTGGCCTCCGTGCTAAATCAGGAATGGGTCATCCGAAGGAGTTGCCGGCGCTCGCGAATGACTGTTGTCTCCTCCATCAACGGACATTTGGTCTCCTTCGCGAATGTGCCAGAAGCAGTCCTTTCGATGGCCTAGTCACCCTCGGGTATGGGGATCGTACTCGCATGGGATGCTAGATTCCTCAAGCCGACCATAGGTTGCTTCTGGGGCAACTGCTGCGCCATCCGTCGGAAGTTCACGTCCTGGCCGAGCATGTCCCGCCATCGCGCAATCCGATGGGTGATCGATTACGCACAGCCCCGCCAGAGCCAGTGACCGTCATCGCTCCAACTCAGCCAACTTCAGCAGGAGCCAAGCCCGGAAGGCTCCCATTCCTGGCGTCACAGCCTTGGACTTGAGCCACGTCAACCAGTAAGAGCCGGCAGGCACCTCGACGGGAAAGGGCTGCACCAGCCGCTCGGCCGCGAGATCGCGCTGGAACATACAGACCGGAACGAGAGCAACGCCCAGCCCCTGCGCGGCGGCCTCCCCCATCGTCACGGAACTGTCGAACATCGGCCCGCGGATGGTCGGGCACGGGATGTCCGTCATCTCGAACCAGAGGGGCCATTCCTCGACACGGTAGGAGCGCAAGAGGGTTTCCCGCGCAAGGTCCGAGGGATGGCGCAGGCGCTTGGCCGTCGCAGGCGCACACACCGGAGATAGGGGTGCCGACAGGAGATGAACGGCGTCCGTCCCATGCCACGATCCGTTGCCGAAGCGCAGGGCGAGGTCGAGGCCATCGCCGGCCACATCGACCCGGTTGTTGTTGATCAACAGGCGCAGGTCGATCAGAGGGTGCCGGGCCCGGAACTCATCCAAGTGCTGGAGCAGCCACCCATTCGCGAATGTGCTGTTGCACCCGACTGTGACCACCTCCTCGATCTGGCCATGCTCCAGCCGATCGAGCGTCGCATCAATCCGCTCGAACGCCTCGGTGAGCACGGGCATAAGCATCAGCCCCTCGTCCGTCAGCGCAAGACCCCGCGGCAGCCTGCGAAAGAGCGTGACGCCCAACATCTGCTCAAGGCCTTTCACCTGATGGCTGACAGCGGCCTGCGTCACGCGCAACTCGAGCCCGGCCCGGGTGAAGCTGAGATGCCGGGCCGAGGCTTCGAAGGCTCGCAAGGCATTGAGGGGAAGATGCGGTCGGGCCATGGTCAAGACCTAGTTTTTCTAATGGCTCTGGCGAGAATTCCTCGTTTGTGGGAATCCAGTCCATCGGTCAAGGTCCGCCAACCAACGGAGGAACGATGTCATGATCACACGCCGACGGTTCGGATATCTTGCAGCCGCTTCCCTGTTCTTCGGCCCAGGAGCTCACGCTGCTGAGGGCGGCAGCCAGGATCGTCTCGCGCAGATCGTGACTGAGGCGATCCGGCCCATCATGGACGAGTACGACGTGCCGGGCATGGCCGTGGCGGTCACCATCGGGGGCCAGCGGTCCTACTTCAACTATGGCGTCGCCTCGAAGGAGAGTGGGCGCAAGGTTACCGAGGAGACGTTGTTCGAGGTCGGTTCGATCAGCAAGACCTTCACCGCAACCCTCGCGTCGTATGCGCAGGTGACGGGTGCCCTCTCGCTCTCTGACAAGGCGAGCCGATACATGCCCGCTCTCGCAGGAGGCCGCTTCGACGAGATCAGCCTTCTCGATCTTGGCACTTATGCGGCAGGCGGCCTGCCCTTGCAGTTTCCCAATAATGTCACCGATCAGGACTCAATGATTGCCTATTACCGGAACTGGCGCCCGGCCTATCCCGCCGGTACCCATCGGCAATACTCGAACCCGAGCATCGGCCTGTTCGGCCATCTTGCCGCCAGGAGCATGGGCAAGCCCTTCGACGACCTTATGGAGCAGATGCTCTTCCCGGCACTCGGCCTGAAGCGCACGTACATCAGGGTTCCTCAGGACCGGATAGGCGACTACGCCTACGGCTATTCCAAAGATAACAAGCCCATCCGGGTATCTCCGGGCATCTGGGACTCGGAGGCCTACGGCGTGAAGACGACATCGGCCGATCTGATCGGATTCGCTGAGGTGAACATAAACAGCTCGACACTCGACGAGACGATGCAACGCGCGATCAAGGCCACGCACACCGGGTACTACAAGGTCGGCGACATGATGCAGGGCCTCGGGTGGGAGATGTTCGCTTACCCGACGGATCTCGACCGGCTGCTTGAGGGCAACTCCGTCCAGGTGATGTTCAAGCCCAATGAAGTGACGAGGTTTGACCCGCCGCAGCCTCCCCGGAAGGACGTGCTGATCAACAAGACCGGGTCGACGAACGGGTTTGGGGCCTATGTGGCTTTCGTGCCCGCCAAGGGGATCGGTGTTGTGATGCTGGCGAACAGGAACTACCCCATCCCGGCCCGCGTGAAGGCCGCGCACCGGATCCTGACTGCGCTGGACAGCGAGGCCGGCGTGACGAGCGCACGCTGAGAACACTCTGCCTTATTGCCATGGGAGCAACCTGTGGGGCGGATGGCAGGCTGGATGCTTGAAGTCTCTGGGCCATTGGTTCACGGAACGCATCACCAGCGCAGCGCCCCGTCAGATAGAAGCAGCTGCCGAGGCGATCCCCGAGAGGCCCGCGGCAACGAGATCAAGGATGTGATCCGAGACGTGCCATCCCCGTTCGGATTGGACCGCATCGACTTCAGCGCAGTCGGCGCCCTCAGCCTCGCACACTTCGACGGCGTGCTCGCCTATATGGTGCGTGAGGCCTCGGTCCAGGCAGAAGAACTGGCGCTTCCGCCGGCGGCTCCGTTCACGGAGGCCGATCAGCAGATGCTGGCAGCGATCTGCAACAGGAACGGGATCGAATTCGTTGGACCGCCGATCGATTAAAGGCGGATCCTTCGTAAACAGCCTGCTTCAACCCTTCAGCGCCTGCTCCTTTGGCTTGGAAGTGTTGAGCAGTGGCATCCCCCTGGGATCTGGAGTATGCGCGAGGTCCAAGCTTAGAGCAGAAATCGAAGGTTCTGGTCTTTGCTCAACGGATGTGTGTGCAGGAAACCGATCTGCCTCTCGGCGACAGCGATGTGTTGGAGGAGATTGCTCCAAATGTCTGGAGCGGGTCAACTTAAGCCCTCAAGCTAGCTCGCGTGAAGGTCGCTTCGCAGCCCTATTGCGGAAATACGGCTAAGGTCAGCCCGTGCCAAGAGCTGCTATCGGACAACTCCATAGAGCGGACCTCCAAGCATCTCGATAGTGCAACAGAAGCGCCGGGATTGACACGGAAGCAGATCAGGCCACACAGGGTGTATGGCGCATATCGGGAGACGGTTTTGGTTAAGCGGATCGGTTCAACGGCTTGGCGTGTCCAGGTCTCAGATGACGGTGTGATCGTAATCTTGGGCATTCGCACAGATACGGGCCGTGAATATGAAGTTCTTCTTGGAACGGTAGACTCTACGCCTATCGTGACGGATCTTCTCAACGAAATGGTGCGAACCCACCAAGGGAAGCCGCCCAGAACCTTTGCTCCAGACGCCGGACCCAACCACGCTAAGAGCGTGCCGGTGCAACCACTGAGCACACGGATCGACCGTGCCAATGGAAAACCCATTTTGGTTCTCGATTTTGGCGGAACGGTTCTGAGGGTGGCAATCAACCCCGCCGAACTGCAACAGGCCTTGTCGGCGAGTGAGGCCTGAGACAGGGTAATACAGGACGCCTGGATGCGGCTCACCTGATGGACGTCCAGGCTGAGCTGACCGCCCTTAGCCTCAGGACGGAGCCCACGGCCAGAACGGATTCTCTGGGTTCATGATCACTGGTCATTCCTTGTGCCGAGCAAGAGAGGCTATGGTCTTCCGGAAATGGACAAGCGGTGTGAGGTGCGTCCATGAGGCCTGCTGTTTGTCGACATTCAGCGCTCTCTATGACTGAGTGCGCACCTCATCAGATGATATGCGGAACAACTTCGGCTTTCATTGCGGCCCTCTGCCCGAGCACGGCTCTCTGTTGCTAAGGAATTCCAGTCGCTGCACGGGTGACTATGTGAGGAACTTCGCTTCATACCACAGCCGTTGATGCACGAGCAGAGTCAGGCGCACCGATTACTGTAACTGCCATCAGCCATGCGCTAACCTTGCCGTATATATGCTAGGCTCTGAGACGACGAATACTTGAATGTGACGCCCGAAGCCACAGGTCAATTGCGAAAACTTCTTTATCGAATCGTACCATGCAACGCTTACTCTGCATTGCGCCATGCACCCAGAATAGAAGTGCTCGTCGAAGGCGTCAGTCGCATCGAGCATGCAATGATAAGTGGTTGACATGCCTGAACATAATCCTGATCTCTCATTAGGAGAATTGTATAAGCGGATCTGGCATATCTCAGGAAAAGCGCAAGTTCTGCTGATCGGTCTCTCGATTGCGATTTCTGCGCTTGCCGCAGTTCCTTTGCAC
>JAEXGT010000075.1 GCA_023450615.1 Pseudomonadota bacterium | reverse complement strand
GTCCGAAGCTGCTGCCGACCAAACCGATCTGCGCATAGAGGTAGAAGAGCGCCAGAGCAACGATCATGCGTGGCAAGATCATAGGCGCGAGGATGAGCGCAAAGACCGCTCCGCGCAGAGGGAAACGCCGCTTGGCCAGAACAAACGCTGCGGGAGCGCCGATCAAGGTTGCGAGCGCCGCACTCACCAGTCCCACCCCCAGCGAACGCCACGTCGCGCTCAGCCAGAGCGGGGATTCCACATAAGCTTGGTACCATTTCGTGGTGAAGCCTTGCGGCGGCCATTCCAAGAAATTGCTTTCGGTAAACGAAACAGGAATGAGCACCAGGCTCGGGAGGACAAGGAAAGCCAGTACCAAGACCGCGATGACAGCAGAGAATTTTGGCGACCGACGCCTCTTCAGATCGCCTCCTCGTGAGAATATGTCATCCAATACATCAAGGACGATGCCGAGCTTTGCAACGGTGAACTTGCCAAGCCTCCGCATTGGTCCGCTGAAAATGCTGTCCTTACGAACGGGCTTTCGTATCACCTCGCTCCCGGAGAGCGAAGAAATCCCGACCAGTCGGTCGTAGATGACGAATACGATGATGGTCGACGCAAGAAGCAGTGTGGCGATGGCTGCAGACAACCCCCAATTCAACAGTGTCTGGACACTATCGATGATCACTTGACTGATCATTGTTTCTCGCGGGCCACCGAGAAGCGCTGGTGTAATGAAGAAGCCGAGCGCGGAGATGAACACCATCAATGCGGCAGAGGCCACTCCGGGCATAGATAGGGGCATGTAGATCCGCAGAAAGGCTTGGCTCCGTCGCGCGCCCAGAGTACCGGCGGCTTTGGTGAGATCTTTGGGAATCCCCTCCATGACAGAAGACATGGTCAAGATGGCAATCGGCAGGAGTGCATGGCTCATGCCGATCAAAACGCCGGTATAGTTGTAGATGAGCGGAGCTGGATCACTGACGCCAAAAGTCACGAGGATCGAATTCACGAGCCCCTTGCGGCCTAGCATGATGATCCAAGCAAACGTACGGACGAGGAAGCTCGTCCAGAATGGCAGAAGGACCATCAGTGCAAGCCATGAGCGACTTCTGCCCGACGCGTTGGCCAGCATGTAGGCTACCGGATAGCCGAGTACGATACAGATGATTGTCGTCCAGCCGGCCAGTTCGAACGTATTTGCCAGAATGCGCAGGTATGTCGTCGAGTGAAACAAGGAAGCATAATGCGCCGTGGTGAACTCACCCTGCCTGTTGTACAGACTCACCGTCAGTAATTGACCGACGGGAACAACCAAGAGCAACAGTAAAAGTACCAGCAATGGCCAGAGCGGCCATGTACGACGCACCAACCCTGGACTTGTCTTCATGGCTTAAGCTCTCGTGGTATCGCGTGAGATCAGAACCGGCGCTTCAGGCTGCCATCGAAAGGAGACCGCCTCGCCAGTTTGCGGAACATAGCCTCCCGGGCGCGTCAGCATCCGGCTGGTTACTGCCGTTCCGTCACTCAAGCGCAGAACTGTCCGGATCACACCGCCCAGCATCGTTACCATCTCGACAACGGCCGGCAGACCACCTGCCTCTGCCTTCGGACGAATGTCTATTGATTCCGGCCGGAGCATGACGGTAACCGCCTGCCCTTCAGTGAGGTTATCGGCTGTTGGTAGAGCTGCAATACGCTGACCAAGCGTCTCAGCTTCCGGTCGCGCTCCAGCCTTGAGCACGCGCCCAGGCAAAAGATTCGATTCCCCAAGAAAGTCAGCTGCAAACCGGCTAGCGGGCCGAAAGTAAAGATCCTGAGGTGTGCCCAGTTGTTCGACGCCGCCTTGGTTCATAAGGCAGATCCGATCGGACATCGCCATCGCTTCATCCTGATCGTGCGTGACATACAGGACCGTGGCATTGAGCTCGGCCTGAAGCTGCTTGATCTCGAATTGCATCTGGTCGCGGAGTTTTTTGTCGAGAGCTCCCAATGGCTCATCCATCAGGATGATCGACGGCTTGTAGACGAAGCAGCGTGCAAGGGCGATGCGCTGCTGCTGACCGCCGGACAATTCACGCGGATAGCGATCCGCCACATGAGGAAGCCGAACGAGCTCCAAAGTCTGCATGACGGCGGCCTTGATCTTGTCCGAGCTCCAACGTCGCATTTCGAGTGGGAATGCGATATTGTCGAACACGGTCATATGCGGGAAAAGCGCATAACTCTGGAACACCATTCCGATATCGCGAGCATGGCTCGGAAGATTGGATGCAAGCGTATCACCGATCCAGATCTCCCCATTATCGGCTGCCAACAAGCCGGCAACCAGCATCAGCAGCGTCGTCTTGCCGGAACCAGACGGCCCCAGCAACGTGAGGAACTCACCCTCGGGCATTTCCAGATTGGTTGTATCGAGAGCAACGACGCTGCCATAAACCTTACGCAGATCCTTGCAACGCAGCTTTGCATCCGGCTGGCGTAGCCGGATGCGCGAGTTCGTTTCAACAGCAAGCGTGTTCAAAGCCAAGCCTCAACCAAGCAGCCATGCATTGAACTTTTCCAGGGCCCCTTCCTGGTTTTGGCTCCAGTAGTCATGATCCTGATAGATCAGCTTATCGAAGTGGGACGGTGCGGTGGGCAGGATTTCCGCGCGCGCCTTGTCGATGAACTCAAAGGCCTTCGGATTGGTAGGCCCATAGCTGATGATCTTGGCAAACGCGGCCTGACGCTCCGGGTGAGCGCAATACTCGATGAACTTTTGGCCGGCGGCCCGCTTCGGATTTCCCTTCGGGATCGTCCAACCTTCAATCCCATACAAGCCCTGGTTCCAGACGAGCTTGACGGGAGCTCCGTCGTCGATCGCCGCCTGAGCACGCGCGTTCCAAGTGGCAACCAGATCAGCCTCGCCGGTTTTCAACATCTGCGAGGCCTGAGCGCCGCCTGTCCACCAAACCGCGACAGAGGAACGGATCTGGTCAAGTTTCTTCAGGGCACGCGGAATATCGAGGGGATAGAGCTTGTCCAGCGCGACCCCATCAGCCAGCAATGCTTGCTCAAGAGTGTCGATCGCATTCTTACTGAGCGAGCGGCGGCCCGGGAACTTTTGCACATCCCAAAAATCAGCCCAGCTGTTGGGTTCTCTCTTCGCCGTATCGGTCCGATAGCCGAAGACCGATGCAAAGACGTCAGTGCCCATCAAGTACTTGCTACGAGCACGGGGGATGAGATCGTTCATCGCGGAGGCCGACCAGTCGATCTCCTCCAGATAACCCTGCGCACCGAGCAGTTCGGCTCCACCCACACGGTTCAGCACAACGTCCCAGGTGTACGACTTGGCGTCGACCATGGCTTTGACTTGCGCGAGGGGGTCGGTCGTGGCCGACGCTGGAACGATCTGGACACCGGTCTCCTTGGTGTACGGCTTGTAGAATGCTTCGACGACGGCAGTCTGATAAAGTCCACCCGCATCACGAATGACGAGCGTTTCCGCCGCTGAGGCTGTGCGGGCGATGAACGGCATGGGCAGGCTTGCAGTTGCCACTGCCATTGACTTCAAAATTAAACGGCGCGAAACGCCCTTCTCGACATCATTCGACATGACTGTTCCCTTTTTCTAGTCATTATTGGCCTTCTGCCGTTCGAGGGCTTATTTTTATTGAAGGCTAGGCCGACTTCCGCCGCGACCTCTCCTCAAAGAATTTTTCCATGGAGGCCTGAGGTTCTCCGCTCGCGAATGCCCGCGCCTGCATCTTATGTCCCGCAGACAACGCCTCGCGGAAGCCGGCTTCCGTAATATCGCGGAACCGGCGCTTGTTCTCCCGCATGGCACCTGGGGGCTTCGATGCGAGGTGAAGAGCGATTTCGCGCGCCTTCGGCATGACCTCTTCCGACGACACGAGATAGTGGATTAGCCCATTGGCATGCGCCTCGGCCGCGTCCATCATCCGCCCGCTGAGCGTCAGCTCGACAGTTCGCGATATACCGAGTCGATCGATCATCAACCAAGGCCCGAGCGTGCTAGGGATTCCTGAGTTGATCTCAGGCTGCCCCATCTTGACTCCAGAGTGGCCTACGCGAACATCCGCCATGATTGAAACCTGGAATGCGGATCCTGCTGCGGTGCCGTTCAACGCTGCGACGAGGGGCTTCTCCAGTCCGCGGATGACCTCATAGAAGCGGGTCCAGCCTTCCAGCCAGTTATGCGCCTCGGCGCCACCGCTGAACGCCATGGTTTCTGAAAGATCCTGACCTGCGCAGAAGGCTCTGTCTCCGGCGCCAGTGAGAATGATTGCCTTGACCTGAGGATCCTTGTCCGCCGCCTGCAGAGCCGCAACAACCTCGGCCCGCATTGCCGCATGCCAAGCATTGAGGACATCGGGGCGATTGAGGACGATCGTTGTGACGGCCTCCTTTGTCTCAACCAGGATCCACGTGTAGGCCATGTTCGATCTCTCAGCATCGTATCTAATCAAGGTATCAGATATTGCTATGAGATATTTTTTTGTGTCAATAGCCTATTGATGACATTCTCGGCTGAACCTGATTTATGTGCCACAGTTATAAAAAAGCTTTGGAGCAGAAAGAGACAATGAACGACCTTGAACTCGAAAAGGCGAGAGAATCGAGCCTGTTCGTCGGTTCCCTCGAGAAAGGCCTTCAGGTCCTTCAGACGTTCGACCGCGAAAAGCGCGCAATGAGCCTTTCAGAGGTTGTTGAAGCGGCTGGGCTCGACAAGAGCTCCGCGCAGCGATTCACTTATACTCTTCACACATTGGGTTACCTCAAGAAGGACCCAACCACGCGCAAGTTTTCGCTATCCCCTAAAGTGCTGGGGCTGGGCTTCTCCTATCTCAATGCAAACAGCATGCTGCAACAGGCCATGCCTTTGCTGTATGAAGCGAACCGGCGCTGCGGCGAGACAGTGAACATCACCGAACTGCTCGACACCGAAGTGGTCTTCATCGCCCGCGTCCCTGGACAGCACATCATATCGGTGGACATCTTTCTCGGCACGAGGGTACCTGCTTATGCGAGCGCCTCCGGCCGAGCCATACTTGCCCACCTTCCCAGCAATGAAGCGGCAACGGTTCTCGATCGAACGGATTTGCAAAAATACACCCGGCGCACCATCGCGACCCGCACCGGCATTGAGCGTGAATTGAACCAAGTCCGCAGCCATGGCTACGCCATCGCTGAGGAGCAATGCTATATTGGCGAAATTTCCGCTGCGGCTCCGATCCTTGATGCGAACGGCTATCCGATAGCGGCGCTCAACGTTTCCGTGCCTACCAGTCGCTGGACGGCTGATACTGTGCGCGCAGAGCTCGTGCCGATCATCCTTGAGACGGCGAATGCCATTTCGCTGGCGCAGGGCGGAACAACAGCTCACCGATGGTCCGGCAAGCTGTCTCCGCTAAAGGGACGGCCAAAGAAATCAGGCTGACAGAGTACGCTGCACAGCACCTGCTAGGCGCTCAGCAATCTCGCCAGACAGATTCTCATCGATTGTATACGGGGGAGCCAACATCACATGGTTTCCCCGTTCACCGTCAATGGTTCCTCCCATCGCGTAAAGCAGCAGACCGTCGTCCATAGCCGCACGGCGAACAAGTTCATGCACCTTCCGGCCTGGATCGAACGCCCTCTTCGAGTTTCTGTCCTCAACAAGTTCGACCGATATGAACAAGCCGCGCCCGCGGATATCGCCTACATGAGGATGCTGACCGAGCAGGCGCTCAAGCTCGGACCGAATAATTCCTCCTTGCCGGACGACGTTAGCTAGAAGCTGTTCCTCCCGGATCACTCTCTGAACCGCAAGAGCACCGGCACTGGCAAGCGGATGGCCCATATAAGTGAAGCCGTTCTGCAAGGTCCCTGAACCGGCAGAAAGAGCCTCGTACACTGACTTGCTGGCAAACACTGCTCCGATTGGCACATAGCCGCCGCCCAATCCCTTGGCGACAGCCATGATGTCAGGCGAGATACCTTCCTGCTCGCAGGCATGCAGGGTTCCGGTGCGGCCCATTCCACACATGACCTCATCAAGGATGAGCAAAACCCCGTACTTGTCGCAGATCTCACGGATCTTACGGAAATATCCTGGAGATGCTGGCACAGAACCGGTTGTTGCGCCGACCACGGTTTCAGCAGTGAAAGCCAGGACATTTTCTGGCCCGAGTTCGAGTATCTTGGCTTCAAGCTGACCGGCAGCACGGAGCGCGTATTCAGCTTCACTTTCTCCTTCGTCACCATACCGGTAATAGAAGCAAGGGTCGATGAAATGAACGTCGAACAGCAGAGGTGAGTAAACTTTCCGGCGGCCGACATTTCCACTGATCGCAAGTGCTCCAAGCGTGTTGCCATGGTAGCTCTGTCGGCGGGAGATGACGTTGCGCCGTTGGGGATCTCCCCTTTCCAAGGCACACTGACGAGCAAGCTTTAGCGCACTCTCCATTGCTTCGGAGCCGCTTCCAAGCAAGATCACGCGGTTCATGCCTTCCGGCGCATAGGCGACAAGTTCGTCGGCTAGCGCCTCGGTCGCCTCGCTGGTGAAGAAGGACGTGTGAACATAGTCGATCCGTTCAAGGTGCTCACGCATCGCCGCGAGTACCTTGGGATGGCTATGCCCGACACTCGACACCGCCGCGCCGCCACAAGCATCAATATAGCGGCGCCCAGCGCCGTCCGTAATGATGGCCCCATCTCCGCGTACGGCGATGGGATAAGACGCGGAGATCTGCCGGTAAAGGAGACTGGACATCAGCATTGCTCTCAGACTTGCATGAGTGTCTGGCTTTGCTCACGCATGAACAACGGGAGATAATAAGGGCCGAATGCGTTCTTGCCCGTTAGACCCGATCCTTTCCAGCCTCCGAACGACTGGATCCCAGGCCAAGCGCCGGTCGTCGCACCGGAGCGCCGATTGGCATAGACGGTCCCGGCCTCGATCTTCTCAAGAAATTTCTTCAATGCGTTGGCATCGCGACCATAGAAGCCTGCAGTAAGACCATAGCGAACAGAGTTGGCGCGTTCGATCCCCTCATCCAGAGACGACACTTTTTGCAGTGTCAAATATGGCAGGAACAGCTCTTCCCGGACCTGTCTGTGCTCCGGCGCCAAATCAGAAACCAACAGAGGCTCGACATAAACGCCCTTGTCGTAGATCCCACCGGTCAGCCTTTTGCCTCCGAAAAGGATCTTGCCGTCGCGTCGCGCCTCATCGGCAGACTTGAGATATCGGTCTCCAGATCTCTCATCGATAAGCGGCCCGAGAAAGGCGTCGCGATTGTCCGCGGGAGAGTCCACCACGAGACGACTGGTCTTTTCCACGATCAAGGGAACGATTTCATCATACATGGCCTCTTCGATATAGGCCACCTCACAGGCGCTGCACTTCTGGCCTTGCAGGCCGTAGGCCGACCGGACGAGACCCTCGGCCGCAACATCAAGGTCTGCGGAAGCAGAAACGATCGCTGCGTTCTTCCCCCCCATCTCGGCAATGACAGGACGCACCTGAGGACCGGTTCCGATCTTGCTATGAATGGCATGCCCAACTTCCATCGACCCCGTGAAGGCAGCTCCGTCGATATCGCCGTCGATCAATGCCTTGCCTGTCTCATCGCCACCGCAGACCAGGTTGAGGACACCTGCGGGAAGCCCGGCCCTGACAAAACAATCGACAATGATCGAAGCCGTCAAGCCGTTTCCATAGCTCGGCTTGAAAACCACGGTATTGCCCGTAATCAAGGCTGAGGTAGCGAGATTGATGGGCGTCGCAATCGGGAAATTATAGGGTCCGATAACGGCGAACACCCCATATGGCCGCAGGCGAGTGGAGCTTGTTTCTCCCGGAACCGCCGAAGCGAGTTGCCGCACGAAACCTTCGTTTCGCCGCATCTCTTCGGTATAGAATGGAATCACATCCAGCGCTTCTTCCGCTTCGCCGATTGCTTCGTAGCGAGACTTTCCTACCTCAAGGAGACAGGCGATACCGAGATCGAACCGGCGCTCAGCGAGGTTCGCCGCTGCTGCCTCAAGGATACGCACCCGCTCTTCCCAAGGAGTACGAGCCCACCCGGATGAGGCTTTTCTCGCCGCCGCGATTGCACGCCCAACTGTTTCAGGAGACGCCTCCACGAACGTTCCGAGCAGAAGGGAATGATCCAGTGGGCTGAAAACCTTGTAGGAGCGGCCTTCCCTATCCGGGATACCGCCGATCAGATTATCAATCGACTGTCCTAGCCTCTCTCTCGCCGCGGGTATCTCCCGGTCGAGCATGGCATGCAGGGAAGAGAAATCGACACCAATGTTCGTATATGTGACGCGCGGAATATCAGGAAACTGAGGCATGCAAGTAACCCTCTCTCATTCAATTATGCTGCTTATGTTCGTTTAACGGCGCAAGGTATGGTCGCTCTTCTCGAGATCCCAGCTGTCGGCGACATCGCGAGCAAGAGCTTCCTTGCGGATGCGTTGGCTTGGCGTTCTCGGAAACTCTTCGACGAATGCGACAAAGCGCGGGATCTGAAAATATGCCATTCGCCCTTCGCACCATTTGATAAGAGAGAGCGGGTCAAGACTTGCCCCCTCCCGAAGACGAAGGACCGCCTTTATGTCTTCGTCCTGAATTTCATTGGGCACGCCTATGACAGCACTCTCTTCCACATCCGGATGCTGATTGAGGATGCGTTCGACCTCGAACGCAGCAATATTCTCTCCCCGACGGCGGAGACTGTCCTTCTTTCGCCCGAGATAGACTATGTCTCCCTCGGCATCGCATCGGGCCAGATCCCCCGTACGCAATGTGCCCTCGACAAGAGTGGCCTTGGTTGCCTCAGGGTTTCGCCAATACCCTTGAGTGAGAACACCGGGCACACGCTCGCGGATCCAGATTTCGCCGCGCTCTCCGGTTTGAACCTCTTCACCTTCGTCATCGACAAGGGTGACTTCAAGCCATGGCAATGCTCGGCCGACGGAACCAACCTTGCCGGTAAGGTTCTGTGTGGCGAAGCTGGAGCATTCCGTCAGACCATAGCATTCACGGATTGCCACCCCGAAGCGCTCCTGGAATGCACGCCAGATCGGTTCCGGGCAACCACCGCCAAAGGCCACGCGAAGATGGTGATCATGATCACGGGAGCTTTCCGGCTGTTTGAGAAGAAGAGCAAGAACTCCCCCCAAAAACTGCATGTGCGTCGCTTTGAATTCCCGCACTTCGTCCCAGAAGCGAGAAACGGAAAACTTAGGGACGAGCGCAAGCGTCACGCGCCTCTGCAGCGCCAGAATCAACATCTCGCAGCCGCCGATGTGATAGAACGGTGTCCAGAAATGATAGACGGCGCCATCCTGAGGATCTCCGGCGCGTCCCGCCGCCCAAGCGGCTACCCGCAGCATTTTATCGGTCAGCATGACCCCTTTTGGCAGGCCTGTCGTTCCGGAGGTGTAGCAGATGTAAATCAGGGCATTCGGATCGACCGCCACTGGGCGAGCACTTGTATCCTGATGATTAGTCAATGCAGCGAAATCGGCATCGGTCGTCTCTGAACTGCCGCGCCAATATACGTTTTGGATCGAAAGCTCCGAAATGATCGGCGACAGGATTTCGGCCAGATCAGACTCAGCTATCAAGCAGTCACATTCGCAACTGCGGAGGATGTAAGCCAAGCCGTCCCCACGCAGATGAATGTTGATAGGGATCTGGCACGCACCTCGCATTGCAAGCGCCAAGAAGAGCCCGATATGGTCAATGCTGTTGCCAAGCATTGTCGCGACCCGGCTTCCGGGGCCGACCCCCCTTTCTTCGAGCGCATTCGCGATTCTATTCGATAGCTGTTCGAGTTGAGCGATCGTGAGCTGGCCGCCTGAGTGCCGGCAATAGACAAAGTCGCCATCTCGCTCGGCCCTTTCGCGCAGCAACTGGCCAATTGTGCTGTCGCTTTCGCCCCAAGGGCTCTCCTGTTCCGCTACGGCTGAAACTGCACCCACTGCGCACCTCGATAAGTATCGTAGTGCAATATTGACTATCTCACTGAGGTACGTCAAGTAGATAAGCGTATGAACTCGAGCCCGGGACCAAATCTATGCCAGCGGACCTCCTTGCGCCGGACTTCTCTGAAGTTCCATATTGGATAGCGGATCTCCCGTCGTTCAAAACGACCGACGCGACTCTGCCGAGAGAGGTCGATGTCGCTGTCGTCGGCGGTGGCTTCGCCGGCTTGTCTGCGGCGCTATCGCTGGCGCGTTCAGGAAAGCATGTTGCCATCCTGGAGGCGCGAACGATTGGGGCTGGAGCGGCAGCACGAGCTGCAGGATCGCTCAGCCACGTTCCCAAGGCATCCCTTACCGATCTAACAGAACGCTATGGTGAAAGTGCAGCACATTCCGTGTACCGTGAGGCTCGACAGGCTCGGGAATATGTCGAGACGCTTATCCGTGATTTTCAGATCGAATGCGGGTTGCGGAGCAGCTGGCGTTTCGTGGCAGCTCACAGTCATCGCGCGTTTGAGCGCCAAACGAAGTCTCTCCCCAACCTACAAGAGAGCTGGGGCGATGTCGAACTCATCGAGAGAAACGACCTGCATAGCGTCATAGGTTCAGACGCATTCTACGGCGGCATAAAGATTCCCCAATCAGCAACCCTTCAGCCAGCATTGTTGCAGCGGGGCCTTGCCGATGCAGCCCTAACTGCCGGAGCGGAGTTGTTCCAGAATACCCCCGTCATATCCATCGAGCGCAAAGGCGGCCTCTTCAGCATATCAACGAATGCCGAGACCATCACTGCAAACGACGTAATCTTGGCGACAAACGCTGAAACCAATATCGACAACAGCATGATCAAGAAGCTTCGCGAGCGCTTGATCCCGGTACCGGCATTCGCGCTGGCGACGGAAGAGGTTTCCGTCGAAACCATGTCGCGTGTCCTTCCGATCAATGGTCCGGTCTCCGACACCTACAAGATTATCAACTACATCGCGCCGAACGAGACCGGACGCCGTTTCATTCTATCAGGGCGCGCAGGCCGGAGCGATGGTGACTTGCGGTCGAAAGCCCGGCGAATGTTCGGATACTTTCACGATCGCTTCCCGGGGTTGCGCGACGTTCGCGTATCGCATTGCTGGACAGGGAAATTCGCCATCACAGCAGACTGGGTTCCCCATGTCGGCGTTGCGGAGGGAATCCACTACGTACTCGGTTGCTGCGGCACCGGCATTCCCATGTCGACATATCTCGGCCACAAGGTTGCGGAAATGCTGCTTGACCGGGCCCGCGGCTTGACGGTCTTCGACCGGCCTCTGCCCTCCCTTCCGTTCATGGGATTGGGAGCGCCGCTCCTTCCCCTAGCCGTTCGCGGGTATGAATTTCGCGACCGTTTTTTTCGATAAGGAGCATGTTATGCGTGTCATCACGAAAGAACAGGTTTCAGCGCTTGACCTCACACTGGCGGATGTCGTTTCCGGATTGCGAGAGAGCTTTCTGGCAGCGCGTGCAGGAGAGATTATCTGGCGTCCCAAATCGACCATTAACCAGCCCGATGGGGCGTTCTTTATCGGAACATTGGCCTGTTGGCCTGTTGTAAAGACCGGGCTGTTTCACAGCATCATGGGCACTTCGTCAGCCAATGTGAGACCGGGCGAACCCCATTACACCACGCTCCAGGTTCTGAGTGATTATCAAACAGGACGGCCAATCGCTGCGATCGACGGCACGTTCACATCCACCATGTTGCCTGCCGGTGTTACGGCATTGGCAGCGGAGCGCATGGCAGATCCCAATGCCACCGTGGCGACTTTTGTCGGCGCAGGTGTACAAGCTCGCGTCAATCTCGATGCTCTGCTAAGCGTTCGCGATATCAAGACCGTCAGAATACTGGGTCGGAGTCGACATTCAACACAGCTCTTTGCCGATTATGCGTCAGCTCTCGGACTTAATGTCGAGATCGCAGAAGACCCGAAGAATGCGATACGAAACTCGCATATTATTGTTTCCTCCGTACCTTCAAGTCCGCAGTTCGTGCCATTCCTTGACCCAGACTGGGTCTCACCTGGCGCCTTCGTGAGCGCTGTCGACATTGGGCGCAGCTGGAGGAGTGGCTTTGAGAGCTTCGACCAGCGCGTGACCGACGATCGTCTCCAAGCGGAGATCCAGCATCGCGAGGGCCGTATGAATTACGGCGGGCCATTTGACCATGAACTCGCAGATCTTATCGATGGAGATCAGGAGCATCGCAATAAAGACTTTAGATCTGTCATCATTCATCCTGGCAACGTCGTCGGCGTCCTAGGCATCACCATGGCTATCTGGAACAAGCTTAGGGGAAGCTGATCGATCATGACGCCTTGTGTAGCTATCGGTCACGGAGAGTAAATCCAAGCCTGGTTCGATACAGTCGTATCAACTGGACGTTTCCGCAAAATCTATCTGTTGTCGGATCCGCTGGACATAGAGTTCGTGATAAGTATCGAGCCCGAAGGTCTTCCCCGATTCTCGGCAAAGGAGGATCGTCTCAAGGGCCTGCGCCCAATTCCGGCTTCGATAGGCATCTAACATCGTGTCGTTTTGCTCTTTCAACTTCAGGAAACTGGGATCCCTGGCTACTTCGGCGTCACCGAGGACCGTAAAGATCCGTTCCAGATCGCGTTTTCCTCTGACTTGCAGACGATCGATCTCGAGAACTGCAAACTGAACACGTACGGCCTGAGCGGTCCTCTCCCCAATAATAATGGCGACGCCATACTCCTTCGTTAGTCCCTCAAGACGCGACGCGAGGTTGACCGTGTCGCCTATGACCGAATAATTGAAGTGCAGGTCGGAGCCGAAATTTCCGACGACACAAAGGCCAGTATTTAGGCCAATCCCTATATTGAGCGGTGGGACCGAACCGTCAGCTTCTTGTTGTCGTTGCTTGTTAAGTGCCTTCAGGCTTTCCAACATCGCGAATGCCGCCTTGCATGCATTCACCTCGTGAGTCAAATCGGGAAGCGGCGCATTCCAGAATGCCATAATTGCGTCGCCCATATATTTGTCGATAGTCCCGCGATGGCTCATGATGTCGTGGGAGAGGGGCGTAAAAAGCCGGTTTATGAGAGTCGTAAGGCCTTGCGGATCATCCTTGTAAAGTTCTGAGATGGCCGTAAAGCCTCGTACATCCGAGAAGAGCACCGTCAACTCGCGCTGTTCTCCACCGAGCTTCAGCTTTTCGGGGGACCGAGCCAATTGTTCGACCAAATCGGGAGACAGATATTGATTGAACGCCGAACGAATCCGAAAGCGATCCGCTGAAACCGTTAGATAGTTCGTGAAAACAAGAGTGGCATAAACCAAGAAGCTGACGATCAAGGGAAATGTGAAATCGATCAATACGCCGAGAATGATAAAGCAGTACCATGCCAGACCTAATGTCACAGCGGCGGGAACACCTCCAAGCACAAGAAGGGATCCCGCATTCATCTTAGGCGCCTGCACTATCAGGAGGATGCTCAGCAAGGCGACGAGACCAAGCTCGATGACGATCGTGTAATTCGGGCGGCTCAAGGTCGATCTCGTGAGAGCATTTTCCAGGACCTGGGCGTGCAATTCCACCCCCGGAAGGGCTGCATGCACCGGCGTCACCTTGAGATCAAGAAGGCCTGCGGCAGAAGATCCGATTAGAACCATCTTGCCCACGAGCCTCCCGGAATCCACCTGCCCCTGAAGAAGGTCGATAGCAGAGATATATCGATCTGGCTTAAGAGCTGCGAAATGAATCCAGACTCGGCCTCTGCCATCAGTCGGGATTTCGAAGTTTCCAACTCCGACACTCAGAACGCCACTCGTATCCGTTTTAACGAGAATGGCGTCTGAGCCAACAGAGACCCGCAACATCTCCAGCGAAAGCGAAGGAACGAGGATTCCATTCGCAACGGCCATGACGGGAACGCGGCGAGCGACCCCATCGCGATCAGAGGCAATCGAGAACATGCCATGCCCTTGGGCAGCTTCATCAAGAACGGGAAGATTTCGCAGCAGATGCGGAAAATCGACAAGGAAGGGGTGAGGTTCGGGTCCAAGGATGGCGACACCCGTCTGAATCGCCGGCTCAGTGTCCGAGACCGCACCCGAGACACGGTATCCGGATTGTCCCAGAACGACCTTGGATGACCTGATCGCATCTGCAAAGATCTCATCATTACTGGGCATCCGCTTGAGTTTTTCCCGTGTGGCTTCGTCTAATCCTTGAAAGGTATCGGCAAAGATCTCTGGCGAGCTGCGATCAGGCTCCGGAAAAAGCACGTCAAAGCCAATGATCGTTCCGCCCTGTTTAACGATTTTCGCAACCATTTCGGCCATGACCGTGCGCGGCCAAGGCCATTGCCCAAGAGCCCGCAGGCTTCGCTCGTCGATATCGATGACCGCGACCAGATCTCGCTGCTCCTCGCGTGGATGCAGAAGCTGATAGATGTCTAGCGACTTGAGGCGAATGACTTCAACCGGACCCGGGTCCCAGATCCGCAAGGCAAGCAAGCTCATAAGAAGCACAATGCCGACGACTCGCCCGACTCCGAAGCCTCTTAATCCGCTCAGAAATGTGGCCATGACTGCAGGCCTACAATGGCATGACGCCTTGTAAGATTCTTCCGCCAGCTCAGGAGAGTCAGGTTTCTATTCTGCTGGACCCTATGAACGGTAGGGAGACTGAAGCGGGTCGAGCGTCGATTCATGTTCCCTCACAAGATGAGATCGGTCGAGCGCGGCAGAGTGCCGGCAATACTCAGCTCGGCAGTCAACACTTCTCCGGTCTCGAACCTAACAACCGCCGACACATCGTTCTTATCTCCAGCGAACCGGTTCAGGCCATCGACGGACATGTCGAGGATCAGCCTGCTTCCTCTCTGAGTAAGATCCTCTGGTCCGATGCCGGCGATTTCCATCCCATTCACGAAGACATCGATATCGGAAACTTTACCCGTCGAGAGCGGAGCCCCCAGGAGAGAAGCATCGATCTGATCAGGCGACGTGAGTCGGGACGCCCCGTCCGTGTTGTCAATTCTATTCAATTGGGAGAGGTCCGCGTCCTCACCGATCCCGTGGGCAGAGATTGTAGCTTGATACCGCTCTCTCAGTATGGCGAGTTCAGGATCAATCGCCCCCTGCCCCCGTCCATCGGATAGAAAGTAAAGGACATTCGTCTCCCCCCCTTGATCCAGACCTTGCAGCCGGACATGGGCTGCTCGCAATGCATCGGCGAAATTCGTCGCACCTTCTGCACCGAGACCTCTGAGGTATCCCTCGATTCCGGATTCTCCAGGTTGTCCAAGGCTAAAGGTCGCTGCATTCAATCCGCTCTGACCAGGACGCCTCGCATCGGTCGGATCTGCGCTGTCATTGAAGGGAATGATCGTTACCGTCACCTCAGAAGGAGAAAAACCCAGTCCTCGTACCTTTTCGGTCAGCGACATCAGGCTCGCGATCTCCGCATCAAGGATTGTATTGGAGCGACCGTCCCCATTCAGATCACCGACGGGCACTCCCTCAAATCTGTTGGAGGTACTGCCAGAGACATCCACCAAATAGAGAATGCTCATCTGAGGCTGCAAAACCGGACCAAGCGAAATGACCAACTCAATATCCGTGCTTGTCTTCGTAGTAGCTGTCGACGCCCCCAGGACCAACGAAACCGGCTGATCGTTGAAATCGAGCACATCCTCATCTGAGTCGATTTGGTAAGGCGATGAAAACGCCCCCTCCCCCTGGACCTGTAGGGTCACGGTAGCAGAATCCTTTCCCCCTTTGCCGTCGGAAACAGTATAGGAAAAGGAGACCGTCGCGGTTTCGCCCTGGCTCAACGCGAGAAAGTCATTCTCTGGATCGAGGACAAGATTTCCTTTTGCATCGGTTCTGACGGTCCCTTCAAAGGGAGATGTCCAGCTCACCACTCGCAGAGCGTCACCATCGATGTCGCGGTCGTTGAGGAGCAGCTTAAGGATGGTCTGCCCTCGCTCATCTGCGGCCGAGATCCGGTCACCTCTTGCGATGGGCGCATCGTTCCGGCCATCGACCGTCCAAGAGACGGAAGCCGGTACCACAGCCCCATTGTCGAGAAGCAAACTGTACTCGACTGTGATGACCTCGGTCTCCCCCACCCCAAGATGCTGATAAGCAGGATGTGTCGGGTCCAGTGAGAAACTGCGAGAGTTGCTAAGATATCTTACGCCAGAAGGCAGCGATGCCGGCACAAGCACAAGCGGCGCTTCAGCGCCTGATGCATTGGAGAAGGCGTTGAGGCTCGCGACCGGTCCATCCTCAATGGCTGTGCCCCTGATTGGCCCAGGTATCGCAATGGGCCTTGGAACAATCAGATCACGAGGCTCGACGCGATCTAAGACGGTCGGGCCAAAGACCACCTGAGACTGATGAATCGCGTCAATGGACGTCGGAAAGCTCGCGGGAATGATTGGCGTATCCTCTGGATCGCTGCTGCCCCTTCTCTGAAGAGGCTCCGAAAAGGCTTGAAACAAGTCTCTGACGAAGTTGCTTTCAATCCGAATGTCCTCGTCCGTCTTTGCAATCTGTCTGATCAATGGGTCCGCACCTGCCACCGGTGTCAGGAGAGTTGCAACGCGAGCATTGGACATGGAGGCGATCACGCGAGACGCGTCGTTCTTGTCCAGAAGAACGATTGAGCCGACCCTTCCGTCGGGTTCGGTAAGGAGAGAAAATCGTGTCGTCCCGCTAGCCGAAGTGATTTCCGTTTGGACAGCTGTTCCTCTGATCGCCATGGTGGCGACAGGGGTATCTACTTTGAGATCTCCCGTCTTCGCCACCTGCCCAGCGACGAAGCCGATCAACCCCTGAACCAGAGTGAACAATGCCGAATTTGAATTCGATCCTGCCGAATAAACCATGTCGTTCAGGATCATTCGGGCACTGGAGGATAGATTGAAAACTGTTCCGTCGTTGAATTTGACCGTTAAAGACGAGTTAGGGCCTGTTTGAACCACATCGCCCTTGGCTACTGTGTCGCCGGTCTTAAGCTCGACCGCAATGCCGTTTCGCAGGACGGTGACTGATCCTGATATTTTTTCGACCCGGCCGATCTGAACTTGGGGCGGCACGGCATTGACTGCTTGGACATAACGGCTTGGAGGGTCCGGACCCGCCAGGATTTCAATAGCTTCGCCTTTGAGGCCTGCACCTTCCGGAGCTGTAATATTAGATCGTCTTTCGCCTCTGAAGTAATCTATGATGATGGCCGTCGTGTCAGACCCTTCAAGTAAGAGATCGGAACCTGATCTCTTGAAATCGGCCGTGAAAAGAATGTCCTTGTCAGGAAACAGGATCGAGGGCTCTCGCCCAGCCTCGTAGCCCGGCGCTTCACCAGCGTCGATCTGAATGTCAAAAACACGGGCGCCATCACTGGATTGATACACAGCGAAACCCCTTGAGTTTGATTGATCATACGCTCTTCTCTGGCTCATTCCCACGGGAATGAAATCTTAACGGCACAAGGGAGTATCCTGGTCTGATATGCAGATAAGCCAGCTTCTTAGCGATGTTGGATGGCTGCCCAACCATGCATCTCTCCAGACCATTCAGGTCGCACTTTTCAAAGGGGCATCTGTTTGGCCTGTCGTTTCCTTGTCCCGGCGAATGATGCTGATCCGCCCGTCTCCCTCGATATACGCAACCTTCACCTCAGAACAGTGCTCGACACCCTGCTGACGCAGCTGACTATTCAACTCTTCTGTCGTAATCATCTCCTGGCGCATGTTGCGAAAGATCATTTCTCCGTCCTTGATCAAGAGGAGTGGCGGTGGCCTTGTCAAGCGCTGGAGCGCTGGAAAGCGGTATCCGAGCCAATCGATGGCGTAGTTCCAGAAGACGATGGTCAGAACCAGAATTCCTCCTTCCGTAATCGACTTGTACTCGCTCGCCATCGCGTTTTGCGCAGCATCCGCTATGAGGACGATCACGAGAAGATCCGCAATTCCGATCACTCCGGATTGCCGCTTGAGCAGGAATCTCAGGATCATAAAGAGCATGATGTATGTGAGCGTCCCTCGGACGATAATTTCATGAATCGGATGTGTCGGTATGAAAATCGCCTGCCAGTCGATCATCGTCGAAACCCCTTGGTTTAAGTCCTAAGCACAGGCTGGAAGGATGAAGGCCGAGATCCCATGCCAAAGGATCACGATGAGCGAGAACCCGTTGATAAGGACAGCGATGTGGCTCATGAAGTGATCCGTCGCGGCAGATCCTTGTGTATTCTGCCGATAACCCTTGAGAGAGCAAATCGTTGTAAGAACTGTTACCGCGAATGTGGCAAGCGTTACGGAAACGATGATTGTTGGAACGGCTTCTAAGCCAAGAAACGTCGCATCCGCCCATCCTCTCCCGCATAGGGTCGAGGTCACTCCATAAATGACAGTGAATTGAACAGCCCATGCGAGGAGACCGGCCAGTGTGAGAAGAACCTGTCCTGTTCGCGTCTCGCTCATCAGATGCCTCCCGCCAAGCGCGGGAAGCCATGAACCACGATAAGAGCGACCAATCCCTGCCCTGTCGTGTAGTACCAGAAGAGCATGGTATTATCGAAGGTCGTCCGTCGTACGCTGTCGAGCCGGCCCGCCATCCAACGCGCAATGGTGTAAACCCCCATGATGAGCGTCGTCAGAACGAAGAAAATCTGCAGGGACATGATGGCATAGACGGCTGCACCGTAAGCATGAGCGGAAGGGCTCAAGCCTGTTTGCCATTGCATCCATAAATCGAAAGCGGATGCACTGCACACGAGCAGTAGCGCCAATCCGATCAAAGCCGGAACGGAGCGTGCGCTCTGGCGATCATCGCCGCGAAGTTGCCGGCTTGCGGCAGCGATAAGACCTGCGCTGCCGCAGTAAAGAAACATGGACAGAGAGGGCCAAATCCAATCGGGAATTCGAGTTCCTTGCGGCGGCCAAGCCCCTGGGTTCACCAGCCAGAGAAAAAGGTAGGAGAAGATCAGGCAGGTGAAGACCATTCCTGAAACGACCATGAGAACGATCATCGCCCACCAGGAATGGCTCATTGAGCCCGTGACATAGACAGGCACGACAACACCGCCCCCTATATCCGCAGGCGGACGGACCGGACCCGGATCCGTTTCCCATAGCCACCAGATTACGCATCCTATGGCCACCACGCCACATAAGGCCGATGTGAGAACGAACTTCACCGTCAAAAGAAGGAAGAAGGCTGCCGTGAAGATGGCGGCCAATACGGGCTGCCACCCAGGGCCTGGGACCTGCAGGATGTATTGAGGCCGCGCATCGAAGGGACTCGTCACGAGAGTCTCACGTCCACCCGTCACGGTTCCGGGCAGATAGTAACGTCCTTCTTCCACATCTCTCGGCAGGCTAGGCTGATCCCAGAGGGGGTCCCGGCTTACAACCAATGGAATGCTACGCGTATTGTAGCTTCCGTTCGGCAGCCATTCTAGCGTGCTGGCGTTCCAGATGTTTCCGGCATTATCCTCCGTGGCGAAGCGGAACTTGCGGGCAAGATCAAAGACGAAGATCGCGACACCCGCTGCTATCATGAACGCACCAATGGTGGAGACGATATTGAGCGTGTCCCATCCCACTCCGACCGGATACGTATAGACGCGCCGTGGCATGCCGATGAGGCCGGTGATATGCATCGGCAGAAAGGTCACGTTCACTCCAAGGAACATGAGACCAAAAACCCAACGCCCTAGTCGCTCCGACAGGGGCTTCTTGCTGGCAACGGGCATCCAGTAATAGAAGGCGGCAAAAAGCGGGAACACCATGCCCCCGATGAGCACATAATGGAGATGCGCCACCACGAAGTAGCTGTCATGCGCCTGCCAGTCGAAGGGGGCCATCGCCACCATTACGCCCGTGAGACCGCCCAGTGTGAAGATGAAGAGGAATCCGATGATGAAGAGAGACGGCGTCGTCAGCTTCATGCGCCCTGATGCGATGGTGGCGATCCAGGCAAAAACTTGAATGCCGCTTGGCACGGCAACCGCCGTGCTGGCAGCCGAGAAGAAACTCAAGGACATCTTCGGCAGGCCTGTTGCGAACATATGGTGCACCCACAGTCCAAAGGAGAGAAAACCTGTGGCGACAAGGGCGAGTACGATGAGGCGATAACCGACGAGCGGGGTTTGCGCCATCGTCGGCACGATCATCGAAACCATGCCGGTTGCAGGAAGGAAGATGATGTAGACTTCTGGATGACCGAAGAACCAGAACAGGTGCTGCCACAAAAGAGGATCTCCGCCTCTTTCCGCGATAAAGAAAGGCCAATCGAATGCGCGCTCCATCTCGAGCAGAAGCGTTGCGAGGATGATCGCAGGAAAGCCGATGACGATCATGATCGCGAAGATGAGCATCGCCCATGAATAGATTGGCATCTTGTCGAGGCTCATTCCGACCGCGCGCGTCTTCATCACGCCCACGATGATTTCAATGGCGCCAGCGATGGCCGAAATCTCGATGAAACCGATGCCGAGCAACCACCAATCGGCATTCTCCGCAGGAGAGTACTTGCGGCCCGTGAGCGGTGGATACATGAACCAACCGCCATTCGGAGCCAAGCCGAAGAAAATCGTGCAGAAAAACACCAATCCGCCAACGAAATACGCCCAGAACGCATAAGCTGAGAGACGGGGAAACGGCAGGTCACGGGCGGCCTGCATATTCGGCAACAAATAGACGCTTGCAGCCTCCACTGCCGGAACGGCGAAGAGGAACATCATCACCGTGCCGTGCATGGTGAAGAGCTGGTTATAGAGATTGTGGCTGACGAGATCACTTTCCGGCAGCGCGAGCTGCGCGCGCATGATCAATGCAAGGATGCCTGCCAGAATGAAGAACAAAAAGGCTGTTCCGATATACCACAAACCCACATACGTATTGCTGACAGCAGTGATGAAGCTGAGGCCGCGCGGGGCTTTCCAGGCCCTTTTCAGCGCCTCGAATTCCCCCTTTGGCCTGGGCAAAGGATTAGGAAGATCGGGTTCCCTCTCATCACAGGCCTCATGGCGCTCGGATACACTCATTGCAGACTCTCCAGATAGCCTGCCAAGGCTCTGAGATCCTCGCCCGTCAAGGAGCCATAGGATGGCATGCGCACTCCTGGCTTGATATGCTGCGTGTTGGCGATCCAGCCGGCTAGCGTACCGACATTGTTCGGAAATTGGCCTGCTCCGAGCGTGCGGCGGCTTCCCACATGCGTGAGGTCGGGTCCGAACTGCCCCTGGGCCTCAGTCCCACGCACGACATGACAGGACCCGCAGCCGCCTCTATTAAAGAGTTCACGACCACGCGCGAGCAGCGGAAGGTCAGGCTCCTTCGCAGGCTTCGTCTGCTCCGCGCGCCAGGCGTCAAAAGCCGCAGGCTCCATAGCAACCACATCGAACGCCATGCGGGCATGCTGATCGCCGCAAAACTCCGCGCAGACACCGCGATAAACCCCAGGGCGCTCCACGGTGAAATTGATGCGGTTGATACGCCCCGGGATCATGTCGATTTTTCCGCCAAGGTTCGGAATCCAGAAACTATGGATCACATCGGCAGATGTCACGGACACGGCGATAGAGCGGCCAACCGGAATCACGACCTCATTGGCCGTAGAGAACTCCATCTGTCCGCCGTCAGCAGGATAGCGAACCCGCCACCAATATTGTTCACCGATGACCTCAATCGGAAGAGCCCCTATCTGGGGAACATCGGTGTCGCGCATGACGATGAGCCCGTAAGGCAGAAGTGCGGACAGCGTCACGACCGGAAAGGCGATCCCGCCATAGATAATCGTTCTGCGGCTGCCCAGCCACTCCCGGCGCTCGGGCGGAGCAAAGATGGCGTAGAGAAGAAGGCTCGTGACACAGAGAAAGATGAGCGTTCCGCCTACCGTCATGATGATGGTCAGCCAGTAAATTCTGGACGCGTCGCCTCCGGCTGGATCGAGAGCAGATTGTACGCCGCTGCATCCTAGGAGCGAAAGCACGCAAAAGAAGGCCGTCGCACGCGCCGTAATCGTGCGCAGCCGCCCATGAAGGCTATGCCTGCTCGCTTCAAGGTCCATTCGCCCTACATGGGTCTTATCTGCGTTGAATGACAAAGCTTGGCCGTGGCGCTTGGTTCCCTCGAAATATTCCGACTCACTTCACGAAGTGCGGAGGATTGACCCTAGAGCTCTGTCAGCTCCTTCGCTCGATTGGTCCGCTCGCGCCAACTGGCTCAAGAGTTCGAAGAGACCTCTGGCATAGCCCAGGGGGCCGGGAACGGAAGCGGCCCCTGCTGGTTGCTTCATCACAACTCCCAAAGCGAAGCTCATGACAAGGCAAGCCCTCACGCGATTGTTAATGGTTTCCAGCATCATAGGGCTGGGGGCCTGTAGTGACCGACAGGACCAATCCGCCATCGTGCATATAGCTGGTGGCGACCTCCGCCAGGGGCGTGCCCTCATTCAATCCTATGGATGCGGCACATGCCATAGCATCGATGGCATACGTGGTGCGCGCGGCAAGGTTGGCCCGCCCCTTCAGGATTATGCTCAGCAGCACCTTCTTGCAGGCTTCTTGCCGAACACGCCGCCCAATCTGATTGCTTGGCTCATGGACCCGGTTGCTCTGAAGCCTCAGACAGGGATGCCGACGCAAGGGGTAACGGAAGCTGAGGCCCGGCATATGGCCGCTTATCTCTATTCCTTGGGAGGCGAGGAACTACAGGTCTATCCGAATGACCCTCCCCTCCCCCTTCGCCAGCCTGACGAGAGGGCGGTTGAGATTCCCGGCTCACAGAGATCCCCTTCAGAAACAGACCCGCGGACACGCCGGATCATTCCAGAACTCGATGCGAGTCCTGCGCCCCGCAGCTAGGGCTGCCGGGCTAAGTGTACCTCATGCTCAGGGCTCGGCCAGCGCCTCCTCGGCATAGCCCGGGCGCGCTTTCACCACCATGCTGAAAGCCGCGATCCAAAGGCATGTCACGCCAATCATGAAGCAGGCATCCAGCCAGGAGATCCCCTTCGGCTGCAGAACCCAGAGCAGATGAGCCCCATGATAAAGGAGCACCAGCGCACTTCCTCCGATCATGGCGACCCGGCTCACCCCAGAGGGAACCATCACAGCGATCGCCCCCAGCATCAGCAGACACGCCGCAGCAAGAAGTCCTTGATCCCAGGGACTCAGGCGCCTGAGGAACCACGCTGCGCCTTGTGGAAGATTCGCTAGCCAGACGATGATGAACTGAGCGAACCATGTCCAGACAGTCAGCAAGGCCAATGTCAACAGCGCCCTTTCCAGGCTCTTCATGCGCTGGACAGAGGCTGGATTATGTTTGAGAAAGTTGATGAGGATGGCGCCCGCCAAAGCGGCAAGAACCTGTGCAAGCCCGAAGGCAAAGCCGAACAGGCTCGACCACCAATGCGGCTCGCGCGACAAAACCCAATCGTAAGCTGCAAGGCTCACGATGGGCGTCAGCAACGCCAACCCGACTGCACTCACTTGTCGCACATGCCGGGTACGTGTCAGCCAGAGCGCCATTCCAGTGCTGATCAGAAGATAGAAGACGCTTCTCGTCAGAAAAAAGCCGGGGCTTAAAAACGCGGCTCGCGCCGGTGGAAAGTCCGAGCGCTCGCTGCCCCAGGGAAAGAGTTGATCCAGCCCAACGGCAAGTGGAATTCCAATAATGATGAGTGCCGGAATCGTCAACGCCGCAGCTTCGAGTTCAGCCCGTATCGGAGCCAGCCAATGCTCGTTCATAAGATGGCCGATCATCAGCACGATCAGACTGCCCATCGAGATTCCCGTGAGCCCGATAAAGACGGTATAGAGAGCCTCCATCACATTCATGGGGATGCCTCTCCCTGACGCATCAGCGCTCCGCCTTCTGCCTGCAACCGCTTGACATAATGGGCAATGGCCCAACGATCCTCGGGCGAAACTCGATCCGCGTAGGGAAACATGCGTCCCCGCCCCTGCGTGACCACCGTGACGATCTGTTCAGGCGAGAGAGCCTTTACACGCTCTTCGTGATAGGATGGCGGAGGCGGAAAACCTCGAAGGACGACTGTTCCATCCCCCCGCCCACTTAGCCCATGGCATGGCGAGCAAAAGGCTCGAAAGCGTTCTTCACCTCTGGAGATCAGGGATGGCGTCACTTGCGGCCCGGGTGGCGCAAGTGCTGCTTCATAGGCCGCGGTCCCCCGAGTAATGGTGCCTGGCGGAACAGGCACAAATGCTCGTTGAATCGTGCGTGTCGAGGCAACCGCATCCCGCTGCTCTGTACCGTTATCGCAGGCTGTAAGCAGAAGCATGCTCATGATGCCAACAGCTAATCGCATGCCGGCACCTCCCGCACTGCTTTCGGCGACAGCGTCTCAAGAAAGCGCCTAACTTCAACGGCATCAAACAGCGGGTCAGTGCTGAGAATGCAAAGGAAGAACCGATCTTCCGAAGCCCTATTGAAACCATGCACTTCAAACACCGGATGGTGCAATCGCGGAAGACGAAGGATCAATAGTAATCCAAGTAAGGTTGCAGCGCCTGCCCAGAGAATGGCAACGATCAGCGTAGATGGAATGAAGGCGGGCCAAGCATGAAGCGGCCTCCCTCCAACATTCAAGGGATAATCGACGGCGTTCATCCAGTACTGAGCACCATATTGAACCCCTGCTCCAGTCAGGGCTGCGGCCGAAGCGATCCAGGGGATGATCGCCGTGCGGACGCCCATTTCCTGAGCGAGAACGGAAAGCGGAAAGGGACTGAACGCATCAAGCATGGTGTATCCTTGACGCTTTGCAGCCTTAACGGAATCCATCAAAGCCTCAGGAGTCTCGAATTCGGCCATGATTCCATAGACAGGGGGCGTCATGAGGTTTTCTCCTCATGCTCGTCATGACGGGTTTCGAACATGGAAACCGCCGGCAGGAACCGGGCAAAAAGCAGAATAAAGGACGCGAACAATCCGATGGTACCGAGAAACAAGCCTGCTTCCTCAAGAGACGGACTATAGGTTCGTTGGATAGAAGGCAGATAGTCCGTCTGAAGGCCGCCGACGATGATTGAGAACCGGTCAAACCAGATACCGATGCCAATGGATACTCCGACGAAGACGCCGGCGACGGTGCTTTGACGTGCTGATTTTAACCACAGCAATTGTGGAATCAGAATGCTGTAGACGATAGCGGCCCAATAGAGGCCCGCATAATCCCCGGTTATCCGGTTGAAAGTCGCTTCTTGCGACAAGCCGTCCGACAGAAGAGCGGAAAAGACTTCGTCCAGATAAAGATATCCCGATACGAGCGCGCTGGAGAGAACAAGTTTTCCAAGAAGTTCGATGTCACCCTCATCGATGTAATGCCCCAGCGCCAGCCCCCAGCGCAGCAGAAGGGCTACGAGGAGAACGATCGACAGTCCTTGAGCCAAGCCGGTGGCTACGAAATGAAGCGGCTGACGCGTCTCGTGCCAATCGGGCACCAAAGTGACGGCAAACTCGAAGGCTACTGTACTTTGCATGATGAGGATCAAGGGCAGCACAAGAATGGCGACGAGGCGATAAGCGCGCTGATGATAAGCCCAATGACGCACGGACCCTCGCCAGCCCAGGGCCAGAATCCCATAAATCCGCCGCGCGCCCTTCTGTCGTGCGCGATCACGCAAAGTTGCGAGATCGGGGATCAGACCCACATACCAGAGCAGGCTCGTGACGACGACGTGGGTGCTGATTGCCCAGAAATCCCAGGTCAAGGTGCTGCGGAACTGCGGCCACACCTCGAAGGTCGCTGGGTATGGGAATGTCCAATAGAAAAGCCAAGGACGCCCAAGATGGAAGATCGGGAAAATTCCCGCACAGATGACGGCAAAGAGTGCGACGCCCTCAGCGAACCTGTTGACCGAGGTTCGCAGATCGTGTCGACGCAAGACCAACGTAGCAGCGAAAAGGCTCGCTCCATTGGCGATGCCGATCCACCACGCGTAGTTGATCAGATCGAATCCCCAAACGAAAGGGATGTTAACGCCCCAAACCCCAACACCCTGGATCGTCACCGATATGAGAGTGTATCCGAGCAACAGGACGAGAACGCCTGATACTCCCAGCGCAATCCACCAAGTCGGACCAAAGCGGCGGTTAAGCGTCACATCCGCGACGGCACTCGTTTTGACCTGTGCGTCACCTCTCGTCATCTACCCCTCCTCGGCAGGAGTTTCGATACGGGCGAGGTAAGTAGTCCGCGGCTGGGTGTTCAAATGGCCGAGCAGGGCATAATTACGTGGGTCTTTCTTGAGACGGCTCACGGCGCTGCCGGGGTCGTTGATATCGCCGAACACGATGGCCTGCGTCGGACAGGCTTGCTGGCAGGCCGTCATGACTTCCCCGTCCTGCAAGCGCCTGCCCTCGATGCGCGCGTCGGCTCGGGACGATGCAATTCGCTGGATGCAATAGGTGCACTTTTCCATCACGCCGCGGTCTCTGACCGTTACCTGCGGGTTCATGGATTCAGACGACGGCGAATAATCGGTCCCTTGATAGTCCAAGAAGTTGAAGCGGCGCACCTTATAGGGGCAATTGTTGGAGCATGTTCTGGTACCGATGCAGCGGTTATAGACCATGTCATTGAGGCCCTCTGAGGAATGCACCGTCGCATTCACGGGGCAAACCACCTCGCAAGGAGCCTTCTCACATTGCATGCAGGGCACTGGCTGGAAATAGGTACTCGGATTTATTGGATCTCCACCGTAGTAGCGATCGACACGCAGCCAATGCATTTCACGACCCTTCGCCACCTCCTCCGGCCCGACAATTGCGATGTTGTTCTCGGACTGGCACGCGATGACGCATGCATTGCAACCGATACAGGCATCGAGATCGATCGCCATCCCCCAGGCATGTTCATTGTATGACCACTCCGGATAAAACGACGGAAGATCGCCGGCCTCCTGAACGATTTCCTCTTTAGGCGCAACGACGCGCACGATGTCGCGCCCTCGAAGCGAGTGATGCTGCTGCGTAGACACGACCGCAATGCGCTCGCCGACTGCCTTGATTTCGCCCGTGGCGACCCATGGCTGATAGGATGGCCGGATCGCATACGCGTCATATCCGATATCATTTCCTATCCGGCCTGCCCTTTGCCGCCCATAGCCGAGCGTCAATGTCACGGATCCAGGTGCATGCCCTGGCATAACCCAGACAGGAGCCCGCACGACGTGTCCCTCAACGGCCAGATCCACGGCATCGCCGGAAGACAGCCCGAAAATATCTGCGGTCTCAGGCGCGATCAGTGCTGCATTTCCCCAGACCTGCTTCGTCAGCGGTTTCGGCAACTCCTGCAACCAGCCGTTATTCGCGTATGACCCGTCCCACATCGAAGGATCGGGCGCGAACATCACATCGATTCCTGCCGCCGAACTCTGGACAACAGGCGCGAGCTGCCAATCAGGGCGTACAGATACGGCGACGACAGGCAGTTCTGAATCGGCAATCACGCCATCTTCCAGAGAGCGTGCCCATTGTTCCTCGAACCCATCCCCCCAAGCACTACGCCATGTTGCTTGAACAAGGGCGCGGCCATCCTCGTTCTGTCCTGCCAGGAGGCCAAGGAACTCCTCAGCGCTCAATGACGGCTTCAGCGCAATCGTTGCCGGCTGTCTCAACGACACTGTCCCGTCGAAGCCCCTAAGGTCGCCCCAGCTCTCCAGGGGATGAGCCTCAGGCACATGCCAATGACAGGCAGAGGATGTCTCATCATTGTGCTGGCCGAGATGCAGAGACAAAGGCACACGTCGGATGAGAGCAGCCAGATCGATATCCGCCGGAGCCATGTAAACTGGATTTCCTCCGAGTACGATGAGGTGCGACACTTGGCCAGCCTCTATCGCCTGCGCCAAGGCATGAAGCGTCCTGGCGCCATCCATGATGGGAATGACAGGCTCGATAGCGCGAAGTGTTGTGCCAAAGGCCCCGAGCTCTGCGTTGATCGCAAACGCCAGTGCATGTACGGAAGCCGGCTGTTCACGTCCCGCAACGACAAGACTTCGCGAGCCTGAGCGACGCAGCTCATTCGCAATTCGAGCAACGGAAGGATGTGGCTCCGATGAAGACGCATCATCTATCCCTAAAGATGCAGCAAGCGATTGAGCAAACGCTTCGAATTCTCGCGGGCGGAGGATCACCCGCTCGTCCGCGCGGGACCCGACAAGGCTTGGCCTGGCCTCTACGGAGAAGAGACGCGGCAGCTCCCTGCCCTGCATTCGGCGCCGCTTCTGATAATCGGCAGCATACCGCAGGTGGCCCGGATCCTCGGCGAACAGATCGCCGCCGAGAGTGACGATGACATCGGCCTGTGTCAGATCGTACACGAGATCGACGTCTCGGCCGAACACGTCCAGAGCCGCGGCCCGCTTGTTCTCATCGTCGATCGGCGTGAACACATGCCATTCGGATTGAGGGAATAGCTGCCTTGCCTGTGCGATGAGCCTGTGGAGCGTAGGAGATGACGTCGGCGGCATCAGAACATGCATCCCGCGCCCCTCCGCCACGACAAGCTCGTTGCGCACCGGGCGGATGAAGCTCGTAAGTTCTTCCCAAGTTCTCGACATGCCGTTCTGAAGCGGCGCGTCGGATCTGTCGGGATCATAGAGCGACAGAACATCGGCCTGGGCGAACACGTCCGTTGCCCCACGACTTGCCGGATGAAGCGGATTCCCTTCAATCTTGATGGGCCGTCCTTCCTGAACTTTCACGAGCACACTTCTGCCATACCCATTCAATGGCAAAGACGTCGCAACCGTAAGCGGCACACCTGGCGTGTAGCCGGGCATGTTATGGCTTTGGGATAGGAGCGGAGCATTCTTGCCCGCATCGCTGACGTTGCAGGCCGCGAGACCTCCCAAAGCGAAGGATGCGCCCATCAGCTTCAACAGAGCCCGGCGATCGATGGAGGAGGCCTGAACGACATCCGGGAACTCGGCCTCCAGATAGCGGCGGATTTCCGGCACATCGGCCAGTTCCTCAAGACTGCGCCAGAGCCGCGGGCCTTCTTCTGCCGCGAGACGAGTCCTCATTGCATCCAGATCGAACGGTTCGCTCTCACCCATCTCTTCTACCGATGACACGTGTTGCAACTGGTGAGGCGTTGGGAAGCGGCCTGGTAGAATTCGCGAATATCTTTCGGGAGATTCTTGTCATGTGCATCATAGCCCATGGTGAAAACGGCTTCTCGCGGGCGAAGGTTCGGAACCGGATCGCGATGGCAATCCAGGCACCAGCCCATGGATAGGGTCTGGGTCTTCACGGTCTTGGGCATCTGGTCCACGCGGCCATGGCAGGTCTCGCAGGCGACACCCTTGCTCACATGAGCGGCGTGGTTGAAGTAGGCGTAATCGGGCAGGCGGTGAACGGACGCCCATTCAATCGGCTGCCCGAGGTTGAAGCTGGAACGGATCGGGTCGAGAACGCTCGCGCCCACCCACACCTGAGAATGGCACGACATGCAGGTTTGGGCGGAAGGCATCCCGGCATCGGCGGCTCGCTCGACGGTCGAATGGCAGTAGCGGCAATCGATGTTCAAGGACCCACTGTGGAGATCGTGCCGGAAAGGGACGGGCTGAGGCGCAGGCTTGCCAATGTTCCAGGCGCTGTTTGAACGGGCCCAGACATAAGCCAGTGCGCACGCAGCGATGATCACCGCGCCAACGAGCACGATAGCCACCCTGAACACGGTGGTCGCCGCTGGGGTAAAGAGTTGCGCCATTGCCTGTGTCGCACACCCATTGTTTAGGTCAGGTTTCCTAACCCGATCGAAGCTTCGCTGTTGACACAATCGGTTCAGCGCAGCTTCGTTCCCTCACGGCTGCGTCAGGTCGACACGATGGGGATGGGTGAACACTTCGAAGCTGTCGCCCCTCGCAATCCCCAGCAATGTAATGCCGCAGCTCTCGGCGGCTCTCACGGCAAGGGCTGTCGGAGCGGAGATGGCGACGAGGAGCAGCGCTCCCATGCGAGCCGTCTTCTGTACCATCTCGATCGACACGCGGCTTGTGAGCAGAACGGCGCCGTCCCCGCAGGGCTCGGAAAGAGATGCCAAGGCCCCGGCCAGCTTGTCGAGAGCATTGTGCCGACCGACATCCTCTCGAATGGCGAAGATGCCCTGTCCTGGACGCCAGAAGGCGGCTGCATGGATGGCCCTGGCCTCGCGGTTCAGGCGCTGGGCTTCGGACAGATCCTTCATCGCCTGAGCGATCGCCCTTGGCGACACCCGTAGTTCGCCCGTAACCAGAGGAACCGGGCGCCCGGCTTCAGCCAGAGTTTCCACTCCGCATAACCCGCACCCGACAGGGCCGACGAGCGCGCGCCGACGCATCTGATAGGACTGGCTGCAGCTTTCGGAAAGCCACATGCGGATCTCACACCCTGTCTTGTGCCCGACAATCTCTGTTGAGATTAAATCATCCGGGGCCGCGATGACGCCCTCGGAAAGGGAAAAGCCAAGAGCGAAATCCTCCAGATCGGTTGGGCTTGCCATCATCACGGCGTGTGAGGAACCGTTATAAGTGAAGGCAATCGGAGTCTCCTCCGGAACGACACGCTCGCTAGTAGCAGATGCTCCCTTGGCAACACTAACGCGCGGCAAACTAATGACAGGGGACAGGTGCGTACTCATTCTGCCGCCTCAGGCAGCGCCGTCTGCTGCAAAGCGATCCGGATCGGGATTGATTTCGCGGCAGGCACTTTGCTCTTATCGGCGTGATGCCAGACCGGGATCAGGGGATTGCACTCGGGATAATAGGCCGCACAGCAGCCTTCCGGTATCTCGTAAGGGGTCACTCGCAATCCGCCGACCTGCCGAACGA
>JAEXGT010000073.1 GCA_023450615.1 Pseudomonadota bacterium | reverse complement strand
CTCGCCCTCGGTGGGGGCCTTCAGGCGGATCACGGGCTTCACGTCCTTGGGGGCCTCGGACGGGTCGCGGTCGCGCCAACGGCCGTCATAGCGGGAGGGGCGGCCTTCCTTGCGGGCGAGCTCGCGCATTTCCTCCAGCTCCTGCTGGGTCGCGTAGCAGTAATAGGCACGTCCCTGGGCAAGCAACGCCTCCGCCACTTCCCGGTGACGGGCGGCACGGGCGAACTGATAGACGACGTCCCCGTCCCAATCGAGGCCGAGCCATTTCAGGCCGTCGATAATAGCTTCGATGGCGGCATCCGTGGAGCGTTCCCGGTCGGTATCCTCGATGCGCAGCAGCATCTTGCCCCCATGCCGCTTGGCATAGAGCCAGTTGAACAGGGCCGTGCGCCCCCCGCCGATATGGAGGAATCCGGTGGGAGAGGGAGCGAAACGGGTGACGACGGTCATCGCAGGAGCCTTGGTTGGAATTCTCGAATGATTGCACGGCTTTATGGCTTAGACGCGCATCCCCTCGGCTCATCCACAGGGTGATTTGGGCCGGGGCGTGGGCTCGTCTACCATGCAACCGACCCCGCGTTAAGCCAAAGCCATGAGCCTAGACAACAAAGGAGAGCCGAGCAGGACCCCGCGCAGCCTTGCGCGGGCTGTTTCCATGCAGCCTCCGTCCGGTTTGGCGCTGGATTGGGATGCCGGCGATTGGCGTGGGTGGTTGGAGCGGTGTTTGGCCCAGGAGATCGGGCAGCGTCGGCTCTTTCCCTGGATTGCCGTATGCTTCGGCATCGGCATCGTGCTCTTCTTCCAGGCCGATAACCCGGCTCTCTGGGCCCCTCTCGGGGCTATGGCGATATGCGGCGCGGTCGCCGTGCGGCAGCGCCACAATCTTTTCGCCCTGTCCTTCAGCGTCGGCCTCGCCGCAATCTTTGCTGGGTTTTCGGCAGGCGCGATCCGCACGCGCAGCGTCGATGCGCCTGTTCTCTCACGCATCGTGATCGCGCCGGTCTCGGGTTTTGTCGAGGCCGTGGAGGATCGGGGGAGCGGCAAGCGCATTCTGCTGCGCGTCACATCTCTGCAAGGCGTCGCCGAGGCCGAGCGGCCGCGACTGGCGCGCGTCTCGATCCGCAAGGGGCACGATCTCTCGGCCGGTCAATTCATCGCGGGCACGGCGCGCCTGTTGCCGCCGCCGCAGCCCGCTTGGCCGGGCGGATACGACTTTGCGCGCGATGCCTATTACAAAGGCATCGGCGCGGTAGGGTCGTTCACGGGCGCGGTGCGACGGCTTGAGCCGCCGGCGTCTCCGGACTGGTCCTTGTGGCTTGGCGCACATGTCGACGAGGCGCGCAACGCGCTGACACAGCGCATCGCATCCGCTATTGGCGGCGCCGCGGGTGGGGTGGGAGCCGCTCTCGTCACCGGCAAGCGCGGGCTCATCAATGAGCCGACCAACGATGTCCTGCGCGCGGCTGGCATCTACCACATCGTCTCTATCTCGGGCCTGCATATGGTGCTTGCCGCAGGAACCTTCTTCTGGCTCGTGCGCGCGTTGCTGGCGCTGAGCCCGGGCATCGCCCTCCGCTGGCCGGTCAAGAAGGTCGCCGCTGTCGCTGCGATGATCGGCGCCACGGCTTACTGTATCTTTTCAGGATCGGATGTGGCAACGCAACGCTCGCTCGTCATGACACTCGTGATGTTCGGAGCCGTGCTGGCGGATCGTCCGGCGCTGAGCATGCGCAATCTCGCCATTGCTGCGATCCTCGTGCTCGCCCGGGAGCCGGAGGCGGTTCTCGGCCCGAGCTTTCAAATGTCCTTTGGGGCGGTTGCCGCGATGATGACTCTTGTGCCGCTCATGCAGTGGCGCAGAAACGAAGCCGCTCCCTCAACCTCAATCGAGAAGGCTTTATCCTGGGCCGGTCGATCCGCCTTCGGCCTCATCACGACCACGCTTGTCGCGAGCTTCGCAACCGCTCCTTTCGCGGCGTATCACTTCCAAAGCCTCAACCCCTACGGCCTCATCGGCAACGCGCTTGCATTGCCGCTTGTCTCTCTGGTGGTGATGCCTGCCGCCGTTCTCGGCGTGCTCGCTTATCCGTTCGGTCTCGATACGCCGGTCTGGATGCTGATGGGGCTTGCTGTCGAGAAAGTGCTCGATGTTTCTGCGTGGGTGGGCGGCTTCAGCGGGTCGACCGTTATCGTGCCTGCGCTCGGCATGAGTACCTTGGCGCTCTTGAGCATTGGCCTCCTCGTGCTGACGATTCCGGCCTCGTCTCTCAGATGGCTTGCCTTCGTTCCTGTCGGTGCGGGCTTGGTGTTTGCATCCGCTCCGCATCGCTACGATATCTATGTGGACCGGGACGGGGCAGGGGCGGCGATCCGCGACACACGTGGAAAGCTCACCTTGGTCGGAAAGCCTTCGGGCTTTGTCGCGGAGCAATGGTTGCGGGCTGATGGGGATGCTCGCAATGCCGGCGATCCATCGCTCACGCAGGCGGCTCGATGTGACAGGCTTGGCTGCGTCGTTGAGATCGGCGCTCAACGGGCTGTTGCCTTCGTTCAGGAGGTCTCGGCTTTCGAGGAAGATTGCCGCCGGGCCGCCATCGTCATCACACGACTTGCTGCGCCTGAAACCTGTGAGGCGGCGGCGGTGCTGGATCGCAAGGCTCTCACGGAGCGCGGTGCGACAGCCATTCGCATCGATGGGGAAAGTCTCGAGATTCGGTCGGTGAAAAAGGGGCGGGAGCTTCGTTCATGGACTTCCGCACCTGAAGAACTCCGAGCCCCCGTCCAGGAAGGGCCGCGCGATGCGCGCCCCGTTCCTGAACAGGATTTGCCCGAAGAGGAGATCAGTACCGACGAACCAGACTGACGAGCTTGCCCTGGATCTTCACCCGGTCGGGACCAAGCACGCGAGTCTCGTAGGCCTGATTGGCGGCTTCAAGCGCAATCGAGGAACCGCGACGGCGGAAGCGCTTGAGGGTCGCTTCCTCGTCGTCGATGAGCGCCACGATGATGTCGCCCGTATTGGCCGTGTCCTGACGGCGGATCACCACGAGGTCGCCGTCGAGAATGCCGGCCTCCACCATCGAGTCGCCGCGCACCTCAAGAGCGAAGTGGTCGCCCTGGGTCAGGAAGTCGCCCGAGAGGGTGATGGAGTGGCTGGGATTCTGGATTGCGGAGATCGGCGTACCGGCGGCGATCCGGCCCATGACCGGGATGGAGGCGCTGTCGCGATAACGCTCCTCCGCCACAGGCCGCGGGGCAGGCTTCTTCTCGGTGAGGCCGCCTTCGACCACGCTCGGCGTGAACCGGCGCTGGCCGGCGGCCGCGCCGACGGATTCGGGCAGGCGGATCACTTCGAGGGCACGGGCGCGGTTCGGCAGGCGGCGGATGAAGCCGCGCTCTTCGAGCGCCGTGATGAGGCGGTGAATGCCGGATTTCGATTTGAGGTCGAGCGCGTCCTTCATCTCGTCGAAGGACGGCGGAACCCCGGTTTCACGCAGCCGCTCATGGATGAAGCGGAGCAATTCGTGCTGCTTGCGCGTGAGCATGACAGACCCTTACTGCTCCCAAATGGAGCGATTCTGGAAAACAAAGCAAGAACAAGGTAGCTGTTCCCGCTGTGTTCTGCAAGCCCATGCTCAAGCTGAAGTGAAATATCTTAGAAGATAAGCCTCAATCTAAGGCTTTTCAGTCATCTTGAACGCGCCATCCTCAAAGCTCAGCCAGCGTTCCTGAGCTTGAGAGCGGTCGAAAATGGTCCACTCGGGTTGTCCATCCGCCGTCATGAAGGAGAGGACATGAAGTCCGTTGGATAAGCTAAGGTCAATCTCGGGCAAGCGGCCAAAGAAGGAAAGCTGCGTGACCGTATTGCCCAGAAGCTGGCTGAAAGTCTTCTCCCAAAGATCCTCATCGCTCCAGCTTCCACAAATGATGGAGTGATCGTCTTCGATTCTCCAGCTCCATTGGATCATGAGACCCATGTCCCCATGCGGATTACCCGGAGTACCGTCTCTCCGGGCCCTCGGCTGCAATCGGCCAAACTCCAGAAACAGAGCCGAGCCGTAACCGCGCCAGACATGGCTCAAAGGCATGCCGATCAGCTTGGAGGTGAAGTTTTCGACAGGGCTTAGGGGCATCTCGGACGCCGACCTCAGCAAAACCGATTCAGCCAGATGATGCGGCAGGGTTCTCCTGCCTGGGCTGCGGGCGCATGAGGCGGCCTGACCAGCAACGCCTCGGAACGTTCGAGGATGCTGAGCATCGAGGAATCTTGAATCAGGTGAGGCGTGGCGACCGGGAGCGGAATGCGTTCAGGGCGTTGGGTGAGGGCGACTTCGAATTCCTCGCAGGACAGGGAGGCGCGCATGTAATCCTGCCGGGGGCCGTTGGCGGGCAGGTCCGCGCCGAGGATGGCCGCCTCCGTTGGGTCCGCATCGGGTCGCGCATCGCCCAGGAGAGCGCGAATGGCGGGAATGAGGAAGAGAACCACGCAGACGAGGGAGGAGACCGGGTTGCCGGGCAAGCCCAGCAACATCATGTCCCCGAGCTTTCCATGCATCAGCGGCTTGCCGGGGCGAAGCGCCACGCGCCAGAAGCCGAGTTCCATGCCCTGCCGGTGTAGAGCCTTCTGCACGAGATCGTGCTCGCCCACCGATGCGCCGCCGAGCGTCACGAGAATATCGGCTTTCGCATCGCGCGCGGCCTGAATGCGTTCTTCCAGGGATTCGAGCGTGTCGCGCGCGATCCCGAGATCGATGGCTTCGCCCCCGGCTTTTTCCACCATCAGAGCGGTGGCGGGAAGGCTCGATGCCGTTATCTGATCGGGGCCGACCGGTTCGCCCGCGCGAACCAACTCGTCGCCCGTCGCGAGAATGGCGACGCGCGGCCTGCGGCGCACGGGCAACGTGTCGTGCCCCATGGCGGCGGCAAGGCCGATATGGCGCGCATCGAGACGCAGGCCCGCTTGCAGCAGCACGTCGCCCGCCGCGAAGTCGAGGCTGGTTTCGCGGATATGCTGACCATGACGTGGGCGCTCCTTGACGATCACCTGATCGCCTGAGCGCTCCGTATCTTCCTGAATGATGATCGTGTCGGTGCCATCCGGCAAAGGCGCGCCGGTGAAGATGCGAACGGCCTGCCGCGGCCCGACCGTGCCTGAAAACCGCTGGCCCGCGGCGCTCGTGCCGATCACCTGAAACGGCGTGGGCGCATGATCCGCATCGACGCCGCGAATAGCGTAGCCGTCCATGGCGGAAGCCGGGAAGGGCGGCTGGTCGCGAAGGGCGCTCACATCCTCCGCCAAGGCACGTCCAGCACAGCGAATGAGCGGCACATGCTCGATGGAAACCGGCTTATCGACGCTTGCCAGCACACGGGACAACGCATCTTCGACCGGGATCAAGCTCATGACGCCTCGTATATTCCCGAGCGCCCTCCGCTTTTCATGCGAAGACGCACGTTCTCGATCCGCATGCCTTTGTCGGCAGCTTTCACCATGTCGTAGATCGTGAGGCACGCGACGGAAACGGCGGTGAGCGCCTCCATCTCGACGCCGGTCTGGCCGGACACCTTTACCTCTGCCGTCACGCGTATGCCTGGAAGCGTGTCGTCGAGCGCGCAATCGACCTTCACCTTGGAGATGAGAAGGGGATGGCAGAGCGGGATCAGCTCGTGCGTACGCTTTGAGGCCATGATGCCTGCCAAACGCGCCGTGCCGAGCACGTCGCCTTTCTTCGCATCGCCCTGGCGGATCAGCGCCAGCGTTTCCGGCAGCATCACCACGCATCCCTCGGCAATCGCGGTGCGGCTCGTGACGTCCTTTTCGGAGACGTCGACCATATTGGCCTCGCCGCTCGCATCGAGATGCGTGAGCTTGGTCATGCCGCTTCGCCGAAAAGAAGGCGCCGGGTGGCCGCCGTTACATCGGCTTGGCGCATCAGGCTCTCGCCGACGAGGAAAGTGTTGATGTTCACTTTCTGCAGCCGCTCGATGTCGCTCAGGGTGAAGATGCCGCTCTCGCCGACGATGATGCGGTCGGACGGGATGAGAGGCGCCAGCTCCTCGCTCACGGTGAGCGAGACCTCGAAGGTGCGAAGATTGCGGTTATTGATACCGACGAGCTTCGTGCCGAGCGGAATGGCGCGCTCCAGCTCAGCGCGGTCATGCACCTCGACGAGCACATCCATGCCGAGTTCGTGCGCGGTGTCGATCAAGGTTCGCGCTTCATCGTCCGAGACGCTCGCCATGATGACGAGAATGCAATCCGCACCCCAGGCACGCGCCTCGAAAACCTGATACGGCTCGAACATGAAATCCTTGCGCAGGGCGGGCAGACCGGAGGCCTCTCGCGCCTGATTCAGGTATTCCGGCTTACCCTGGAACGACGGCTCGTCGGTGAGAACGGACAGGCATGTCGCGCCGCCATCGGCATAAGCCTTGGCGAGGCTGGGCGGGTCGAAATCGGCGCGGATGAGGCCCTTCGAAGGACTTGCCTTCTTCACCTCGGCGATCAGCGAGGGACGGCCTTCCGAGAGATGGCGCGCAATGGCCTTCGCAAAACCGCGCGAGGGCGGCATGGCAAGGGCCCGGCGCTTCATTTCTTCCAGAGGAACAGCCGACTTCGCTGCCGCGATTTCCTGGCGCTTATAGGCTTCGATCCTGCTCAGCACATCGCTCATGACAGCCTCACGCATTCGAGACTTTGACGAGACGCTCCAGCGTGCCCTTGGCTGCGCCGCTATCGAGCGCCTGCGAGGCGCGCTCCAAGCCGTCGCGCAGGTTCGCCGCCGCATCCGCGATCACGAGGGAGGCGGCCGCGTTGAGAAGCGCTACGTCGCGATAGGCATTGCGTTCGCCTTCGAGCACGGCACGAAGCGCCTTCGCATTATGTTCCGGATCGCCGCCCTTCAGATCGTCCAGCTTCGCGACCGGCAACCCGACGTCCTCCGGCGTCACCGTGAAGCGGCGGATCGCGCCATTCTCTAGCGCGGCCACGAAGGTGGGGCCGGTGGTGGTCATCTCGTCGAGGCCGTCGGAGCCATGAACGGTCCACACCTTGCGGGAGCCGAGCTCCTTCAGGACTTGCGTCAACGGATCGAGCCAAGCTTCTGAGAATACTCCTAGAAGCTGGTTCTTAACCCCGGCGGGATTGGAGAGTGGACCGAGCAGGTTGAAGATCGTGCGGGTGCCGAGTTCCACGCGCACCGGCGCGACGTGGCGCATGGCGGCGTGATGGGTCTGGGCGAACATGAAGCACACGCCTGCTTCCTTCACGCAGCGCTCCAGGGCTTTCGCATCGAGGCCGAGTTTCACGCCCAACGTCGAAAGCACGTCCGCCGTGCCGGATTTGGACGAGGCCGCGCGGTTGCCGTGCTTGGCTACCGGCACGCCACAGGAGGCCACGATGATCGAGGCCAGAGTCGAGATGTTGTAGCTGCCGGAATGATCGCCGCCTGTGCCGACGATGTCGATGGCGTTCGCGGGCGCCTTCACCGGCAGCATCCGCCCGCGCATGGCGGAAACCGCGCCGACGATTTCATCGAGAGCCTCGCCGCGAACGCGGAGGGCCATGAGGAACGCACCGCCCTGAGCGGGGGTCACTTCGCCGGAAAGCAGGTCGTCAAATGCCCATCGCGCCTCGTCCCGGGTCAGCGATGCGCCGGTAGCGACTTTGGCGAGATAGGACTTGAAGGATTCCATCGGGTCTATGCCTTGGGTTTATGCGGCGCTCGGGCGGTGCTTGGCGTTCCAGGCCGCCGCCAGATCGAAGAAGTTGCGCATGATCGTGGTGCCATGCTCCGAGAGGATGCTCTCGGGGTGAAACTGCACGCCATGGATCGGGAGCGAGCGGTGGGAAAGGCCCATGACGAGGCCGTCGGCGGTTTCCGCCGTCACGGCGAGATCCGCTGGGCAGGTTCCGCGATCCACGATCAGGGAGTGATAACGGGTCGCCTTGAAGGGGCCGTTGATGCCGCGGAAGACCGCCTGTCCGCTGTGCTCTACCTCGGACACCTTGCCATGCATGGGCAGCGGCGCGCGGGAAACCGTGCCGCCGAAAACCTGGCCTATGGCCTGGAGCCCAAGGCACACGCCGAAGGTCGGGATCGTGGGAGAGGCACGCTTCACGAGGTCGAGGCAAATGCCCGCTTCATTGGGGGTGCAGGGTCCCGGTGAAAGCACGATGGCATCGGGCGGGGAGGCCAGGACTTCGTCCGTGGTGATGGCATCGTTGCGCACCACCTGCACGGAGGTGGCGAGGGGGCCGAGCAGATGCACCAGATTCCAGGTGAAGCTGTCGTAATTGTCGATGACGAGAACGCGGGTCATGGTGCACCGACGTTCGCGTAATGAGGGATGCCGGTCAAGCGAGATAGAATAATCGCGTTCATTGTCCGATCCTCGCCTGGCTGGCAAAGCGAACCGCCTCTTCCGCGGCCTTGAACAAGGCCTTGGACTTGTTGATGCATTCTTGCTGCTCGGAGGCCGGGTCGGAATCATAGACGATGCCCGCGCCCGCCTGGACGGCCATGCGGCCGTCCTTCACCAATGCGGTGCGCAGGACGATGCAGGTGTCCATTTCGCCATTGGCGCCGAAATAGCCGATGCAGCCGGCATAGGGGCCGCGCTTGTCCTTCTCCAGCTCGTCGATGATCTGCATGGCGCGGACCTTCGGTGCGCCTGAGACTGTGCCCGCCGGGAAGCCCGCGGCCAGCGCATCGAGCGCGTCGAAGGTCGGGTCGAGGCGGCCTTCGACGTTCGAGACGATGTGCATCACCTGACTGTAATATTCGAGGAAGAACGAATCCGTGACCTGTACGGAGCCCATCTCCGCTACGCGGCCCACGTCGTTGCGGCCGAGATCGAGGAGCATGAGATGCTCCGCGCGCTCTTTCTGATCCGCAAGCAGGCTTTCCGCATGAGCGCGGTCCTCCGCAGCCGTCTTCCCGCGCGGACGCGTGCCGGCGATGGGCCGGATCGTGACCTTGCCGTCGCGCACACGCACCAGGATTTCCGGCGAGGAGCAGACGATCTGAAAATCCTCGAAGTCGAGATAGCAGAGGAACGGAGCCGGATTGACTCGCCGCAACGAGCGGTAGAGCGCGAAGGCGGGGAGGGGGAAGGCCGACTCGAACCGCTGCGAGAGCACCACCTGGAAGATGTCGCCCGCGCGGATGTATTCCTTTGCCTTCGCCACCATGGCCTCGAACTCGTCCGGCGTGGTGTTCGAGACCGGCGGATCGAAATGGATGGCGGTCGGATCGCTGCGATCCTCGATGGGAAGCGGCTGTTCCAGCGCCTGCGTCACGGCATCGATGCGTGAGAGCGCAGCCTCATAAGCCGCCTTCGCGGACATGCCGGTCTGCGGACGCACGGGCGTGATGAGCGAAATCTCGTCCTTAACCGCATCGAACACCACCATCACCGTCGGGCGGATGAGGATGGCGTCCGGCACTTTCAGCACGTCGGTGTTCGGCTCGGCCAGCCGCTCCATCTGCCGCACCATGTCGTAGCCAAGATAGCCGAACAGGCCCGCTGCCATGGGAGGCAGGTCATCGGAGAGCGGCAGGGCGCTTTCCTTGATCAGAGCGCGCAGGCTGTCCAGGGCGGGGCGCTCGTCGCTGACGAACTGCTTGTCGCGGGTGAGCGCATTGCGATCGATGGAAGCGACGCCGTCCTGGCATCGCCACATGAGATCCGGATCGAGACCGATCATCGAGAAGCGGCCTCGCGTGGCGCCGCCTTCGACGGATTCCAGCAGAAAGGCCGAGCCTTTCCGGTGGTGCCGCAACTTGATGAAGGCTGCGACGGGGGTGAGAAGGTCACCTACGAGGGTGGCACGCAGGACGCCTGCCTCCCCCTTGTCATAGGCCTTCGCGAAAGTCTCGAAATCGGGCGCAATGCTCATGGATCAATATTCGCTGCTGCCGCTGCCTGTCGCCTGCTGCAAGGCCTGCTGGTTGATGGAGACACCGAGGTTCTGACGGACCTGGGCGATGTACTCGTTGATCAAGTCGTCGCTCATGCCGTTGCGCAGTTGGGTGTCGATGTTCTGGGCTTCCTGCGTGGTCGTGACCATCGGGGGCACGGTCGCCGCCGTGACCTTGAACACGGCGCGAGAATCCGTGGCGTTCGCCGCATTGCCCGCCTTGCCCACGGGGGTGGCGAAGATTCGGTTCACGGCCTCGGCCGAAAGGTCGTCCTTATTCGCGTTGCGGGCGAGGTCGGTGGCGTTCTTCACCGGAGCGTTCACCTCCTGCGCGACGGCTTCGATAGCCTCGCCCTTTTCAAGGCGCTCAGTGAGCGCGCGGGCCTTCTCCGTCAGGCGCTGGGCAATCTGGTCGTCGCGCCACTGCGCCGCCACCTGATCGCGAACCTCGTCGAGGGCCTTCTCGCGGGAGGGCTCAACGCCCGTCACGTCGTACCAGACATAGCCGGTCGGAATACGCAGGGCCTCGTTGTCCGCACCCATGTCGGAGGCGAAGGCCGCTTTCGCGATGGCGTCGCGCTCCGGTGCCTCGACCGGGTTTCCGGCCTTGTCGCGGCCTTGGGCGTCGATGGCGGGAATCTGGATGAGGTTCAGGCCTTTTTCCTTGGCGATGTCTGCCAGCGGCTTGGCGCCTGCGCGCAGGTCCTCGATCTCGTCGTGGATCTTCTCGATCTCGCTCTGAGCGCGCTCGCGGGCGACTTCCTGGCGGATTTCACCGGCAACCTCCTCGAAGGGGCGCACGGCTTCCGGCTGGATCTGCGTGACGCGCAGGATCACGGGGCCGAAGCGCCCGGAAACGGGAGCGCTCACGCCGTTCTGTTCCAGGGCGAAAGCGGCCTCGGCCACGGCGGGATCGAGCATCTCCGCCCTCGTGAACGTACCGAGCTCGAGGCCGGAGGCGGCGACGCCGCGCTCGGCGGCAATGGCATCGAAGGCCGCGCCTTCCTTGATCCTAGCCGAGGCGGCCTGCGCATCGTCCATGGAGGTGAAGGGGATCTGCTGGATCGTGCGGCGCTCGGGCTGGCCGTACTTGGCCTTCTGCTGCTCGTAGCGCTGGCGGGCATCCGCGTCCGAGACGGTATCCGGCTTCGCGATCGCTGCGGCGTCGAGCGCCATGGCGTTGACAGCCCGGTACTCCGGAGCGCGGAACGTGCCTTTGCGCTCGTCATAGAAACTCTGAAGCTGTTCGTTGGTGGGGGCGGGAACGTCGCCTGCCAGAGCGGAGGTGAGCAGGATGTAGGATGCGTTGCGGCGCTCTGAAGTGTAGCGGTGAAGGGCTTCCTTGGCGGCATTCGGGACGGTTACGTCACCGGCAAGGGACTCCGCCAGATGGGCGCGCGCCATGGAGGCGCGCTGCTCTTGAACGAAGCCTGCCTCGGACAGGCCCGCATTGCGGAGCGCCTGATCGAAGAGAGCGCGATTGAACTGACCGTCGGCGCCCTTGAAGGCCGGGTTTTCGATGATGGAGCGGGCCACGAGGTCGTCGGAGACGGAAAGGCCGAGGCTCCTGGCCTCCTCGGACAGCACGGCTTCGGTGACGAGGCTGTTGAGCACCTGCTGGTCGAGGCCGAGCATGCGGGCCTGGTCGGGCGTGATGACTGTGCGGAACTGGCGGCTCAGCTGCTGGAGCTGGTTGGTATAGGCGTTGCGCACCTGGTTGACCGAGATTGTGGTCTTGCCCACCTCCGCCACAGTCGAAGCTGGCTGGGCCCGGAAGATGTCGCCGATGCCCCAAATGGCGAAGCTGACGATCAAGGCGCCGAAGAAAATGAAGGCAATGGCTTTGCCGAACACGGTCTGACCGGCCTTGCGCATATTCCGAAGCATCGTGAACCCGTTCTCAAAAAACTCGTTTAACAGGGCGATAGCCCATCAAAGGCCCGGGGAAAAGGGCAAGTCTGGTTGAAAGAAGCCCCAAGGCTCTGCTACTGCCAACTTATTAAGCGTGACAGGAGTGCAGCAATGAGCGTCGATCGGCCACGCCCGCTGGTGGCGGGAAACTGGAAGATGAACGGCCTTTTGAAGTCTTCGGCCCAGGTTTTGGGCGAAATTCATGCCGGGTATACCCCTGGTCTGAGAGTAAAGGTCGACCTCGCTGTCTGCCCGCCTGCAACCCTCGTCTCGGCTTTCTCTCACATGTCCGTGGGCACCAGGGTCGGCATCGGCGGCCAGGATTGCCATGCCAAGGAATCGGGCGCCTTCACGGGTGACATCTCGGCCGAAATGCTGGCCGATGCAGGCGCGACCTATGTGCTCGTGGGCCATTCCGAGCGCCGCCAGTACCACAAGGAAAAGGACGCGGACGTCTGCGCGAAGGCCCTCGCGGCCCATCGGGCGGGGCTCACCGCCATCGTCTGCGTGGGTGAAACCCGCGAGGAACGCGAATCCGGCAAGACCATCGCCGTGGTCCGCAAGCAACTGCGCGGCTCGATCCCGGCCGATTCCAACAGCAATAACCTCGTCGTGGCCTATGAGCCCGTGTGGGCCATCGGCACGGGGCTGACCCCGACCACCGCCGACGTGGCGGAGGTCCATGCCGCAATCCGTGAGGAACTGAAGCGCCTCGTCGGCAAGGCTGAACATGCCAAGGTGCGCATCCTCTACGGGGGCTCCGTGAAGCCCTCCAACGCCGCTGAGCTGATGGCTGTGGAGAACGTCAACGGCGCGCTCGTGGGTGGCGCAAGCCTCGTCGCGGCCGATTTCCTGGCGATTGCAGGTGCTTACCTGAGCTAAAATGACTCAGATCAGGACGGTGCCGTCATGACAGCCAACAAACGTATCGTCCTCTCCAGCGACCATACCGCGATCCCGCTCCGCCAAGCTATCGCCGCTCATATCGTGGCGCAGGGCTGGGAGGTGGTCGATATCGGTCCGACGACGCCGGAGAGTACGCATTATCCGAAGCACGGGGAGGCGGCGGCGCGGCTCGTTGCCTCCGGCGATTGCCGGTTCGGCATCGTCCTATGTGGCACTGGCCAGGGCATCATGATGGCGGCGAACAAGCTGAAGGGCATTCGCTGCGGTGTTTGCAGCGATACATTCTCCGCCCGCATGATCCGCCAGCACAACGATGCCAACATGCTCTCCATCGGCGTTCGTGTCGTGGGCGAGGGCTTGGCGCTCGATATCGTGGATGCATTCCTGGCGGCCCAGTTCGAGGGCGGCCGGCATGCGACACGCGTCGAGATGATCGGGGCGCTGGAGGGGTAGTGCCCCTTTTGCTTATTTTCTTACCCATCGAGGGATATGGCATCACGCAGGGGGCGCCGCCGGTTGCGGGCGGCATTCATGCATCCATAAAGTATCCCTCCCGTGCAAAAGGCGGCTTGCAGGCCTTTGATCCCGCGCACACCTATGCTACAGCCCGCCCCAACATACGAATTGCGAGCGGCTGACGCCCATGGAGGCCTCCATGGCGCGGCCGCTTGAGGCTTTGGAACGATGCAAACAGTTCTCATCATTATTCACCTGATCATCGTCCTCGCCCTGATCGGCGTGGTCCTTCTGCAGCGCTCTGAGGGCGGCGGCATGGGCCTCGGCGGCGGAGGCGGCGGCGGCGTGTCCGGTTTCATGACCGGCCGCGGTCAGGCCAATGCGCTCACCCGCGCCACGGCGATTCTCGCGGGCCTGTTCTTCGTGACGAGCATCGCGCTCACCGTCATGGCGACGTCGGGCCGCGCTCCTCGCTCGATCCTCGACGGCGCTGCTCCGGCGGCTCCCGCCGGTCAGCAGTCTCCTGTGGCTCCGCAGGGCGGCAACGTGCTTGAGCAGCTCCAGCGTCTCCAGGGCGATCAACCGGCCACACCGGTACCCGGTGCTCCGGTGCCTACAGCGCCTCAGCAGTAAGCGAACCGCAGGGCCGGACCTCCGGCCCTCTTCTTTTGTGGATGGTTTTGGAGTGTGACGATTCGCGGATTGCGAATCGGCGCTCCTTTTTGATGGATAGGGGTCCATGACGCGGTACGTATTTATCACCGGCGGCGTGGTGTCTTCGCTCGGCAAGGGTCTGGCTTCGGCGGCCCTGGGAGCGCTTCTCCAAGCTCGCGGCTACAAGGTCAGGCTTCGTAAGCTCGACCCATATCTCAACGTCGATCCGGGGACGATGAGCCCCTATCAGCACGGCGAGGTCTTCGTGACCGACGACGGCGCCGAGACGGATCTCGACCTGGGCCATTACGAGCGCTTCACCGGCGTTCCGGCCACCAAGGCCGACAACATCACCACGGGCCGGATCTATCTCGACATCATCACCAAGGAGCGGCGCGGCGATTATCTCGGCGCCACGATCCAGGTGATTCCGCACGTCACGAACGCCATCAAGGACTTCGTGCTCACGGGCAACGAGGGCTTCGACTTCGTGCTGGTCGAGATCGGCGGCACGGTGGGCGATATCGAGGGCCTGCCGTTCTTCGAGGCGATCCGACAGCTCGGCAACGATCTGCCGCGCGGCCAGGCGATCTATGTCCACCTGACCCTGCTGCCGTTCATCCCATCCGCGGGCGAGCTGAAGACCAAGCCGACGCAGCACTCCGTCGCCGAGCTGCGCTCCATCGGCATCCAGCCCGACATCCTGCTTTGCCGCACGGATCGCGAGATCCCGAAGGACGAGCGCCGCAAGCTCGCCCTGTTCTGCAATGTGCGTGAGACGGCGGTGATCGAGGCGCGCGATGCGCGCTCCATCTATGACGTACCGCTGGCCTATCACGAGGCTGGCCTCGACAGCGAAGTGCTGGCCGCTTTCGGTCTCGACGCCGCCAAGGCTCCGAATCTGAGCCGCTGGACGGGCATTTCCGAGCGCGTGCACAACCCCGAGGGCGAGGTGAATATCGCCATCGTCGGCAAGTACACAGGTCTCAAGGACGCCTATAAGTCGCTCATCGAGTCCCTGCACCATGGCGGCATTGCCAATCAGGTGAAGGTGAACCTGCATTGGATCGAGAGCGAGGTCTTCGAGAACGAGGACCCGGCCCCGTTCCTGGAAGGCATCCACGGCATCATGGTGCCTGGAGGGTTCGGCCAGCGAGGCGCGGAAGGCAAGATCCAGGCGGCCAAGTTCGCCCGCGAACGCAAGGTGCCGTATTTCGGCATCTGCTTCGGCATGCAGATGGCCGTGATCGAGGCTGCCCGCTCGCTCGCCGGAATCAAGGACGCCAATTCCACGGAATTCGGCCCGACCCCTGAACCGGTCGTCGGCCTCATGACCGAGTGGCTTCGCGGCAACGAACTGGAGAAGCGCACTTCCAGCGGCGATCTCGGCGGCACCATGCGCCTCGGCGCCTATGATGCCAAGCTCATCCCAGGCAGCAAGGTGGCCGAAATCTATGGCGGCACGGAAATCTCCGAGCGCCATCGCCACCGTTACGAGGTGAACATGTCCTACCGCGACAAGCTGGAGGCCAAGGGCCTGCGCTTCTCCGGCGTGTCGCCCGACGGCGTTCTGCCCGAGATCGTAGAATACGAGGACCACCCGTGGTTCATCGGCGTGCAGTACCACCCGGAACTGAAGTCGCGCCCCTTCGAGCCGCACCCGCTCTTCAAGAGCTTCATCCACGCGGCGGTCGAACAGAGCCGATTGGTCTGAATCTGAATGCAAAAGCGCCGGCTGGGACCTCCCGCCGGCGCTTTTGTTTTACGTTCGCCTTTGCTGCCCTAGTTTAGGGAGACCCTACAGGAAAGAGCTTGATGTCCCGCCGGATCGACCACCTCGTCATTGCCGTTCACGACCTCGATAAAGCCGGTGATTTCTATCGGCGTCTCGGGTTTCAGGTCGGCGCGCGCAACCGGCATTCGTGGGGAACGGAGAATCGGCTCGTTCAATTTCCCAATGCGTTTCTCGAACTGATCACGGTGGGCGAGGGCGCTCAGATCCCGCCCCATCAGCAGGGGCATTTCAGCTTCGGGGCCTTCATGCGCGATTATTTGCGTGACCGCGAAGGCATTGCCATGCTGGTGCTTCAGAGCCAGAACGCCAAGGCGGATGCGGCCGATTTCGCGCAGAAGGGCATCGGTTCGTTCGAGCCGTTCCACTTCGAGCGTGCGGGACGCCGTCCCGACGGCACCGAAATCAAGGTGGCCTTCACCCTGGCATTCGCCTCCCTCGAATCCGCTCCCCGTGCGGGCTTCTTCGTCTGTCAGCAGCACTATCCGGAGAATTTCTGGAATCCTGCTTTTCAGGCGCACGAGAACGGCGCCACGGGTCTTGCAACGGTGGCGTTGGCATGCCCCGATCCGAGCCGCAGCAAGGGTTTTCTGACCGCTTTCACCGATTCCATCTCGACGAGCCCGGCCCTGCACGACCTCTCGTTCTGTCTCGGTGATGCGCATCTCGACGTGATGACGCCGGACGATGCCGCCGAGAGCTATGTATCGGTCGAGGCCGAGCTGGACCAGCCGTCCTTCGTGGCCTTCGCGGTTCGGGTCGAGGACATTCACGCTCAGGCCAAACGCCTGGACGCGGCCGAAATTCCCTATCAGCATGTGGGCAGCAGGCTTGTGGTTCCGGCGAGCGCAGCCTACGGCACGGCCATTGCCTTCGAGCCAACGCAATCTTAACCATAACCGCATAGCAATCAGCCATCTCAATCATAGGGGCTGATCGTGACTTCGATTCTGGCGGGCTTATTCGACTTCCTGGTGTACTTCGTCATCGCCATCGTGCTTGTGGCGGTCTATCTTGGCCTCTACACCCTTGCGACCATGCACAATGAGTTCGCGCTGATCCGCAAGAACGTGATCTCGGCTTCCACGGCGCTCGGGTTCAGCCTCGTCGGCTTTGCACTCCCGCTCGGCAGTGCCATCGTCCATGCCCAGGGTATAATCGATCTCATCGTTTGGGGGCTCGTGGCCCTGGCGGTCCAGATCGTTATCTATTGGCTCGTGCGCCTCGTGATGCCGAATCTCTCCCAGCGGATCGCGTCCGGAGAAATGGCTGCAGCCCTGTTCCTGGGCGCCGCCTCGCTCTCGGCCGGCATCATCAATGCGGCTTCCATGACGTTCTGATCTCCCTCACGTCGAGATGGCCGGGATCTGCCCGGCCATGGGTTGTGAAGGATAGATCAACGCTTCCCGTTTGCTACGAAACGGAGTAGGTGACTGCTTCATGACCGATACCAAACAGACCCAATCCGTCGTCGAGGCAGGCTCCGTCCGCTTCGGCAATCACCTCCCGCTCAGCATCATTGCGGGCCCCTGCGCCATGGAAAGCCGCGATCACGCGCTCGAGATGGCCGCTGCACTCAAGGAGATCACGGGGCGGCTCGGTCTCGGTCTCGTCTATAAGTCATCTTTCGACAAGGCGAACCGCACCTCGATCAACAGCGCCCGGGGCATCGGCCTGGACAAGGCGCTTAGCGTCTTCGCCGAGGTGAAGGAAAAGTTCGGCCTGCCCGTCATCACCGACGTGCATGAGAACGACCAATGCGCCCTCGTGGGCGAGGTGGTCGATATCCTTCAGATCCCCGCCTATCTCTGCCGCCAGACAGACCTTCTCGTCGCCGCCGCCAAGACAGGCCGCGTGGTCAACGTGAAGAAAGGCCAGTTCCTGGCGCCCTGGGACATGGCGAACGTGGCCGAGAAGGTCCGCGCTTCGGGCAATCCGAACGTGATGCTCACCGAGCGCGGCGCGTCCTTCGGCTATAATACCCTCGTCTCCGACATGCGCGGCCTACCGATCATGGCCGAAACCGGTGCTCCGGTGATCTTCGACGCCACCCATTCCGTGCAGCAGCCGGGCGGCAAGGGTGCGACCTCGGGCGGCCAGCGTGAATTCGTGCCGGTCCTCGCCCGCGCAGCGGTGGCGGTCGGTGTGGCCGGCGTTTTCATCGAAACGCACCAGGACCCGGACAAGGCTCCCTCCGACGGCCCCAACATGGTGCCCCTGAAGGAGCTGGAAGCTCTGCTCGCCCAGCTGAAGGCCTTCGACGCGCTGGCGAAGGGCAGGGCGGCTTGATCGGCTCATGATATAATAGTGGGGCAGATGTGCATTCCCGCATCTGTCTTTGCGACAGGGCCGTGATATGGAGCAAATGGCTTCATCTCGCGGCCTTCTTTGTTAGAGCCCCATGTCTTCCCGCAATCTCATCCTGATCCTTGCCGTCAGCGGCTTTGCCAGCACCTTCTCCGCCCGTGCGGTCGAGCCCATGGTCGGGGTGATCGCCCGGGACCTGAGTTCCACGACGCAGACCGTCGCGTTGCTCTCCGCAGCATTCGCGCTGCCCTATGCCTTCATCCAGCCGGTTCTCGGCCCCATCGGCGATGCGCTGGGCAAGGAGCGCGTGATGAAGGTGGCGCTGTCGCTTCTCTTCCTTGCGCTTGCGGGCTCCTTCTTCGCGCCTAATACCGAGACGCTCTTCGCCTTGCGCATCGTTGCCGGGATGGCTGCCGGCGGTGCGGTGCCACTCTCCATTGCCCTCATCGGCGATCGCGTCGAGATGGCCCAACGGCAGGTGGCGCTGAGCCGCTATCTCGTGGCTGTCATCATCGGCCAATTGGCAGGGTCGACGCTTGCGGGGTTTCTGGCGGAGTGGATCGGCTGGCGCGGAGTGTTCGGTCTCTCCACGCTCATGATGGCCTGCGCGCTCGCGGCAACCGTCATCGGCTTTCGCGGAGCGCTTCCCGGCGGCAAGTTCGATCCCCGCGCGGCGATCCTCCGGTATCGGGATATTCTCTCCAATCCGAGGGCGCTGTTTCTCTTCGGTTCCGTCTTCGTGGAATCGAGCGCCATCTTCAGCGTCTTTCCCTATATCGCGCCGCTGCTCGAAGAGCGCGGCGGGGGCGGGGCGACAGAGGCGGGCTTCGCCATCGGCGGCTTTGCCATCGGTGGCCTGATCTATTCTGCTCTCGTGAGCTGGATGCTGCGGCGTCTCGGCATCGGGCGCATCCTCGTGGGCGGGGGATTCTTCGCGGCGCTCGCTCTCGTCATTCTCGGATTCGCCGGAGACTGGAAGCTCGATTTCGCCGCCCTGCTGCTCATGGGCCTCGGCTTCTACATGATGCACAACACCTTCCAGGCCCAGGTGACGGAAGTCGCACCGGGAGCACGCGCTTCCGCCGTCGCGCTCCATGCCTTCTCGTTCTTCTGCGGCCAGGCGCTCGGCGTCGTGCTCATGGGTTTCGGCCTTACGCGGATCGGTCTGACGGCATCGACCATGATCGCGGCGGCTGTCATCCTGGCCGTGGGCTTGAACGCCTCATACGTGCTGAGGCGTCCAAAGGTTTAGCGAGCGCGATAGGGCGCGACGCCCTGATCAGGCAGCCAAAGGTTCTTCGGCAATTCGCCTGTCTGCCAGAACACGTCGATGGGGATGCCGCCGCGCGGATACCAGTAACCGCCGATGCGCAGGTAACGAGGCTCCAGCAGTTCGGCGAGGCGCTTGCCGATGGCTACCGTGCAATCCTCGTGGAATGCGCCGTGGTTGCGGAAGCTGTGCATGTAGAGCTTGAGCGATTTCGACTCCACGAGCCACGGGCCGGGCACGTAATCGATCACGATGATCGCGAAGTCGGGCTGGCCGGTCACCGGGCAGAGCGAGGTGAACTCCGGCACCGTGAAACGTGCGAGATAGTCCGTATCGGGGTGCGGGTTCGGCACCCGGTCGAGCTGGGCTTCCTCGGGCGTCTGGGGCAGGGCGCTGGCCTGCCCTAGCTGGAGATGGGTTTCCGTCATCATATTTCACCTGGGAACAACGCTTTATCGCTTGCGCTCGTCCTTGCTCGCTTCATGATTTCGGTCAATAAGCCAATGCATGACGTGAGGCCGCACCTTATTGACGGCCATTCCTCAAGCCTTAGGGAGGCCGCTAACATGACCGCGATTATCGATGTATACGCCCGCCAGATCCTCGACAGCCGTGGAAACCCCACCGTCGAGGTCGATGTGACCCTCGAAGACGGCTCTATGGGCCGTGCGGCCGTTCCGTCGGGCGCTTCAACCGGCGCTCACGAGGCTGTCGAGCTTCGCGACGGCGACAAGTCGGTCTATCTCGGCAAGGGCGTGCAGAAGGCCGTCGATGCCGTGAACAATGAGATTCTCGATGCCATCGGCGGCCTCGAGGCCGAGGAGCAGGTGCTCATCGACGAGACCATGATCGAGCTCGACGGCACCCCGAACAAGGCCCGCCTCGGCGCCAACGCCATCCTCGGCGTTTCGCTCGCCGTCGCCAAAGCAGCCGCCGAAGCCTCAACGCTTCCGCTCTACCGCTATGTGGGCGGCACGCAGGCCCGCGTCCTGCCGGTTCCGATGATGAACATCATCAACGGCGGCGCGCATGCGGACAACCCCATCGACTTCCAGGAATTCATGATCATGCCGGTCGGCGCGCCGACCCTGGCGGAAGCCGTGCGCATGGGCGCCGAAGTGTTCCACACCCTGAAGAAGGCCCTGAAGGACGCCGGCCACAACACCAATGTGGGCGACGAGGGCGGTTTCGCCCCGAACCTGCCCTCCGCCGAGGCAGCCCTCGACTTCATCATGAAGTCCATCGAGCAGGCCGGCTACAAGCCGGGGCAGGACATGGTGCTGGGCCTCGACTGCGCCGCGACCGAGTTCTTCAAGGATGGCGCTTACCATTATGAAGGCACGGGCCAGAAGCTCTCGCCGCAGCAGCAGGCCGAGTATCTCGCGAAGCTCGTCTCGGCTTACCCCATCGCCACCATCGAGGACGGCATGTCCGAGGACGATTGGGAGGGATGGAAGGCCGTGACGGATCTCGTCGGCAAGAAGTGCCAGCTCGTGGGCGATGACCTGTTCGTCACCAACGTGACCCGCCTCTCGCAAGGCATCAAGAAGGGGGTCGCCAACTCGCTCCTCGTGAAGGTGAACCAGATCGGCACCCTCACCGAGACGCTCGCCGCCGTCGATATGGCCCACCGCGCCGGCTACACCGCCGTCATGTCTCACCGCTCGGGCGAGACGGAGGATTCCACGATCGCAGATCTCGCGGTCGCCACGAACTGCGGTCAGATCAAGACCGGCTCGCTCGCGCGCTCGGACCGGACGGCCAAGTACAACCAGCTCATCCGTATCGAGGAAGAGCTCGGCTCGCAGGCCATCTATGCAGGCCGCGCGGCGCTGAAGGCGCTGGCCTGAGATACAGAATAACTGTTATTCGGTTAAGAAGGGCTGCCGAAAGGCGGCCCTTTTCATTTCAGCTTGCGGCTGCTCCCCGAATGAAAAGGGAATTCTTTCTAAACGCCTCCTTAACCATGCTCGGGTACAAACTTCCCCTATGGTGATCCGCAGGCGATTGAGACGATTCCTGATACCGCTGGTGCTCTACAGCATTTCGGCGGCGGTCGCGGCTTACTTCGTACACCATGCCCATAGCGGTGCGCGCGGCATCGAGGCTCAGCAGAAATATGAGGCGGAGGTCGCGCGGCTGAGCAAGGAACTGGACGATCTCAAGGCGGAACGAACGAACTGGGAGCGCCGCATTGCGTTGCTAAGGAGTGACCAGATCGACCGCGATCTCCTTGAGGAGAGAGCGCGCGTCATGCTGGGTCGAGTTCACAAGAACGATCTGGTGATTATCACAGGCCCTTAACCAAAATAGCCCGAAAGAACTAATTAACTGAATTTCTGTTAACTCAAATTTTCTATATAAATTCAAAGCGTTGCGCGATTCATTGTGCAGCGCAAAAGGTCGTTCGGGCCTCTCGATTTCCGATTCCGACTGCGCTACAACTTTCGTCGAGGAAACCCTTCGGAGGAACCGATGGCTGTTGCTGCCCGCAAGGCGGGTCGTGCCGGTACTGGCGCGGCTAACAAGTCCACTTCCAGCAAAGGCTCTGTGCGCGGAGCCGCTCCCAATACCCCACAATTCGATAAGGACCAGGATCTCGCAGCCTATAACGAGATGCTGCTGATCCGCCGCTTCGAAGAGAAGTCCGGCCAGATGTACGGCATGGGCCTCATCGGCGGTTTCTGTCACCTCTATATCGGCCAGGAGGCCGTGGTCGTCGGCATGCAGATGGCGACGAAAGAGGGCGATCAGGTGATCACCGGCTACCGGGATCACGGCCATATGCTGGCCTGCGGCATGGATGCGAAGGGCGTCATGGCCGAATTGACGGGACGCCGCGGCGGCCTGTCGAAAGGCAAGGGCGGCTCCATGCACATGTTCTCGAAAGAGAAGCATTTCTATGGCGGCCACGGCATCGTCGGCGCGCAGGTGTCGCTCGGCACCGGCATCGCCTTCGCGAACCATTATCGCGAGAACGGCAATGTCTGCCTCACCTATTTCGGCGACGGCGCGGCCAACCAGGGCCAGGTCTACGAGAGCTTCAACATGGCGCAGCTCTGGAAGCTGCCCGTCGTCTACGTGATCGAGAACAACCGCTACGCCATGGGCACGGCGGTGACCCGCGCCTCTGCGCAGACCGACTTCTCGAAGCGCGGCGTGTCGTTCGGCATCCCGGGCGAGCAGGTGGACGGCATGGATGTCCGCGCGGTCTACGCCGCCGGACAGCGCGCCATCGAGCATGCCCGCTCCGGGAAGGGCCCCTACATTCTCGAGATGCAGACCTACCGCTATCGCGGCCACTCCATGTCCGATCCTGCGAAGTACCGCACGAAGGACGAAGTGACCCGCATGCGCGAAGAGTTCGATCCCATCGAGCAGGTGCGCCGCCGTCTGCTGGAGAGCTGGAAGCTGTCGGAAGACGAGCTGAAGGCCATCGACAGCAAGGTGCGCGAGATCGTCAACGAGGCGGCCGAGTTCGCCACGCACGATCCGGAGCCCGATCCGTCCGAGCTCTACACGGATATTCTGCTTTAAGCGGCGCTTCTTCGCGCCGCTCCCTTCATCTCGCCGCAGCGACAATCAAAACGAGTCTTTCATGGCGACCGATATTCTCATGCCCGCCCTTTCTCCCACCATGGAGCAGGGCAAACTGGCCAAGTGGCTGAAAAAAGAAGGCGACAAGGTCAAGCCCGGCGACGTGCTGGCCGAAATCGAGACCGACAAGGCGACCATGGAGGTCGAGGCAATCGACGAGGGCGTCCTGGCCAAGATCCTGGTTTCCGATGGCACGGACAATGTGGCCGTGAACACCCCCATCGCCATCCTCGCAGGCGAGGGTGAGGACGTGTCGGCTGCAGCGGCCTCCTCGGCACCGGCTCCGAAGGCGGAAGCACAGCCTGCTCCCACGCCCGACATGGAGCGCGAGGGAATGGCGAACAAGCCTTCTCCGGAAGCGATCCCCGGCACCGATGCATCGCCCGTGGCTGAGCCTGCCGCTCCGTCGGTGATCACCAACCGCACCGCCTACAACGCCATGGCCGAAATTCCGGAAGGCACGGAACTGGTCAACATGACGGTCCGCGAAGCTCTTCGTGACGCCATGGCCGAAGAAATGCGCAAGGACGGCTCGGTCTTCGTCATGGGCGAGGAAGTGGCCGAGTACCAGGGTGCCTACAAGGTCACCCAGGGCCTGCTCCAGGAATTCGGCGCCAAGCGCGTGATCGATACGCCGATCACCGAGCACGGCTTTGCCGGCGTCGGCGTGGGCGCTGCCTTCACCGGCCTGCGTCCCATCGTCGAGTTCATGACCTTCAACTTCGCCATGCAGGCGATCGACCAGATCATCAACTCCGCCGCCAAGACGCTCTACATGTCCGGCGGCCAGCTCGGCGCCCCCATCGTGTTCCGCGGCCCCAACGGCGCAGCGGCCCGCGTGGCGGCCCAGCACAGCCAGGATTTCTCGGCTTGGTACTCGCAGATCCCGGGTCTCAAGGTTGTCTCGCCCTACACGGCGTCCGACGCGAAGGGACTGCTCAAGAGCGCCATCCGCGATCCGAACCCGGTGATCTTCCTCGAGAACGAGATCCTCTACGGTCAGTCGTTCCCGGTGCCGAAGCTCGATGACTTCACGGTTCCGATCGGCAAGGCGCGCATTCACCGCGAGGGCACGGACGTCACCATCGTCTCGTTCTCCATCGGCATGACCTATGCGCTCAAGGCCGCTCAGGAGCTCGAGAAGGAAGGCATCTCCGCCGAGGTGATCGACCTGCGCACGATCCGTCCGATGGATACCGAAACCATTGTCGCTTCGGTCATGAAAACAGGCCGCTGCGTCACTGTGGAAGAAGGCTATCCGCAATCGGGCGTGGGTGCCGAGATCGCCATGCGCATCATGGAGAACGCGTTCGACTATCTCGACGCGCCCGTGATCCGCGTGACCGGCAAGGACGTGCCGATGCCGTATGCGGCGAACCTCGAAAAGCTGGCGCTCCCGTCAGTGGCCGAGGTCGTGCAGGCGGCGAAGGCCGTCTGCTACAGGTGAGATCATGACAGAGCGGAAATTCGAAGCTCTCAACGTCCCTCCTGATGCGCTTGATAAGGGCGGCATCGAGATCCTGAGGGCTTCGGTGGTCGATGGGGCGGTGAGCATCGCGCTTCGCCGCGCCTTCGACGATCCGTTCACCTGGGGCGTGCTCCTGGTGGATCTCGCCCGTCACGCCGCGCGCGTCTATGCCATGGAAACCGACCTCTCGGAGGAGGAGGCCATGGCGGAGATCGTTTCAGGCATTCAAGCCGAGCTGGACAATCCGAGCGATCCCGGCTCGCAAGCCATCAACTAATTCAGATCAGGATCCATAACGCCATGCCCATCAATATCCTGATGCCCGCACTTTCTCCCACGATGGAAAAGGGAAACCTTGCCAAGTGGCTGAAGAAGGAAGGCGACACGGTGAAATCCGGCGACGTGATCGCCGAGATCGAAACCGATAAGGCCACCATGGAAGTGGAGGCCGTCGATGAAGGCGTCCTCGCCAAGATCGTCGTGCCCGAGGGCACGGCGGACGTGCCCGTCAATCAGGTGATCGCGCTGATCGCCGGTGAGGGCGAGGATCCGAAGAGCGTCACGGCTCCCGCCGCTGGCGGCGCGCCCGCGCCGAAGGCCGAGGCGGCTCCCGCTCCGGCTGCTCCCGCAGCCGCGCCCCAACCGCAGGCCAATACGGTCCAGGGCGATGCCAATGCGCATATGTCCTACGCCCGCGTCGATCAGGCTCCGGCAGGCCCCGCGCAGGGCGCGAAGCCGAATGGAGCAGGGCAGCAGGCCTCCGGCAACCGCGTGTTCGCCTCGCCGCTCGCCAAGCGCATCGCGAAGGAAGCCGGTATCGACATCTCTTCCGTGCAGGGCTCCGGCCCGCATGGCCGCGTCGTGGAGAAGGACGTTCGCGCAGCCCTCCAGGGTGGTGCGAAGCCTGCCGCAGCTTCGGCAGCCGCTCAGGCTCCTGCCGCAAAGCCGGCCGCGCCGCAGCTTGCTCCGAGCATGGGTGCCGATCAGGTCAAGGCCATGTTCGAAGCCGGCACCTACGAGGAAATGCCCCTCGACGGCATGCGCAAGACCATCGCCAAGCGCCTCGTGGAGTCGAAGCAGACCGTTCCGCATTTCTACCTGTCGCTCGATTGCGAACTCGATGCGCTCATGGCCCTGCGCGAGCAGGTCAATGCAGCCGCAGGCAAGGACAAGGACGGCAAGCCCGCCTACAAGCTCTCGGTCAACGACTTCGTGATCAAGGCGCTTGCAGTAGCACTCCAGCGCGTGCCGAACGCCAACGCCGTGTGGGCGGAAGACCGCATCCTGAAGATGAAGCATTCGGATGTGGGCGTGGCGGTTGCCATCGAGGGCGGCCTGTTCACGCCGGTCGTGCGCAAGGCTGAACAGAAGACCATCACCGCCATCTCGGCCGAGGTGAAGGACATGGCGGGCCGTGCCCGCAACCGGCGCCTCAAGCCGGAAGAGTACACCGGCGGCTCCACCGCCGTGTCGAACCTCGGCATGTACGGCATCAAGGACTTCCAGGCCGTCATCAACCCGCCGCACGGCACGATCCTGGCCGTGGGCGCGGGTGAGCAGCGCGTGGTGGTGAAGAACGGCGCTCCCGCCGTCGTGCAGGCCATGACCGTGACGCTCTCCTGCGATCACCGCGTGGTCGACGGCGCGCTTGGCGCGGAACTGCTCGCGGCGTTCAAGCAGCTCATCGAGAACCCGATGGGAATGCTGGTGTAATCACCATGATGGCCGGGCTCGTCCCGGCCATTCACTGTTGGCCGATAGGGAGGCTTCATGCCGCTCATCCGCATTTCGCTTCGAAAGGGCAAGGCATCCGCTTATCGCAAGGCGTTGGCGGATGGCGTGTATCTCGCGCTGCGCGAGACCTTCAACGTGCCTGAGGACGATCTTTTCGTCACCATCAGCGAACATGAGGAAGACAACTTCTTCTATGGCGCGAACTATCTGGGCATCAGGCGCAGCGACGATCTCGTCATCATCCAGATCACCGTCAGCAATACGCGGACAGTCGATCAGAAGAAGGCGCTCTTCAAGCGGATCGTTGAAAAGCTGGGCACGGCGCCCGGCCTTCGCTCCGAGGATGTTTTTATCAACCTGATCGAAGTCGAGAAGGAAAACTGGTCCTTCGGTCATGGAATCGCGCAATACGCGCAGGAGACTTGAGAAGCATGGCAAACCAATACGACATCATCGTCATCGGCGGCGGTCCGGGCGGCTATGTGGCCGCGATCCGTGCAGCGCAGCTCGGGTTCAAGACCGCCGTGGTGGAGCGCGAGCACCTGGGCGGTATCTGCCTGAACTGGGGCTGCATTCCCACGAAGGCGCTGCTGCGTTCGGCGGAAATCTACCACTACATGGAACACGCCAAGGATTACGGCCTGTCTGCGCAGGGCATCGGCTTCGACGCCGCCGCCATCGTGCAGCGCTCACGCGGCGTGTCGGGCCGCCTCAACGGCGGCGTGGGCATGCTGCTGAAGAAGAACAAGGTCGATGTGATCTGGGGCGAGGCGACCATCTCCAAGCCCGACGAAGTTGTCGTGTCGGCTCCCAAGAAGCCCGCCATGCAGCCGCAGCACCCGACGCCGAAGGGCGTGCTGGAGCCGGGCACTTACTCTGCCAAGCACATCATCGTCGCCACCGGCGCGCGTCCGCGCGCGCTGCCTGGCATCGAGCCGGACGGCAAGCTGATCTGGACGTATTTCGAGGCTATGGTTCCGCCTGCCATGCCAAAGTCCCTGCTCGTCATGGGCTCGGGCGCCATCGGCATCGAGTTCGCCTCGTTCTACCGCACCATGGGCGCGGAAGTGACCGTGGTCGAGGTGATGCCGCAGATCATGCCTGTCGAGGACGCCGAGATCGCGGCGCTTGCCCGCAAGCGCTTCGAGAAGCAGGGCATGAAGATCCTTACCGGCGCGAAGGTGACGAAGGTCGAGAAGGGCGCGAATTCCGTCACCGCGACCATCGATGACGGCAAGGGCGGCACGCAAACGATCACCGCGGAGCGGATGATTTCGGCTGTCGGCGTCGTCGGCAATATCGAGAATCTCGGTCTGGAAAAGATCGGCGTGAAGATCGAGCGTGGCGTCGTCGTGACCGACGGTCTCGGCCGAACCAACGTGCCGGGTGTCTACGCCATCGGCGACGTCGCCGGCGCGCCCATGCTGGCGCACAAGGCCGAGCAAGAAGGCGTGATCTGCGTCGAGACGATCAAGGGCTTGCACACGCACGCCATGGACAAGGCCAAGATCCCTGGCTGCACCTATTGCAACCCGCAGGTCGCCTCGGTCGGTCTCACCGAAGCCAAGGCGAAGGAGCAGGGCTACGACATCCGCGTCGGCCGCTTCCCCTTCGTCGGCAACGGCAAGGCCATCGCCCTCGGCGAGCCGGACGGCATGGTGAAGACGATCTTCGACAAGAAGACCGGCCAGTTGCTCGGCGCCCACATGGTCGGCGCGGAAGTCACCGAGATGATCCAGGGCTTCGTGATCGCCATGAACCTGGAGACCACGGAAGAAGAGCTGATCCACGCCGTCTTCCCGCACCCGACGATCTCGGAGACCATGCACGAGAGCGTCATGGACGCTTACGGACGCGCGATCCATATCTGAAGCCAGGTCTAGACAGTCTGAATATTCCGCGGCCGGCTTTTCCCATCAGGATTGGCCGGCCGCTTTCGTTCAAGCCTCAGGTTAGAAGGGCCGTAGCCTGGAAACCCCGTCCAAAGCACGCTTTCTGCTGCTCATGTCGCTCAATGTTTCGAATTGACGTTGCGGAATGCAGCGGCTCGCTTATGAATCGTCGCATATCCAGGGCCATTGTTCGGACCTGACGGCGAGAAAGTGGCATGGCCTATATTCAGTTCTTCGGAAATCTTCCCACCGGCCTGCGCATTAAAGATTTGTTCGTTTCACCGGCCACGGGCATCTCGCTGACGCAGGATACCGCGCCGAACATCGCTTCCTTCAGCGTCAAAACCAAAAAGGGCGGGGTGCCCGTCACCTATTATGGGTCCGGCTTGAGCCTCGCTCAGGGCTCGGTCTCTGCCATCACCTTCGGTTCTGAGCACAAGCCATGGCTCACCTATGGCAGCGCCGCCGACACGACGATCCGGTTCTGGTATGGCAACGAGCTTGCCGCTTTCCACGGCAATGGCGCGCTGGCCGCGGCTATCGTCATGGCGGGCGCGGATTATCTGCGCGGCTCGTCCAAGAATGATTATCTCGAGGGATATGCTGGCGACGATACGCTCCACGGCGGCGCGGGCAACGACACCATGGTTGGCGGCACCGGAAACGACATCTACTATGTCGGCAGCGCATCGGATCGCATCTTCGAATATCACCGCGCGGGGTATGACACGGTCATCGCCAGCGTCAGCTACAAGCTGCCCGCGGCGATGGAGATCGAGGTTCTCCAGGCGGCGAGCGGCACGAAGAAGCTCACGCTCACCGGGAACAGCTTTGCCAACCTCATCATCGGCAATGACGGCGCGAACACCCTGGCTGGCGGTGGCGGACGGGATACGCTGGAAGGCGGGCGCGGAAACGACACCTACGTGATCAACGACGCGCGCACGGTGATCATCGAGAAGGCCGGTGGCGGCACCGATACGGTGCGAACCGCGATGAATTATACGCTCACCAAGAACAGCGCCGTCGAGAACCTGATGGCGACCGGCGGCAAGGGCGTTCGTCTCACCGGCAATGATGGCAAGAACACCTTCAGCGGAAACGATGCAGCCAATGTTCTCAAGGGCTTGGGCGGCAACGACATCATCTATGGCGGCCTTGGAAACGATACCATCCATGGCGGCACCGGAAACGATGCGCTTTACGGCGGCGACGGCATCGACCGTCTTTATGGCGAGGCGGGCAACGATAGGATCTACGGCGGCTCGGAAGACGGCTTCCTGTTCGGTGGGGCAGGCAATGACGTGCTCTACGGCTACTGGAACAACGACCTGCTCCAGGGCGATGCCGGAAACGACATCCTTCACGGCCATACGGGCAACGATACGCTCAATGGCGGTCTCGGGAGGGACACCCTGTCCAGCGGAGAGGGCTACGACGTCATCGTCTTCGACACGCGCCTCGGCAGCGGCAATGTGGACACCATCACCGACTTCAACCCCTGGGCCGATCAGATGCGCCTGAAGCTCTCCGTCTTCAAAGGCATCGGGCACACCGGGAAGCTCGGGGACAACCAGTTCTGGACCGGCGCGAAAGCGCATGCGGCCTCTGACCGGATCATCTACGACAAGGGGGCAGGGGCTTTATACTACGATCCGGACGGCACAGGCGCTGCTCCGCAGGTCAAGTTCGCCGTCGTCGGACAGATAGACCTGAGCGCCGCCGCTTTCCTGATCGTCTAAAGGGCCAAGCCGGGAGCCCGACCGGACTTATCGCTCATCCGGGCGATCCGGGGCGGCTCTGGGGTGATGCTTCCGCCTTTGAGCGGCGAGCTGAAAAGGATTATTGCGAGATCTCTTTTTAAACGTTGTATCGTTTATATAAGTCGTCCTATAAGCCGGTGTTTTTCCTTTAACACTGGATTCTTTCCATGTCCGACGCGCTTCTCGCAGCCTTCAACGATCCGGATGCCGACGTAACGGCAATCCTCGATGCCATCGACACCTATGGCGACATGCTGTTCTCGGACGGCAATGACGCGATCTTCAACAGCCTCCCCGACCGCGCCGGTCGCCAGCAGGCCATCGCCCTCGGTCTGAAAGAGGTCGCCAACCTGTTCGGCGGCTATGCGGACGTTGAGGCGGTAAAGGCTGAGCTCGCTCGCCAGATTGCTGTCGAGTACGCCAAGCACCAGTTCATCGCCGCCATCGACAATGCCGCTGACGCTACGGCAATGGCCGCTGCGCTCGAGGAATATGTCGAGCTGCTCAACGCCCACCGCCAGGCCCTGATCGCCGAGTGGGATGCTGTCGAAGGCAATGAAGCCGTCGCCGAGCGCGTGGCTGCCCTCAAGGCCGATGCCTACACGACCGTTCTCGCCGAGATCAACGGCCGTCTCGATGACGCCGATTACGTGGCGGAACTCGCTGCGCGTGTTCTCGAAGCCCGCGGTTCCATGCCCGGCGAGAAGTTCTTCGGCGTGGTCAAGATCATCACCGCCATCGACGAGGCGGCCGGCGAAATCGCCGAGATTCTCAGCGTCTTCAACGACGGTACCGCGACGGATGTGAGCATCCTGGGCGCCATCGACCGCGCCATCGAAGACGGGGTGCTGAGTGGTGAGGCCGTGGCACTCTTCCGTGAGCTTCCCGACAACGCAGGCCGCCAGAAGGCCGTGGCGCTCGGCCTGCAGGAAATCGCCACCCTGTTCGGCGACTTTACATCCCTTGCGGATCTCCAGGCGGCATTCGCTCACCAGGTTCAGGTCGAGCATGCCAAGTTCCAGTTCATCAACGCCATCGACAACGCGGCTGACGCCACGGCAATGGCCGCTGCGCTTGAGGAATATGTCGAGCTGCTCAACGCCCATCGCCAGGCCCTGATCGCCGAGTGGGATGCGGTTGAAGGCAACGAAGCCGTCGCTGCCCGCGTGGCTGCCCTCAAGGCCGATGAATACACCATCGTGCTGAAGCAGATCGTGACGCGTCTCGGCCAATCCGATGATTTCGCGATGGATCTGGCTGAACTCGTTCTCGCCGCCCGTGGCGCCACGGCAGGCGGCAAGTTCTTCGGCGTCGGCGGCATCATCACCGCCCTGAAGAACGGCAGCGCCGAGATCAACTACGCTCCGACCATCGAGGCGAACCGCAACGTCACCACGAACGAGGACACGGCGCTGGTTGGCATCAATATCGGTGGCACCGATGTGGATGGCGACGACCTGACCTACACGATCAAGGACGGCGCAGGCCCGCAGAAGGGCGCTGTCACCATCGCAGACGGCAAGTTCACCTACACCCCGACCGCGAACGTGCACGGCACCGACAGCTTCACCATCATCGTCTCCGACGGCAAGGGCGGCAGCGTCGAGCAGAAGGTCAACGTCACGATCAATTCCGTTGACGATGCCCCGACGGCTCTGAACCTGTCTCCCGCGAGTGTGGCCGAGAACGCCGCGAACGGCACCGTTGTCGGCGATCTCTCCGCCACCGACGCTGACGGCGACGCCCTGTCCTACATCCTCGTGGACGATGCCGGCGGCCGGTTCGCCGTTCAGGGTGACAAGCTCGTGGTCAAGAACGGTCTGCTGCTCGATTACGAGCAAGCGACCAGCCACCAGGTCGCCGTGCGCGTCTCCGACGGAACGACCAGCGTCGATAAGCTCCTTACCGTCTCGCTGACCGACGTCCAAAAAGAGACCATCACGGCCGTGTCGGGCAACAACGTCCTGTTCGGCGGCGCCGGCACCGACAAGATCACGGGCGGCAAGGGCAACGACCGTCTCGGCGGCGGTTTCGGCAACGACACCCTGACCGGAGGCAAGGGCAAGGACGTCTTCGTGTTCAGCACGAAGCTCGATAAGAAGAAAAATCTGGACACGATCAAGGACTTCAACGTGAAGGACGACACGATCTGGCTCGATAACGCCATCTTCAAGAAGCTCGGCAAAGGCACCGAGGCGAAGCCCGGCAAGCTGAACAAGAAGTTCTTCAGCATCAACGGCCCGAAGGACAAGAACGACTACCTCGACTACAACTCCAAGACCGGGGTTCTGTCCTATGACGCAGACGGCGTCGGCGGCAAGAAGGGGATCGCCTTCGCCAAGCTGAAGGCCGGCCTGAAGCTGACGGATCTCGATTTCCTCGTCATCTGATCGTGCCCATCGGATGCTTCGGAGCATAGCCTCGCGCCATGCTCCGAAGCTCTAAGCACCTCGATTGAAAACAAAAAGAGCCGCTTCTGCTCGCGTGGAAGCGGCTCTTTCATTTGCGGCTCCCACGAGGGCGCGCGCCGGAACCGCATCCCAAGCCGAATGCCTCGCCCGGCATTCAGGGGCGCGCCAGCGCGTCCGGCATTGACCGAAGCCTCCCATGCGCCTCATCCTCCCCGTCTTCGAATGATGGTGGCTACGATGGCGGATGACATCACGGGACGAGAGGGCGGATGCCGGTGCGGGCAGGTGCGGTTTCGCGTGACGGGAAAACCCGTCATGACCATGGCCTGCCATTGCACGGGCTGCCAGCGCATGAGCGCGAGCGCCTTCTCGCTGAGCGCACTCTACACCAGCGACAGGTTAGCGGTGGAGCAGGGCGAACCCGTGATCGGCGGCCTGCACAGCCCCACGCGCCATTTCTTCTGCCCGCATTGCATGAGCTGGCTGTTCACGCGCCCCGAAGGACTCGACGATTTCGTGAATATCCGCGCCACCATGCTCGATGACGCGAAGGATTTTGCGCCCTTCATCGAGACCTATACCAGTGAGGCGCTCCCCTGGGCGAAAACGCCTGCGGTGCACAGCTTCGAGAAGCTCCCGCCGATGGAGATTTATCCGGAATTGGTGGCGGAGTTTGGGGCACTCTAGCGGCAACTGTCACACGTACATTAAGATATTCGACTTATGTACTAGAAATTGTTCTATCGCGCCAAATGCTCGCCTAAAGCGATAAATTCAACTTGCTATTTAGAAGTCTATGAATTTTCTTTGAGAGACTTTCCGGTTGACGCAGCATGGATTCGGCCTTGGCCAGATCTCAATAAAAACTACTGCGCACCGGTCCGGATGGGGGGACTTGAATGACGCTTGAGAATTTAGTTTTAGGTCGCGTGTGCTTGCATGAAGTTCATCGTCGGGCAGATGACAAAACAATCATACCTCCAACTTACTCTACTGAACTCCTCAATCTGCCGGATCGAGCCAAACAGGTTTTTATTAGCCGGGTCATAGCTGCGTTTAAAAGCAATGCACAGTGCATGGAAATGGCTATTCGCTCCTTTGGTGATGGCAGCGTAATAGCGAGAGGGTGTGCACTTTTAGATGCTGATGATGAAAATTTTGTACTTCAATCTAAGCTTCTTGCCGATGGCTTGGCAGAAGCTCAGAGCTCAAGACAACTTCCTGGAGGACTAGTAGTCGCTTTCGATGGAACTGTAGGGCATCCTAGTCGCCCATTCTTTGGGGTTATGAAAGCAGAGCTTCATGAGGGCTTCTTGAAGACCCGCGACCTGCAGGCAACTTTTGTCAGCGATCTATTTCTGAGCCCTAAAACAAAACTCTACAAGATTGGCTTATTTGTTTCTGATGGAGCTGATCCACGTCCGGAACTGCCTGGAGGTTGGAGTGCTACAGTTTACGACAGCACCATGACAGCGGCGCAACGCGAGAACGCAGCGCACTACTTCCACAGTCGCTTTCTCGGGCTTGATATTCCTGAGAATAATGCCCAGCAAGTCAAGAAATTTCTTGAACAAACAAAATCGTTTATCAAGTCCGCTCCAATTTCTGAGGAGGGAAAAGTAGATCTTTACAATGGCCTTTATACTTATCTGAAAGTAGATCAATCCCCTACTATTCAGGTTGCACAATTTGCAGATAGATACCTCCCACGCGAAATTCGCGATCAGTATCGCGCGCATATGCGTGAAGAGCGTTTCCCAGATAGAGTAATACCTAAAGATCTAAGTGAAGTCAGCGGAACTTTAAAGCTCAGAAAACTGCGTTTTCCAAGTAAAATTACACTCTCTGGTCCTCCTGAAGCGATGAAAGAGCTCGTCGAGGTTGAGACTGTTGAGCGGTGGGAAGGGCAACCCAAGTGGACGCGAGTTACAATTCGTGGGCCAATAGAGGGACAAGAATGAGCAGAGAGGAGAAATTTCTTGCCCAATGGCATGCAGAAAAGAATATTTATCGAGCTTGGGGAGATTTGATCAGTAATAAAGTAATAGATAATCTAAGTGCTTTAATTGCTCCAATTGATACTGCTTATTTTCTTAAGAGTTCTGTAAGCCCTCGGCTTAAGGATGATAACAAGCTAATAGAAAAGGCTTTTTATAGGAATAAGACATACAAAGAACCTTATAATGATATCACAGATAAGGTTGGAACCCGCTTTGTTGTTTTATTAGGAAGCGACATCGCGAAGGTAGTTGCCTCTCTGCGACAAAATCCTGGCTGGACATGCTCCAAAGATCGTGATTATGAGGAAGAACAAAAGCGGAATCCGGTGGCCTTTGAATATGCTGCCGTTCATTTCGTCGTAAGGCCTGACGCTGACACTGAAAATAATGGAGTGGTAATCCCTGCGGGCACTCCATGCGAAGTCCAAATTAAGACTATACTTCAGCATGCGTACAGCGAACTTACTCATGACACTATCTATAAGCCTCAGATAGATGCTACGCACATTATGCAGCGGAACGCTGCGAAAGCTATGGCATTGTTAGAGGCTACTAATGACTACTTCGAACTTGTGGCCAAGGATGTGAGTCAAGCATTGGCATCTGTGAGGGATATTACAAGCCGGTTGGGCGAGCTCTATCGGCATGCCACAGGTCTTGAGCCTAAGCCAAGTCTCTTGGAGGGTTTCCTTGTACGTGCCTACGAGCCTAAGGATGCAGATGACTACATGCGAGCTGTAACTGCTCTTCTCGATCAGAAGTCTTTCCTTATAGATCGTATTAAGGCTCGCGTAGCAGGACGGAACCCATTATTCACCCAGCCGTCTATTCTTCTAGCCTACAGGGCCGTCTCTCAGTCACCAGAACAAGCGATCGCGGATTGGCCTCTCACCCCAGAAGAGATTGAGCCACTGCTGAATGACCTTGGAGAAAGCATACACTAGCTCTAAGCAATCTCGGTTGGTTTCGGGCATTTTTGTTCCTATTTTGTTCTTAACAATCGTCCTAAGCTGGGCCATATTGGCGTCATCTCGGCTCACCGAGGGGCGCGCTCGCGAGGCGTCGTGATTGTGGAGCCGGGAGCGGTCCTGCGGATGAGGCCAAACGCCAAGCCCGCCGGCAGGAGGCCGCCCGCACATCCTTTCAGGAATGATGCGGTGTCCGCCTAAAAAAGCCGTGCGCGAGGGGCCATCCGGTTCTTCACACACAAACACCATCGAGCCGGATTGCCCATCGCGCCTCCCTCGATTGCCGCTTCAAGGCTCCCGGCCTTTTCAGGCCCGGAGCCCGCAGGCGCGCGCCTTTTTCCCAAAAAATCTTTTCTTCGTTCCCATTCCTTGTCCAGCTCATTGCCACAGGAGGCTTTTCCGATGAGCCGCACCCGTCAGTATCTCGCCACGCTTCCCGATTGCGACGACGCCCTGCGCCGTCTCGCCGATGTGCTCCATGTGCCCGCCACCTGCCGCAACCGCGCCTGCCGCAAGGCGGAGCGCTGCCAGGGCGGCTATGGCCCGCCATGCTATTTCGACCGGCGCAAGTTCTTCGCCGATGCGGTTCTGGAGGATATGCATAGCTATCGCACGGACTGGGAAGCGCGCCGCAGGAGCATCGAGGCTATGTTTCGCGGGGAGGCGGCGAGGCGAACGGAAGCCGGGCGGTGAGGGCCCTTTCGTGAGCGCCCCGGGCGAATCGCACTCCAGGCGGACGATCCTGGTTTCCGCTTGCCCAGCGGCAGCGGTTGAAGTGCAGGAGACGCTTTCCATGCAGCTTTCATGCGCGTTTAGCGTTTCCCCTGAACCGGTCGCAGAGCGAGAAGCTGCCTGGGCGAGGGGGTGGACCTGCGATCTTTCGACATAGGTCAAGCGTCATGACGACCATTTCCGCTACTGCGGACCGGGCCGAGGCTCCGGTCCGCATCCGCAAACCCTGGTACAAGGTTCTCTACATCCAGGTTTTGATCGCCATCTTCCTCGGCATTCTCGTGGGTTGGCTCGCCCCGGATTTCGCCAAGAGCGATTGGATCAAGGCGCTCGGCGACGGCTTCATCAAGCTCATCAAGATGGTCATCGCGCCCATTATCTTCTGCACCGTCGTCTCCGGCATCTCCCACATCCAGGATGCGCGGAAGGTGGGCCGCGTCGGCGTCAAGGCGCTCGTCTATTTCGAAGTGATTTCCACCTTCGCGCTTATCATCGGCCTCATCATCGGCAATCTCGTGAAACCCGGCGCAGGCTTTTCCGGCACGCCCGATCCGAACGCGGTGGCAGGCTATGCCAAGGCGGCCGCCGAGCAGAAGCCGGTGGATTTCGTGCTTCACATCATCCCCGACAGCGTGGTGGGCGCATTCGCCCAGGGCGATATTTTGCAGGTGCTTCTGTTCGCCATCCTGTTCGGCTTCGCCTTGCTGGCGATGGGCGAGCGGGCCGACAATCTGCGCCGCTTTATCGACGAAGCGGCGCATGGCGTGTTCGGCGTCATTGCAATCGTCATGAAGGCCGCGCCCATTGGCGCCTTCGGAGCCATGGCCTACACCATCGGCCGCTATGGGCCATCCGCGCTCGGCAATTTGTTCGGTCTGATTATCACGTTTTATGCCACGGCAGCTTTGTTCGTGTTCGTCGTTCTCGGCACCGTGGCGCGGATCGCGGGTTTCTCGATCTTCAAGTTCATCGCCTATATCAAGGACGAGCTTCTTATCGTGCTCGGCACGAGCTCCTCCGAGAGCGCGCTGCCGCAGCTTATGGAGAAGCTGGAGCGGCTCGGCTGCTCGAAGTCGGTGGTGGGGCTCGTGGTGCCAACCGGCTACTCATTCAATCTCGACGGCACGAACATCTACATGACGCTGGCGACACTGTTCATCGCGCAGGCGCTCGGCGTCGATCTGTCCTTGAGCCAGCAGCTCACCATCCTGCTCGTGGCGCTTCTGACCTCGAAGGGGGCGAGCGGCGTCACCGGCGCGGGTTTCGTGACCCTCGCCGCCACGCTTGCCGTCGTGAACCCAGTGCTTGTGCCTGGCATGGCCGTCATTCTGGGCATCGATAAATTCATGAGTGAAGTGAGGGCGCTCACCAATATCATCGGCAACGGCGTCGCCGCCGTGGTGGTCGCCTGGTGGGAGGGCGAACTCGACCGGGACAAGCTCAATGCCGGCCTCAACCAGCAGATCGATCCCTCCGATATCGAGACGGCGGTGAGCACGGATTGAGGGAAACCCAACCCTATGCAGCGACCATGGCAGGGCCTTCTCCAAGGTATGCCGCTTTCGTGCGGCAGCCCTGGAATCTGAGCATTTGCGAAAGGGCGGCAAAGGCCTTAAATCAGGCCGATACCGGAAGGGGCGGGGCCCCTTCGATTTAGGGTTTTATTCATGGCTGTCGTTCTCGACCTTCTGAACAAGGATAACCGCCCCCGCCACCCGGAGAAGGCGCATCGGCCGGATCAGCCTGTTCAGCAGCGAAAACCCGACTGGATCCGCGTGAAGGCTCCGGGCTCGCCCAAATGGGCCGAGACCAACCGCATCGTGCGCGAGAACAAGCTCGTGACGGTCTGCGAGGAGGCAGGCTGCCCCAATATCGGCGAGTGCTGGGAGAAGAAGCACGCCACCTTCATGATCATGGGCGACACCTGCACCCGCGCCTGCGCCTTCTGCAACGTGAAGACGGGCCTGCCCCAGGCGCTCGACCCGAACGAGCCGGAAAGCGTGGCCAAGGCGGTCGAGAAGCTCGGCCTCGAGCACGTGGTCATCACCTCCGTGGACCGCGACGATCTCAGCGATGGCGGCGCGCAGCATTTCGCGGACGTGATTCATGCCATCCGCGCCCGTTCGCCCAAGACCACCATCGAGATTCTGACGCCGGATTTCCTGCGCAAGCCCGGCGCGCTGGAGGTTGTCGTCGCGGCCCGGCCGGACGTGTTCAACCACAATCTCGAAACCGTGCCGTCGAAATACCTGAAGGTCCGCCCCGGCGCGCGCTATTTCCACTCCATCCGCCTGCTGCAGCAGGTGAAGGAGATCGACCCCACCATCTTCACCAAGTCCGGCATCATGGTCGGGCTCGGCGAGGAGCGGAACGAGGTTCTCCAGCTCATGGACGACCTGCGTTCCGCGGATGTGGATTTCATGACCATCGGCCAATACCTCCAGCCGACCAAGAAGCATCACCCGGTGATCCGCTTCGTCACGCCGGACGAGTTCAAAGCCTATGAAACCACGGCCTATGCCAAAGGGTTCTCCCTCGTCTCCTCGACCCCGCTGACGCGTTCCTCGCATCACGCCGGTGAGGACTTCGCCAAGCTCAAGGCGGCCCGCCTCGCCAAGCTCGGCTAAAGCTAGCGGATGGGGCATGCAGCGCATTCTCGTCATCGGATGCCCAGGTGCGGGCAAGAGCACCCTGGCGCGGCGTCTCAGCGAACGGCTCAACCTGCCGCTGATCCATCTCGACCGGGAATATTTCGGTCCCGGCTGGACCACGCCGCAGCGCGATGAATGGCGCGAGCGTGTCACGGCTCTCGCCGCGCGGCCGGAATGGGTGATGGACGGAAACTACGCCTCGACCTTCGATATCCGCGTGCCCCGCGCCACCGATATCGTGTGGCTCGACCTGCCGCGCTGGCGCTGTGCATCGTCCGTGCTCTGGCGCGTGGCGAAGAATTACGGCCGCACGCGCCCGGATCTCGGGGTTGCCGGACCGGAGAAGTTCGATTGGTCCTTCATGCGCTGGATCTGGTCCTATCCCGACAAGATGAGGCCCAAGACGGCGCGGATGCTGGAGCGTCTGCGCCCCGATCAGCGAACCTTCGTGCTGCGCTCGCGTTCCGAAATGGCAGGTATCGAATCCGCTCTCACAACGACCAAGGAGGCCGCCTGAATGCCGACCTTTCGCATGACGAGAACCGTCAAGCACAAGCCGGCCCAGATGTTCGCTCTCGTCGCGGATGTGGAGCGCTATCCGGAGTTCCTGCCGCTCTGCGAGGAGCTGCGCATCATCCGCCGCGTGCAGAGCGGGGAGGGCGTGGAGACGCTCGTCGCAACCATGCGCGTGGGCTACAAGGCCATCAACGAGAGCTTCACCACCCGCGTAACCCTCGATGAGCCGCGCCTGCGGATCGGCGTCGAATACGTGGACGGGCCGTTCAAGTATCTCGAGAACCGCTGGACCTTCCGCGATGCGCCGGGTGGCTGCGAGGTCGAATTTTACATCAACTACGAATTCAAGAGCTTCGCCCTCGGCCTGCTCATGGGCACCGTCTTCGACAAGGCCTTCCGCAAGTTCACGGAAGCCTTCGAGGAGCGCGCGAATGCCGTCTTCGGGTCACGAGGAGCGATTGCGGCAGGCTAACCGATCAGAGGAAGACGCCGATGGCTGGAACGAGGAGAAATCCGGAAAGTCCGATGAGGGTCATCGCCAGCAATCCGGACCTCGGGTTCGAGGTCTTGAACGGCGCAACCACCGCGATCGGGAGGCCGATCAGCTGAACGAGTGCGGAGCCGGCATAGATTTCCTTCGAACGATAGTGCCAGCGTCCTCCGGCGGCCTCCGTTCCCCACGGATAGCAATCATGGCCCGCATCAGGATGGCTGCAGGGCAACGCATCCAGCGCGGAGACAAGGTCGGCGACCAGCGCCACGAAGATCGTCAGCAGAACGAGCTGCCCGAGGATCTCAAGGATGGAAGGGCGTCTCATCCCTGCTGAAGAGCCTTCTCGAAAAGTCCCAATGCATCCGCAACCGCACTGCGCCGGACCGTCTCGCGTCCAAGATCTCCGTAGCGGCGCTCCATATGAATCGTCGGATGCCCCTTTCGCGCCAGGCCAAAATGCACGAGCCCGACAGGTTTTGCCGCCGAGCCTCCGCCCGGTCCCGCGATCCCGGTAATGCCGACCGCCACATCGGCGCGGGAATGGGCAAGCGCCCCTTCCGCCATGGCGCGGGCGACAGGCTCGCTCACAGCGCCATGAGCCGCGATGAGATCGGCCGGAACGCCGATCTGCTCCGTCTTCGCCTCGTTGGAATAGGTCACGAAGCCCCGCTCCACGACAGCGGAGGATCCTGCAATCTCGGTGAGCAAGGCTGCCACGAGACCGCCGGTGCAGGATTCAGCAGTCGCGATCTTCCATCCCTTCCGCTCGTAGGCCTTGAGCAGAGCCGCCGCCCGTTCCTTCAATTCAGGATTCATGAGGCGCCTCCGGTAACCGAATTGTCGCCGCAGCTTGTGCGGCAATGCCCTCACTGCGACCTGTGAAGCCGAGTTTTTCCGTCGTCGTGGCCTTCAGGGAAACCTGATCGATCCGAAGGCCACTGATCTCCGCGATCCGTTGGCGCATTGCCTCACGGTGAGGACCTAGGCGCGGCTTCTCGCAAAGAAGAGTTGCATCGAGATGATCGATCAGGCCGCCGCGGCCTCGCACGAGTTCCACGGCATGAGCCAGGAAACGGTCGGAAGACGCGCCTTTCCACTGAGGATCGCTCGGGGGAAAATGCGTGCCGATATCGCCGTCGGCGAGAGCGCCCAGCAGCGCATCCGTCAGCGCATGGAGGATGACGTCGCCGTCCGAATGGGCCACAATGCCACGATCATGCGGCACCTTGATGCCGCCGAGCCAGACATGATCGCCTTCGCCGAAAGCGTGCACGTCGAAGCCGGTCCCGAGCCGGGTCACGTAAGCCATGGACAAACCTCTCAAACGCCTCTCGGCTTCAGGAAAATCGGAAGAATGGGTGAGCTTGACATTGTCTGCGTCCCCTTGGAACACATGGACCGGAAGCCCAGCCCATTCCGCCAGAGCGCCATCGTCCGTAAAGCTTGTAAGCCTATCGCCGGCGGCTTTTCGATGGGCGGCAAGCAAAGGTGCGAAATCAAAAACCTGGGGCGTTTGCGCCGCTCGCAGGCTGGCGCGTTCCGGCGTCGACACCACCTCGTTCCGCGAGCCGATCACCTTGATCGTATCCGTGACAGGGATACCAGGAACGGCGCCACCCCATTCCTCGACAGCCTTGATCGCCCGGTCTATGAGGGCGCCATTCACGAATGGGCGAGCCGCGTCGTGAATGAGAACATGCCGGGGGGAATTGTCAGCGAGAGCTTCCAGTCCATGACGTACTGAATCCTGCCGTGTTTCTCCCCCATAGGCCACCGGCAGGAGGCAGTCGCTCGCTGTCCCGAGCAGGGCGGTCGTGCTCTCTCGATAGAGCTCTAGGTCATCCGGATGGATCACGACGAGTGTTCGCTCAACTCTCGGATGATGGAGGAATGCCTCCAGGGTTCGCGTCAGCACCGGCCTTCCGCCCAGGAAGCGGTATTGTTTCGGGATGCCGTCGCCGGCTCTGGATCCACGTCCTGCTGCAACGATGAGGGCGGCGACTGACATCAAGTAGGCTCTCCAGGATAGGAATTCTCCTAAGCATGACTTCGAAAGAACGCAAATCGCAGCGCTTAGGGCTTGCGCTCTGCAAGGGATTGTCTAGTAAATAGGCACAATGGGATTTGAACAAAAAATGGGCGAAGGCATTCAGGTGGGCCCAATCGCGATTGGCGTCCCGGCTGTGCTTGCGCCTTTGTCCGGCGTCACGGATGTGGTTCTCAGGCGCATCGCCAAGCGCTTGGGGGCAGGGCTCGTTGTTTCTGAGATGGTGGCCTCCGACGAACTTGTTCAAGGGTCGGAGGAGGCTCAACTTCGGGCGGAGGGGGCGGGGATTGAGCCGCATGTGGTTCAGCTCGCCGGGTGCGAACCGCGCTGGATGGCGGAGGGGGCCAAGGTCGCCGAGGCTGCGGGGGCACGGGTCATCGACATCAATATGGGCTGCCCCGCCAAACGGGTGATCGGTGGCTATTCCGGCTCTGCTTTGATGCGTGACCTCGATCACGCATGTCGCCTGATCGAAGCGACCATCCAGGCAGTCTCCGTTCCGGTCACGGTGAAAATGCGGCTCGGATGGGATCATGATTCCATCAATGCCCCGGAGCTCGCCCGGCGAGCCGAGAATCTCGGCGTCAGGGCAGTGACGGTGCATGGCCGCACACGCCAGCAGTTCTATAAGGGGCAGGCTGATTGGAAAGCCATCGCCCCTGTCGTGGAAGCCGTCCGCATTCCGGTGATCGCCAATGGCGACATCGGCACGCTCGATGATGCACGGAAGTGCCTTGCGCTCTCGAAAGCGAAGGCCGTGATGATCGGCCGTTCGGCTGTAGGCCGACCCTGGATCGTCGGCCAGATCGGCGCGGCTCTTCAAGGGCGAGTGATCGCCGATCCAAGCCCGGAAGAGAAAACCGACCTCGCTCTGGAGCATTATGAGGGCCTGCTCTCGCTTTATGGCACTAAGGTCGGCGTCCGGCATGCGCGCAAGCATCTCGCGGCCTATGCCGATGCGGCTATCGAAGCAGGCTTCCACGTCGCACAGGACATTCGGACCGGTTTGGTGACATCGGACGATCCAACCGTTGTCATGTCGCTGCTGCGCTCCCTTTACTTGGTTCGAACGCGGGACGCGGCATGACGGCGACCATCAACGATCTCATCATGAACGCACTGCCTCTGCCCGTTTTGAGCATTGGCGAGGGGCATAACATCGTTCATGCCAATACCGCCGCCGAGGCATTCTTCGAAGTAAGCCTGCGCATGATGCAGCGTCAGAAGCTCACGGACTTTCTGCCCTTCGGCTCTCCCGTCATGGCCCTGGTCGAGGATGTGCGGCAACGGGGAGCGAGCGTCAGCGAGCACCGGGTCGATATCGGCAGCCCCCGCCTTGGCGCGGAACGCATTGTCGATGTCTTTGCGACCCCTTTGGGGGACGATAGCGATACGGTCGTCGTGATGCTGCAGGAGCGCACCATCGCGGACAAGATGAACCGGCAGCTCACCCATCGTGGTGCCGCCAGATCCATCACGGCCCTCGGCGCATTGCTCGCGCACGAAATCAAGAATCCGCTCTCCGGCATTCGCGGCGCCGCGCAGCTTCTCGAGCAATCGGCGAATGAGGACGACAGGCTCCTGACCCGATTGATCTGCGACGAGACGGACAGGATCGTGAAGCTCGTGGAGCGCATGGAGCTTTTCGGTGAGGAACGCCCGGTCGAGCGAGGGCCCGTCAACATTCACGGCGTTCTCGACCATGTGAAGCGCCTGGCGCAATCCGGCTTTGCCCGCCACATCCGTTTCGTCGAGAATTACGACCCTTCGCTGCCGCCGGTTCTCGGCAACCGGGATCAGCTCATCCAAGTGATCCTGAATCTCGTGAAAAACGCCGCCGAAGCGATTGGCATGGATGCCACGGATGGAGAGATCACCCTATCGACCGCGTTCCGAACAGGCGTCAGGCTTCAGGTACCAGGAGCCCAGGAGCGCGTGAGCCTGCCCATCGAGTTGAGCGTCAGCGACAATGGCTCCGGAATTCCTTCGGAACTCATGAGCGATCTTTTCGACCCCTTCGTAACTACCAAGGTTCAGGGGAGCGGTCTCGGTCTTGCCCTGGTCGCGAAGATCGTCGGCGACCATGGCGGCATCATCGAATGCGATCCGGCGCCGAGGCGTACGACATTTCGAATTCTCCTGCCCATGCATCGCGCCGTCTCCGGCGGCGATGCCGATATGTGAGGCCACAATACATGCCCAGCGGACAGATTCTTCTCGCCGATGACGATGCCGCCATCAGGACGGTGCTGAACCAGGCCCTGTCCAGGGCAGGCTACGAAGTTCGCTCCACGAGCAATGCCGCGACGCTGTGGCGTTGGGTATCTCAGGGGGAAGGGGACATCGTCATCACCGATGTGATGATGCCGGACGAGAATGCCTTCGATCTCCTGCCGCGCATCAAGAAACTGCGGCCGGAGCTTCCTATCATCGTCATGAGCGCGCAGAACACCTTCATGACGGCAATCAAGGCCTCCGAGCGGGGAGCCTATGAGTACCTGCCGAAGCCGTTCGACCTCAAGGAACTGGTTGCGGTCGTGGGGCGGGCGCTCTCGCGTCCGCGAGCGACTCTATCGAGCGCAAACCCCGTCGAGAATGAGGATATTCCCCTGGTCGGGCGCTCCCACGCCATGCAGGAAATCTATCGCGCCCTGGCGCGCCTCATGCCGACCGATCTCACGGTGATGATCACGGGAGAATCCGGAACGGGCAAGGAACTCGTCGCCAAGGCGCTTCATGATTACGGCAAGCGCCGCCAAGGTCCCTTCGTCGCGGTGAACATGGCGGCTATTCCGCGGGAGTTGATCGAATCCGAGCTCTTCGGACACGAGAAGGGTGCGTTTACTGGTGCGATGGCGCGTAATACCGGGCGTTTCGAGCAGGCTGAAGGCGGCACGCTCTTTCTCGACGAGATCGGCGACATGCCCATGGAGGCGCAGACGAGGCTGCTGCGAGTTCTCCAGCAGGGAGAATATACGACGGTCGGCGGCCGGGTGCCGATCAAGACGAATGTTCGCATTGTGGCCGCGACGAACAAGGATTTGCGGGTTCTGATTCAGCAGGGGCTTTTCCGCGAGGACCTTTATTTCCGCCTCAACGTCGTTCCTCTGCGGTTGCCGCCGCTGCGCGAGCGCGTGGAGGATATTCCCGACTTGGCGCGTCACTTCTTCACCCTCGTGGAGAAAGAGGGCCTCTCTCGCAAGCAGCTCGACGTGGAGGCCATGGATCGCCTGAAGCGCTACCGCTGGCCCGGAAATGTGCGAGAGCTGGAAAATCTCGTTCGCCGGCTCGCAGCCCTTTATCCGCAAGACACGATCACCGGTGCGATCATCGACGCGGAACTCGATGCGCAACCCCTTCTGCCGCCCCAACCGGTGGGCAAGCCCTCCGCCCAGTCCCAGGCAGGATCCGAGGGGCTTTCCGAAGCTGTGGAGCGTCATCTGGCCGAATATTTCTCCGGTTTCAGGGACAGCCTGCCTCCTCCCGGTCTCTACCACCGAATCCTGCGCGAGATCGAAGGCCCCCTGATCGGAGCTGCCTTGGCTGCGACGAGGGGGAACCAGATCCGTGCCGCCGAACTTCTTGGGGTTAATCGCAATACCTTGCGAAAAAAGGTACGGGACCTGGAACTGATGGTCGTACGGACCAATCGGGGCTAATCCCAAAACTGTAATAATTTGACCACAGTGTTGTGTTGGTGCATCACCTACCAAGGGGTGCCGCACCGAAGGCGCCCTCTTTATTGCGGGGCTTCTCGTCTTGTCCGACCAGACCATCCAAGAACAACGCCAAGCGGCCGAGCCGGCTCAAGGAAGCCTCGGCTGGCTGGGCTATGGTGCTGTGCTGGCCGCCCTTGGGTCTGCGCTCGTGACCTTCCTAGTGCTTTCCGGCGCGACTCCGATCCTGCCGACGAACAACGTCGTTATCGCGATGTTCGTCACCAATGGCCTGCTCATCACGCTCTTGCTCGGCGTCGTCGCCTGGCAGGCCAGGAAGCTCGTCCGGGAGCATAGGGCAGGGGCTGCGGCGGCTGGCCTTCATGTGCGGATCGTCGGGCTGTTCAGCCTCGTTGCCGTTCTTCCCGCCGTTCTCGTGGCCGGCGTGGCAACGGTCACCCTGGAGCGTGGCCTCGATCCCTGGTTCACGGGTCAGATCCGGAACCTTATGTACAACACGGTCGATATCGCCCGCGCCTATCGGGAGATGCAGTGCCGCATCCTAGCCCGCGAGACGAACCTGATGGCCCTCGACCTGAACCGCGCAAAGGTCATGTTCGATGCCGACCGCAGGCTGTTCCGCGAATATATGAACTACCGCTCCGTCGCCCTGAGCTTTCCTCTAGCGATGATCCTGGAGCCGGACGGCACGGTGGTCGAGAAGATCGAGTCGAAGAAGCTCGAGGGCATTCCGGAGCCGAAGGCGGCGGATCTCAGCGACGCCAGCAGCCAGGAGCCGTGGTGCCTGTTCCCGCGGACCGGCAATATCGTTGTGTCCGTGCTCAAGCTCGAGGCCCACAACGGACGACTTCTCTATATCGCTCGCGAGGTCGATCCAGGGGCTATTCAGTTCCCGCCGATCGCCGAGGCTGGCGTGGCCTATTACGAGGCCTTCGACCAGAAGAAAGCGGGCATTCAGTTTGCCTTCGCGTCCATGTTCACCATCATCGCGTTGACGGTGCTCCTCTCTGCGATCTGGTTCGGGTTGAACTTCGCCAACCGTCTCGTTGCCCCCATCCGGCGGCTGATTCATGCGACGGATCAGGTCGCAACCGGCAATTTCTATGTGCAGGTTCCGGTCAAACGGAGCGAGGGCGACCTCGGGCATCTGGGCGAGACCTTCAACAAGATGACGTCCGAGCTGCGGCGACAGCACGACGGCCTGACGGCAGCAAGCGAGCTTATGGACCGTCGGCGCCGCTTCACGGAAGCCGTTCTGGCAGGTGTCTCCGCAGGTGTGATCGGCATCAACGCCCGTGGGCAGATCACCATCGTCAATCCGTCCACGGAGGCGCTGCTTCAGACCCCGCGCGAGCAATTGATAGGCCGTTCCATCACCGAGGTTCTGCCAGAAGTCTCCCAACTGGTTATGGAAATGACCCAGGGGCGCCAGCGCCTAATGCAGCAGCAGATCCAGATTTCCCGAAAGGGCCGGGAGCGGACCATCAACGTTCGCGTCACGAGCGAGCAGGCGCGCAACGACAGACGCGATCTGGTGATCACGCTGGACGACATTACCGATCTCGTCGTGGCACAGCGTACCTCCGCCTGGGCCGATGTGGCGCGAAGGATCGCGCACGAGATCAAGAATCCGCTCACGCCCATTCAGCTTTCTGCCGAGCGTATTCGACGCAAGTACGGAAAGGTCATCACCACGGATCGCGAGGTGTTCGATCAATGTACCGACACAATCGTGAGGCAAGTGGATGATATCAAGCGCATGGTCGACGAGTTCTCGTCGTTCGCCCGCATGCCGAAGCCCAAGATCGGTCAGGAGGATCTCGCCGAAACGATCCGCCAGGTGACGTTCATGATGCGGATCGCGCATCCCGAGATCGAGTTCATCGATCAGATGCCGGACGGTCAGGTGATCGCGCCCTTCGACCGGCGTCTGATTTCTCAGGCTGTGACGAACATCGTGAAGAACGCTACCGAGGCGATTGAGGCCGTCCCCGAGGATGAGCGCGGACAAGCGCAAATCTCGGTAACTCTGGACGATACCCACCCGGATTATCTGGTCCTGGCTGTGACCGACAACGGAAAGGGGTTCCCCGTGGAGGGGCGCCAGCGCCTGCTGGAGCCTTACATGACAACCCGCGAAGGCGGCACGGGATTGGGCCTTCCAATCGTTGCTAAGATTTTGGAAGACCACGGGGGAGGCATGGATCTTACCGACAATCCCGCAGGACGGGGCGGCCAAGTTCGCATGTGGATCCCCAAGACGAAGCAAGTTGCAGCGGAAGAGGCGGCATCTGCCGCCGCGGAGCGCAACGAAACTCGCAGAGCAAGCCAATGAGCGCTGATATTCTCGTCGTCGATGACGAAACCGACATTCGTGAGCTGGTGGCCGGCATCCTTGAGGATGAAGGCCATCGCACACGCACAGCCGGCACCTCGGACGACGCCCTGGCGGCCATCGAAGCCCGCCGGCCGCACCTCGTCTTCCTCGATATCTGGCTGCAGGGAAGCCGCCTGGATGGGCTTCAGGTGCTGGAGATCATCAAGTCGCAGCATCCTGACCTTCCGGTCGTGATGATCTCGGGGCACGGCAACATCGAGACCGCGGTGTCTGCCATCAAGGCGGGCGCTTACGATTTCATCGAGAAGCCATTCAAGGCAGATCGACTCGTGCTGGTTGCCGAGCGTGCATTGGAAGCATCCCGTCTCAAGCGCGAGGTGCGCGATCTTCGCTCCCGGTCCGTGCAGGCAAGCCGCATTGCCGGCAAGTCCATCGTCATCAATCAGCTTCGCCAGGCGGTTGAGCGTGCGGCGCCGACGAATGCGCGCATTCTGATTACGGGTGCGCCCGGCTCCGGCAAGGAACTGACGGCCCGCACCATTCACGGAATGTCGACACGGACCAACGGTCCATTCGTCGTGTTGACGGCGGCGAATATCACGCCCGAAACCATGGAGGCTGAGCTCTTCGGCACTGAAGGCGAGGGGGGCGGCGGACGCCGCGTCGGCGCTCTTGAGGAGGCGCACGGCGGCACCCTGTATATCGACGAAATCGCCGACATGCCGCGGGAGACGCAGAACCGGATTCTGCGCGTCCTTGTGGATCAGAACTTCCAGCGGGTCGGCGGCACAACGCGCGTGCACGTGGATGTGCGCATCATCTCATCGTCAAGCCGTGACCTGCCGGCGGAAATCGCTGCCGGGAATTTCCGTGAAGATCTCTTCCATCGCCTCGGCGTCATTCCGATCCGGGTGCCGTCTCTCGCGGAACGGCGCGAGGATGTGCCGGAGCTGATCGAGTTCTTCATGGACCAGATTTCCACCACCACCGGCCTGCCCAAGCGGCGGATTGCGGAAGACGCCATGGCTGTCCTCCAGTCCCATGACTGGCCGGGCAACGTTCGCCAGCTGCGCAACAATGTCGAGCGTCTGATGATCCTTGGTTCCGGCGATCCAGAAGCCGAGATCACCGCGGACATGCTGCCGTCTGAAATCGGTACGCTCGTTCCGACTACGCCGGGCGGGGCGGGCGGAGAGAAGCTCATGAGCATGCCCCTGCGCGAGGCGCGTGAGATATTCGAGCGGGAATACCTGTTGGCTCAAATCGCCCGGTTCAGCGGTAACATTTCCCGCACAGCGGAGTTCATCGGGATGGAGCGCTCGGCCCTGCATCGCAAGCTGAAATCCCTCGGAATCGGCGGCTAACGATATATCTCTTTTTATCCATGGCGGGGCTGCGGAGAGCCGTGACCGGCTTTTCGCAGCCCTCATCCACGGAAAATATGCTCCCAACGTGCGAGATCGCGCGCGACCCTCTTGCCGAATGGTCAACTTCGCCCTGTAATAGACAGGCCGGTCAACGACCGCACGATAGCGGACAACCATATACAGGCGGCCCAATAGCCAAGACCGGCGGCGATGGGTTGGCGAGGCAACTTCAATGGCGGGCGATCGCGCGCAGAATCTGCAGGACACGTTTTTAAACTACGTCCGTAAGCAAAAGATTCCCCTGACGATATTCCTTGTAAACGGCGTGAAGCTCCAAGGAGTCGTTACCTGGTTCGACAATTTCTGCGTACTCCTGCGCAGGGACGGTCATTCCCAGCTGGTTTACAAACACGCCATTTCCACCATCATGCCCGGACAGCCCGTCCAATTGTTCGACCAGATCGACGAGGCTGGTGAAAAGGCCTGAGGTGACCGAACCGCGCACTCCGGGGGAACATCGTCTCGCAGAACTGGCCGAGCCTGAGAAGGACGTCGCGGCCGGAACGCGTACGCTCGTCGTCGGCCCCTATCTGACGCGAAGGCGCCGCATGAGTTCCGGTGACCTGGAGGAAGAGACATCCAATCCCCGTCCGCCAGAGGCTCGCCTGGACGAGGCTTCGGGGCTTGCGCTGGCTATCGATCTATCCGTTGTTCAATCCCTGATCGCACCGCTCTCGTCTCCAAGGCCCGCTACCTATATCGGAAGCGGCAAGGTGGATGAGCTGGCCGCCCTGATCCGGGCGGAAGAGATTGGGCTCGTGGTCATGGATTGCGCCTTGAGCCCGGTGCAGCAGCGCAACCTCGAAAAGGCCTGGGGCGCCAAGGTCATCGACCGAACCGGATTGATCCTGGAAATTTTCGGCCGGCGCGCACGCACCAAAGAGGGCACGCTACAGGTCGAGCTGGCGCATCTATCCTATCAGAAGGGGCGGCTGGTCCGTTCCTGGACCCACTTGGAGCGTCAGCGCGGCGGCTTCGGCTTTCTCGGCGGTCCCGGCGAAACGCAGATCGAGGCGGACCGCCGCATGATCCAGGAACGGATGAACCGTATCGAGCGCGACCTCGAAGGCGTGGTCAAAACCCGCTCCCTGCATCGCACGAGCCGGAGGAGGGTGCCTTACCCTATCGTGGCTCTCGTGGGCTACACCAATGCCGGCAAGTCGACGCTGTTCAACCGCATGACACGGGCAGAGGTGCTGGCCGAGAACATGCTGTTCGCGACCCTCGATCCGACAACCCGGGCTATCGATCTACCTCACGGCGAGAAGGCAATCCTGTCGGATACGGTGGGCTTCATCTCTGACCTGCCGACCATGCTGGTTGCGGCCTTCCGTGCGACCCTCGAAGACGTGGTCGAGGCCGATATTCTCCTGCATGTCCGAGACGTCTCGCACGGCGAAACCGAGGCTCAAGCTGGCGACGTGAACGTCGTCCTCAGAGAGCTCGGTATCGATCCCGATGACACCAGACGGATCATCGAAGTGTGGAACAAGGCAGACCTGCTGTCGCCGGCAGACCGCGAGCGGCTCGCAACTGCCTCCCACCGTACAGGTATCGAGCGGCGGCCGATCCTCATTTCCGCTCTGACCGGGGAGGGGATGGACGAACTTCTCGATACTATAGAGCAGCATCTCGCCCTGGGTAGGAAAACATACGAAGTGAATGTCGCTCCCGAAGACGGGCAGGGGCTTGCATGGCTGCATGAAAATACTGAGATTCTGGAGCGCAGGGCACTGGAGAATGGACACACCCTTCTCCATGTGCGCCTGGTTGCCGGCAAGGAGCCCCGGTTCCTGAACCGGTTCCCTAACGCAAAGGTCGTTTAGGCCCTTCGCTCGTCCAGCTTCGCCTTGACCCAGAGCTCTTCCATCTCATCGAGAGAGGCTTCGTTCAGCGTACGGTTTTGCTGCTTCAGCGCCACCTCGACTGCTCCGAAACGTCGTTCGAACTTGGCATTGGTATGCCGCAAAGCCGTTTCCGGATCGATGCCGTAGTGGCGTGCAAGGTTGGCAACCGAGAATAATAGATCGCCGATTTCGTCCTCGATGCGCTCTCTCTTGCCGGTTGAAGATGCCTCTTTAACCTCTTCTAACTCCTCGTGAATCTTGTCGATTACCTGAGTCGCGTCTGGCCAGTCGAACCCGACCTTGGCGGCTTTGGTCGTCAACTTCTGCGCTCGTGTCAGGGCGGGCAGGGCCGTTGGAATCCCTCCAAGGAATCCAGCCTCATGAGCCTCTGGCGGGAGTCCCATCTTCTCTCGTGCCAAGCGTCGCTCGTCTTTCTCGGCGCGCTTGATCTCATCCCAGAGAATCTTGACCTGCTCCGGGGCCAGATCCTTCGCATCTCCGAACACATGCGGGTGGCGGCGGATCAGCTTTCGCGTAATGGCTTCGACTACATCGGGAAAAGCGAAGACCCCTTGTTCCTCGGCCATACGGGCATGAAACACGACCTGAAGCAGCAGGTCGCCCAGCTCGTCCCGAAGATCGGTAAGATCACCACGTTCGATCGCATCCACGACCTCATAGGCTTCCTCAAGGGTGTAAGGGGCAATCGATGCGAAATCCTGCTCCAGATCCCAGGGGCAGCCTGTCTTGGGCGTCCGCAGAGCCGCCATAATTTCCAGGAGGCGCGTGATGTCGGATGAAGGCTTCATTCCAGGATTTCCTCACTGACCGCGCGTCTCATAGCCCGATTCCAGTGGGGAATCAGGACAAAAGATGATCAAAGGCCATGAGATTTTCAGGAGAGGTGAAAGTATGAAGGCGCGGATCAAACTGGTTGACGGCATGATGTTCGTTGGGGAATCCGGCAGCGGGCATGCCGTTGTCATGGATGGGGCCCCGGAATATGGCGGCCGCAATCTTGGTATCCGGCCCATGGAGATGCTGCTGATCGGCCTTGGCGGCTGCACGGCTTTCGATGTCGTCCAGATCCTCCGTAAGGGGCGCGAGGAAGTCACGGATTGCGAGGTCGAGGTCAGTGGAGAGCGGGCGGAAGCCGACCCGAAGGTCTTCACTTCGATTCACGTGGAATACCGCGTCAAGGGGCGCAATCTGGCGCCAGCCAAGGTCGAGCGCGCCATAGAGCTCTCCAAGGACAAATACTGTTCGGCGTCCATCATGCTCGGGGCAGTTGCCGACATCACCCATAGCTGGGAGGTCCTTGAGGAGAACGCATAGCCTAGCCGTGACCCATGATGAGGGCCAACAGGTAGCCGCTTGAAACCCATCGAGATCAGACAAATCGAGGCTTCGTCTGATCTCCGCGCGCTCCGTACGATAGGGAACAGTAGCGAAGGGGAGCCATAGAATCCCAATATATAATTCGCATAAGATATATTATGGAACCAATATCTATAGCGACAGTCTAAGGAACGCAGCCGCTCCCATCCGAGTCTAAGACATCTTCGCCCGTTATCCTCGAGTGCCATTCCGCGACGCTGAAGATCTGCGGATCGGCAATGGCATCTTCCTAGACTGAGACCGCAACCAGGGCCGTCGGATCGTCCCACACAAGGACCGTCCTTGGAAACCGACTGGCTGTGTGACGGCTCCATCAGTCAGCTTCTGCTGGCTCTCCGGAGTTCGAAATGTGCAGTATTCGGGAGAGCCCTACCCCTAGCTTTTCCCCGCTGTGAGAAGGTCCGGCAGCGCGGCGGAGACCTCACGGCCCCACGACGCTTCCTCTCGCACGACCGCCTGGAACACGGCACGAGCAGCCGCCCCCAATGGGCGCAGGATTGATAAGCGCGCAGGTCCGCACAGGCGTCGCACAATAGCCGCCAATGGGCGACGGCGCAGGCGTCGCGTAAACAGGATAGGCCGGGGCTGCAGCAACGGCTCCAAGGGCCAACCCGGTCACGAGCCCAGCTGCACCCCATCCCCAACCGTCGTAATAATCGGGATAATAGCCGCCCCATCCCCAATAGCCGCGTCTCGCATAGGGGCGCGGGTAATAAGGGCCGGGCCTCCAGCCTGGGCCTGGGCGCCAGGGACCAGGCCTGCCTTGCCAGCGAGAACCGGGCGGACCGAATTGCGGAGGGCGATTGAGCGCGAAGCCCCCCGGTCTCACACCTATGGGACGTCCCGGGCCCGGCGCCAGTCTTGGACCGGGCCCAATAGGACGCATGCCTGGCCCCGGCCCCTGAAAACCGCCGCCCGGCCTGAACCGCGGCTGGGCCGACGCTTGCTCAGCAGTAAAGGCGACGAGAGGAAGGACAGAGACACAGAGCAGGAGAAGACGGCGCATAGCGAACTCCCATGGGGCTTCCCACCTAACGCGCTACATCCATTCCCGTTGCCAAAAGTCACACGCGGCAAACTAGCCGACTGAGATCTGCAGCCCGTCATAGGCAGGCTCGATCTGCGGCGGCAACTCCCGGCGCAATGTTTCGTAATCCAGATCCGTGTGCAGGTTGGTGAGGATGGCGCGCCTCGGCCGGACCTTGTCAATCAGCTCCAGCGCCTCGGCGACGGAGAAATGCGTTGGGTGCGGCGTGTAGCGCAAGGCATCGAGGATGAGGACATCTAGGCCTTGGAGATAAACCAAGCTTTCTTCGGGCATCGTGCTGACATCAGGTGCATAGGCCACGTTCCCGAAGCGGAAGCCCAAGGCATCGATATCGCCATGAATCATCCGGAACGGTATCGCCTCCAGCGAGCCTCCCGGCCCGGATATCGTCGTCATGACACCGGGCTTGAGCTGCTTCATGTCCAAGATCGGCGGGTAGCTGCTTCCTGCCGGCGTTTCGAAACAATAACCGAACCGCAACTGTAGCAACTCGCTCGTCATGCGGTCGGCATAGACCGGGATGCGCTTGCGCATGGCGATGACCAGCGGCCGCAGGTCGTCGATACCATGGGTGTGGTCCGCATGCTCATGGGTGTACAGAACCGCATCGAGGCGCTTCACATCCGCGCCAAGCAGTTGGTCCCGGAGATCGGGCGTCGTATCGACAAGAACGGTTGTCGTAGCGTCTGCGCTTTGCTTCTCAACAAGAACGGAGCAGCGGCGGCGGCGGTTCTTGGGGTTTGAAGGATCGCACGCTCCCCAGCCGACGCCGACACGGGGCACTCCAGCCGAAGAACCGCAGCCCAGTATGGTTAATGTCAGGGTCATTTTTCCCGAGTCAGGTCGGCCTGCGCAGCCTTGGAAAACAAGCGGTAGAAATTGTCAGTTGTGATCTTCGCGATCTCGTCATTTGAAACGCCAATAACCTCCGCAAGCACGCGAGCGGTATGGGCCACATAAGCGGGCTCATTGGTCTTGCCGCGGAACGGCACCGGGGCGAGATATGGCGCATCGGTTTCGACGAGCAGCCTGTCATGGGGCACGGCGGCGGCTATCCGGCGAATGTCCTCGGAATTCCGGAAGGTCAGGATGCCGGAGAACGACACGTAAAGTCCGAGTTCCACGCCGACCTGCGCCAGCTTCTCGCCGGATGAGAAACAATGCAGAACGGCACTGAACCGCCCTCGCCCCATCTCCTCCGACAGAATCTCGATCATATCCTCGTCGGCGTTCCGGGCATGGATGACAAGCGGCAAGCCTGTTTCCTGAGCAGCCTCGATATGCGTCCGGAAAACCTTCCGCTGCACGTCCCGGGGGCTCTTGTCGTAGTGATAGTCCAGGCCCGCCTCGCCGAGGGCGATGCAGCGCGGATGGGCGGAAAGCTCCACGAGGCGCGCAGCCGGCACATCCGGCTCCTCGGCAGCATTATGCGGATGCGTACCTACCGTGAAGAATACGGCATCGTTCGCCTCGGCCAAGGCCCTGTAGGTGTCATAGCGAGCCACATGGGTGGAGATCGTGACCAGCCGAGCGACATCAGCGGCTTGAGCAGCCTCCAGAATCTCGGGCAGGCGGGACTGAAGATCCGGGAAATCCAGGTGGCAATGGCTGTCGACCAACATCGGTGAATGCGCCCTCCTCCGAGGCCGTTAACTCTTCGGGCTCCATAGAGCGGATTGCAGGCTTCGTCTAGCGACGGGCTTCCTGAGTTGTCGCCGCAGGCTCGTCATCCTCGCGGGATTCCTTGTGCCGCATTCTCCGCAATCTTTCCTGATGGCGGCGAACGGTGGGTTCATCCTTGTCGTGCGGCCAGACGATGGGAACGGTCAGGCATATGCTCTGAGCCGGGAGAACGTCGCACCAATCATGGATCAGTTTCTTGTAGCAGCGGCCAACAGGCCGGATATTGCGGTCGAGATCGTAGAGGCCGACGGGCGTAACCCGGTTATTCTCCTCGCGAAGGCCCACATCCCAATCCATCTGGTCGGTCAGGGAATACCAGGTGAAGCCGACGATAGGGACGCCTGTGTTCCTGACCCGGAGGACGTTGGCCCATTGTTTCCAGAGCCAGTCGACGGCCTCCTCCCCGGTCGGCCCCTGCATGAGGTTGGTTTCGGTATGCATGACCGGCAACCGATAACGCTCATAATACTGGCGCGTGATCTCGTCATAGCCGAACACGTCGCCTGCTGCTTTCGACGATCCGTCAGCCGCCACCCGGTGTTCGTTGGTGACGTAGTAGTCATTGCCCATGATGCAGTGGTGGCGAAGGGACGAACGGTTGAGGAAGAAGTGATACTCGTCCCGCGTCATCCCGTTATCCATCAAGAACTCGTACATCTCCGAGTCGATGCGGCGGCCGTAGTTGAGGTCCAGAGACAGGAAGCGCCGCGCATTCATGATCTCGGCGGGCTTGATGGCGGCGGGATTTTCCGCATGGAAATATTCCGATGACTCGCTTTGGATGAAGAGCGCGTCCGGCCGGACTTTGAGGATGCGCTCCATGGCGAGCACATTCGCCTTCACTATGTTTTTGAGGGCCGTGACGAAGGCCTCGTCGCTCCGCAATTGCTCGTTCCACCAGCCATAGGCGGCCGAGAAGGTGGCGCAGATGAACATCTCATTGATCGGCGTGTAGAGCTGAACCCAGCCGAAGCGCTTTGCGAACTCTTCTGCGTAACCTGCGAAGAGAATTGGGAAATCCGGGTTCTGAAAATTTCCGATCCAGTCGGGTACGCCGAAATGGCAAAGATCCACGATGGGAATGATGTTCCGCCGCTCGAGTTCGCCGAAGGTCATGTCCGCGAAGGACCAATCGTAGCGCCCCGGCCCGAGAAGCGTCGCATGCAGGGGCGGGCCGTAGCGGAGAACCTGGATATCGAGGTCGTCCAGCAGGTCGAAGTCGGTTTTCCAGAGCTTGTAATGACCGCACTTCTCCATCTGGTCGATGCGTGTGCGGCCATTGTTGATGGTTGGGATGCTGTTCTCGATCCCCGTCGCAAACATGAAGGTCGTATACATCTTCCGCTTCCGCTGAGGGCCCTGGAGGGCCCGTCAAAGCGGAAGCTTCAGGATGCTTCCGCCTCGATATAACGCGGAAAAATCGGCGCAGGTTGCGGGAGCGGCGTACCGGCTGCAAGGCGGTGTTCGGGGCCGACCGACGCAAGGCTCCGTCCTTCCGAGGGAACCGAAAGCAAATCGAGAAGCTTGGCGGCAGCCGTCGGAACGAAGGGCTGCGCCAGGATGCCGACAGCCCTCAGAACTTCAGCCGTGACGTACAGGACGGTGTTCATGCGCTCAGGATCGCTCTTGCGCAGCACCCAGGGCTCCTGGGAGGCGAAGTAGCGGTTGGCTTCCGCCACAACGGCCCAGATTTCGGCAAGGGTCGTATGAAGGGCGAAATCCTTCATGGCCGCCCTCGTCTTCCCAGGCAAGGCGTCCGCAAGCCACAGGATGTCCTGGTCTGCCTGCGTGAAGGCTCCCGGCTGCGGCACGGCGGCGGCACAGTTCTTGGCGATCATGGACAGCGAACGCTGCGCCAAGTTGCCGAGATCGTTCGCCAGATCCGCGTTGATCCGGTTCACGATCGCTTCGTGCGAGTAGTTGCCGTCCTGGCCGAAGGGCACTTCGCGCATGAAGAAATAGCGGATCTGGTCGACGCCATATGTGTCGGCCAAGTCGAACGGATCGACCACGTTGCCGACCGACTTCGACATCTTCTCGCCCTTGTTGAGCAGGAAGCCGTGACCGAACACCCGCTTGGGCAGCGGCAGTTCCGCCGACATGAGGAAGGCGGGCCAGTAGACCGTATGGAAGCGCACGATGTCCTTGCCGATGATGTGCACATCGGCGGGCCAGTAATGCCAGCGGGGATCGTTCTCGTTCGGGAAGCCGCAGCCGGTCACGTAATTGTTGAGCGCATCGATCCACACATACATCACGTGCTTCGGATCGTTGGGGACCGGAAGACCCCAGTTGAAGGTCGTGCGGCTGATCGAGAGATCCTGCAGGCCGGAGCGCACGAAGCTGGCGATCTCATTGCGCCGCGTTTCCGGGCTGATGAAATCCGGCTGGGCGGCATAGAGCTCGAGCAAACGGTCCTGATAGGCGGAGAGGCGGAAGAAATAGCTTTCCTCCTCGATCCACTCGACCGGAGCGCCGGTGGGCGCGCGCCAAGTGCCGTCGGGCTGCTTCGTCAGCTCGCTTTCGTCGAAATAGGATTCGTCGCGAACCGAGTACCAGCCGGAATACTTGGAGAGATAGATATCGCCCTTCTCCTGCATCCGGCGCCAGAGTTCCTGCGTGGAAGGCAGATGGTCGGCATCCGTGGTGCGGATGAACCGGTCGTAGGAGCAATCGAGCCGATCCGCCATGGAGCGGAACTTCGCGGCCATCTCATCCACGAAGGCTTTCGGAGTCGTTCCGTTCTTGTCGGCCGTCTGCTGGATCTTGAGGCCGTGCTCGTCCGTGCCCGTCATGAAGAACACATCATAGCCGTCAATGCGCTTGAAGCGGGCAATCGCATCGGACGCGACAACCTCGTAGGCATGGCCGATATGCGGCGCGCCGTTCGGATACGAGATAGCCGTGGTGATGTAGAATTTCTGCTTGTCGGCCATGGCGAATCCTTAAAACTCTGAAATCTCGGACGCGGCGCTCAAATACGAGCTTAAGCCGTTCGGCGAACCGCGTCGGCCAGATCGTCGAACAGCGTCAGGATAAAGGGCCGGCGGTCGAGATTGAACACGTCGATCTCGCGAGCCGTCCGGCCGATCTTCTCACATACCTCTACCAAAGGCGCAAGGCGTGCGGCCCCCGCCCCTGCCCGCTCATGGAGCTTCGCCGAAATCCATCGTTCGACGGTTTCAAGCGCGAGCTCGTAGCTGTCGTCGGCGTCCCGCTTCGAGAGCCCCTCGGCAAGGGCGTAGATCTGCTTGGTATCCGCTCTCGGCAGCCCCTCGAGAAGACGTGTCACCTGCTCGATGAAAGCAACCTTGTCGGCATCCAGCAGTTCGAGCGTGCGCCGGACCGAGCCCTCGCCGTAAGGCAATGCCTGATCCAACAGGTCGCCCGGCACATCCGTCCAGGGCTCGCCCAGAGAGCGGATGGCGGCCTTGATCTGATCATCGTCCAAGGGGCGCAGAAGCAGACGCCTACAGCGGGAACGGATGGTCGGCAGGACCCTTTGAGGTGCATGGCTGACGATGAGGAACAAGGAGCGCGGCGGCGGCTCCTCAATCACCTTGAGGAGCGCATTGGCGCTCGAAATGGTCAGATCCTCGGCGCTGTCGACGATGCAGACCCTGTAGCCGCCATCGGCGGCGGTGGATCCGAACATGTTCAACGCCTTGCGGACGGCATCCACCGGGATGGTCGTAGACGCGGCCTTCTTGTCCGTGGCTGGAGCCCGCCGGAGAACCGAGAGATTAGGATGGGACAGTGCCGAAACCTGTCGGGCCACGTTCGCATCGGCGGAAACGGTAAGATTGTCGAGCGTCGGATCGTTCGCCTTTTGTGGATCAAGAACGGCCCGGGCCAGCCGGTAGGCGAGGGTCGCCTTGCCGATTCCCTGCGGGCCGCCGATGAGCCAGGCATGGTGGAGCCGTCCTGTGCGCAAGCCCTCGATGAACGCCGCCTCCCCCTCCCCATGGCCGAAGAAGGCGAATTGATTGCGGGGATGGGGAGCGCCGTCCAGCTGATCCGGCTCAATGGCGTCCTGAACGTCACGCGGCATCGAGAGGCCTTTCGGCACGTTCCGTCAATTCGGGGATCCGCTCGCGCAAAGTAGCCCAGATTGCCGCCTCGACTTCATCCGCCGATTGATCGGCATTAATGACGGCACAGCGCTGAGAAGCGTTCCTGGCAATCTCAAGATAAGCCAGACGCAGATTCTGATGGAAGGAGAGCGCCTCATCCTCGAAACGATCACTGCCCTCGCCTTTTCGAGCCTGCCGTTCTCCCGCCCGGGCGAGCCCAACTTCAGCAGGAAGATCCAGAATGAAGGTGAGATCCGGCTTGGTGCCGGCCAGGGCCACTCTTTCGAGATCGTCGATTAAGGAGGAATCGATGGCTCCTGACGAGCCCTGATAGGCGCGGGTTGAATCGGCGAAGCGATCGCAGAGGACGGTCTTCCCGTCCTTCAGGGCCGGCACGATGGTCTTGTCGAGATGGTCGATTCGGGCGGCGGCGAACATGAGAGCTTCGGCAAAAGGCCCGAGCGGCTTGGCGAGACCCGACAGGATGAAAGAGCGGATTTCCTCCGCCAGCGGCGAGCCTCCAGGCTCGCGCGTCACAAGTGCCGGGTGACCGAGCTGCTCCAGCCTTTCCTTGAGCCGCGTGATCTGGGTCGACTTGCCTGCGCCCTCCCCGCCTTCAAACGTAATGAATCGACCTGCCATCAAATTCTTTCGATGAGACTCGAAAAGGCGCGCCGCACCCAACCCGTTCCGAATTCCAGAAGGCCGTCCAGAGCGCGCTGGCTCAGGGTGCCCTCCTGAATGTCCTCATTGGCATAAAGCGGCATTTCGAGCGCTTGCATCTCGCCTCGGTTGACCTGGATCCGGGCCACTTCAGTCCCCTTCTGAACAGGGGCTTGCAGAGGGCCGGTGTAGATGATGCGAGCCGTCACGCGCTCGCTCTCTCCACGGGGCACCAGTACACGAATAGGCTTCATGGAGACAAGCGGGAGGGAACGCTTGCTCCCCCCGAAGACCTGTGCCTCGCCGACGACCTGCCCTTGTGCGAAAAGCTCTCGGGATTCGAAGGCCCTGAAGCCCCAATCCACGAGCTTCCGGCTTTCATTGGCCCGATCCCTGGAGCTTTTGAGCCCATTGACCACGACGACAAGGCGCTGGCCGTTCTGAACGGCGGACCCGATCAGGCCATAACCCGCTTCCTCTATATTGCCGGTCTTCAGGCCATCGGCGCCGATATCCATGGCCAGCAACGGGTTCCGGTTCTGCTGGCGGATCTTGTTCCAGGTGAACTCGCGTTCCCCGAAGATCTTGTAAAGATCGGGATAGGTTTCGATGATGTAGATCGCGAGTTTCGCAAGGTCGCGGACCGTCGTCTTCTGCTCCGGATGCCCGTATCCGGTCGAGTTGCGGAAGGTGGATTTCGTCAGGCCAATAGCCTTGGCGCGCTCGTTCATGAGCCTGGAGAAGTTCTCCTCGGTTCCGGCGATACCTTCGGCGATGGCGATGGCGGCATCGTTGCCTGACTGGACGATAAGGCCCCGAAGCAGGTCCTCCAGCCGGACCGTGCTGTGCACCTGGGCAAACATGGATGAGCCGCCCGAGCCGCCTCCACCCTTTCGCCACGCATTCTCGGAGATCACGAAGGTGCTGTCGAAGGAAAGCCGCCCATTCTTGATCTCGTTGAACACGACCTCCGCGGTCATGGTCTTGGCCATGCTGGCAGGCGCCGTCAGCTCATCGGCATTTTTCTCGAATAGAACGGCGTGGCTGTCGGCGTCCATGAGGATCGCCGTCGGGGCGCTTGTCTGGAAATTCTGCGCCCGTGTCTCATGCGGCAGGATCGCGCCTAGGGCCAGCAAGCCAAGGGACAGGAAGGCGCTTTTCAGGTAACGGGCAGACATCAATTGACGCATCGTAGGGTATCCAGACTCTTCCGTTAGGAGAGCCTGAATCTGTAGCGCGTCAATGGCAAATCAACGTTACGTTAAGATAAGCTGTGCGGCGTCACACAGCTGAAAGGAAGGGCGGGCCAGTCAGGCTACCCTTCCACTACCCTTAGCGCAGGACGAACTTCGACTGGTTCTGCGGCGTGAAGCTGCTGGCCTTTTGGAACCCGCCTTTCGTGGGCTCGGGAGAGGCGTAGTACAAGCCGGCAACCACAGGGCGAGACGCAGGCACAGCGTTCGGCCCGGCAGAGCTCATGTTCATGCTGACAGTGCTGGCGCCCGGGATCGTGCCCAGATCGAACGGACGCTCGGGCGGCAGCGGGACATTGCCAAGGACCGGGACAGCGGTCGAAGCAACCTGCTGGGAAGCCGGCGCGGAGGCCTCGAGCCCGGATTCGTCCTCAGCTTCGTAGCTGTTGATGCCGATGGCCTGACGCGGCGCAGCCGCAGGACGCGGCGTCGCCTGGGCGATCATGGTCGGAGCCGAATTGGTCAGGCTTGCCGGCTGGCCGTCCGTGCGAAGGCTGGCGAGAAGAATGCGGTCATCGCTGCCATTGGTCGAGGCGCGCCCGACATATTCGACGCGAACCTTGGCCGTACCGGCCCTGTGGAAGCCAAGGGCGGAAGCCGCACGCTCGGAAACGTCGATGACACGATTGCCATGGAATGGGCCGCGATCGTTCACGCGGACAATCATGGAATGACCGTTCTGAAGATTCGTGACGCGCGCATAGCTGGGGAGCGGCATCGTCGTATGGGCCGCGGCAATCGAATCGCGGTCGAAGATCTCGCCGTTCGCCGTCATGCGGCCGTGGAAATTAGCACCGTACCAAGAGGCGAGGCCCTCAACAGTGCGGGGCGTCTCAGACGGCACATAGGTGCGTCCGGCAATCGTATAGGGCTTGCCCACCATGTTGCGGCCGCCGCCCTTCGGGATTGCCTTGCCTCCAGCAACAACTCTCGGGCTGGGAGCAACGCCATATTTGGAATCAACCCCGCCTCGGACATTCGAGGAGCAATTGGCAACGGTCAGGGCAAGGGCCGCGACTCCGGCGACACGGATGAAAGCTTGGCAGTTGAGAGACTTGATGCCCTTCAGGCCGCTTTTCGCTTCAACGCGTTCACAATGCATGTTGTTCTGCATCCCCTTTGAGCACTGCGCTGGCGGCGTCAGAACTTGCCCCGGACAGCCAACCAAAGTGCTTTTCTCCCCTTAAAAGGAAGTTAAATGGCCGCGCTTGTCAACCGCAAGGCTATCAAAATGTTAACGGTGTTTCAGTGGGAGAAATAATGACGTAAATACAGCATGTTATCGGGCTCCAACTCTCGTACCCTAACGTCATAAGGAAGCATTTTCAGCCCTTGGCCGGGTTCATTTGGGCCGTTGCCTCAGTGTAGCCTCGCCTCCCTGCCCCTCCTCAAGTGGATATCCAGCCTGCGGGGAAGTTGACGGGAACGGCTTTGCGGCCTTAGAGAACCATGCGAGCATGCGCAGGGCCGAAACACCCATCGCGTCGCGCTGGAGAGGTGGCCGAGTGGTTTAAGGCAGCGGTCTTGAAAACCGCCGTGGGTGCAAGCCCACCGTGGGTTCGAATCCCACCCTCTCCGCCACGCATCTGAATAAGCCCATAAGATCTATATAGATTTTCGGTTTGGGTTGGGTGTGTCCCACATCTTAACGCACATTTTGGTTTCATGTGGTCTCGCTCATTCCATTGAGTTGGCGGCGTCTTCCTACGATGAGCTGGGCTTGAACTTTTCCGAAAACCCGATTCGATCCTTCTTAACCGTAATCATCGTTTGCGTGGAGGCCGAGGAGTGCTGGTCCCGAGCTGCAGGGACAATGGAAATAAGGTCCGGCAACCGGTGGGAAGCGGAAGTTCGCTCTACTTCCGCCTCGTGCCAAGAAGCGACTTCCCGGATACGCTCCGAAAGCCTGAGACCCGAGTTCAGCAGGATTAGGGACCGCGTACTTGCTGGCAGCCTTCGCCTTGGGAACGCATCGAGGCGCACCATAAAGGGATGAATGATCCATTTCGTCCTTTCCTCAGCGTTCATCGCCGGAGCGTCGCTCCTTTACGCAACGGCGGGCCAGTCAGGAGGCACCGCCTTCCTTGCAGTCATGGCGTTCCTTGCCTATCCGGTAGAGCAGATGCGGCCGACCTCGCTCGTCCTGAACATCGTTGCCGCGAGCTATGCAACCTGGCGTCTGCACCAAGGCGGCGCCGTGGATTGGGCCTTATTCCATCGGGTTGGCCTTCCCGCACTTCCGGCTGCCTTTCTCGGCGGATTTCTCTTTCTTGAGGATCAGCTTTATCTGATCTTGGCCGGGGTCGCCCTTGTTGCCGCAGCGGGACTGATGGTGTTCAAGCGAGACACGGGCCGCGACGATCCAGCCCGTGCCAGACTGCTCCCAGGCGGAATCGCGGGAGGCGCGGCAGGCTTCCTGTCAGGGCTCACCGGCGTGGGCGGTGGCGTCTTTCTCGCGCCTGTGCTGATCACTCTGGGATGGGCATCACCGAAACGGGCGGCCGGGATCTCAGCCCCATTCATCCTCGCGAACTCGGTGATCGGTCTCGCCGGTGTGCTCGCGTCGGGGCAGAGAGTTCCGCTGGATGCCGCTATCCTTGCCCCGGCCGCATTGCTCGGGGCGTCCATCGGCACTTGGGCCGGATTGCGATTGATGTCGGAGAGGACAACCCGGTGGGTGCTCGCCGCAATTCTCACGTTCGCTGGCGCCCGGCTTCTTCTCTCTGGACAATGATCGCAGTTCCGGCGGCCTTCCAACGGGCAGGAGGTTTCCGCGAACACGCGTCAATCTACGCTTGGCATACGTGGATCAGGCTTCTCCATAGAGTGCTGTCGTTAACTTCGACAGCGATCCGCTGGGGAAAGGTCGGCGATGCCAGCTTCTGTATGTTGACGCCCTCATCCGCCCCATCCACCATATCTGGTAGTTCATGGGTCCTTGACGATGAGTCGAGGCTAAGAGGGAATCCGGTGAGCCGAAAGGCGAATCCGGGGCTGCCCCCGCAACTGTGAGCGGCGAGTTTTCTGCCATCCAGCGTCACTGGTGAGTAATCACCGGGAAGACCGGCAGGAAGCGACGACCCGCAAGCCAGGAGACCTGCCCAGAACTGTCGATCATGTCCTCGGGCGGGGTGCCCCGTTGGATCGCTTGGTGAACCGCGCGTCTTCGCGGTCTCGTTTTGCGTTCCTCGGCCCATGCCCCCAACAGTTTGGGGTTGCCGAATGTCCTCTTCCCTCCATGCCGATCACGCCACTCCCACAGGGTTGGTGGCTCCATCCATCTCAGCTAGCGCCACCCATCGGGAACCGGATTACCAGATCATCCGTCGCAACGGCACAGTTACGCCCTTCGATCCAACCAAGATCGCCGTTGCGCTCACCAAGGCTTTCCTCGGCGTCGAGGGCTCCTCGGCCGCTGCCTCCCGGCGCGTGCACGACATCGTCGAGAACCTGACCCGCGAGATCGTATCCGCCCTGACACGCCGGGCCGAGGCGGGCCGGACCTTCCACATCGAGGATGTGCAGGACCAAGTCGAGCTCGCCCTCATGCGCGCCGGACACCAGAAGGTCGCCCGGGCTTACGTGCTCTATCGGGAGGAGCGGGCCGCGGAACGGGCCAAGGCAGTACCCGAAGTCGTTCCAGCCGCACCTAGCCTCCATATGCGTATTAAGGACGGTACGCGCGTTCCTCTCGACATGGCCCGGGTCTCCGCGATTGTGTGCGAGGCCTGCGAGGGACTTGCTGATGTGTCGGCGGAGGCGATCCTCACCGAAACGATGCGCAATCTCTATGACGGCATCACCGAAGACGAACTGGCCCAGGCTCCGGTCCTTGCCGCCCGCACCCTGATCGAGCGCGAGCCGAACTATGCCTATGCCAGCGCCCGCCTGCTTCTCGACAGCCTGCGCCAGGAGGCACTCTCGGCCGTTCATGGCGGATCGCAGCAGGCAACCCATGCCGAGATGGCGACCCGCTATGCCGATTATTTCCCGGCCTATGTCCGTAAGGGCATCGAGGCCGAGCAGCTCGATCCGGAGCTCTGCCGCTTCGACCTGGCTCGCTTGGCCGCGGCGCTGAGGCCCGAGCGCGATCTGGAGTTCCAGTATCTTGGCCTCCAGACCCTCTACGACCGTTACTTCCTGCACGTCGAGGGTGTCCGCTTCGAGCTGCCACAGGCCTTCTTCATGCGCGTCGCCATGGGATTGGCGCTGCGCGAGATCGACCGCGAGGCCAAGGCCATCGAGTTCTACGACCTCTTGTCTTCGTTCGACTTCATGGCCTCGACGCCGACCCTGTTCAATGCCGGCACGACGCGCCCGCAGCTCTCGTCCTGCTTCCTCACCACGGTGCCCGATGACCTCGACGGCATCTTCAAGGCGGTGAAGGACAACGCGCTGCTCGCGAAGTACTCCGGCGGCCTCGGCAACGACTGGACCCCAGTTCGCGGTCTTGGCGCCCACATCAAGGGCACCAACGGCGAGAGCCAGGGCGTCGTGCCGTTCCTGAAGGTCGCGAACGACACGGCGATTGCCGTCAACCAGGGCGGCAAGCGGAAAGGCGCGGTCTGCGCCTATCTCGAGACCTGGCACATCGACATCGAGGAATTCCTCGATCTGCGCAAGAATACGGGCGACGACCGCCGCCGCACCCACGACATGAACACCGCCAACTGGGTGCCGGACCTGTTCATGCAGCGCGTGGCGGAGGTCGGTACCTGGACGCTGTTCTCTCCGGACGAGACCCCGGACCTGCATGACCTCTACGGCCCGGCGTTCAAGGCCGCCTACGAGGCTTACGAGGCCAAGGCGGCCGCGGGCGGGGTCAAGGTGTTCAAGCAGGTGCGTGCCGTCGACCTCTGGCGGCGTATGCTGACCATGCTGTTCGAGACCGGACATCCCTGGATCACCTTCAAGGATCCGTGCAACATCCGCTCGCCGCAGGGCCATGTGGGCGTCGTGCATTCCTCGAACCTGTGCACGGAGATCACGCTGAACACGTCACGCGATGAGGTGGCAGTGTGCAACCTCGGCTCCGTCAATCTCGCCCGCCACGTGACGGCAGGGGGCCTCGACCGCGCCAAGCTGGAGCGCACGGTGCGCATCGCCATGCGCATGCTCGACAACGTGATCGACATCAACTTCTACACCATCCCGGAGGCCCGTCGCTCGAACCTGCGCCATCGTCCGGTGGGGTTGGGCCTCATGGGCTTCCAGGACGCGCTCCAGACGCTGCGGCTGCCCTATGCCTCGGATGGCGCCGTGCAGTTTGCCGATGAGAGCATGGAGGTCCTTTCCTACCACGCCATCGCGGCCTCAGTGGATCTGGCGGCCGAGCGGGGTCGCTATCCGAGCTTCGAGGGATCCCTGTGGTCGAAGGGCATCCTGCCCATCGATTCCGTCCAGCTCCTGACCGATGCCCGCGGTGTCGCCCTCGAGGCTTCCTCGACCCTGGACTGGGACACCCTCCGGCGGCGGGTGAAGACCATCGGCATGCGCAACTCGAATTGCATGGCCATAGCTCCGACCGCCACAATCTCGAACATCTGCGGCGTGTCACAGTCCATCGAGCCTTCCTTCCGCAACCTGTTCGTGAAGGCCAACATGTCCGGGGATTTCACTGTGGTGAACGCCTCCCTCGTTCACGCGCTCAAGGAGCGCGGCCTGTGGGACGAGGTGATGATCGCGGATCTGAAGTACTTCGACGGCAGCCTTGCCTCCATCGACCGGGTGCCGGACGATCTTAAGGCGCTCTACGCTACAGCGTTCGAGATCGATCCCGCCTGGCTGATCGAGGCCGCGGCACGGCGGCAGAAGTGGATCGACCAGGCGCAGTCGCTGAACCTCTACATCGTCAACCCGAACGGCCGGAAGCTCGACTCCATGTACCGCCTGGCCTGGGAGCGTGGGCTGAAGACCACCTACTACCTCCGCGCCACATCGGCGACACACGTGGAGAAGTCCACGCTGAAGGGCACCGACGGCAAGCTCAACGCCGTGCAGGTCATGCCCATTGCAATGCCGGCAAGCGTGGTGCCCGAGGGCAAGGCCTGCTCCATCGACGATCCCGAGTGCGAGGCCTGCCAGTAAGGCTTTCCCCGCCTGACGGGGCCGCGCAATCGGGCGCGGCCTTCCACACCCCATCATTCAGTTCTCAAGGATTGCACCATGCTCGATTGGTCCGAACCCCGCCACACCCCGACCTCCGCTCCGACCCCGACGTCCGTCCCATCATCCGAGACTACCGGTCTCGGCGCTATCGACCGCTCGGGTGGCCGCGTCAGCGTCGACGACAAGCGGATGATCAACTGCCGCGCCGATGTGAACCAGCTACTGCCGCTCAAGTACGAGTGGGCCTGGGAGAAGTACCTCGCCGCCTGCAACAACCATTGGATGCCGACCGAGGTCTCCATGCAGGCCGACATTGCGCTGTGGAAGTCGCGCGACGGACTGACCGAGGACGAGCGGCGGATGGTCAAGCGCAACCTCGGCTTCTTCGCAGCCTCCGAGAGTTTGGTGGCCAACAACATCGTGCTGGCGATCTACCGCCACCTGACCAACCCGGAATGCCGCCAATATCTGCTGCGTCAGGCCTTCGAGGAGGCCGTGCATACGCACACTTTCCAGTACATCGTGGAAAGCCTCGGCCTCGACGAGGGCGAGCTGTTCAACATGTACCGCGAAGTCCCCTCGATCACCGACAAGGCGGCCTGGGCACTCAAGCACACGCAAGGCATCGAGAACCCGGAGTTCACGACGGGCGCCCCGGAGGCGGACCAGGCCTTCCTGCGCGACCTCGTGGCCTTCTACGTGATCTTCGAGGGCATGTGGTTCTACACGGGCTTCGCGCAGATCCTGTCGCTCGGTCGGCGCAACAAGATGGTCGGCATTGCCGAGCAGTACCAGTACATCCTGCGTGACGAGAGCATTCACCTGAACTTCGGCATCGACGTCATCAACCAGATCAAGATCGAGAACCCGCACCTTTGGACCAAGGACTTCCAGGACGAGATCAGATCCATGCTGCGAGAAGGCGCCGAACTGGAGGCAGCCTATGGCCGGGACACGATGCCCAACGGTTTCCTTGGCCTCAACGCGGCGTCCTGCGAGCAGTACATGCACTTCATTGCCAACCGCCGCTGTGGCCAGCTCGGGCTTCAGCCTGTGTTCCCGGAAGCCGAGACCCCCTTCCCGTGGATGTCGGAGGCCATGGATCTGAAGAAAGAGAAGAACTTCTTCGAGACCCGGGTCATCGACTACCAGAGCGGCGGGGCACTCGCCTGGGATTAGAAATCAAGGTTGCTGCGCGCCCTTCCTGCGAGGGCGCGCGATGGGTTGATGACTTAGCCTTTGGAAGGTCCGCTCCGGGTCAGACAGAGACGCAAACCAGTCATCTCTGTAGGTCCGCTTTCTGTTGCCATTCGGGCTCTGCTCTTGTCCGACGCGCCCACATCGCCCCTGATACGGAACGCCTTTGCCTCGCATTGCGGTAACGTTGCCATAGACAGTTCGCCGCTACTGAGGGATCGCAATCGTTCACAGATCAACGTACGCGGAACTTCGCTTCTCACCACGATTGATGGAAGAGATCGCTCTCACGAAAGCGCCCGTGCCGCTTCTTGGAGACGGTGGAGTTGTCGGGCACCTTACGCTCCAGCCAGAGACGGCAGAACCAACGGTATACAAAATTGAGATGCATCTCTTCACAGAGCCGCCGCTCGGAGCGGATGCCGAGGCAGTAGCATGCGGATCATCAGTACAGGATCGATGGAGGGCCGCCCTATGGTGCTGCAGAAGCATCGCCAGATGCTGACGCAGCCCGGAGCAATCGACGAAGCGGTCGAGGCGCCTCAGACGGTGATCGGACGGGATGTGATCCTCAAGCCAGAACTCATAGAACAGGCTCTCCTGCATCCCGAACCGCTCGCCCATCATGGACCGATCCTCCTGCCAAGAATGCCTCATCAGGGAATCACGATCCGCCGCCAATCACGAGGAGCTCTTCAAAGAAGTCTGCCCTGAGAAGACATTCGGCGGTTCATGCTGCAGGCTATGGTACCGTGACGGAGACACTGTACAGGTCCGCGAACTTCTCACGCAGGACGTTCTTCTGCACCTTGCCCATAGTGTTGCGCGGAAGATCATCGATGAAGACGACCTGTTTGGGCAGCTTGAACTTCGCCAAGCGACCGTCGAGAGCCGCCAGGATCGACTTCTCGTCAATGTCTGCCCCCTTGGAGCGTACAACAACGGCGGTCACCCCCTCGCCGAAGTCCTTGTGGGGCACCCCGATCACGGCGCTCTCGAAGACTCCGGAAATGGCATCGATCTCTTCCTCGATCTCTTTGGGGTAAACGTTGAAGCCGCCGGTGATCACCAGATCCTTGCCGCGGCCGAGAATGTGCACGTAGCCGCGCTCGTCGATCTTGCCGAGGTCGCCAGTGATGAAGAAGCCATCCGGGCGGAACTCGGACGCGGTCTTCTCCGGCATGCGCCAGTAGCCCTTGAACACGTTCGGCCCATTCACTTCGATCATGCCGATCTCATTCGTTGCCAACTCCTCCCCGCTCTCAGTGTTGGTGATACGGACCGACACACCCGGCAGAGGCATGCCGACAGTACCGGGAACCCGGTCGCCATCATAGGGATTGGAGGTGTTCATGTTCGTCTCGGTCATGCCATAGCGCTCGAGAATGGCGTGACCGGTGCGGGTGCTCCACTCACGATGGGTTTCAGCCAGCAACGGAGCTGAGCCCGATACGAACAGGCGCATGCCGGACGTCGCCTGCTTGCTCAGGCCAGGATGCTGCAGCAGTCGCACATAAAACGTCGGAACACCCATCAGCGCTGTCGCGCGGGGCATCAGCCCTAGAACCTCGTCGGTGTCGAACTTCGGCAAATAGATCATGGACGCGCCGGAGAACAAAACCACGTTGCTGGCCACGAACAAGCCGTGCGTGTGGTAGATCGGCAGGGCATGGATCAGCACATCGTCTGCCGTGAAGCGCCAAATCTCCTTTAGGGTCAGCGCATTGGAGACGAGATTGTCATGGCTCAGCATGGCACCCTTGGAGCGCCCGGTCGTGCCGGAGGTATAAAGGATTGCGGCCAAATCATCGCTGGCCCTCTGCACCGTCACGAAAGCATCAGACGCATTGGCGGCAGCGTCCATCAGCGTGCCCTGCCCTTTGGCGTCGAGCGTTTCGACTGCAGCTTCCACCTTCGCAGCCAGTTTCTCGATTCCTTCACGCTTGGCGGGATCACAGACGACGAGCGAGGGCTCGGCATCGCCGATGAAGTACTCGAGTTCCGCCAGCGTATAAGCGGTGTTGAGCGGGAGATAGACCGCGCCTGCCCGGACCGTCGCGAGATACAGGACGAGAGCCGGCACCGACTTCTCGACTTGAACGGCAACCCGATCACCGGGCTTGACCCCGAGCGAGATCAACACGTTGGCCAAGCGGCCCGACAGCGCGATCAGGTCGGCATAGCTGATCGTCTGGCCATCCGATGTGGCGATAGCTGTCTTGGCGGGATCGGTGATTGAGCGTTCGATCCGATCAAAGATGTTGGCGTTCATAGCATGGTCTCCGAAGCGAGGGTCGGTGATGGAATCGTTCATAGAGGCTGTAAAGGTTAAGGTTATGGTGTGCTACCCCTATCCCGCGCAGACAGATCGGTCCGGAGGACTTTACGGACCATCGGCGACGAGCGATCTCACCTTTCTCGGCGAAGATCTCATGTTCTTCCCGATTTCCATCGAGCGTGTAGAGGTAGTTGAGCATCGAGCCATGGGACCGCTTCAAACCCTTGGGAGAGATATCGCGGAGGACGTTCAAGCGCTCGAGCTGAGCTCCGTTGCCGAGATGCAAGCGGGCCCAGGATTGAGGGGACGACCTTTAGGGTTGCAGGCCTGCAGAAAGTAGTAGGGTCGCGGACAGGAGAACCTTGCGAACCTTCTCGGCATACTCCGGATTAGTGATCCAGCCTGGTTCATCAAGGACCACGAGAATCTCTTTCGCTACACTGTCGAGACAGCTTGCCTCCTCCGTTTTGCGCTCGCGCTCCAGCCAGCGGGCAAAGCCCGGGACCGGTGAGAGGGTTACAAAGATCTTGAGGTGGGCAGTTCGCGCTTTAGGGTCTCCACCACCTGCTTGATCAGGAAATCGCCGAAGGCTAGCCCACTGAGGGATTCGTGAAGAGAGTGCCGGCCGCTGCTGAAGCCGGCACTCTCCCATTCACGGGGTCACGTCAGGTGCGTGGCCACGGCACGCCCTGGTGCCCGCGCGGAACTGCACCGACGCCCTTGTTCACGAACTTCTGGACACGTTTCCCTTCGTAAGTGTCGGTCGTGTAGAGGTTGCCCTTGGAATCCGTCGCGATGCTGTGGACGCCGTAAAACTGGCCGGGCTGACGCCCGCCTTCGCCGAAGGTGGTCAGCTCCGCGAGCGTGTTCCGATCAATGATCCGGACCCTCTCATTCTGCCCATCCGCCATAAAGATGTAGCGCTGTTCTGGGTCCTTTGAGAAGGCGATGTCCCACACGGCGCCGGCCGCGAGGGTATTCGTGGCGTAGAAGGCCTCCTTCTGAAACTTGCCGTCCGGTGTGAAGATCTGGAGCCGGTTGTTGACCCGGTCGCACACATAGACGAATCCGTCATTGGAACGCTCGACGCAGTGCACCGGGTTGCGGAACTGCTGGGCAGGCGGGGCGCTCGGATTGTAAGGGCCAAGATCCGTATCGTCCGGCTTATTGCCGTAAGCGCCCCAGTAGCGCTTCATCTTGCCCGTCTCCGCGTCGAGGACGGCGACGCGCTTGTTGAGGTATCCATCCGCGAGATAAGCTTCGTTTTCCTTTGGGTCCACCCAGATCTTGGCAACGCGACCGAAATTTTCGGAGTTATTGCTCCCTGCGTTTTTGCCAGAGCCTCCCACCTGCATCAGGAATTTGCCTTCCTTGGTGAACTTGAGGATCTGGGCGTCCTTTTCGCCGTTGCCGCCGATCCAAACGTTGCCCTTGTGGTCGACGTGGATGCCATGATTTGAGGAGGGCCATTCATAACCCTCGGCCGGACCGCCCCAATGGCGCACCAGGTTCCCTTCCTGATCGAACACCAGCACGGGCGGCGCGCCGCGGCAGCATTCCGCGATCGGCGGGTTCAGTTCGGCTCCCTTCTCGTTGTTGTGCAAGGTCGCCGAACTGCGATGGATGATCCAGATGTGGTCCTGATCGTCGGCCCAGACTCCGATGACGGAGCCGAGTAGCCAGTTGTTTGGCAGCGGCTTGGGCCAGAACGGGTCGACCTCGAATTTCGGGGCCTCGACCTCCGCGCCTTGTGCCACGGCCCTGTTCTGCAACATGGCTTGGCCTGCCCCAAGAGCAGCGATGCTGACGGCAAGCACCGACCCATAGAGGAAGTTCTTTCTGAAGCGTGACTTGAACATGTTCCCTCCCTAAGCATCCAGCGGAGTAAGGGGCGCCGCGAGGCAGGAACATTGTGTTGAAGTCTCGCGACTGATTACGCTGGACTTGGGAAAGTATGTCCACAATAATGAAGCTTGTCATTATTTAAGATGGCCAACGAATACGGCTTTACATGAAGCTGACGCATGGGAGGGTTGCTTGTGAGGACTGACAGCGAGTTCCTGCGATTGCTTATCTCCTTAGTCTTACTACCAACGATATATGTCGTTGCCCTATTCTCTGAAGCATCTGCTCATGACGTGCCCGTCGATGTACGGGTTAATGCCTTCCTCAAGCCGGAGGGACGCAAGATCGAATTGCTGATGCGAGTGCCCATGCAGGCCTTGCAGGAGGTGGACTTCCCCACTCACGGCCCCGGCTATCTCAAAGTGTCTCAGGCCGATGAGGCCCTCAAGAATGCCACTACGCTCTGGCTACTGAGGAACATCGACGTGTTCGAGAACGATGTCCGGCTCGAACCGACGATCGCCAAGGTCCGGGTGTCGCTTCCGTCGGACAGGTCGTTCGTCTCCTACGAGCAGGCGCGCGCACATATGGACGGACCGCGCCTCGCGGACGACTTGGACCTGTACTGGAACCAGCAGATGCTGGACGTCCTACTCGAGTACCCGATTCAGTCGGACCGCTCCGCGTTTTCCATCCACCCGCGCCTCGATCGCCTCGGGATAAGCGTCACGACCGTGTTGCGGCTGATCCCCCCGGGTGGCAGCGTCCGTGCCTTCGAGCTCCATGGCGATCCCGGCCTCGTGCACCTCGATCCCCGCTGGCACCAGGCCGCGCTCGGTTTCGCGGTCTCCGGCTTCTGGCACATCCTCGGCGGGATCGACCACCTGCTCTTCCTGCTGTGCCTCGTGATCCCGTTCCGGCAGTTGAGGCCGCTAGCCATCCTCGTGACATCCTTCACGATCGCCCACTCAATCTCACTGATCGCATCGGCCTTCAACTTCGTCCCGGATGCCCTCTGGTTCCCACCGCTGATCGAGACACTGATCGCCGCCACGATCGTTTACATGGCGCTCGAGAACATCGTAGGCAGCAATGTGCACCGTCGCTGGATCCTCACCTTCGCGTTCGGGATCGTGCACGGTTTCGGGTTCTCGTTCCTGTTGCGGGATTCCCTGCAATTCGCGGGAGATCATCTCCTGACCTCCTTGCTCGCGTTCAACCTCGGAGTCGAGATCGGCCAGCTCCTTGTGCTCGTCCTCCTGGTTCCGGCGCTGAGTTACCTCTTCAAGATCGGACTTCCCGAACGGCTCGGAATCATCATCCTGTCCGCCTTCGTGGCCCATACCGGATGGCACTGGATGATCGAGCGCGGCGAGCAGGTCATGCAATTCCCGTTTCCGAGCCTCGACGCCGCATTCATGGCCAGCCTCATGAGAGGGCTCATGGCGGTCCTGATCCTTGCAGCAGGGCTCATGGCGATGAATGGATTCATACGTCGCTGGTTGCAGGGAGGGAAGCAATTGGCCGGGGACTGAACCTCGATTGGTGCATTTGCTACCGTATGCCGCGTCGCTCGACATCACGTTTCCACACGACTTCGGCCCAGATGCGAAATCCAATCTGCTTCCGCTTTGTGTTCAGTTCTGGCTCTCTCGACCTTTGAGGAGATCAAAGCGCCAACCATCAACCAGTTACACGGGTCCCACGCCCATAGACGAGCAACATGGAGATGATGACGCAGCCATAGATGATCTGGCGGCCGGCTTCGGGCATCTGCATGATGGACAGGACCGAGTTCAAGAGCACGATCAGGATGACGCCCACGAAAGTGCCCAGATAGCGCCCGCGTCCGCCGAGGATGTTGGTGCCGCCGATGACAACGGCGGCGATG
>JAEXGT010000097.1 GCA_023450615.1 Pseudomonadota bacterium | reverse complement strand
ACACCGCATCATTCCTCAAAGGATGTGCGGGCGGCCTCCTGCCGGAGGACTTGCGTCAGTCTCATCCGCAGGACCGCTCCCGGCTCCACAATCACGACGCCTCGCGAGCGCGCCCCTCGGTGAGCCGAGATGCCAAGGTTAGGCATCTTGTCAAGAACAAAATAGGAACATTATCTCTCCGTCCTCATCCTGAGGAGCAGCGCAGCTGCGTCTCGAAGGAAGCCTCCAGTACACGCTGGACCCTCCTTCGAGACGGTCGCTGACGCGACCTCCTCAGGATGAGGGCGGTGTGTGTATTAGGCCGGGGATGACCGGGAGGGGATGCGGCTCGTACCCTCCTCGTCCAATAATCCCGGCTTTCGCTCCGCAGCCCCGGACAACGCTGCCGCTCACAATCCGAACGGGTACGTTTCCGGCATGCCCTCCCCATGCGCCTGGGTCAGCGACGTAACAGCCTTCGTTTCATCGAACCAGACGAAGGCGTCGAACTGCTCGGCCATGATGGCCTCGAAATAATGGCTGTAGAGCTCCGTGTCCGGCCGGTAGATCACCCCGATGGCCCGTTCAAGGCGGGGGCGGGAAAGAGCCGTCTTCAGATCCTCCTGGAGGTTTTCCCGCCAGTCGGTCAGGAAGCGCCCGAGTCCCGTATCCCTGAAGATCCGCTCGTGGCTGTCAGGCCGGGCGGGGAGCACGTTCTTCACGCGCATGGGCTCGTCCCAATCGTCGGCGGCGGCCACGGTGCCCCGGTCCGTGCCGAAGCCGATAAGGACCGCCTCCTCGCGATAGGCCTTGCGACAAAGCTCGCCGATATTGAACTCGCCCTGCCAGCCCATGGCGGTGGCTGCGGCATTGCCGATGTGGGAATTGTGCGCCCAGATCACCGCCCTGGCGTTATCGCGACGCGCGAGCAGGCTCTGGAGCGTGTCGAACATATGCCGGTCGCGCAGGTTCCAGGACTCCGTCGCACCTTCATACATGATGCGGTAGTAATGCTCCGCGGCGTGAACGATCTTGGCGTTCTGCACCGCATCGAAGAACTGCTCGCCGCCCTTCGCCTCCAGATATTCCATGCGCTTGTCGAGAATGTCCTGAAGCTGGCGCAGAAGCTTCTCGTCGCAGGATTTCTTCTGCCCGGTCACGACGGCGCGGCCATAGCGTGCGGGATCCGACTGCCAGGGGCTCAGGCAGCCGTAACGCCCTCTCGCCTCCTTGGCAGCTTCCGGATCGACCCTGTCCAGATAATCCAGCACGGAGCGGATGGACGCGTTGAGGCTGTAGACATCGAGACCGCGGAATTCGGCGCGCTCATCCTCCGGGCGCTCCTTGTTGTAGGCGCGCATCCAGTTGACGAAATCGTAGACCTCATCGTTGCGCCACATCCAGGTGGGAAAGCGCTCGAAGGCTACATCGTCCCCATCGGGTATGGATCGATGGCGCACATAGGCATCGATGCGCGCCGCATCCGGCCAGTCGGCTTCGACGGCGACGATGTTGAAGCCGTGATGCTCGATCAAGCGCCGGGTTATGGCCGCCCGGGCCCGATAGAACTCCGAGGTTCCGTGGGTCGCCTCGCCGAGCAGCACGACCTTGGCATCATTGAACCGGTCGAACATGGCCCCGAAGGCTTCCTGATCTTCGACCGGGGGGAGAGGTTCGCCGTGATCGCGCACGATGCTGACCGCCTCCTTGACCGAAGAATCGTTCTCGTTCTGCTTCCAGGTAAAGCGAGCCATCGCCGCACCTCGAATGTGGAGGATGTTCCTCCACTAACGGCGGGCTGAGGGGGCTGTTCCGGGACGGGCGGGAGATGGCGCGCTTACGCGCTCATCATGATCGAGGCGTAGGCTTCCTCCGCTGCGATGACGGTTGCCATCTGGACCGTATGGGCGAAGCGATAGGCATCGCCGTAAATGGTCTCGTCGGGGAACTCGGTGACGATCGTGAGCGGCGACGGATGACGCTCCTCGGCCGTGATCAGGCACGGCACGTCATTGATGATCTCATACGGCTTTCCGCCCGAATGGATGCCGCAGATCTCGATCTGCCGCCGGTTGAACTCGGCAAGACCGGGCACCGCCGACAATCCCTTCGTGACCGCCTCGATGAGGGTTCTGGCCGTCTGCGCCCATGAGGGGTGGTGGCGCATGATGAGGAAGAAGCCCTTCGGGATGGACCAGAGCTCGAACCCGCGCGGGAGATATCCCGTGAAGGGCCGTGTCCATTCATGGGCGGGATAACCGTGCAGGTTGACGTGCAGCTGCGCGCCGGACATCGCGAGCGCCTGATTGCGCGCGCCGATCTCGAACACACCTTCGCTGTCGCCGAATTCGAGATCGTTGCCGCGGGAGGTATAGCGCGCCGCGTGGTGCATGTGGCGCGGGTTGCCTTCGCACAAGTGCCCGTGCAGGGCATAACCATCCGGGTTCTCGACCGGGATGAAGGCGATATTGGCCTCGGGATTCGCGAGCAGGCGGCGAACCGCCCTGAACGCTCCGACCGGCGCCGATGTCTCGTTGGCGTGCTGTCCGCTGGTCACGAGAACGGCCGGGCGCGACCCGGAACGATAGAGGCCGCGCACGGGCCTCCCCTCAACGGATGTTCCTTCGAAGGTTTCGCCGGGAAGCGCGGCGAGTTCGCGGTGGATCTGCGCCAGGCTCGGCGCGGCATCCGCCGTCTCGATATCCTGTTCGGGGCGTGCGGGATCCTGCGGAGCGCCGAAGCTGCGAAGCGTGACGCGCACATGGGCATCACCCTCGCCCGCGCGGATATCCGGCACGATCTGCCCCGGCTGCAGGCCGCGATCCTCCGGCGGGCGGTTCGACCGGCGCTTGAAGAATTCGAGGATCGAGAAATAAAAATCCTCGTGCAGGGCTTCGCGGGTGCTCATCACCTCGTCGCCGTAGGACAGGGGCCGCTCGATGCCGGGGATCGTGACATCGATGGCGAGCGTTTCCACAAAGGGTTCCTCGGCGGGCCATTCATGCGCGTCGAGCGCAGCCATGACTTTGTGGAACACCGCTTCCGCCTCCGTTTCCAGGGGCTCGTAAATATCAGGCTTGCCGTCGCTCCGATCCGACACGATCAGCCAGCCCGTCGATGCGAGATCGACCTGACCGAGATGATTGGTACGCGTGCGGTTGGGTGCGAACACCGTATGCTCCTCGACGCGCCCATCCTCATAGGTCGCCTGCACGGTGTAGGTGAGATCGGCCTCGCCGGGCTCGAAGCTCGTCTCCACATCGCCGTAGAGCGCGGCGAGCGGATAAGCCTCCGACAGGAAGCGGATGGGCGACGCCTCCGGATGGACCGGATAGCGCACGGCGAGGCTCTTCAAGCCCTTCGTATCGATCTCTTCCAGGAAGGCATGGATGAGTGGCTTGTAGGCGCTGCGAAGGCGCGCAGTGATGCCCGCCTGCGCCAGCTTCGCTTCGGCAGCGCGCCGCGCCGCCTCGTCTTCGAAGAGCCAGGCCTCCAGATGAGTGCCGCGATGCTCATCCGTCATCCAATCGCGCAGAAGGGTATCGAGCGTGCGCGGGATCCGCTCGTCGAGCAAGATTGTCATTTTGAAGTCTGCCCCGTTGGGTCGAGATAATCGCGCAGCCAATCCCCCAAGAGGTTCAGACCGAGCACGGTAAACATGATGGCAAGCCCCGGAAAGACGCTGACCCACCAGGCCGTCTGGAGATAGGTGCGTCCATCGGCCAGCATGCCGCCCCAGCTCGGAATGAGCGGATCGACGCCGAGGCCGAGGAAGGTCAGGCTGCTTTCGAGTAGGATGTTGTTGGCCACGTTCAAGGTCATGAGGATGACGATGGGGCCGAGCACGTTCGGCAGAACGTGGGTGAAGATGATACGCCCGTTGCCGACGCCGATGGCGCGCGCCGAGAGGATGAACTCCCGCTCGCGCAGAGCCAGCACGGAGCCGCGCACCACGCGGGCATAATGCACCCATTGCGTGGCGATCATCACGAGGATGACCTTGTCGAGCCCCGCGCCGAAGATGGCAAGGAACATGATCGCGACGAGGATGAAGGGCAGCGCCAGCTGAATATCGACGAAGCGCATCAGCAGCATCTCGGTGATGCCGCGGTAATAGCCTGCGATCAGCCCGACCAAAGTTCCCAGGATCACCGCGCCCAGAACGGACAGGATGCCGACCACGAGCGAGATCCTGCCGCCCACGACGACACGGGCGAGCACATCGCGGCCTAGGGGATCGGTGCCGAGAATATGCTTCCAATCCTGGAAGGGCGGAATGAGACGGGCCATGAGATCCATGCCCTCGCCGCCATCCGGGAAGAGGATGGGCGAGAGCAGCACCGCGAGTGAAATGCCGCCCGCGAACAGAATGCCAAGGACAAGCTCCAGCGACCTGAAGCGCGAGCGCGATTTGGAGACAGCCTGAGCCGCAGCCATGGGCCTTACTCCGTGCGGATGCGCGGATCGATCAGCCCATAGGCGATGTCGATCGCGAGATTGATGAGGACGATGAACAGGGCGAGCACCGCAATCGTGCCCTGCAGCACGGGGTAGTCCCGGTTCGAGACGGCATCGAAGGCGAGCGTGCCCATGCCGGGCCAGTTGAACACCCGCTCCACGATGACGATGCTGCCGATCAGGTTGCCGAACTGAATGCCGATATAGCTGATGAGCGGAATGGCCGAATTGCGCAGGGCATGCTTGTAAAGCACGATCCGGTCGCGCAGGCCCTTCGAGCGCGCGACCATGATGTATTGCTGGGAGAGCGTCTCCAGCATCGATGTGCGCACGAGGCGGACATTGGTGGCGGTGAGAATGATCGCCATGGTGAGCGCGGGCATCACGAAGCTCTCAGGCCCCTCCATTCCGCTGGGCGGCAAGATGCCCAGGAAGATGGAGAACAGGAGCACCAGCATGATGGCGAGCCAGAAATTCGGAAAAGACAGGCCCACCAGCGACAGAATGCGGATCATCTGATCGGGCCAGCGCCCGCGGTTCACCGCAGCGGTGATGCCGAGCGGCACGGACAGAAGAATGGAGATGAAGAGAGACGTGAAGGCGAGCAGCAGCGTGGCGGGCAGCGCCTGCGCGATCAGCCCCGAGACCGGCGCATTGCCGAGGAAGCTGCGCCCGAGGTCGCCCACGAAGATGCCCTGGAGAAAGCTGAGATATTGAACGTAGAACGGGCGTTCGAGGCCTAATGCCTGACGGATGTTCTGCAAATCCTGCTCGGTCACGTTGCCGCCGCCCATCAGCATGATGGCCGGATCGCCGGAGAGCCGGATTGCAAAGGAAACGAGAAGCGTCACGGCGAGAATGACGAAAATCGCCTGCAGCAATCGTTTGATGATGAAGCCTGCCATGCCGTGGTCCTGTCTGCCCCGATGGTCTTCTTGCTCTTGGAAAAGGCCCCGCTCTCGCGGGGCCTGCTCGTTGTCGGTTCAAGCGATCCGCTTATTCCACCGACGTCTTGGTGTAGCGGAAGCGACGGTCGGCAGGAGCGTCGAAGTCCTTCACGCGCTTGTTCACGCCGTAGATGGTGTTCTGGTTGTACAGCGGAAGCTCGAGCGCCTGATCGGCCACGTAGCGCGCGATCTCCTGAAGGATCTTCTCACGCTCCTTCACGTCGTAGACCAGACGCTGCTTCTCGAGCATCTCGTTCAGCTTCGCGTCGTTGTAGTACGGGTTCCACTTCTCGCCCGAATGATACATCAGGTAGGCGTTGTTGTCGTAATCGAAGGTCCAGCCGCCCCAGGCCTGGTGCCAGGCCTCGCCGGTTTTGCCGTTCGGAATGATGTCGTTGAGCAGAACCGGGGGCTCGTGCGGCTGAAGCGCGGGCTTCAGGCCGAGCGCCTGGAGATAACCCGCCGTCGCCTGCGCCACTTCGCGGAAGGTGGCGTCGTTGCCGCGGAAGTCGATCCGCACGGCTGAGCCTGCGGGCACCTTCGCCTGCTGAAGCATCTGCTTCGCCTTGGCGAGATCGAACGGCAGCGGCTTCAGGGCCGGATCGTTGCCGAAGGACAGTTCCGACTGGAAGCTTGCGATGGGCTTGCCGTGTCCGAGAAGCACGGCCTTGATGATGGCATCGCGGTCAACGCCCATGATGAGCGCCTTACGGACATTCGCATCTTTCGTGATGCCGTCCTTGGTGTTGAAGCGCAGCGACACGACCGTCGGACCGGTGACGCTGAGAAGGCTCAGATTCGGGCTCTTCTCAATGGTCGGGGCAAGGCCGAACGGGATGAGCGTCGCCACATCGATGCGGCCAGCCTGAAGTTCGGCCACTTGCGTGTTCGCCTCGGAGATGAAGCGGAACACGAGACGGTCGAGCTTGGGAGCGCCGCCCCAATGGTCGGGATTGGCTTCGAGAACCAGGCTCACCTTGGGATTGTATTCGACGAACTTGAACGGCCCGGTGCCGACCGGATGCGTGTTGAAGTAATCGTCGCCCTTTTCCTGAATGTACTTCGGCGGCACGATCATCGCGCCGTATCCGGCGAGCTTCGTCAGCAGCACGGGGTCGGGCTGCTTCATGATGAAGTCGACCGTGTTGTCGTCGACCACTTCCACGCGCTCGATGGAGTTGTAGTTCGATTGCTGCGGGCCCTTCTTGCCTTCATCCCCGAGCAGACGGTCGAAGGTGAACTTCACGGCCTGTGCATTGAAGGGCTCGCCGTTGTGGAACTTCACGTTCTCACGCAGCTTGAAGCGGATGCGCTTGTTGTCGTCCAGGAAATCCCAGGACGTCGCGAGAGCGGGCGTGAGCTTCATGTCCGCGCCGCGCGCGGTCAGACCGTCATAGATATTGTTGGCGGCGGACGACCAATCCACCAGGAAGGTGTCGATCGGGTCCCAGCTCGCCGGATCGATGGCGACAGCGGTCGTCAGGGTGCCAGCGGCCTGCGCGCCGGACGCCATGAGCGGCGCCAGAGCCACTGCGGCGGTGAGGCCGAGCGCCTTCATCGTTTTTGAGAATTTCATCATCGTCTTCCTCTTTATTGAAGCTTTCATGCGACCACGCGAAGCGGATCGGTCTCAACGGCAACCCAATGTCCCGGCTCTACTTCGCGCATGCGGTGAATGGCGGGTTCCTGCCCGACCGAACGCACGGGGCTCGGAATTTCCCCCTCAATCTTCGCCTTCGCGCGCTCCCGCTGCGGATCTGCGATCGGTACGGCGGACAGGAGCTTGCGGGTGTAGGAATGTTGAGGGTTCTCGAAGATCGCCTGACGTGATCCGATCTCGACGATCTGGCCGAGATACAGCACGGCCACGCGATGGCTGATCTTCTCCACCACCGCCATGTCATGGGTGATGAAGAGATAGGACAGCCCCCTCTTCTCCTGCAATTCCATGAGCAGATTGACGATCTGCGCCTGGATCGACACGTCGAGGGCTGAAACGGATTCGTCCGCGATCACGAGCTTGGGATCGCTAGCGAGCGCGCGGGCGATGCACACGCGCTGGCGCTGACCGCCGGAGAATTCATGCGGGTAGCGCTTGGCGTGCTGCGGCTGCAGGCCTACCTGCTCTAGCAATTCATGCACGCGCTTTTCAATCGCCTTGCGGTCTTTGATCAATCCGTGGACGATAATGGGCTCGGCGATGCTGTAGCCTACCGTGTGGCGCGGATCGAGAGACGCGAAAGGATCCTGGAAGATATACTGGATCTCCTGCCGCAATCGGCGGCGCTCGGCCTGGCTCATGCTCGCCATGTCGCGCCCGTTGAAGCGCACCGTGCCGCCGGTCGGCTCGACAAGCTGCTGCAACGTGCGGCCGATGGTGGATTTGCCGCTGCCGGATTCACCCACCAGCGCCAGCGTCTCGCCAGGATAGAGATTGAAGCTCACTTCCTCGACCGCATGAACGCGATGGGTAACGCGCCCGAAGAACGTCTTTCCCACATCGAAGCGCGTGGTCAGCTTTTCCACCTGGAGAATGGGCTTGGCGTAATCGGCAGTATTCTGCACATGCGTGTCGCCGACAAGCTTCGGCGCGCCGCCGTCCATGACCATCACCGGCGTGCGCTTAGGAAGCGGCTCGCCCTTCAGGCTGCCGAGCCTCGGCACAGCGGAGAGCAATGCGCGGGTGTAGGGATGCTTCGGAGCAGCGAAAATGTCGCGCACAGGCGCCTGCTCCACCTTCTCGCCCTTCCACATCACCACCACATCGTCCGCCATCTCGGCGACCACGCCCATATCGTGCGTGATGAAGATGACGGCGGTTCCCATCTCCTGCTGAAGGTCGCGGATGATGTTGAGGATCTGCGCCTGGATCGTCACGTCGAGCGCGGTTGTCGGCTCGTCCGCAATGAGAAGCTTAGGATTGCAGGCGAGCGCCATGGCGATCATCACGCGCTGGCGCATGCCGCCCGAGAGTTGATGCGGATAGCGGTCGAGAAGCCTGTCCGCATCGGGCAGGCGCACCTTCTGCAACAATTCCTTCGCCCGCAAGCGGGCATCGCGCGCATTCAGGTTCTCGTGCAGGATGAGCGTTTCAGCGATCTGATTGCCGATGGTGAAGACCGGATTGAGCGACGTCATCGGCTCCTGGAAGATCATCGCGATGTCGTTGCCGCGAATGCTGCGGAGCCTGTCGTCGGATGCCTTGGTCAGGTCGATCGCTTCACCTTGCGCGGGATGAAACAGAACCTCGCCCCCGACGATCCGGCCGCCCGTGTAATCGGTAAGGCGCATGATCGCGAGGGATGTGACGGACTTGCCGGACCCGGACTCGCCCACCACGGCCAGGGTCTTGCCCGGGCTCACATCGAAGCTGACGTCTTTGACCGCTCTGAAAGGGCCACGTTCCGTTGCAAACTCGACCGAAAGAGAACGGACCGAAAGGAGTGGTCCGTTCTGCGACTTGGAATTGGCTGTTATGTCCGGCATCCATCCATACTCATGAAAGGTGCCGCTCCCTGGAGACCGGCACCCCGTCAATACCGTCTTTCCACTCACAGCCACATCCCCTTAGGTCAAGCCCTGATTGCCGGAGGATAGGCATGTAAGAAGATCATAAACCCCATACGGTGTATGAGGCCAGATTTTTCGTCACTTTGTAACCCATTCCCCGCCGCGCATCAGAGGTTCGGAGGCTCCCTCCTGGGTGATGCCGTCCACATCCACCTTGTCGGAGCCGATCATCCAGTCGATATGGATGAGGCTCTTGTTGGCGCCCCGCGAGGCCAATTCCTCCTCGTTCATGCTGCCGCCCCCGCGAAGGCATTTGCTGTAGGCTTGGCCGAGGGCGATGTGACTCGAGGCATTCTCGTCGAACAGCGTGTTGAAGAAGAGAAGACCGCTCTTCGAAATCGGCGAAGTGAACGGCACGAGCGCAACCTCGCCGAGCCGGCGTGCGCCTTCATCCGTGTCGAGCACCTTCTTCAGCACGGCCTCGCCCGTGCGGGCCTTGCTCTCCACGATGCGGCCGCCCTCGAATTTCACCTGAATGTCCTGGATCAGCGTGCCGTTATAGGAAAGCGGCTTGGTGCTGGAGACGTAACCGTCCACGCGATCCTTGTGCGGCGTGGTGAACACTTCTTCCGTGGGAATGTTGGCGTTGCAGACGACGCCGTTCTTCGCCTGGCTCGAACCGCCCGCCCATTCATGCCCATCCGCAAGCCCGACGCGCAGATCCGTGCCGGGGCCACGGAAGTGCAGCGCGGCATAGTTCTTCTCGTTCAGCATGCGCGTGCGCGATTGCAGGGCGGCGTTGTGCGTCTCCCAGGCGGCGATCGGATCGGGCGTATCGACGCGGGACGCGGAGAAGATCGCCTGCCAGAGCTTTGCGACCGCGACGTCCTCTGGGTCGTCCGGAAACACGGCCTTCGCCCAGGCCGGCGTTGCGGCGGACACGATGCTCCAGTTGATGTCGAAACCGGCAATCAGGCTGAGTGCGGGCATATAGGCCTTGGAGCGGGCCCGGTTGGCGCGGGACACCTTCTCCGGGTCCTCCTTGGCAAGCAATGAGGGATCCTCGCCCACGATGGCGAGACGCGCCGCGCCATTCCTGTAGGCCGCCGCCATGCCCTCATAGAGCCAGGAGGCCGCCGTGTCGAAGCCCTCGTCGCGCCCATAATGGTAGCGCATGAGGGTTGCCTGGTCGTCGGAAAAGAACGTGCTCACGAGGGATGCGCCCGCCTTGTAGGCGTGCTCCGTGATGCGCCGCGCCAGGGGCACCGCATCGAGCGGAGCCGTCAGGACGACCTCCTGCCCCGGCTTCAGCCCCAGACCCACACGGACCGCGACCTCGGCCAGACGGTCGAGAAGCTGGTCGTGGGAAAGTGCCTCGGACGGGCTGCGGAATTGTTCGTTCATCGTCTCATCTCTCGAAAGGATAAAGGTTGGATGCAGGCTACACGCCCGGCGGTCGGACGCAACCTTCTCTCACATATTCCCTGCGCGCACGGAACCAAGAGCCTCCCGGTCGAAAGCGATGCTCTTGATGATGGCCTGGACCGGCAATCCGGGCTTCAAGCCAAGGCGCTCCACCGATTTCCGGGTCAGGCTCGCCACGATGCTGTCACCGCCGCAATCGAGGGTCACGTCGATGCTGACGCCCTCCCCCTCATCGAGCGCCGAGACGACGCCAGGAAGCACATTGAGGGCGCTGAGCCCCTCGGGTGCGCCCAAGGAAAGAATGATATCCCGGGCACGAAGGCGGACCCTGACAGGCGCGCCCGCCGGAAGATCGAGACGGGCGACCATGAGCGTGCCCGCGGCAGCCTGAAGCACCGTCAGGCCATATTCGTCCTCGTGCCGCAGCACGCGGGTCTCCACCAGCGCGCCCGCCTCGACGGGTCCGGCCTGCGGAAAGAATTTCGTATGGCGCAGGATGTCAGAGGCAGGCCCTGAAGCGGTGACTTGGCCGTTGTTCAAGACCACGATGGACGTTGCAAGCCGCGCGATCTCCGGCACCGAGTGGCTCACCAGCACCATGGGCACATTTCCCTCGTCCCGCAGGCGCTCGATGTAAGGATAGATCTCGGCCTTCCGCTCCTCGTCGAGAGAGGCGAGCGGCTCGTCCATGAGCAGCAATTGGGGATCAGACAGAAGCGCCCTGCCGATGGCGACCCGCTGCCTTTCGCCGCCTGACAGGCTTGAGGGACGGCGGCTCAGCAAATGTGCGATTCCGAGAAGATCGACAATCGCCGCGAAATCCGCGACACGCTCCCGCCGTGGCGAGAACCAGCGCCCGAAGAGAAGGTTCTGCCGAACGTTGAGATGCGGGAAGAGTCGCGCCTCCTGAAAGACATAGCCGATCCTGCGCCTGTGCTTCGGCACGGCGAGGCCATGGCGCGTATCGACGAGCACGCGCTCCTTGACACGCACATGACCCCGCTGGGGATGAATGAGGCCGCCGATGATGTTGACGAGGGTCGTCTTTCCCGAGCCTGAAGGCCCGAACAAAGCCGTCAGCCGTCCATCCGATTGGAAGCGTGCGTCAAGCGCGAAGCTTCCCTGGCGATGCTGAAGGTCGACATCGAGGATCATCAGGCGAGGACCTTTCGCCTGACGCGGCGCGCCATCCATTCGGAGACCCAAAGCGCGGCGATGGAGATTGCGACGGAGACGAGAGCCAGACGCAACGCGCCGCCCTCGCCGCCCGGCACCTGCGTATAGGCATAGATGGCGGTTGGAATGGTTTGCGTCTCGCCGGGAATGTTGGAGACGAAGGTGATAGTGGCGCCGAACTCGCCCATCGCCTTTGCAAAGCACAGCACCATGCCCGCGATGATGCCGGGCAAAATCAACGGCAGGGTCACGAACAGAAATATCCAGGCAGGATGCGCGCCCAATGTTCCGGCGGCCTCTTCGAGCTTGCGGTCCACGGTCTCCAGGGACAGGCGAATGGCGCGCACAAGCAACGGAAAGCCCATGATGGCGCAAGCAAGCGCGGCACCCGTCCAGCGGAAGGCAAACACGATGCCGAAATGCGCGTCGAGAAAGGAGCCGATGGGGCCGCGCCGTCCAAAGCCGAGGAGAAGCGCATAACCCACGACGACAGGCGGAAGCACCAGCGGCAGATGCACGAGAACATCGAGCGCCTGCCGTCCCCAGAACCGTCCGCGCTCAAGCGCATAGGCAATGGCGATCCCCGGAACGAGGCTCGCCGCCATCGCAACCAGCGCGACCTTGAGGCTGAGGCGGATGGCCGTCCATTCCTCTGGAGAAAGCCAATCCGTCACGACTTGGAACCTGGCTGGCGTACGACGCTGAATCCCTGCTTCTCGAAGAAAGGCTTCGCCTTGTCGGAGCGCAGAAAGCTCAGCAGGGATGACGCGTCGGGATTGATGGATTCCTTCGTGAGCGCGACGGGATAGACGATGGGTGGGCGCGTTCCTTCCGGAAATGCCGCAACGATCTTCACGTTCGGATCGGACACGGCATCCGTTTTGTAGACGATGCCGAGAGGCGCTTCGCCGCGCGAAACGAGAAGAAGCGCCGTCCGCACGTTATCGGCCTGCGCGATCTTGTCCTTCACGCCATCCCATGCGCCGAGCTTTTCAAGAGCAGCCTTTCCGTATTTGCCTGCCGGCACCGCCTCCACCTGCCCCATGGCGAGACGGCCATTGCCGAGGACGGACGCAAGATCGAGACCCGGCTGGAGGGAAACCTGAACGGGTGAATCTTTCGGCGCGATGAGAACGATGCCGTTGCCGAGAAGGTCGGTGCGTGTCTCAAGCCTGATCAGGTTCTTGGAGGCAGCGTAATCCATCCAGTCGAGATCGGCGGAGAACAGGATATCCGCAGGCGCCCCTGCTTCGATCTGCCTGACGAGCGCATTGCTGGCCGCGTAGGAGATCACGGCGGTCTTGCCGGTTTCCTCTTTCCAGGCAGCCGCGACTTCATCGAGGGCGTTCTTGAGGCTCGCGGCGGCAAAGACCACCACATCCTTGGCATCAACCGGACCGGCGGAAAGGGCGAGCGCCAGCGCGAAAGCCGCTGCTTGAAACGCGCCCCGTCCCAGTTTTCGCATTGCCCGCACCTTCAGCCATCGCCAAGGGGGCATCCTATCCAACTGGAACTCCCATTCAAGCGGGACGGCGCCGGGGCTCGGCTTTTCTTCCCAGGAAACGGACAAGGCGGTAGCCAAGCAGCGCGGCGACGATGGCCGCATAGATCAAGGGCTCCGCCGGCCAGGACTTGACCACGAGAATGAAATGCAGCGCCGCGCCGAATGCCGCGACATAGACGAGGCGATGGAGCTTCGCCCAGGCCTGCCCGCCCATGCGGCGGATGGCGGCGTTGTTGGACGTGAGCGCCAGCGGCAGCAAAATGACGAAGGTCGCCATGCCGATGGTGATGTAGGGGCGCTTTACGATATCGGCCCAGATCGCCGCGAAATCGAGCCCCTGATCGAGCACCATATAGGTGATGAGATGCAGGAGCGCATAGTAGAACGCAAGCAGCCCGAGGGCGCGGCGATAGCGCAGAAGGTTGATGGAAAGAAGCTGGCGCAAAGGGGTGATCGCGAGCGTCGCGATGAGGAAGCGCAATGCCCAGAGCCCCAGCGCATGCTCCAGATAGCGCATCGGGTCGGCACCGAGCTGATCGGTGATGCCTGCGTAGAACAGCCCAACCGCCGGGATGAAGCCCGCGACATAGACGAGTATCTTCGGCACCTGAGGCAGCGCGAAACATTTCTTGCCGCCCTGAACGGATGCTCTGCCGGCCATCAGTAATATTTCCGCAGGTCCATGCCGTTGTAGAGGCTCGCGACCTGCTCCGCGTATCCGTTGAACATGAGCGTCTGGCGGCGCTTCGTGAACAGCCCGCCCTCGCCGATCCGCCGCTCTGTCGCCTGGCTCCAGCGAGGATGATCCACGTTCGGATTCACATTGGCATAGAAGCCGTATTCATTCGGCGCCTGCCTGTTCCAGGCAGTCTGCGGCTGCTTCTCGACGAAGCTGATGCGCGTGATCGACTTGATGCCCTTGAAGCCATATTTCCATGGGACCACGAGGCGGATCGGCGCGCCGTTCTGGTTCGGCAGCGTCTCGCCATAAAGGCCCACGGCGAGGATAGTCAGCGGATGCATGGCCTCATCGAGCCGCAGGCCCTCCGTGTAAGGCCAGTCGAGCACGGGAAAGACCGAGCGCAGCCCCGACATCTCGTCCGGCCGATTGACGGTCTCGAAGGCCACGTATTTGGCGCTGCCGAGCGGCTCCACGCGCTTGACGAGATCAGCGAGCGGGAACCCCACCCACGGGATCACCATGGACCAGCCTTCGACGCAGCGCATGCGGTAGATGCGTTCTTCGAGGGTCGATTCTTTGATCAGATCTTCGATGCCGATGTCCTGAGGCTTTCCGACGAGACCGTCGATCTTCACCGTCCAGGGCGTGGTCTTGAGCGTGCTTGCGTTCTTGACCGGGTCGCTCTTGTCGACACCGAACTCATAGAAATTGTTGTAGCTCGTCACGTCCTCGCGGCTCGTGAGCTTCTCGTCCGTCGAGAAAGGACTTTTGGCGGCGGATAAAGGCGCAGCGTTCGCCCCCTCCGGCAGTGCCGCCGCCAGCGCGAGGCCGGCAGCGCCAGCCATCCATTGCCTTCGGTTGAGGTAAACCTCCCGGGGAGTAATCTCGGAAGGCAGGACGTCGGAAGGGCGGCGGATCAACACGGCGGAACCTCGTTCTTAACCCTGGTTATAGGGGTACACCCGAGAACGCCAACGGTGCCTTCACGTTTCCGTGTGTCTTCAGGACGTAGCGACGCGCTTGCCCTGATCGTCGAAGAGGTGGGCCTGCTTGGCAACCGGCTTGAGGGCGATGGCCTCGCCGGGCTTCAGGGCACAGCGTTCGCGCAATACGACGGTTAGATTGCCGCCCTCCGCCTTCACGATGAGCGTCGTGTCGGATCCCGTGGGTTCGATCACGGACACCGTTGCCGGGATGGAGCCGGGGGTTCCGGCGGGCGCAATCTGAAGATGCTCGGGCCGGATGCCATAGGTGATCCCCGCGCCGGGGGCCACACCCGGCTTGACGTCCAGCGGGAGAACGGCGCCGCTCGGCAACACGATGCCCTCGGATCCCAAGTTGCCCTCGATGAAGTTCATGGCGGGCGAACCGATGAAGCCTGCCACGAAACGGTTCGCCGGACGGTCGTAGAGTTCGAGCGGCGCACCGATCTGCTCCACGATGCCGTCATGCATCACCACGATCTTGTCGGCCATGGTCATGGCCTCGATCTGATCGTGGGTCACGTAGATCGTCGTGGTCTTGAGGCGCTGGTGAAGTTCCTTGATCTCGGCCCGCATCTGCACCCGCAGCTTGGCATCGAGATTGGAGAGCGGCTCGTCGAACAGGAAGACCTGCGGATCGCGCACGATGGCGCGGCCCATGGCGACGCGCTGGCGCTGACCGCCGGAGAGCTGACGCGGATAACGGTCGAGCAAGGGCGTGAGGCCGAGCGAGCTCGCGGCTTCCGCCACGCGCTTCTTCTGCTCAGGCTTGGAGACACCTTTGAGCTTGAGCGAGAAGGCCATGTTCTCCGCCACCGTCATATGCGGATAGAGCGCATAGGACTGGAACACCATGGCGATGTCGCGATCCTTCGGCGGCACGTCGTTGACCACGCGCGAGCCGATGCGGATATCGCCGCCGGTAATGTCCTCAAGCCCTGCGATCATGCGCAAAAGCGTGGATTTTCCGCAGCCCGAAGGACCGACGAGAATGACGAATTCGCCATCCTGAATGTCGACATCGACACCCTTGATGATCGAGACGGAGCCGAAAGACTTTCGGACATCGCGGATCGATACATTGGCCATTCCAGTCTCCCTCAAGGATTCCGCGCTTCAACAGCACGGACGAATTTCTTTGTGATTTCGCGCGGGTTGGTGATGGCGGTTCCCACCACCACGGCATGAGCGCCCCGCTTCAAGGCTTCAGCCACGAGATCGGGCGTATCGAAGCGGCCTTCGGCGACGACGGGAACCGGGAGCGCGGCAACGAGCGCCTCCAATAACTCCAGGTCAGGACCCGCGCCTTTGCGCACGGCCGTCTCCCCGGTATAGCCCGAGAGCGTGGTGGCCACATAGGTTGCCCCATAGGCGTGCGCCGCCCTGCCCTCTTCGAGCGTGGCGATATCGGCGAACACCTCTTTGCCAAGCTCGCCGCGGATGCGGGCGATCAGACGCTCCACCGGCTCGCCGTTTCGCGGGCGCGCCGTCGCGTCGATTCCGATGATGCCCGCTCCGGCCTTTGCGATGCGTTCGGCATCTTCGAAAGCGGGAGTGATATAGACCGGGAAGCGGTCGTCCCAAACTTTCGCTATGCCGATGATGGGCAGCTTCGTCACGGCACGGATCGCCGCCACATCCTCGACGCCGTTCGCGCGGATGCCCTTCGCGCCGCCCGCCTCCGCGGCAAGCGCCATGGCGGACATGTAGACCGCGCCGTGCAGCGGATTGTCCGCGCGTGCCTGACAGGAAACGACGAGAGTGCCTTTCGGGATCAGCATGTTACTTCACAGCTCCCGCCGTCATGCCTTGGATGAACTGGCGCGACAAGGCGATGTAGAGCAGCGTGATGGGAGCGGCCGCGATGGTGAGCCCCGCGAACAGCATTCCCCAATCCGTTGTGTACTCGCCCATGAACGAGGTGAGGCCCTGCGGCAGCGTTTTATATGCATCCGTCTGGATGAAGACGAGCGGAAAGAAGAAGTCGTTCCAGATCGGCACCGCATTCTGAATGGCGGCGATCGCCATGGGCGGACGCGCCAGCGGCAGCATGACGGACCACATGATGCGTGGCTCAGACGCACCATCGATCCGCGCCGCGTCCTCAAGCTCGGAGGGCAGCGAGCGCAGAAAGCCCGCCATGATGAACACGGCGGATGGCAGGCCGATGGCCGTGTAGGTGACGATGAGGCTCCAGCGGCTGTCGAGCAATCCGAGGTCGCGCAGCAGGATGAAGAGCGGAATGACCGCGAGCTTCAGGGGAAGCATGAGGCCCGCGAGGAAGAACAGCAGGATGAAGGTGTTGGTGCGCGACTCGTAGCGCGCCACCGCATAGCCCGCCATGGTGCCGAGCACGAGGATCAGGATGATCGATGCGCCGGTCACGATGATCGAGTTCATGAAATAGGTCGGCATCGACGTTTCGCCGAGCACTTTGGCGAAGTTTCCGACCTGCGTGAAATCCGGCAGCGCAAAGGGATGCTCGAAGATCTCGCCCGTGGACTTGAAGGCCGAGAGCACCATCACCACGACGGGATAGAGCATGATGAAGGAATTCGCGATCAGGATCACCTGCGCGAGAAACGCGAAGGAGATGGGACTGCGTGAAGTGGACGTATTGGCCAGGACGGTCAAAACTGGATCTCCCGACGGCGCAGCCACAGGGTGAGCATGGACGCGAAGACGACGATGAAGAGAAAGATGAGAGTGGCGAGCGCCGAGCCCAGACCGAAATTCTGGATGCTTGCGCTCTGGTTGCCGAAGGCCGTGCGGTAGAACACGAGGCCGAGCACGTCGGTCGAACCGAAGGGCGAGCCATCGAGGCCAACCATCACGTAGGGGATTTCGAACCAGTTGAACGCGCCGATGAAGAGCAGCGTGAAGAGAATGGTAGTGCTGGGCGCCACCAGCGGCCACACGATGTTCTTCAGCAATTGCCATTCGGTAGTGCCGTCGAGGCGCGCGGCTTCGATGATCTCGGAGGGAATGCGCTGCATGCCCGCGAGATAGACGAGCGTCGGGAAGCCGACGAAGTGCCAGGCATTGGCGAGGATGAGTGCGCCAAGCGCGGTGGATGAATCGCCAAGCCAGGGCTTGGCCCATGAATCGAGGCCGACCGAGTAGAGCGCCTGATTGATGATGCCGAAATTCGGATTGAGGAAGAGCTTCCAGAGGAAGCCCACGATGATCGTCGACAGAACCACCGGAACGAACACCGCGACGCGGTGGAAGCGGAAGCCGAAGGGCTCCTTGTAGAGCAGCCAGGCGAGGAGGAACCCGCCCCCGTTCTGGATGATCATGAGCGCGACGAGCGCATAGACATTGTGCAGGAAGGCGTTCCACACGGTGGGCGCCATGGTGGCGCCGAACAGCACTTCCTTGAAGTTCGCCAGCCCCACGAATTCGCCCCGCGCCAGCCCGCGCCATTCATAGAAGGCGTAAGCGAAGGCCGACAGGATCGGATAGACCACGAACAGCGACATGAAGACGATCGGCGGGACGACGAGAAACGCCACCCAGCTGCGATGTTTCAGTGTGCGGGCCTGTTTGGGCGAGACGGGCATGGGACAGCCTTAGTAATCTCTGAAAAGTAATACCCCGTCATGGCCGGGCTTGGCCCGGCCATCCACGCCTTGGGAACCAGAGTGAATCAAAGACGTGGATCCCCGGGACAAGCCCGGGGATGACGAGGATTAAAGCCTTACTTCTGGAACGGCTTGTAGTAGGTCGCGATGCCCTTGTTGATCTCGGCAGCGGCCTGCTCGGGCGTCTGCTGGCCCGCGAGCATCTTCTGCACGTTCGACTGCAGCAGCACCGAGCCGCTCGGCTCATTGTAGCGGAAGCGCACGAGCATCAGGTAGGACATGGAGTTCTCGGCGAGCTTCGCCACCTCCTGCGTGATCGCGTCCTCGATCTTGATGCCCTTGATCGGCGACAGGTTCTTCAGGGCGTTGGTGAAGGCCGTGCCGTATTCCGGCGTGGCGAGATAGCGGATGAACTTGAGAGCCGCATCCTTCTTCTCCGACTTCGCGTTCACCGCATAGCCGCCATCGTAATAGGTGGCGATGAGCGCCTGATCGCCGGCCTTGAGGACCGGAGCGGGGAACACGCCGAGATCGAGGGTGGGGTTCTGGTTCTTGAAGTTGGCCACCTCATAGGAGCCGCCCGCGAACATGGCCGCGCGGCCAGCCACGAAGAGCTGCTGCGAGGACGGGTAATCGACGCCCGTGAAGTTCGGCGAGAAGTACTGGCTCACGTCCTTCAGCTTGGCGAGCGCGTTCACAAAGCGCGCATCTGTGAAGTTCGCTTTGCCGGAAACGATCTCTTCCTCGAAGGACTTGCCGAGCATCGACGACAGCAGGCCGCCGACGATGGTCTCGTTCTGCCAGGCGGTCGCGGTGCCGTTGCCGAACGGCGTGTTGTTCTTGGCCTTCAGGGCCTGAGCGAGCGTCATCAGCTCATCCCAGGTCTTCGGCGGGTTCAGGCCGTTATCCTTGAAGATCTTCTTGTTGTAGACTACGAGCTGGGTCTGCATGGCGAAGGGCACGGCATAGACCTTGCCGTCCGCGCGCAGTGTCTCGGCCGCGAGGGCAGCTTCCGGGAAGTTCGCCAGCTCCGGCACGTTCTGCTTGTCGAGCGCAAGGAGGTAGCCCGGAGCCGCGATGGTCTCGAGATTGCCGTAAGCGCGGACCTGGATCACGTCCGGGCCGCGGCCGGCGGCGAGCGCGGTCGAGAGAATGGTCTGGTAGTTCTCAGGGGCGTAGGTCTCGAACTTGATCGAGATGTTCGGTTCCTTCGCCTGGAACTTCTTGATGGCGTCCTGGTAGAACGCCTTGTCTTCCTGGCGCCAGCTCCAGAAGGTCAGCTCGGTCTGCTGAGCCATGGCGGCGGTGCCGGAGAGGATGAAGCTGCCGGCGGCAGCGCCCATCAGAATGCGTCGGGTGAGTTTCATTGCGAGTTCCCTCATTGTTAAGTCCCATGCATCGGCCCCAAAAGTAGTTTCCACTTTTGGGATTGGCCCGATGCCTTTTTCTTGATGAGCGTATCGTTGGTTGCGAAAAACCGAATCCACTTTTTCGCACGATACGCTCGTCCTCCCACCGAAGGGCGCCCTCTCGGAGCTGCCCCGCGGAATTCCTGTCAGCCGCCTGGTTCGGCTGCGATCACGAGCACTGTCGCATCATCGTGCGTCTTAACACGCGGATACGCTCCCGCCAGGGAGTCTCTGCGCTCCAGCGCCCGTAATTCCTCGAACAGATCGTCTCCCCTGCCCTCGATGAGCGCGGCATGCAGAGTCCGGTCCGTATAAGCTCCAAAAACATCGACGAGGCGCATGAAGCCGTCGGTGGCGAGCGCGATCGCGCTGCCTGCCGCCACCTGCGCCTCGAAGCGCAATTCGCGTCCGGCGAAGGGCTGGCTGGGGCTCACGACCCAATAGCCGCCCGGCTGGTTGAGGCTGGCGCGGTTCTCCAGGATCTGGACTCTCACCGTCTCCGGCATCCGGCCCGGCTCATGCCCCCCGGCCTCGAGCGCCGCAAGCGTCTTTCTCTCGAAGGGCTTCGACCGCTCATCGGTCCAGCGCACGATGCCCTTCTCGGACGGCACCAGGGCGACCACATCGCCGAGGAAGAAGCCTTGAAGCCGGATCGCTTCTCCATCCGCCCGCGCCTCAATGAGCCCGAGGCATGCCGAAGGAGCATGATGGATGTGGCGACCGGGGTAATGGGCGGTTTCATCCTCGAAAGCCTGAAGAATGCAGGCCTCCAGGCGCTGCAGGAGGTCAGCCCCACAACGTCCCTCGCTCACCAGCTTTTCCAAGGTTTTTTCGATGGTTCCGGCAAGCCATGCAGCGTCGCTGCCGCTTCTGGTCAGCCGCTCGGTCGAGAGCCCGGTGGCTCCGTCGATGATCCAAGCGCAATGGCCAAGCAGCCCCAGCCCGTCCTCGTTGGTGCGGGAGCCGGGTATGGATTGCCGGTACAAGGACCGGAAGCGGGGTGTGGGGCCAGTCAGGTTCACCCTTAACTGGTCTCATATTGGTCGCCTTCTGTCCATACTGGTCTTAAAGGCTGTTCACATCCCAAGGAGCTGGCAAGAAGGCTAGATCGGCAACCCCGTGTAGTTCTCCGCGAGCGCCCGGGAAGCGGCTTCGGAGCCGACCAGATAGTCGAACTCGGTCCGCTGCATCCGCCTTCCGAAGGGGTCCGTCTCCGGGAAGGTATGGAGAATGGAGGTCATCCACCAGGAGAACCGCTCCGCTTTCCAGACCCGGGCAAGAACCCGGGCCGAATAGCCGTCGATTCCTGCCGAGGAGTGCTCCTGGTAATATTCAGCCAGCGCCTCCGCCAAGACGCCTACGTCGCTGGCGGCCAGGTTGAGGCCCTTGGCGCCGGTCGGCGGCACGATATGAGCGGCATCGCCCGCCAGGAACAAGCGGCCGAACCGGAGAGGCTCCGCCACGAAGCTCCGTAAGGGGGCAACGGATTTCTCGATGGATGGGCCGGTGACGAGCCTCTCCGCCGTCTCCGCATCCACCCGGCGGCGCAGCTCGTCCCAGAACCTCTCGTCGGACCAATCCTCGACCTTCTCACCGGACGGCACCTGAACATAATAGCGGCTGCGGGTGGGCGAGCGCATGGAGCAGAGCGCGAAGCCCCGCTCATGGTGCGCGTAGATCAACTCATCCGCCACGGGCGGGCGATCCACCAGCACTCCGAGCCATCCGAAGGGATAGACCCGCTCGAACGTCGTGAGCGCACCCTCCGGGATGCTGGCGCGGCAGACTCCGTGATACCCGTCGCATCCCGCGATGAAATCGCAGGCGATCTCCTGCGAGATGCCATCCTTCACGAAACGCACCTTCGGCTTGTCCCCGTCGAAATCATGGATCGTGACGTCATCCGCTTCGTAGATGGACATCTCACCGGAGGCATCGCGCGCCTGCATGAGATCGCGCGTCACCTCCGTCTGGCCATAGACGGTCACAGTGCGCCCGATCAGCTCACGGAAGTTGAAGCGATGCTTGTCGCCGTCGAAGCAGAACTCTACGCCGTCATGCACCAGGCCCTCAGTATGCATGCGTCCGCCGACGCCCGCCTTGTCCAGAAGCCCGACGGTGCCCTGCTCCAGCACACCCGCACGGATGCGGCTCAGCACGTATTCGCGGCTGCGTCGCTCGACGATGACCGTCTCGACGCCCTGCTTGTGCAAAAGCTGCCCGAGCAGGAGGCCCGCGGGGCCTGCGCCGATGATCGCAACCTTGGTGCGCATTGTCGTCCTCTCCTGCATGTCGTCGCGCCGGAATACGTCAGCTCGTTTTCGTTATCCGCTTGTCCAAGCACGCGAACCGCCGCGGGCCCACGACGTTCATGTGCAAAGGAGACAAGGTGATGAGCGGCGGAAACGTGAAGAACCCAAGTGATGAAGATGTTCCCGGCACCGGGCAGACCGGAGAAGACATCTGCCCCGCCTGCAACGGATCGGGGTTGCTGGAACAGCGCCCCTGTCCCGATTGCGGCGGAAGTGGCAGGGTGCCTGTCATCGTGGGCGATGCCTAACGGTCGGTGGTTGCTGACGGCAGAATGCTCATGCCGCCGATGAGCGCCTGCGCTTTGCTCAGACCCGCCGCGGTTGCCACCACCATCTGAGGCAGCACTATCCATTCCAGCGTCCAGGCGGCTCCCGAGCGCTCGTTCTCGTGCACGAGCGCCTGATGAAGCGTACCGAGCAAACCGGCATTGTAGCGGGCTAGCGCGACAAGCAATTCCGCCTGAACCGGATTGGACTTATGCGGCATGGCGGACGAGCCCCCCCCGGAAGCAAGGCGCACCTCGCCCACCTCGTTCTGGGCCATCAGGGCAATGTCTTGCCCGATCTTGCCGAGCGTTCCCGACAAAAGCGACAGGAAAGCCGCGAACTCGCCGATGCGCTCGCGCTGCGAATGCCATGACGGCCCATGGCCGAGTCCCAGGACCCGCGCCATAGCCTCTGCAACCGCGTCACCGTAATCCTTCATCTCGCTTCGCGTGCCAATGGGTCCGCCCAATTGTACCACAAGAAGATGCGGCGCGATGCTCGTCAGGCTCTCCGCATGCCGCTGCAAGGGCCGCATCCAAGTGTCGATCTTGTGAGCCGCCGTGAAGGGCAAGGCCTTTTGCATCCGCGTATGCGCCATCAGCTTCACCGCCCCATCCCGTGCGCGCAGGCTTCCGAGCGCGGAAAGCAGGCCAATCAAGCGCGTCTCGAAAATCCCGACGACGCTCTTCAGGCGAAGCACAAGAGCCGTATCGATGACGTCCTGGCTCGTCGCGCCGAGATGGACAGCTTTGCTGTGCTGATCGCCGATTGCAGCCCGCAGCTGCTTCACAAGTTCGGGAACGATGACACCGTCCTGCGCAAGACTTTCCGCCAGTTTGCGCCAGTCGGGGCGCAAGGAGCGGCAGGCTGTCGCGATCTTGTCTGCCGCCTCCTTGCCGATCAGTCCGACCTCGGATTGCGCTTGAGCAAGCGCCGCCTCGACGTCCAGCAAAGCCGACAGTTCGGCCTCGTTGGTGAAGAAAGCCCCCACCTCCTCGTCGCCGACGAGAGACTGGAGCAAAGGTTGAGGAAGCGCCTGCATAGAATGTTCCTCGATGCTCAGACGGCTTCAAGGGCGATAGCGATGCCCTGCCCGACGCCGACGCACATGGTGGCCAGCGCACGCCGCTTGCCCGAGAGCTTCAATTCCAGCGCCGCCGTGCCGGTGATGCGCGCCCCCGACATGCCCAGCGGATGACCGAGCGCAATCGCGCCGCCATTCGGGTTGACGTGCGCCGCATCTTCCGCGATGCCGAGCCCGCGCAGCACCGCGATACCCTGGCTGGCGAATGCTTCGTTCAGCTCTACCACGTCGAAATCCGACGGCGTCAGGCCAAGCCGTGCGCAAAGCTTCTGCGTCGCCGGAACCGGGCCGATGCCCATGATGCGCGGCGGCACGCCTGCCGCAGCCCCGCCGACCACACGCGCGATGGGTTCGAGCCCATACTTCCGCACAGCCTCTTCCGACGCGATGATGAGCGCCGCTGCACCATCGTTCACGCCCGACGCATTGCCCGCCGTTACGGTGCCGTCTTTCCGGAAAGGGGTCGACAGCTTGGCGAGTTGGTCCAATGTCGTATCACCGCGCGGATGCTCATCCTTGTCTACCACGATAGGATCGCCCTTGCGGCGCGGGATCGTCACAGGAACGATTTCCTGTGCCAGACGTCCGCTCTCCTGCGCCATGGCAGCCTTCTGCTGCGAGCGTAGAGCGAACGCGTCCTGATCCTGGCGGGAGACGCGGTAATCCTCGGCGACGTTCTCGCCGGTCTCGGGCATGGAATCGACGCCGTATTGGCTCTTCATCAGCGGGTTGATGAAGCGCCAGCCGATGGTGGTGTCGTGAATCTCAGCGGACCGGGAGAAGGCCGTATCGGCCTTGGGCATGACGAAGGGCGCGCGCGACATGGATTCGACGCCACCTGCGATCATCAGCTCGGCCTCGCCCGCCTTGATGGCGCGGGCCGCCGTGATCACCGCATCCATGCCTGATCCGCAGAGGCGGTTGATGGTGGTGCCGGATACGGATCCCGGCAGGCCGGACAGCAGCACGGCCATGCGGGCGACGTTGCGGTTGTCCTCTCCCGCCTGGTTGGCGCAGCCGAAGATCACGTCATCCACGGCCTCGAAGTCGATCTTCGCATGGCGTTCCATCAGCGCCTTCAACGGAACGGCAGCGAGATCGTCCGCGCGCACACTCGACAAGGCGCCACCGTAGCGGCCGATCGGCGTCCGGACATAAGCGCAGATATAAGCCTCACCCATGATCAGCTTCCCTTCTTTCCGCCATGGGCGCGCTCAGTCCTGGCCTGGAGATCGCGCAGGGTCGTGAGTTCAAGCTCGGACGGCGGTGGCGTCTCTTCGAGACGGTCGGAGAAGCGCACCTTCCAACCGCAGGTTTCCTGAACCTGCTCGCGCGTGACACCCGGATGCATGGAGACAACGGTGAATTCCTTTGTTTCCGGATCAGGCTTCCATAATGCAAGATCGGTGATGAGAAGCGTGGGACCTTTGGTGGTAATGCCTAGACGCTGACGATGATCGCCACCGTCGCCATGGCCGAAGGAGGTGTAGAAATCGATCTTCTCCACCATGCCGCGAGTCGCCTGCTTCATGGTGATGAACACCTCCTTGCAGGAGCTTGCTATCTCGGGCGCACCGCCGCCACCGGGCAGGCGCACCTTGGGCTTGCGGTAATCGCCGATCACCGTGGTATTGATGTTGCCGAAGCGATCGAGCTGGGCCGCGCCGAGGAAGCCGATGGAAATGCGCCCGCCCTGCAGCCAGTAACGGAACATCTCCGGTACTGAGACCGTGGTGAGCGCGGTTTCGCACAATTCCCCGTCGCCGATGGAGAGCGGCAGCACATCAGGCGCGGTGCCGATGGTTCCGCTTTCATAGATCAGGGTGATGTCCGGCGCATGGGTGAGGCGCGCCACGTTGCAGGCCGCCGACGGTGCGCCGATGCCCACGAAGCACACATCGTCGTTGGACAGGGCGCGCGCCGCCGCAATCGTCATCATCTCATTTGGGGTGAAGTCGGAGATCGTTGCCATGGTCACAGCCCTTTCACACGCTCGGTAAAGGCTTCAGGGCCCGCTTCGAGAACATTCGCCTTCATCCATTGCATGAATAGATCGCGGTCCGCGGACACCTTGTCCCATTCGAGATAGGCCGCATTGTCACGGTCATAATAGCCATGGGTATAGGACGGATGCGCGCCGCCCGGCACATGAGCGATGGACGTAATCGTCCAATGGGGCAGCACGCAGAGATTGGGGTGAAGATCATTGAAATCGTCCACAATATCCTCGACCGTCACCACGGCGCGCTTCGAGGCAAGGACGGCTTCCTTCTGCACGCCGATAATGCCCTCGACGAGTACGTCACCCCGCCTGCTCGCCTTCTGCGCATGGATGAAAGCCACATCGGGACGGTGTGCGGGAACGGCGGCCAGTTCTTCACCGGTGAAGGGACAGGTGATGGATTTGATATCCGGATTCACATCCTTCAGACCCGCGCCGCGATAACCACGGAAAACGGCGCAGGGCAAACCTGCCGCGCCGGCCTCGTAGGCATTGGCCATGGCGGCGTGGCTGTGCTCCACCGTTTCGATGGAACGCGGCCAGCCATTCTCAATGGCATCGCGCATGCGGCGCAGAAGGCCCACGCCAGGATTGCCCGCATAGGAGAAGATGACCTTCTTCACAAGGCCCATGCCGATCATCTGGTCATAGATGATGTCCGGCGTCATGCGGATCAGCGTAAGATCCCGGAAGCCCTGACGGATCGCCTCATGGGCGGCCGCATGAGGAATGAGATGGGTGAAACCCTCGAAGGCGACGGTATCTCCGTCCTTCAGGTTATCCCTGACAGCGTCTCGGAGACTCTGGAACTTGGCCATGATGCTCACAATCAAATATCGAAGAACACGGTTTCCTTCTCACCCTGTAGATGGATGTCGAAGGTATAGGCAGGCATGCCGTTCTCCTCGCTGCGCGATGCGACGAGGGTGGGAACGCGGGTTCGGTGCTCGATGCGCGCCAGCACGGGACATTCCGCATTGGCCGCTTCCTCGTCACTGAAGTACATGCGGGTGTGGAGGCCTATATTGATGCCCCGCGCCACGACCCAGAACGTGATGTGCGGCGCCATGAGGCGTCCATCCTTGTAGGGTACGCAACCGGGTTTGATGGTTTCGAACTTGAACTCACCCGTCGCACTATCCGTCGGCTGGCGCCCCCAGCCGGCGAAATTCTGATCGGCTTTTCCGCGCTTTTCCTGCGGACTGTTGTAGAGCCCTGCCGCATCGGCCTGCCAGATTTCGACGAGTGCATCCTTCAGCGGCGTACCGCTGCCATCGAAGATGCGCCCCTTCACGATGATGCGCTCGCCTCTGGTCTCGGGCGTAACGAGAACAAGCCCCAGATCCTCATTCCACACGCCGGTAATCTCGACCCAGTTGGGCGTCGCGCCGATATGGACATAGGGGCCCGCTGTCTGTGAGGGGGATTCTTTCAATCTTTCGAGCTTTTGAACCATCAGTTCCCCTCCATCCGGTTCTCGAACATGGTCGAGCGGCGTCCGCGCAGAACGATGTCGAACTTGTAGGCCAGCGCGTCCATGGGCAGCGTGTTCTCCCGGTCGAGCGCCGCGATCAACTGTTCCACCGCCCGCCTGTCGGGGATCGTCGAGACGATGGGGCATTGCCAGATCATCGGATCGCCTTCGAAATACATCTGCGTGATCAGGCGCTGAGCGAAGGCATGACCGAAAACCGAGAAATGGATATGTGCAGGCCGCCAGTCATTGACACCATTCGGCCAGGGATAAGCGCCGGGCTTGATGGTGCGGAACCAGTACCGCCCCTCCTCGTCCGTAATCGCGCGTCCGCAGCCGCCGAAATTGGGATCGATGGCGGCGAGATAGGTTTCCTTTTTATGGCGGTAGCGTCCGCCCGCATTGGCCTGCCAGAACTCCAGGAGAGCACCGGGGACCGGGCGCGCATTCTCGTCGAGCACACGGCCATAGACGATGATGCGCTGGCCGATGGGATCGCCGGTCTTGGAAAAGTTGCGGATCAGGTCGTTGTCGAGCGGTCCAAGCTTGGTGTGCCCGAAGGTCGGCCCCGTCATCTCAGAGATCGTGTTGTCGAGCGACAGAAGCGGATATTGCGGAGAGCGCAGGATGGAAGTCTTGTAGTTGGGCGTGAAAGCGGGCGGATGCCAACTCCTGTCCCGTTGGTAGTAAGATCCCTGATCCGACATGATTGCCCTCCTGAAGAACGGTTTTTCTACTTTTCCATTTCCTCGTAGACTCTCTTCACGATCTTGAACGCATGGTTGGCGGCGGGCACGCCCGCATAGACCGCCACATGCATGAGAGCCTCACGGATATCGTCCTTGGTGGCGCCGGTGTTGCGCGTGGCGCGCACATGCATGGCCACCTCCTCGTCATGTCCCAGCGCGGCGAGCAGAGCGATGGTGACGATGGAGCGCTCGCGCTTGGTAAAATGCGGACGCGTCCACACCGCCCCCCAGGCGCTTTCGGTGATGAAAGCCTGAAAGTCCGCATCGAACTCCGTCATCTGGGCGCTTGCCCGATCGACATGCGCATCGCCGAGAACCTGTCGGCGCACCGCCATTCCGGCCTTGTAGCGTTCGCTTTGATCAGACAAGTCCCGCCTCCCGAAGATGGATTTGGATGAGCCGCGTGAGCGCCGCCGGTTTCTCGACGCAGGGAATATGTCCGCAGCCTTCGATCAGCTCGAACCGTGCGCCCGGAATGAGGCTTGCCGTGTGGCGCACCACGTCGGCAGGCGTCGATCCGTCCTGATCGCCCGCCACACAGAGGGTTGGAACATCGATCTTCCCTGCATCGGACATCAAATCCGCATCGCGGATGGCCGCGCAGGTTCCCGCATAGCCATGGGCGGGAACGCGCACCAGCATGTTGCGCCAGCCCCTGATGTCGTCCTTGCGCGTTTCGTGAAAGTCCGGGGTGAACCAGCGTTGCAGAACGTTGTCCGCAATGGGTTCGATGCCGCCCGTCTCGACGGCGGAAATCCGCTCGGCCCAAAGCTCGGGCGTGCCGATCTTCGCAGCCGTACAGCAGAGCACCAGAGCCTTCACCCGCTCAGGAGCGCGCACGGCCGCACGCTGAGCGATCATGCCCCCTACGGACAGGCCGACAAGGGCTGCGCTGTCGATCTTGAGAACGTCGAGCAACGCCAGAAGATCGTCCGTATGATCGTCTATCGTGTAAGGCGCGGGAGGCGCATCGGAGAGACCATGGCCGCGCTTGTCGTAGAGCACGACGCGGAAGCGATCCGTGAAAGCGGGCACGATATCCTGCCAGATGCGAAAGTCGCTGCCGAGCGAGTTGTTGAACACCAGCGCAGGCCCATCGGACCGCCCGATGACCTGATGATGAAGAACGATACCGTTTGCCCGAATGAATGCCATGTCCACCCTCAATGCAGCGCGCTGACGCCGATGTAATGCTCGATAAGGGCATTGTCGGCCCTCAGAGCCTCGCTCGCTCCCTGCCAGACGATGCGTCCGCGCTCCAGGATCAAGACGGACTCGGCGAAGTCGAGAGCGCTTTCCAGCCGTTGCTCCACGAGCAGGATCGTCATCTCAGCACTTGAAGCCAACCGGGTAAAGGCTGTCATCAGCTCTTCGCAGATCACTGGAGCCAGGCCTTCGAGCGGCTCGTCGAGAAGCAGCACGGAAGGCTTTCCCAAAATGGTGCGGGCGGTGGAGAGCATCTGCTGCTCGCCGCCTGACAATTGCCAGCCGAGGTTGTTCCGGCGCTCAAAGAGGCGCGGGAACATGTCGTATGCTTCCTGGATGGCGCTGCGCGGGCGATCCTTGAGGCCGACGATCAAATTCTCTTCCACGCTGAGAGAACGGAAGATGTCGCGGGTCTGCGGCACGAGCCCGATGCCTTGGCGCGCGCGCTCGGAACTTCTCAACGGCGCGAGATCCTTGCCGCCGACTATGATCTCACCGCCGTAGCGGCGGTTCATCCCCATGAGGGTCGAGAGCAGAGTGGTCTTGCCCATGCCGTTACGCCCGAGGATAGACAGGCGCGCTCCGGCCGGAACAGAGAAGGACACGTCCTCCAGCACCACGGTCGGGCCATAGCCCGCCCGCAGGTTTCTGACCTCAAGCGATGCTGCGGACATTGGCATAATTCCCCAAATAAGCTTCGCGCACCCGCCTGTCGGCGGCGACTTCAGACGGCAATCCCTCGAAGATGATCTCGCCCGCGGCCAACACCACCACGCGTTTGGCGAAGCGGAACACGAGATCCATGTCATGCTCGATCATGAGCACGGCGAGGCTCGGCGGCAGACGCTCAAGTGCCTGCTCGATGCGCGGCGTATCGGCTGAGGGCACGCCTGCCCCCGGCTCGTCGAGCAGCAGCACCTTGGGCCTGAGGGCGAGCGCAATGGCAATCTCCAACAGGCGCTGCTGGCCATAAGCGATCTGCCCGACCTTACGGCGGGCGACTTCGTGCAGGCCGAGCGTGCCAAGAATGCCGTGCACCTCATCCGCGACGACGGAATTGCCATGAAAGCGGCCAAATATTCGCGAAGCCTTCCCCTCGCGCTGCAGAACCGTGAGCGTGACATGCTCCTCGGGGGTCAATTCGGAAAACAGGCGCGTGACCTGGAACGTGCGCACCAACCCTTTTCGCACGCGACGCACCGCGCCGAGATGAGTGACATCCTCCCCGTCCAGAATGACGCGCCCGGCGCCAGGCTTCAGCTGCCCGGTGACCAGGTTGACGAAAGTGGTCTTGCCCGCACCGTTGGGGCCGATCAGGGCGAGACGCTCGCCCGCCTGCATCGACAGGGAGATATCGCGGCTCACAGCCAGCCCGCCGAAGGATTTGGACAGGTTCGCGACGCGGAAGAGATCGCTCATGACCTTCCTCCCCTTGAGGAGAACCTCTCGGCAAGGCTTGTCAATCCGCCGGGGGCCGCCAGAACGATGGCGATCAGCAATGCACCGACCATTGTCATCCAGTGGAACGGATTGATGGCGGAAACCATGTGCTCGAAGCCCATGAAGATCACGGTTCCGATCAGCGCGCCATAGAGCGTTCCGAGCCCGCCGAGCACGAGCATGACAAGGGCAGTGGCCGACAATTCGAAGCTGACGCTGTCGAGGCCGACGACCTGCGTGGAGATCGCCGCCAATGCGCCCCCCATGCCTGCCACGGCGCCGGAAATGACGAACATCTTCAGGAGAACCGGGAACACGAAGGCCCCCATGGCGCGGATACGCAGCGGGTCCTGCTTGATGCCGCGGCACAGCATGCCGAAGGGCGACGCCACGACGAATTTGAGAGCGATAAAGACGATGACGAGCAGGGTGAACCCCATCAGGTAGGCCGTCTTGCCCCACAGATCGAACTCGAAAACTCCGAAGAGCGGGCTCACCATCAGTCCGGCCAAACCGTCGCTGCCGCCGGTATAGGCGGAGGCCTTGTTCGCAGCCTCATGAAAAAGCTGGACGATGGCGATCGAGAGAACGAGCTGCGCCAGCCCGTGCGCGCGCAGCATGATTGCGCCCATGACAAGCCCCGCCGCGGCTCCTGCGACGGCTCCGATCGCGATCAGCGTCATCGGCTCCGTCACACCATTCACGCATGCGATGCCCGCCGCATAAGCGCCCGCGCCGAACAAGGCTGCCTGACCCAGGGTGGCCACGCCGCAATAGCCGACGATGAGATCGATGGACAGGACCAGGAGAGCCACTGCGACGATCCGGGTGAGCAATGCGAGATTGTCGGGGAACAACCAATAACCGGCGGCTCCGCATGCGACGATCAAGACAATCCCGATGACGTCTCGCCACCAGCGGCTCTTTGCCTTTGGCGCGGCCGACACCGCTCCTGCTCGCGCTATCACCTGCATGTCACTGCGCCCTTCCCAGGAAGCCGCGCGGGAACAGGAGGACGATGACGATCACTGCCGCATAGAAAAAGAAATTGCCGAATTCCGGCATGAGATAACGCCCGGTCGTGTCGATGAACCCCAGCAGAAGGCATGCGATCAGGGCACCCGGAATGGACCCCGCGCCGCCGACCGACACGACCACGAGGAAAGTGACCATGTAGCGCAGCGCATAATAGGGCTCGATGGGCAGGAACTCCGCGCCGACCACGCCGCCGAGCGCTGCAAGGCCGATGGCGATGGAGAAGCTGACGGCATAGACCACCTGCGTGCGCACGCCGAGCGCGTCGCTCATGGCTGCATTGTCGACGGTCGCCCTGAGCTTGATGCCGAAGCTCGTGCGCTCGATGAGATACCATAATCCTCCCGCGACCACCGCTCCGCAGGCGATCACGAAGAGCCGGTGCGCGGCAATCGTGCGAAAGCCCACATCGACCGGCTGGCGGAGCATCTCCGGCAGTGGAATGGTCTTGAGCGTCGGGCCGAAGAAGTAGTTGGTGATGCCGATAACGCAGAAAGTGATGCCGATGGTCATCAGCACCTGCGTCAATTCGGGACTGCCGTAGATCCGGCGATAGAGAAAGCGCTCGATCGGGATCGAAATGATGACCGTGCCGATAATCGCGAGGAAGATGGCGACCGCATAGCCCAGCCCGAGATCGCGCGCGGCATAGGATGCGATGTAGCCCGCGATCATCGCGAAAGCGCCGTGCGCGAGATTGACCACGCGCATCAGGCCCATCGTGAGCGACAGGCCGATGCAGATGATGAACAGCACCATGCCGAACGCCAGGGCGTCGATGGCTATGCTGAGGATGGTCTGCATGGAATCTTCCGCTCGTTCGCTCAGGCCTCGCTTGAAGGGAGCGGCGGACGCGACCGCTCGGAGGGTCGCGTCCGCCCTGTAGGCCTCACCTTATTGGGTGGGCATACCGGGGTCTTTCTGCTCGGCGAAGGTCTGGATTTCCTTGTTGATGTACTTTCCGTCGGCGCCTTTCGTGACCTCGCGCAGATAGATGTTCTGCGTGATGTGGCGTGTGTCCGGCTCGATTCGCACCGGGCCGCGCGGGCTCGTCCAAGACATGCCCTTCACCGCATCCACCGCCTTCTTGGCATCCTGCTTGCCGTCGGTGGCTTCGATCATCTTGTAGATGACATGCATGCCGTCATAGGCGCCGACCGACGGGAACGAGAGCTGGTCCGCTCCGCCGATGGCCTTGGTTGCCGCTTCCACGAACTTCTTGTTCTCCGGGCTGTCATGCGACACGGCATAGTGGAAGCTGGTCTTCAGGCCTTCCGCCGCCGCGCCGAGGGCCGGCAGGTCGGATTCCTGCGTCAGGTCGCCGGGCGCGTAGAACTTGATGCCCGCCTGCTTCAGGCCCGTTTCGTTGAATGCCTTCACGAAACCCAAGGTCGGCGGCCCTGACGGCAGGAAGGTGAAGAGGCCCGTTGCGCCGGAATCACGCACACGCTGCATGATCGGGCTGAAATCGGTGGTGTTCATCGGCATGCGGATGGATTCGGTCACCTGCCCGCCTGCCGCCTCGAACGCCTTCTTGAACGCGTTTTCCGCATCTACCCCCGGACCATAATCGCTGACCACGGTAATGGCCTTCTTCACTCCTTCATCGAAAGCGATCTTGCCGAGCGGATTCGTCGTCTGCGCGGTCGTGAACGAGGTGCGCACGACGAGCGGCGAGGTATTCATGATGGCGGAGGTGGCCGCATTGAAGATGACGAGCGGCGTATTGGCCTGCGCGAGCAGCGGCGTGATCGCCATGGCGTCCGGCGTGAAGTAGACGCCGCCGAGATATTGCACCTTCTCCTTCACCACGAGTTCCTGCGCAAGCGCGCGGGATTGTGCCGGATTGGCCGCAGGGAGATCGCGATAGATGATTTCGACGTCATGGCCTTTCACGGACTTACCATTCAGCGCCATGTAGGCTTCCACACCAGCCTGAAAGTTCTTGCCCTGCAGAGCGAACGGACCCGAGAACGGGCCGATGATGCCGACCTTGATGGTGTCGGCGTATGCGGAAACGGAACTCATCAGCAAAGCGCCGATGGCCGCCCCCAGAATTCTTTTGCCTGCTGTCATCCTCGTTTCCTTCCCTGCGAGCCGCCGGATCTCATTTGAAGGATCCCGGTCCCTGGTTCGATGGCGATCATCTTGTACGCATTGCGAACATGGATTACCATATCGAACATCAAGGACGATTCAGAGGGGCGGTGTCAAGACCACTTGAGTCGAACACGCCACTCTTTGGAGACGCGCATGCAGGTCCCGGAGACAGAGAAGCAGGACAGCGACGACCGCGACTTCGTGGCCAGCCTCGAAAAGGGCCTGCTGGTGATCGAGGCCTTCGATTCCACCCGTCCCCGCCTGACCTTATCAGATGTCGCCAAGATCACCGGAATCACCCGCGCAGCGGCGCGGCGCTACCTGCGGACGCTGACCAAACTTCATTACGCAGATTTCGACGGGCGCTATTTCTCCTTGAGCCCGCGCATCCTCCGGCTCGGCTATGCCTATCTCTCATCGACGGCGCTCGCCACGCGGCTGCAGCCCTTCCTGGAGCGGATTTCGGAGGATACGGGAGAGTCGAGCTCGGCCGCGACCCTTGACGGGGACGACATCGTCTACATCGCCCGGTCCGCCACGCGCCGAATCCTGTCCATCGGCTTAGGCGTCGGCAGCCGCCTGCCCGCCTATTGCACGTCTCTTGGCCGAGTGATCCTGGCGCATCAGCCGCCGGAGGTCATCGAGGCCTATCTTCAGCGGGTGCGCCTGGAGCCCCGCACGCCGAAGACCATCACGGACAAGAACGAGTTCCGCCGGATGCTAGAGGTCACGCGCCAGCAGGGCTATGCCATGGTCAACGAGGAGCTGGAATTCGGCCTGCGTTCCATCGCCGTGCCTCTGGTCCGAAACGGTGAGGTAACGGTCGCCCTGAACATCAGCGCTCAGGCGGCACGGGTGCCCGCCTCCGAGATGGAAGCGCGCTTCCTGCCCGCATTGCGGGCCGCCAGCGAAGCTTTGCGCTATACATTGTAAGCCCGGATCGGCGGAATTGATCGAAATTCCCCGATGAGCGTTAGCCAAAGAGACCCAGCTTGAGCGATAAAGGAGCCCCCATGGTTACTCTGGAGATTGGCGGCAAGGCGGTTGCCGTGACCAATGCCGATGAGGAGCAGGCCCAGGAGCTCTTTTTGAGTGAGAGCTTTAAAGATGACCTGAAGTCGTTTAAGAGCGAGGGCCGCTTCCTTTGGGACGGCTCAGCTGCCTTGACAACCAGACCGGCATCCGAAGACGAAATCGATGCCTTCTATGAAGTTCTGGACGAAGAGGACGAGGACGAGGTCGGAGACGGCGAAGACTCAGGCGACATCAATATCGATGTGGTTTTCCTGGTGTCGATCGACGAGATAGACGACGGTGCTGCCTCTGGCTGATCATCCTTATCGGAGCTTATGAAAGCTCCTTCCAACCGGTTCAGCCCTGTTTCATGCCCTTTCCCAAGACGAATCCCAGCCTCGAGCGCGCCCTTGTCGACCGAGGTTATAACGACCCTACTCCCGTCCAGGCCGCCGTTCTCGATGCGGATGCCATCGACCGCGACCTTCTCGTTTCCGCTCAGACGGGCTCAGGCAAGACCGTTGCCTATGGCCTTGCCATGGCCTCGACCCTCCTGGGCGACGCCGAACGCTTCGGCGCGCCCCGCGAGCCGCTTGCCCTCATCATCGCCCCGACCCGCGAGCTGGCGCTTCAGGTCAACCGCGAGCTGATCTGGCTCTACGGCCCCGCCGGGGCGCGTGTCGCGTCCTGCGTCGGCGGCATGGATGTGCGCCGTGAGCAGCGCGCGCTGGAAGACGGCTGCCACATCGTCGTCGGCACGCCGGGCCGCCTGCGCGATCACCTGGAGCGGGGGCGTCTCGACACCTCCAAGATGAAGGTTGTCGTGCTCGACGAGGCGGACGAGATGCTTGATCTCGGCTTCCGCGAGGACCTCGAGTTCATCCTCGATGCGACGCCGGAAGACCGCCGCACCCTTCTGTTCTCGGCAACCCTGCCGAAAAATATCGTAGCCCTGGCCCGCCGCTACCAGCGAGATGCCCATCGTATCGATACGCTGGTCGAGAACCAGTCGCATGGCGACATCGAGTATCGTGCCGTCCGCTGCGCGCCGAACGAAGTCGAGCTCGCCACGGTGAACCTGCTCCGTTTCTACGAGAGCCGCGGCACGATGGTGTTCTGCCATACCCGTGAGGCGGTGAGGCACCTTCATGCGAGCCTCGTGGAGCGTGGCTTCGCGGCCGTCGCCCTCTCCGGAGAACTCAGCCAGAGCGAACGCAGCCATGCGCTGCAGGCTCTGCGGGACGGTCGCGCGCGGGTCTGCGTTGCCACCGACGTCGCCGCGCGCGGCATCGACCTGCCGGATCTCGGCCTCGTTATTCACTTCGATCTGTCCAACGACCACGAAACGCTTCTGCACCGCAGCGGCCGCACGGGCCGCGCAGGCCGCAAGGGCGTGTGCGTGATGCTCGTGCCCTATACGCGCCGCCGGAAGGCCGAGCGCCTGATCGACCAAGCGGGCATCGACGTCACCTGGGACGGACCGCCCTCCGCCGATGACATCCGCAAGCTCGACCGTGAGCGCCTGATGCAGGATCCCATCTTCTCAGAAGAAAGCACCGAGGAAGACGTGACCATGGCTCGCGTGCTCATGGAGCAGAAGTCGGCGGAAGAAATCGCCAACGCTCTGGCGCGCTTCCACCGCTCGCGCCTGCCCGCTCCCGAAGAAGTCTTCGACCCCGGCGAGAACCGCCCCGCGCGCGACCGCAAGGACAAGCGCGAGCGTCAGGAAGAGCGCTCCGGCGGTGGCAAGAGCTGGGGCCGCGGATCATCTGAGGATGGCGCTTACGGCTCTTCGGAGGACATGGTGTGGTTCCGCATGAGCGTGGGGCGCCGCAACAACGCCGATCCACGCTGGCTGCTGCCGATCATCTGCCGCCTCGGCCACGTGACGAAGAAAGAGATCGGATCCATCAAGATTTTCGACAGCGAATCGAAATTCCAGATCGCCAAGTCCCACGCGCCGAAATTCGCCTCGGCCGTGCGCAAGACCAATGATGAGGACATTCGCATCGAACCCGCCGATGCGCCGCATAGCGGCAAGTCTTCGGGCAAACCTTTAGGCGGAAAGTCCTGGGACGGCCCCAAGTCCAAGGGTCCGAAGGGCAAGGCCGAGTTCTCGGATCGCAGAGGCCCGAAGGAACGGGGCGAGTTCTCCGAGCGCAAGGGTCCCCGCGAAGGGAAGCGCGCTCATGAGGGTAAGCCGCCCTTCGCGTCCAAAGGGCCCAAGGATCACAAGCGCCCGAAGGACAAGAAGTCCTCATCCGACAAGCGCCGCTGAGAATGCGTTCAGGCCGGGAAGCTCAGCTTCCCGGCCCGATCTTATTGCGCAGAAAATAAGCCTAAGAACAGCCAAGCTGAAAACAGGCCGAATACTCTCCCACGAATAGTAACAAAATCCACTCCCCAGGTGGAGAGCAGACAGGGTTTGGGGGAAGGGATAAGTTCTAGCCAACAACGTAGGGGCAGAACAATGAAACCTGACATGGACCTGATCGGCGCACTCACCTCATTTT
>JAEXGT010000092.1 GCA_023450615.1 Pseudomonadota bacterium | reverse complement strand
TCCCAGCACAGGGCCTGATCGACGATTTCGGCCAGATCGTCATGTTGCGGTTGCCATCCAAGGCTGCGGATGCGCTCGAGCTTGGCCGATCTCCCGGACGGCGGGAGCTGAGCCGTACCTCGAAAGCGACGCCGGATATCCGTTTGACCACACCCACGCCTCCAGAACCGAGGCGCCATCCTCGATCCTCCTCGCGTCCTGCCCATCCTGGCGGCTTAACCAAAACGCTTCAGCTTCAATTCATGTCCAGGGCTTCAAGAAGGAGGAGAAATCCGGATGCAACGAGTCGGGGCCTTGGGCGTTAAGGAGCCTCAAGCTTGACAGCGAACGGTTTTCTTTTGCCTATCCTGCCTTAGATTGTTCCCCCTCTCTTCCTGCTCAAACACGGCTCGATCCATGAAGCGCATTCGCAAAGCAGTCCTTCCCGTTGCCGGTCTCGGCACCCGCTTCCTTCCCGCCACCAAGGCGGTGCCGAAGGAGATGCTGTGCGTGGTGGACCGCCCCGTGGTGCAGCACGTGGTGGATGAGGCGCGGGCTGCCGGGATCGAGCATTTCATCTTCGTTACGGGCCGCAACAAGGCGGTGATCGAGGACCATTTCGACATCGCCTACGAGCTGAACAAGACCCTGGAAGCCCGCAACAAGACCAAGGAACTGGAGGCTCTCGCCCAGGACCAGCCCAAGGCCGGGCAGACGAGCTTCACCCGGCAGCAGGAGCCCCTGGGCCTCGGCCATGCGGTGTGGTGCGCCCGCGAACTCGTGGGGGACGAACCCTTCGCGGTCATTCTCCCCGACATGCTCAGCCGCGGCTCCATGGAGCAGATGATCGCGGCCTATGAGAAGCACGGCGGCAACATCATCGCCGTGGAGGAAGTGCCGGAGGACCAGACGCACCAATACGGCATCGTCTCGGTGGGCCAGGAATTCGGCCAGACCTTCGAGATCACCGGCATGGTGGAGAAGCCGCCGAAGGGCACGGCTCCCTCGAACTACATCATCTCAGGCCGCTATATCCTGCAGCCTGAAGTCTTCGACCTGCTCTCGAACCAGGAGCGCGGCGCGGGCAACGAGATCCAGCTGACCGACTCGATGATCCGCCTGATGAAGGACCAGCCCTTCTTCGGCATGAGATATCAGGGCAAGACCTACGATACCGGCTCGAAGATCGGCTTCCTCATGGCGAACGTGGCCTATGCCCTGGAGCGCGAGGATCTGGGCCCGGCCTTCCGCCAGGAGCTGGAAGCCTTCCTGCGCCAAAAGTAACCGGACTTCAGGGTTTCTCGTGGCCGCCCGGATATGCTAGAGGGCGGCCATGGCATTCGTACAGACCCAATCCGCCTCATTGACCCAAGCCGTCGCCTCTGCCCTGCGCACGCTCGAAACCGAGCGCGAGGGCCTGACCGCCCTGATGGACGCCATCGGCAACGGCCTCGGTCCTCTCTTCACGGCAGCCATTGAGACGATTGCCGCCGCCAAGGGCCGCGTCATCGTCACCGGCATGGGCAAGTCCGGCCATATCGGCCGCAAGATCGTCGCCACCATGGCCTCGACCGGAACGCCTGCCCATTACGTCCACCCGGCCGAAGCCAGCCACGGCGATCTGGGCATGATTCAGCCGGAGGACGTGATCATCGCCCTCTCCTGGTCCGGCGAAACGGCGGAGCTTGCCGACATCGTCGGCTATTCCCGCCGCTTCCGGGTGCCCTTGATCGCATTCACGTCGAATGCGGATTCGACCCTGGGCCAAGCTGCCGACATCTGCCTGGCGCTGCCCAAGGTCAAGGAGGCCTGCCCCAACGGGCTCGCGCCCACCACCTCCACGACGATCCAGCTGGCGCTGGGCGACGCGCTTGCCATCGCGCTGCTCGAAAGGCGCGGCTTCACGGCGGAGAACTTCCGCGTGTTTCATCCGGGCGGCAAGCTCGGCGCGCAACTCAAGCTGGTGCGCGACATCATGCATAAGGACGAGCGGCTGCCGATCGTCGGCATCGACGCCCGCATGGATCAGGCCATCGAGGAGATCGGCCGCAAGGGCTTCGGCTCGGTGATCGTGGTGAATGCGGACGGCACGCTCGCGGGCATCGTCACCGACGGCGACCTGCGCCGCAATCTTCGCCCCGATCTCGGCACCCTGCCGGTCGCCGCCATCATGACACGCTCGCCGCGCACCATCGCGCCGGATGCGCTCCTCGCCTCCGCCCTGGAGATCGAAGAAACAGCGCGCATCACGTCGCTGATCGTCGTCGAGAACAACAAGCCTGTCGGCCTGGTGCATTATCTCGATCTGCTGCGCGCCGGCGTGGCTTAAGGATCGTCCACCACCAGGGTCGAGCCTTCGACGCGCACGACGCGGACCTTGGCGCCTGCGAACCGATCTGCACCGGTGACGCGCCATGAGCTGTCGTCGACACGGATGCGCCCTTCCCCGTCCTTGATCGGCGTCTCCAGCGTGAACACGCGGCCCACGAGCGCCTGCCCGCGCTGATTGAGATGCGATGCAGGCGTCTCGGCCTGATCATTGGAGCGCGTGACGTAGCGCCCCAGAACCACCGCCGCGACGGAGAGCAGCGCGAAGACGATGAAAGCCGCCTGCCAGGACAGATCGAGCACCGCATCGAGCAGGCCGGTCACAATGGCGGCCAATCCCAGCCAGAGGAAGAAGATGCCGGGCGCTATCAGCTCGATGCCGACCAGCACCAGACCGAGAATGATCCAGCTCCACGCTCCAAGGCTGAGGAATGCATCGCGGATCATGGGCGCTCCGTTGCTTTCGCGACGGCAGGAACGCTGCGAGGAGCTTTGGAAGCAGCGCCGCCCTCACCGCCGAACACGGATTTCGTGAGCTCCGCGATGCCGCCGAGCGTGCCGGCGAGACCCGCCGCTTCAATCGGCACGATCACCACCTTCTGGTTCGGCGCCGTTGCCAGAGAACGGATGGCGTCGATGTATTTCTCCGCCACGATGAAGTTGGCGGCGGCGAGATCGCCGCTTGTGATCGCATCGCTCACCATGGATGTCGCCTTCGCTTCGGCTTCCGCTAGACGCTCGCGCGCCTCGGCATCGCGGAAAGCCGCTTCCCGGCGGCCCTCGGCCGAGAGAATCTGCGCCTGCTTCTCGCCTTCAGCACGCAGAATCTCTGCCTGCCGCAATCCTTCGGCCTCAAGCACGGCGGCGCGTTTCTCGCGCTCGGCCTTCATCTGACGCGCCATGGCGCCTGCAAGATCCTGCGGCGGGAGAATGTCCTTGATCTCGACGCGGGTCACCTTCGCGCCCCAGGGCGAGGCGGCTGCATCCATGACGCGCAGCAGGCGCTCGTTGATCTCGTCGCGATGCGAAAGAAGCTGATCGAGATCCATGGAGCCAACCACCGTGCGGATATTCGTCATGGTCAGAACCAGAAGCGCCTGCCCCAGATCCGAAACCTCGTAGGAGGCGCGGGCAGGATCGAGCACCTGGAAGAACGCGGCCGCATCGATGGTGACGCCTGCATTGTCGCGGGTGAAGGCTTCCTGGCTCGGAATATCGAGCACCTGCTCCATGACATTCACGCGCTTCCCGATCTGCTCCATATAGGGAATGATGAGGCCGAGACCCGGCGTCAGCGTGCGCGAGTAACGTCCGAAGCGCTCCACCGTATAGGCATAGCCCTGAGGCACCGTCCTCACGCCCATGGCGATCGTGACCACGACCACGAGAACGAGAACGATCACGAAAATATCAAAACCACCGAGCAGCATTTCTTTCCTCAGGTAACGGAGTTGCAGCAGCCGCAGGCTATCCGATAGGATCAAAAGCTCCTAGAGCCGTCATTCAGGGCTGTCCTTCTGCAATCATTATAACTGAAAGCTCCACCATGCCGCGCTATTTCTGCCAAGATCATCCCGACCGGCTTGAGCTGGAAGAGCAGGTGCTCGATGCGCGACCGGGCGCCGTTCTGCTGGCGCAATCGCCCTTTTTCCCTGGCGGCGGAGGGCAGCTTGCGGATAGGGGCGTGATCGAATGGTCCGGCGGGATTGCGACGGTCGAAAAGCTTGAGCCCGACAGCAGAGGGCTCTGGCATATCCTGACCGAACCGGTGATGGTTCAAGGAACGATCCTGGCCAAGGTCGAACCTGGGTTCCGGCATCTCATGTGTGAACTCCACACGATGGCGCATGTCCTCAACAGCATCGTCTACCGGGATTTCGGCGGGGCGTTGCTGACCGGCGCGCAACTGGGAGAAGACGGCACGTTCCGCGTCGATTTCGACATGCCGGGAGTTTATCCCGATTGGCTGCGAGCCTTGGATGCTCCCATGAACGACGTCATCCGCCAGGATCTGCCGATACGCACCTTTTACATGCCTTGGGTGGACGCCAAGGCTGAAGCGGGAACGTTTCGCAGCAAATCCGTTTCACCGCCGCCGCAGGAAGACGGATCGGTGCGCATCGTCGAGATCACGGACCTCGATCGGCAGGCCTGTGGCGGAACGCACCTTTCCTCCACAGGCCAGGCGCGCTCCGTCCGCATTTTGAAGGTCGACAACAAGGGCAAGCAGAACCGGCGCATCCGCGTCGGTTTCGTCAGTTGAAGCGGCGCATCGCTTCCGGCGAAAAGCCGGGGCCGCTTTTTCATGCGATGCGCTGGATCAGATCCATCCCTGGAGCTCGCGCTCCACGATGTGGTTGATCACGCGCATGCCCTCGTCGCTGTCGTTGAGGCACGGCAGATAGGCGAATTCCTCGCCGCCGTTATGCATGAAGATCTCGCGATTCTCGCCGTCGAGTTCCTCCAGCGTCTCCAGGCAATCCGCCGAGAAGCCGGGAGCGACGATGGCCATGCGCTTCACGCCGCTTTTGGCCAGCGCCTCCACGGTCTTGTCCGTGTAGGGCTGGAGCCATTCCGCCTTGCCGAACCGCGACTGGAAGCTCATGCGGAACTTGTCCGCAGGCCAGCCGAAGGCCTCGCGCATCAGACGCCATGTCTTCACGCACTGGCAGTAATAGGGATCGCCCTTGAGCAGGTATTCCTTCGGCACGCCGTGGAAGGAGACGAGGATCACCTCGGGCTCGAAGGTGAGCTTCGCGAGTTCCTGCTTCATCGAGGCGATGACGGATTCGATATAGACCGGATCGTCGTGATAGGGCGGCGAGACGCGCACGGTCGGCTGCCAACGCATGTCCATGAGCGCGCGGAACGCCTGATCGCAGGCGGTGGCGGACGTTGCCGCCGCATATTGCGGATAGAGCGGCACGAGCAGAATACGGTCGCAGCCCTGATCGAGCAGCGCCTGGATGCGCTCGCGCACCTCCGGCTTGCCGTAGCGCATGGCCCAATCGACGGTGATCTTGTCGCCCGCGATGCTCTTCAGATGCGCGGTCACCTTCTCCGCCTGATTGCGGGTTATGGTCTTCAGCGGCCCTTCATCGAGCTCGTTGTTCCAGATCGTGGCGTAGTCGCGCCCCTTCGGTCCAGGACGCTTGCTGAGGATGATCAGGTTGAGGATCGGCCACCACAGAAGCCGCGGCGTCTCGATCACGCGCCGGTCGGACAGGAACTCTTTGAGATAGCGGCGCATGGGCCAGTAGGAGGTGCCCTCCGGCGTTCCGAGGTTCATCAGAAGCACGCCGATCCGCCCAGACCTCGCGGGCGGGTGGTCCACCGGGCGTACGCCCGGGGTCAACCCGGTCACGCTCACACGTTCATTCATCGATAAATTTCCTTGGCGGCAGGCTCTCGCGCGGGGCCTGCTCATTGATGCGTTCTAAATAGTGGCTTTTCGTCCGTTACGCCAATGTGTTCGTATTTCACTTTGACGTGGGTCAAGTCCGCCTCAGATCGGCGGGCTCAGATTGGCCGTGGACTTGAGCGGCGCATCGATGGCCACGTGCAGGCCTGCCGGATCATAATCGACCTGAACCTTGGCATTGAGCTGCGTGGTTAGGACGCGGTGCAGGAGGCGGGACCCGAAGCCCTGGCGCTCGGGCTGGGAGACCGCGGGCCCGCCACTTTCCTCCCAGGTCATGAGGAGCCTTTTCTCATCGCCCTCGCCATGCACGCTCCAGATCACGGAAACCTTGCCGTTGCGAACTGAGAGAGCGCCGTATTTCGCGGCATTCGTCGTCAGCTCGTGAACGGCCATGCCGATGGGAACCGCGATCTCGGAGGGCAACTCGACATTGGGGCCTTCAAGGGTGATGCGCTCGCCCCGCGCATCGTTGTAGGGCTTGAGTTCCTTTTCAAGGATCTCGCGCAGAGGTGCCGTCTGCCACAGGGCTTCGGTGAGAAGCGAATGGGTGTTGGCGAGCGAGACGATGCGCCCCACGAAGGCCTTGTAGAATTCGTCGATATTCGAGGTCGAGCGTGCCGTGGCGCCCACCACCGCCTGCACGGTGGCCAGCGTATTCTTTACCCGGTGATGCAGTTCGCGGATGAGGAAGGATTGCTGGCTCTGCGCCTGCTTGCGCTCTTCGATCTCATGCTGCGCTTCGCTGTAGAGGCGTCCGTTTTCGAGCGCGACGGCGGCCTGCGCGGCGAGGCCGGTCACGAGGCGCTCGGACCGCTCCGTGAACGCGCCCGCGCGCTCATGGGCGAAGAGCAGAAGGCCCTGGATCTGCCCGTTGCGGGAAGAGACCGGCACGGCCATGACGCTGCGGGCTCTCGCGCGGTCGTTGGCATGGGCTTCGTCGGATGAACCGCCGAACTCGGGATCCTCGGCGATATCACTGAATCGGAGCGCCCTGCCCTGTTCGAAGACGGCTCTGCAGATCTTATCGCTGGGGAGCTTCGCGAACGCCGTACGCGCTCCGCCGGAATTATAGAGACCATAATCCTCCGCGCGCTGCTCGCCGTCTTCCGCATCGCCCCGGTTGGAGAAATAGGCGCCCGCCTGCGCGCCGGTGAGAAGCACGGCCGCCTCGACCACGCTCTCGATGAGGCGATCCACGTCAAGCTCGGCCGCAAGCGCCCGGCCCGTCCGGTTGAGCACTTCAAGCGCCGCCGTTTCCGCCTGCAACTCGCTGGTGCGAAGCGCGACCTCCTTTTGCAGGAAGGCCTCGTTGGCCGCCTGCTCCCGGAACTGCTGGGCCGCGAGGGATGTCAGCGCGGCAAGCGCCAGCAGGGCAATCAGCGCGAAAGCTCCGTAGAGCCTCATCTGGATGGTCCAAGGCCCCCAATAGGCGTTATTGGGGATGCTGACATTGATGTAGATCGGCCGCTCGCCGACCCGACGATAGGCCGCGGTCCGGTCCTGCCCGTTGCTTTGGAAGGAATAGAGGCCTGCCAGGGGATTGCCCCTGATCGCCGCGTCGAGGGCAGCCCTGTCGATCGGGAAAAAGGACAAGCCGTCGGCGGGCAGGGGAAGCTGCGCGATGATCTTGCCGTCCATGGCGCGCACCAGCGAGATCCGGCTGCCCTTCGGAAGGCGGAGCTTGCCCCAATAGGTCTCGAAATAGGACAGAGCCACCGTGGCCGTCACGACGCCGTTGAAGGCATTGTTCTCGCCGGTCACGCGGCGGCTGATCATGAAGGTCGGCTCCTTGGTGACCCGCCCGATGATGGGCTCGCCGACGAAGAGGCCCTGGTCAGACCTCACCTGAACCCGGAAAGCGTCCCTATCCGCCGTGTTCGCGGGCGGAGCCGGGAAGGCCATCGTCGTCATCCGCAGCCGGCCGGTGGCGTCGTTGAGCCAGAGATTGTCGAAATAAGGCAGTGTTTCCTTGATCGTCGTAAGGTACTGCCACTGGTCTTTGGAGGCCGCGATTTCATCCCAGTTCCTGCCGCCGAGCGACACCGCAACCTGCCTCAGGATCAGATCGGTGGCATCTAAAAGGCGGGCCGTATGATCCGCCAGGAAATAGGCGTTGTTGGCGATTTCCTGCTCATTGCGCTCGATCAGGCGCTTGCGCTGCTCCCAGGCGATATAGCCGAAAGTGATGAGGATGAAGACCACGCCGAGCATGCCCATGATCAGGGTCAGGCGGCCCCGCGCCAGCCGCTGGTGGCGGCGCTTATTCGACAGGCGTGAATGTTCTGGTCTTGGTGAAAATTGCAATGAAACAGGTCGTGTTGGTGCTGCGATTCGCCCTAAGGCGGCAACCATGGCACAGCGGCGGCGCAAGATGGAGGGGGTATATAATCCTCCCTCCCCTTGAAAAGGAAGCACCGGGACTCATGGAGCCCCGGTGCTCGATGAACCGGTCGTTCGATCAGCGCAGGACGATGCGCCCCTCGACCTTCGGGGCAATCGTTCCGGCCTTGGTCACATAATCGATCACTTGGCTCGCCATGAGCTGGCTGGCGGAAGGGTCGATCAGGTTCTTGTTACCGGCGAAGGCGCTGTAGCCGTCGCCGCCGCGCGCCATGAAGTCGTTGGTGGCGAGCTTGTAGGTCTTGTTGGGATCGAGATCCTGCCCGTTGACCTTCACGGCCTTGATGCGGCTGCCAGGGACCTCCTTCATGTCGACCTCGAAGGTAAGGCCCGAAACCTGCGGGAACCGGCCGCCGAGCTCGCGCACCTGGCTCACGCCGTTCTCAAGCCCGGCCTTCAGCTTGGCTCCGGTGATCTCCATCAGGACGGTCGTGTTGCCGAAGGGCATTTCGGCCTGGAAGTGACGGCGGGTCAGCTTGGTGCCTGCCGGATATTCCTTGTCGGCGCGCAGTCCCCCGCCATTGGTCACGGCCACATCGGCGCCGACCGCTGCCCTTAGGGCATCAGCCACGAGGTTGCCCATGGCGGCCTCGCCTCCGCGCACGGTGGCGCGGCGGCTGTCGAGCGGCGTTTCCGTCACGCCGATCTCCACGTCGAGCTCCTTGGAGAGCTTGTCCTCATAGCCCTTCACCACGGCCTCGATCTCGGGATCGGCCTTCACCGAGGCGGTGTCGACGATGCGGAAATTCGGGGACCAGCTCACCGTGGTCTTGCCGTCCTTGGTGGCCTTGTTCACGGAAAGCTCGGTGATGACCACGTAGTTGGCCTGCGACTCGGATTCGGTGAGCGCCACCTTGCCGTCGTAGAAGGCGAGCAGGTGCTCGTCATGGCCGCCGATGATCAGGTCCACGCCGGCGGAGCGGGCGATGATCATGTCCACTTCGAGCGGCGTATGCGCGACGGCCACCACGATATCGACGCCCTTCGCGCGCAGGTCCTTCGCCTTGGCGCGGGCCGCGTCGATGGTGGAGGAGAACTTGATGGTGCCGGGGCTCGAGGCGATCGGCGTCTCCTCGGTGGTGAGGCCGAAGAAGCCGACCTTCACGCCCTGCACGTCCACGATCTTCTCGGGCTTGGTGTTGGCGGGAGCGCCGTCGCCATCGACGATGTTGGAGGTGAGCACGTCGAACTTGGCGTCGGCCAGGCGCTCACGGAACACCGCATCGCCGAGGTCGAATTCATGGTTGCCCGGCGTCATGGCATCGACGCCCATGCGGTTCAGGATGTCGATCACATGCGCGCCCTTGTCGAAGCCCGAGAGCAGCGAGGGCGAGATGGTGTCGCCCGCATGGACGAAGAAGGCATTGCCCTTGGCCTTCTCCTCCTTGACGACGGTGGCGAGCTTGGCGAAGCCGCCGCGGCCCTTTTCAGGCGACATGCGGTCGATGTCGTTGGTCTGGACGAAACGGATGGTCACGGCTTCCTGCGCCAGCGCGGTACCGGACAGAAGCAGGGACAATCCAAGGAAACCGGCGCGCAAGGCAGCGGAGGGTCGGCTGTTCAACATCGTCAAAGGTCCTCGATTTCAGGCGGCGCCCATGGCCGTGCCGGGAGCCTTAAGGACGAAACGTGTCACAGAAGTAACATTCTGTCGATTGCCCCGACGCCTCAATCACCGGCACAGGGTGATGCCATTTTCAGCCGCATGAGCTAGAGACCGCGCATGCATTCCCGGAGGCATCGCCCATGACCGGCCCCATCGCCCAGGCTCTCGCAGAGTTTCGCCGTAACAGGCAGACCGCCTCGTGGCTCGATCTTCCCTTCTTCCGGGACGGCAGCGCCGAGCGGGTGGCCGGAAAGGTCGATGCGGTGATTGCGGCGGGCGGCCAGGTGCTGCCCCCGCCGGAGACGGTGTTCACGAGCATGACCCTGACGCCCCTCGACAGGGTCAAGGTGGTCATCCTGGGCCAGGACCCCTACCCGACCCCCGGCGATTCCCACGGTCTCGCCTTTTCCTATCGCGGCGCGCGCCGCCTGCCCGCATCGCTCCGCACCATCCTCGCCGAGATGGCCGCCGATCTCGATGCGCCTATGCCGAAATCCGGCGACCTGACGAAATGGGCGAGGCAGGGCGTGCTGCTCATCAACACCGCGCTTACGGTGGAGGCGGGTCAATCCGGCGCGCATATGAAATTCGGCTGGTCCGATCTGGTGGATCAGGCCATCGCGGCGATCTCCGCGCGCCAGCCCGCCGTGGTCTTCCTGCTCTGGGGAGGACCGGCGCGAAAGCGGGCGAACCTCGTGGACCGGGCCAAGCACCTCGTGATCGAAGCGGGCCACCCTTCCCCGCTCAACCGCCTCAACGACTTCAAGGGCACGCGGCCCTTCAGCCGCGCCAATGCCTGGCTTGCCGAGAAAGGGCTGGAGCCCATCGATTGGCGGCTCGACACCTGAACGTTCTTGCCGAGAAACCTGCCCGGGAGTAGGTCTCCCTCCGGAAAATGACCTGACACGTGTGGAGATCAGCATGACGGAACCCCTGTTCGGACAAGTCGAGGCCTTCGCGGGCGATCCGATCCTGTCCCTCAACGACAGCTTCAAGGCCGATCCGCGCGACCAGAAGGTCAATCTCAGCATCGGCGTCTATACGGACGAGAAGGGCCGCATTCCGGTTCTGGGCTCCGTCCGCGCGGCCTACGAGCGCCTCGGCTTCGCGGAGCGTCCATATCTGCCCATGGAAGGCCATCCCGGCTATCGCGAGGGCGTGCAGAAGCTGGTCTTCGGCGACAAGCATCCGGCCCGTGAAGAAAAGCGCATCGCGACCATCCAGACGCTCGGTGGCACGGGTGCTGTCGGCATCGCGGCCGATTTCCTCGCCAAGCATACGCCCGGCCGCACGGTTCTCGTGAGCAATCCGACCTGGGAGAACCACCACGGCCTGTTCCAGCGCGCGGGTTTCAAGACGACGACCTATCCCTATTGGAACAGCGCCACCAAGTCCGTCGATTTCGACGGCATGGTGAAAGCGCTGGAGGCTGCCGAGCCCGGCTCCATCGTGGTCCTTCAACCCGTCTGCCATAACCCGACCGGCGTCGATCTCGACGAGAAGCAGCAGGCCGCCATCACCGATGTGATGATCGCCAAGCGCCACATCGCCGTGTTCGACATGGCCTATCAGGGCTTCGGCGAAAGCCTTGAAGCCGATGCCGCCTTCGTGCGCCGCTATGCGGAGCGCGCGAGCTGCCTCGTGGCGAATTCCTTCTCCAAGAATTTCTCGCTCTACGGCGAGCGCGTCGGCGGCCTGAGCGTCGTGTGCCGCGATGCGGACGAGGCCGAGCGCGTGCTGGGCCAGCTGAAGCTCGCCGTGCGCCGCAGCTATTCGAGCCCGCCGATGATGGGCGGCCTTCTCGTCGCCACCGTTCTCGGCGACGACGAGCTTCGCGCGCAATGGGGCCGCGAGGTCGATGAGATGCGCACCCGCATGGATTCCGTGCGCAAGCTGCTCGCCAAGCACATCGCCGCTCTGTCGAACGAAATCGATGTGGGTTTCCTCACGAACCAGCGCGGCATGTTCAGCTATACCGGCCTCACCGCGCAGCAGGTCGACGCCATGCGCGAGCGCGACGGCGTCTATCTGGTCGGTTCGGGCCGCATGTGCGTGGCAGGGCTCAACGAGGAGAATGTGGCCACGGTGGCCAAGAGCTTCGTGGAAGCGAGCCAGGGTTAAAGGCAAATCCTCATCCCGGGCTGCGAAAGCAGAGCCCGGGATCATTTTCAGAATAAGACGCCCGAACCTCCACTGTCATTCCCGCGAAGGCGGGAATCCATAGCCGCCGAGGGTGCAGAGAAAAGCTCGTGGCAGACACCGCGTCTTTTCCAGGACAGTCGTGGTTATGGATCCCCGCCTGTGCGGGGATGACAGCGGTTGGTGCAGGCGCTTCATCCTGATCCAGACCGGCTCATGCCGTCCGGGATGATCGCCCGCAACGATCACACGCGCACGTAACTGAAGCACCCAGGCGGCAAGCCTGCGCCGCTGACGAGAACCGCTCCTTCGCGGAAGAAGCGAAGCCCCGATGTCTCACCGTCGAGGCGGAGCACCACGAGTTCCCCGGTGCGATCCGCCCACACGATGTCCCCGCCAACTGCGGAAATCGCCCTGAGAACCGCATCCTGACCCGTTCCGGGCGCGAAGAGAACCGTGGTGAATTCATTGCCTTGCGGCGCCAGCGCCTGAAAACCTGCGCCGATTGTCAGCAACGCCGCGAATACCCGCGCGGTCGCAACGGAACGAGCCTCACCATCGCCGCCCGCCCTGCGCCGCATCAGCCATCCCGCGATGAGAGGCGCAAGGCCGAAGATTCCGAACCACAGGAGGTCCCAGAAGAGAGGATTCTCGCTGTCCATGCGGATGCGATGGATGCCGAGAAGCCAGTGGGAAAGAACGCCATCGACCACATGCCAAGCACCGAAACCCATCAGGAGACAGGCCACCAGCAGGCGGTACGAGCCCCGCACGGTTGCGAGCAGCCAGAGGCCGATGGCGGCGATGACATACATCAGCGCGTGGAAGTAGCCGTCGGCCGCCACCTGGAACCGCACGTCATCGGTCCCGACCGCGCTGAGCAGATGATGCCATTGAAGAATCTGGTGCAGCAGAATGCCGTCGAAGAAGCCGCCGAGCGCGAATCCGAGCAAGTAACCCGACCAAGTCAGGCGGCGAGTGCTGCTCGTTTCATTCATGGCAAAGCTCCATCTTCGATCCGCTGCTTCAACACTAGGAAACAAAACACCCGGCTCGATGTTTCAAGCCGGGCGCTCAAGTTTCGGGGGAACGAAGCCTTGGAGGAGACTATTCCGCCGCGATCGGCAGGTTCTGCTCCGGCGCGGCGCGGAATTTGGCGAGGAGATCCGCCTCTTCCGCTTTCGCCGTTTTCAGGTTCCGCTCCTTGATGTGGCCGAAGCCGCGGATCTTCTGCGGGATATTGGCGAGGCCCACCGCAATCGCGTGATTGTCCGCATTCAGCTTCGCGAGGATTTCCTCGATCCGCCCCTCGAATTCGCGGATGAGCTCGCGCTCGGTGCGGCGCTCGTGGGTGTAGCCGAACACGTCGAGTGGCGTGCCACGCAAGCCCTTGAACTTCGCCAGCACCCGGAAGGCCTTCATCATCCACGGCCCGAAGCTCATCTTCTTCGGAACGCCGGTGACTGGGTCCTTCTTGGCGAGCATCGGCGGCGCGAGGTGGAACTCGTAGCGCAGGTTCTCGCCCTCGAAGGCCGAAGCGACCTGACGCTCGAAATGGCCGTCCGTATAGAGACGGGCCACCTCGTACTCGTCCTTGTAGGCCATGAGCTTGAAGAGCGAGCGCGCCACCGCGTCGGTGAGCGCGGTCGAGCCCGGAACGGCCTTCTCCTCCGCCTCTCGCACACGCTGCACGTGACGAAGGTAACGCTTGCCGTAGCGCTTGTTCTGGTAAGCGGTGAGGAATGCGACGCGCCGCTCGATCACCTCGTCCAACGTTTCGGAGATCTTCAGCTCATCGTTCGGCGCCTTCAGATCGCTCATCAGCTTCGCGATCGTCTCAGGCTCAGCCGCCGCGCGGCGGCCCCAGGCGAAGGCGGAGAGATTCATCTTCACCGCTTCGCCGTTGAGCTCGATGGCCTTTTCGATGGCGGCCGCGGAGAGCGGCACATTCCCGTTCTGATAGGCATAGCCCAGCATGAACATATTGGCCGCAATCGAATTGCCGAGAAGCGCGGTGGCGATTGCCGTCGCATCGACGAAGGCGGCACCGTTCTCGCCCGCAGCCCCCTTGATGGCGCGCTTGAGGCGCTCGGTGGGCAGCGAGAAATCCGCGTTGCGCGTGAACTCGCCGGGCATCACCTCCGCCGTGTTCACCACGAGCGCCGTCTGTCCCTGCTTCACGGAAGCGAGCACCTTCTTCGTACCGGTCACCACGAGGTCGCAGCCGAGCACGAGATGCGCCGATTCCGCGCTCACGCGGATGGCGTGGATGTCTTCCTGACGGTTGGCGAGGCGCACATGACTGTAGACCGCGCCGCCCTTCTGCGCGAGGCCGGCCATGTCGATCATGCCCATGCCCTTGCCCTCAAGGTGCGCCGCCATGCCGAGGATCGCGCCGATGGTAACGACGCCCGTGCCGCCCACGCCCGTCACGATCACGTTGAAGGTGCGGTCGATGGCGGGAATTGCCGGATCGGGCAGCGGCCTAAGGGTCATGCCGTCCGTGGAGGCTGTTTCCGGCACGGCCTTCTTCACCTTGGCGCCATGCACCGTGACGAAGGACGGGCAGAAGCCCTTCACGCAGGAGAAGTCCTTGTTGCAGTTCGACTGGTCGATCTGGCGCTTGCGGCCGAACTCGGTCTGCACCGGCTGCACAGCCACGCAATTCGACTGCACGGAGCAATCGCCGCAGGCCTCGCAGACGAGATCGTTGATGATGACGCGCTTGTCGGGGTCAGGGAACTCGCCGCGCTTGCGGCGGCGGCGCTTCTCGGAGGCGCAGGTCTGGTCGTAGATCATCACCGTCACGCCGGGGATCTGCGCCAGATCGCGCTGCACCGCATCCAGCTCGTCGCGGTGATGGATCGTCATGCCGGAAGGCCAGCGGATGTCTTTCGGATATTTGTGCGGCTCGTCGGTGACGAGGGCGATGCGCTCCACGCCCTCCTCGCGCACCTGACGCGCGATCATGTCGACGGTGAGCTTGCCCTCGTGCGGCTGACCGCCGGTCATGGCGACCGCGTCGTTGAACAGGATCTTGTAGGTGACGTTGGTCTTGGTATCGACCGACCAGCGCAGAGCCAGAATGCCGGAATGGTTGTAGGTGCCGTCGCCGAGATTCTGGAACACGTGGCCGCGATTGGAGAACGGCGACTCGCCGATCCAGTTCGCGCCCTCGCCGCCCATCTGCGTGAAGCCATCGGTGGAGCGGTCCATCCACTGCACCATGTAATGGCAGCCGATGCCCGCATAGGCGCGCATGCCTTCCGGCACCTTGGTGGAGGAATTGTGCGGGCAGCCCGAGCAGAAATGCGGCACGCGGGTCGCTACGTCGTTGGTGATCTTCAGCACTTCCTGCGCATTCCGCAGGCGCGCCACGCGACCGCGCAGGTCGTCGTTGTTGTGATATTGCAGAAGTCGCTCGCCGATCACGATGGCGATGTCGTTGGGATCGAGTGCGCCCTTCACGGGGAAGAGCCAGTTGCCGCCCTCGTCCTTCTTGCCGATGCAGAGCGGCTGGTTGGCGGTGCCGTAAAGCTCCTCGCGCAGCTGCACCTCGATAAGGGAGCGCTTCTCCTCGACGACGATGACCTTGTCGAGGCCTTGCGCGAATTCCAGAAGCTCGCGCTGCGAGAGCGGCCAGGGGCACGCCACCTTGTAGAGGCGAAGGCCCATGTCGTTCGCCTTCACCTCGTCCAGGCCAAGCTCGTCGAGAGCCTGGCGCACGTCGAGATAGGACTTGCCGACGGTGATGATGCCGATCTTCGGATTGCGCCCGCCGGAGAGCACGATGCGGTTGAGGCTGTTGGCGCGCACGAATGCCAGCATGGCATCGCGCTTGAAATCCTGAAGCCGCGCTTCCTGATCGAGCACGCCGTCGCGGTTGCGGATGTTGAGCCCGCCGGGCGGCATGACGAAATCGTCGGGGATGACGATCTTCACCCTGTCGAGCGAACCGTCGACGGAGGCGGTGGACTCGATGTTGTCCTTCACGCATTTGAACGCCACCCAGGTGCCGCAGAAGCGGCTCATGGCGTAGCCGTATTGTCCGTAATCGAGAATCTCCTGCACGCCCGCCGGGTTCAGGATCGGGATCATCACGTCGACGAAGTGGAATTCGGACTGGTGGGCCACGGTGGAAGATTCTGCCGTGTGATCGTCACCCATGAGGGCGAGCACGCCGCCATGTCTGGAAGAGCCTGCCATGTTGGCATGGCGGAACACGTCGCCGGACCGGTCGACGCCGGGCCCCTTGCCGTACCAGAGGCCGAACACGCCGTCATACTTGCCGTCTCCCCTGATCTCGGCCTGCTGCGAGCCCCAGACGGCGGTGGCCGCAAGTTCCTCGTTCAGGCCTGGCTGGAAGACGATGTTGGAGGCTTCAAGCCACTTCTTGGCCCGCCAGAGGTTCTGGTCCAGGCCGCCGATGGGCGAGCCGCGATAGCCGGAAACGAACCCGGCGGTGTTGAGCCCCGCCAGCCTGTCCCGCTCGCGCTGCATGAGCAGCATGCGGATGACGGCCTGCGTGCCGGTAATGAAAACGTGATCCTTAGTGAGATCGTACTTGTCGTCGAGCGTAACGCTACGAAGCGCCACATGACCTTCGGCCATGCCGTTCCTCCTTGGAGCCCTCCAGCCCCGCCCGCCGGTTTTCCGGTTCTTCTCGGTTTTTTTAATTATGTCAGCAATGCTGACATAATCGCCGAACCGCGTCAATCAAGCGATCCGGGCCTCAAAGCCTTCGTTTCGCCTCCATTAACCATAATGCCTCTAGACCTACCGCTCCTGCTTCCGTAACCACCCGGAAGCGCAGCTTTTGAAGTCAACGCATGAACAGCCGTCTTGGTCTCACCTTAAGCCTCGCTTGCCTGCTGATGGGCTTCAGCCTGCCCGCGGCAGCGCACCCCCATGTCTGGATCACGGCCAAGGCGGAGGTGATTTTCTCGGATGGGAAGGTCACGGGAATCCGTCACCATTGGACCTTCGACGAGGCCTATACGGCCTTCGTCACGCAAGGGCTGGACAAGGACAACGACGGCAAGCTGACGCCCGATGAGTTGCAGGAACTGGCGGACGAGAATGCCGTCGGGCTCGCGGATTTCGACTATTTCACCACCCTGAAGGTGTTCGGCAAAGCACAGGCCTTCGATACCCCTCGCGAGGCGCGGATGACCATGGACGGCAAGCAGGTCGCCATGTCATTCCTCCTGCCCCTGAAGGCGCCGGCCGCGGTGACCGGCCCCATGGCCATCGAAATCGACGACGATTCCTTCTTCGTCTATTTCAGCCTCGTGGACAAAACCGCCGTGACCCTGGCCAATGCGCCTCAAGGCTGCGTGACCAACATTGCCAAGGCCAAGCCGCTCGATGCGGCCATGCAGCAGATCCTGCAGGACGAGGGAGCCATTCAGGATCTCAGCGCGAACATGACCATGGAATATGCCAACAGGGCGATTATTGCATGTCCGTAACGTCTGCCCCGCTCGCCCCTTCCGCCTCCGGTTCGGCCCGGTTCTGGCAGAGGCTCGGCCTGATGGTTCTGGCCGTTGCATTCATGGCCGCTGCCATGGGATTGCTTGCCCTCTGGCTGGGCCCCATCAACGCACCGCCTCCCCGCAGCCCGTTCGGCATGGGCATTCGCGAGGCGGCGCCCTCCGGCAATTTCGGCGCGTGGCTTCTCTCGATCCAATCGGGCTTTTATGCCGGCCTTCAGGGAAGCGTGCGCGCTCTGAAGGAGAGCGGCGCGGCCTGGGGCTCACTCCTCTTCGTCGGCTTCGCCTATGGTGTTTTCCACGCGGCGGGGCCGGGACACGGCAAGGGCGTGATATCGGCCTATCTGATGGCGGACGAGAATGCCCTGCGCAAAGCCTTCATCCTGAGTTTCGCCGCAGCGCTCGTTCAGGCTCTCGTCGCCATTCTTATCGTCGGCACAGTGAACCTCGTGCTGCGCGCCACCGCCTCCACCATGACCAAGCTCGCCACGAATGTGGAGCTCGTGAGCTTCATCGCCGTCGCTCTGCTCGGCCTTGCGATCACCTGGCGCAAGAGCGGGAAGGTGCTGGGCGTGCTGGCGCTTGCGAAAAACCCGTTGAGCAATGTTCCCGAGGCAAGCTGCGATCACGTGCATCTGCCGCCGCCCGAGGAGGTCAACCGCCTCACCCGCTGGCGTGACATGGCGGGCGTGGCGATCGCCGCCGGCATCCGCCCGTGCGCAGGCGCGCTGATCGTGCTTGTCTTCTCTTTGGCGCAAGGCCTCTTCGCGGCAGGCATCGCCGCCACCTTCGCCATGGCGCTCGGCACGGCCCTGACCACCAGCGCCATCGCGGCCGTGGCGGTCTTCGCCAAGACGCTCGCCTTGAAACTGGCGGGCGGACGCGGCGCGGCGGGGGCGATTGCCGTCGCGGGCCTCGAGCTCCTCGCCGCCTCCTTCGTGCTGGTGCTGGGCGCCAGCCTGCTCATCGGCCTTTGGAGCCAGGGCCTCTAAACCGCTCAAGGGTTGCGCCGGGCGCAAAGCTCGCCGTGCAACCCCTCGTTTCCATGCGTTGTTGCCCTGGAAAGCGCTCGTTATAGCTCCGCCATCAGAGACAGGGGCAAGGGCGTGTCCACCACATCATCCGCAAGCGCGCATCGTCTATACGAAGACATCTCGGCCGGGCTCACCGGCACACTGATGGTCGCGCTCGGGGTGACGCTCTACACGAAGGCGACGCTTCTCACCGGCGGGACGGCGGGGCTGGCGCTTCTGCTGCAATACGCGACGCAATTCGAGTTCGGCCCGCTCTTCTTCGCGATCAACCTGCCCTTCTATGCGCTCTCGATCCTGCGCATGGGCTGGAAGCTCACCTTGCGCACGTTCCTCGCCGTGCTGCTGGTGTCCTATCTCTCGCAATTCACACCGGGCTGGATCCATATCGACAATCTCAACCCGATCTATGCGGCGATCATGGGCGGCGTGCTGATGGGCGTGGGCCTGCTCGTTCTCTTCCGCCACCGCACGAGCCTCGGCGGCGTCAACATCCTCGCGCTCTACGCGCAGGAGCGATACGGCATCCGCGCGGGCTATGTGCAGCTTGGCCTCGATGCGGTGATCCTGCTCTCGGCGCTCTTCTTCATCGAACCGTCGAAGGTGGGGTTGTCGCTCGTCGGCACCGCCGTGCTCAACCTGATCCTCGCCACCAATCACCGGCCTGGACGCTACATGGGCGTGAGTTAGAGCTGTTTCCACTTTCGTGGAGACAACCCTTTTCCTTTCTGTGCCGCATTTTTAACGGCGAACCGGGACCACTTCGCCGAAAAATGCTCTAAAGCCCCAGCGAACCGCCATCCGAGCGCGGATCGTGCACGGCCTCGACGCGGCCATTGCGCGGATGTTTGACCAGCATGCCCGCATGGCCCATGGCATCCGCATAGGATTTCCCAAGTTCCTCGACGGGATGCCCGTAGCTGGATAGCGCGCGTAGCAGGCTCGGGTCGAAGCGGTCTTCCACCTTCAGCGTTGCCGATGGCGCCTTCCAGCTCTTGCCGAAGATCCAGCGCGGCGCGTCGACGGCATCCGCGAGGCTCATTCCGAAATCCGCATAGCGCGTGAAGATCTGTCCGAGGATCTGCGGCTGCGGCTCGCCGCCCATGGTGCCGTAGGACAGCACGCGCCCATCGTTGAACACCGCAAGCCCCGGATTGAGCGTGTGAAACGGCTTCTTGCCCGGCGCGAGGGCTTTTGCGCTTTGCGGATCGAGCGAGAAGCTCAAACCCCTGTTGTGCCAATGGATGCCGGTGGCGGGAAGCACGCAGCCGGAGCCGAAGGCCCAATAGACCGACTGGATATAGGACACCGCCAAACCGTCCTTGTCGATGCAGCCCATCCAGATCGTGTCGCCATCGGCGGGTCGCGGCGGATAAGGCCCGGCGCGGCGCATCTCGATCATCGCCGCTTCCTTCTCGAACACCTCAGGCGTGAGGAACGAGGCAGGATCGAGCATGGCCTCCCGCGGATCGGTGACGACCTTGTCGCGGATGGCAAATGCCCGCTTCGCCGCTTCGATGAGCCCATGGTGATGCTCGGGCGTTTCGCCATGCTTCACATCGAGCCGGTGGAACAGGCCGAGGATGAGCAGCGCGGCGATTCCCTGGCTTGGCGGCGGCATGTTGTAGACGGTCGAATGCTTCAGCTCCACGGAGAGCGGTTTCACCACGCGCGCCTGATAGGTCTCGATGTCCTTGCGCGTGATCGGGCTCCCGATGCGTTCGAGATCGGCGGCGATCTCGCGCCCCACATCGCCGCGATAGAAATCGGCGAAGCCCGCATGCGCCAAGTGCTCCAGCGTATCCGCGAGCTTCAAGACGCGCCGCGTCTCGCCCGCCTTCGGAAGCTTGCCCTCGCTCAGGAAGGTTTGCGCGAAACCGGGGGCGGCAAACAACGCCGCCTCCTCCAGCATCGGATTGCGCCCCTCGGCAGCGCCGATCCGGTAGCCCTCGCGGGCCAGACGGATGGCATCGTCGAGAAGCATGTCGCGGGGCAACTGCCCGCCGAGAGCCTTGGCGAGTTCCAGCGCCAGCCCCCAGCCGCTCACCGCGCCGGCGACGGTCACCGCCGCATCGGGCCCGCGCGGCGGCACGCTGTCATAGCCCTTGTCCCGATAGCGCTTGATGGTGGCAAGCGAGCCCGCCGGCCCCGAGGCATCGAGGGCATGGACCCGGCCCTTCGGCTCCCGCACCAGCCAGAACCCATCGCCGCCGATACCGTTCATGTGCGGATAGACCACGGCGATGGTGGCCGCCATGGCGACCATGGCCTCCACGGCATTGCCGCCGGACGCCAGGATCGTCTGGCCGGTCTCGGCGGCGGCCATATGGGGAGCCGCGACGGCGGCGGTCGAGAAAACGGGGGTCTCGGGCATATTTCTCAAAAGACGTGACAGAGGGAGGTTCAAGGGAAACTTGCACCGAAGGGGGCGTTTAGGGTAGTCCCTTCGGCGTTGATAAGGAGTACGGACCCGTGGCTCAGGCGAAAAGTACCAACTGGCGCAACCTCATCACGGTGATCAGCATCATGATCCTGGTGGGCGCGGAACTCTTCGGCGTGGCCATTTCCGCGGGCTGGGCCATCGCGGGCCTGTTCGAACTCGGCCACATCGTGGGCTATGTGCTCATGGGCCTGTTCAGCCTCCTGGCCGCCTACTTCCTCGTGAACCTCTGGCGCCGTTGCGTCGCCGTCGAGCCCTTGGCCGAATAAGCTCACGGGCTTTCTTTACACATCCTCATCACGATCGGGTCAGCCTCCGGCGGCACATAGGCCTCCATGGGACGGCACTGACCCGCGATGCAGACCCGCCAATCCGCTGTCGCGCCCGAGCGGCGCATGACGATCTCGGTTTGAGGCGGCACGTTCGGCTTCCACGCATAAGATCCATTCACGAGCCGCGCCTCCGGCGGCGGCTCCATGCCCGCGCCCGAGCCCTTCACCCGCGCCTCGACGATTTCGAGCCCCGCGGGCGTGGCGCGCCAATCCTCCTCCCACGCGACCTTCTCGACCGAATGCGTCCAGGCAAGGGTCATCGCGCCCGCCATCAGCGGCGCGACGACCTTGCCTGCGACGAGGCAGATCATGAATGCGCGGCAGTGAGCGGCGCGGAGGCCTTTCGGGCCTTCCACACATGGAAGGCCACGAAGAGGCCCGAGATCACGAAGCCGATCTCGTCGGTGATCGGGATCGCCGCCACGAGGAAGCCTGCGGCGACAGCGGCCCAGATGCGCTCCCACCAGGCCAGCGGCTTGAGGAAATACCCCACCGCCGCGACACCCCACAGGATCATCGCGAGCGATGCCTTGAGCACGATATAGGCCACCGCCAGCCAATAGCCCGCGCCGTCCAGTCCGGCGACGGGCTGGAGCATCAGCGTGGGATCGTAGACCGCCATGTAAGGCACGACGAAGCCCGGTATCGCGATCTTCACCGCCTGCACGCCGATCTTGAGGCCCGATTCCTTCGCCATGGGCGCGGCGGCGAACGCAGCCAGGGCCACCGGCGGCGTCAGATCCGCCATGATGCCGAAATAGAACACGAACATGTGCGAGACGATGAGCGGCACATCCAGTTGCAGCAGGATCGGCGCCGCCAGCGACGAGGTGATGATGTAGTTCGGGATCGTCGGAATGCCCATGCCGAGGATGAGGCTGAAGATCATGGTCAGCACGAGGGCGGCAAAGATGTTGTCCTTGCCGATGGAGATCATCCAGGTGCCGACGATGGTGCCGAGGCCGGTAAGCGTCATGGTGCCGATGACGATACCGACGATGGCGCAAGCCAATCCGACGGGCAGCGCCTGACGCGCGCCGTCCGCCATGGCATCGACGCAGGCCTGAAGGGTGATACGCCCCCTCCCGGAGAATGCATTCCACAGGGACAGCAATCCGACGACGGCTACGACGAGCGTGACGCTCGATGCGAGCGAATAGGCCGAGAGAAGCGCAAGGCCGATCCAGAACGCGACACGCAGAGCCGGCGTCGCGAGTCCCGCCACGATGGCCGTGCCGAGGATCAGCGCCACCGTGAGCGACAGGCCCACGGCCCCGGCGAAGAGCGGCGTGTAGCCTGCGAACAGCAGATAAACGAGCACGGCGAGCGGCGCGATCAGGAACCACTTCGTCTTCAGCTCGGTCCAGGCATTCGGCAGCTCCGCCTTGGGCAAGCCGCGCAAGTGGCGCTTGCCCGCCTCCAGATGCACCGCGAGATAGCAGGACGCGAAGTAGAGCAGCGCCGGAACGATCGCCGCCTCCACGATCTTGGCATAGGGCACATCGATGGTCTCGGCCATGATGAAGGCGACCGCGCCCATGACGGGCGGCATGATCTGGCCGCCCATGGATGACGTTGCTTCCACGCCGCCTGCGAAAGCGGACGGAAAGCCGAAGCGTTTCATGAGGGGAATCGTGAACTGTCCCGAAGCCACCACGTTGGCGACGCCGGAGCCGGAGACGGTGCCCATCAAGGCCGAAGAGGCGACGCAGACCTTGCCGGGGCCGCCCTTCTTGTCGCCGAACACGGCCATCGAGATGTCGTTGAAGAAATCGATGACGCCCGCCTTCTCCATGAAGGCGCCGAACAGGATGAACAGGAAGATATAGGTGGCCGACACCAACGTCGGCGTGCCGTAGATGCCCTCCGTCCCGAAGGACATGTGCTCGATCACCTGCTCAAGGGAATAGCCGCGGTGATCCAGCGGAGCGGGCAGGTAATTGCCGAACAGGCAATAGGCGAGGAACAGGCCCGCCACGATGGGAAGGGCAATGCCCATCACGCGCCAGACGAGATAGAACAGGACCGCGAGCGCCACGATGCCGGAAATCAGGTCTCCCGGGGTCAGTTCGCCCGCGCGGATCACGAGCTCGTTGTAGAGCGCCCATTGATAAAGGCCGACGCCGAAACCGGCGAGACCGACGATCCAGCCCACCGCATGCATGAACGGCGAACCGGAGCGGTGATTGGCGATCATGGCCCCGGCCACGAGACAGAGAAAGCCCACATGCAGCGCGCGCACGACCTGGCTGGGCATGCTGCCGCCGAAATGCATAACGAGGCCAAAGGCAATCGCCACGGAAAGCCACCCGAGGACGCCGTCGAGAATACCGCGCCGACGCGTCGCAAGCACGGCCAGCCATGCGGCCCAAGCCACCATGACGACGACGAGAATGTGGAAGAGGCTCGCGCCCGCAATGAAGGGCTGATCGAGCGGAATGCCGAAGGATGTGATGATCTGGAACGTGGAGAATGACACCGCGATCCAGAACAGGAGGCGGCCCCAGAACCCTTCGCCGAAACTCTCCGGCAGGCCGTGCTCCGGATTAACCGTCTCCGCAGGGGCTTCCATTTGGGCGAGTTCGGATGTGTTGGCACTCTGGCTCATGGAGCAGCGTCTCCGGAAAGAATTATTGTTTTTGTCATGAAAAAGCCGGAGCAGGTTCACTGCCCCGGCTGGAATGTAAATCGTTCGAAGGGATTAGGAGCCCTTCTTCACACCCTTCTCGTCGAAATAGCGCTGGGCGCCCGGATGCATCGGCACCGGCATGCCCGAGAGAGCGCTTTCGAGCTTGATGTCCTTTGCGGCGGCATGCGCAGCCGCCAGATCGGGCAGGCTCTCGTAGATCGCCTTCGTCATCTGATAGACGGTCTCGTCCTTCACTCCGGAATGGGTGACGAGATAGTTCACCACGGCTGCTGTCGGGACGGCAGCGGTCTGGCCCTCATAGGTGCCGGCCGGGATCGTGGCCGCGATGTAGGGCGTGCCGACCTTGGTGACGATATCGGTGGGAATCTCCACGACCACGATCGGAACCGAGGTGGCGAGATCGCGGATCGAGGACACGCCGAGGCCTGCCGATTGCAGGGTGGCGTCGAGCTGGCGGTTCTTCATGAGCTCGACCGATTCGCCGAAGGGCAGATACTCGACCTTGCCGAGATCCTTGTAGGACAGGCCTGCACCCTGCAGGATCGCGCGGGCATTGAGCTCGGTGCCGGATTTCGGCGCGCCGACGGAGAGGCGCTTGCCCTTCAGGTCAGCCAGCGACTTGATGCCGGATTCCTTCGTCGCGACGATCTGGATGTAGTTGGGATAGATGGCGGTGACGCCGCGCAGCTTGTCCTGCTTGGACTTGAAGCCTGCTTCCTCGTCGCCCGCCCAGCCCATGGCCAGGCTGTCGCCAAGGGTGAAGCCGATTTCGCCCTTGCCCTGCTGCAGCAGGGTGAGGTTTTCAACGGAGGCCTTGGTGGCCTGGACCGTAGGCCGGGAGCCCTGAACCTTTTCCGAGAACACCTTGGAGAGAGCGACGCCCAGCGGATAATACACGCCGGAGGTGCCGCCGGTCAGGACGTTGATGAAGTCCTGAGCCTGGGCCGGAAGGCTCGCGCCTGCGAGCGCAACGGCAGTGGCGGCGCCCATGAGGCGGCGCATGAAGGTTCTTTGCATAGACGTACTCCCTTATTTTTGGCACCATTGTTGCAGTGCCTGTCTGTAAGCCTAGTTTTGGCTGCTGACGAAGTTTTCTCAAGAGGCTAAGAGGGACTTAATCCTGCCACCTTGGTCGGTAGGGGTCTGTCTCCCCCCGGATCACAAGTTCGTTTCCCATGCTCAATCGCCGTCAGTTCCTTCAAACCGCAACCGCCACGGCCGCCCTGGCCTCCCAAGGCTTTTCGAGCGCGGCCATGGCGCAGCAAGGCCTGAAGATGGGAGAAGCGGCCCCGTTTTCGTTCGACGATCTGAAGAAGCAGGCCGAGGCCATGGCCCGCGCGGCCTATGCGGCCCCGCCGAGCCCGTCGCCGGAGATCCTCAACCAGATCGACTACGACGCCCACGGCAAGATCCGCTTCAAGACCGACCTCGCCCTCTGGGCCGATGGTCCCGGCGAGTTCCCGGTCACGTTTTTCCACATGGGCCGTTTCTTCCAGAAGCCTGTGCGCATGCATGTTGTGGATAACGGCAAGGCCCGCGAGATCATCTACGATACAGAATATTTCGACATGCCGGCGGACTCGCCGGCCCGGAAGCTGCCCGACAACACGGGCTTTGCCGGCTTCCGCTTCCAAGAGGCCCGCAACGGCAGGCTCGACTGGCGCAAGAACGACTGGGTGGCCTTCCTGGGCGCATCCTATTTCCGCGCCATCGGCGAGCTTTATCAATACGGCCTCTCGGCCCGCGGCCTTGCCGTCGATGTGGCGGTGCACGGGAAGAACGAGGAATTCCCCGACTTCACCCACGTCTATTTCGAGACGCCGCAACCGGACTCCGACACGGTCACGGTC
>JAEXGT010000068.1 GCA_023450615.1 Pseudomonadota bacterium | reverse complement strand
GACCGTGCCTGACCAGAACCGCTGCCTCATCAGCCGCCAGATTCAGGCTCCGCCTGTTTCCGACCTCAAGAAAGCCAAGGCGCAGCTGGCGGAGTTCATCGGGCGCGTGCGCGATGAACCGGAGGCGGCGGCGCTTCTGCCGCATCTCCAAGAGGGCCTTTTCCGCGATCTGCTGCTGGCTCTGGCAGACTACTCCCCCTTTCTCTGGCAACTCGTCATGGCCGATCCGGCCCGCACGGCAAGACTTGCCCTGGAGGAGCCAGAGGCGGTTCATGCATCCATTGTGGACGCTCAGGCAGGATTGTTCCGCCGCCTACGCGCAGGAGAGATGACGCGGGACGATGCGGTGGCGGCCTTCCGGCAAAACCGCAATGCCCATGCGCTTCTGGTTGCCCTTGCCGATATCGGCGGCCTATGGGGAGCGGAGGAGGTCACGCAGGCTCTGTCCGATTTCGCCGATGCCTCCGTCTCCGGCGGCTTGAACCTGATCCTGACGGAAACCGCCGATCTCGGGCGCATCACCATTCAGAACCCGGATGATCCGGGTGCAGGTTCGGGCGTCACCGTGCTTGCTCTCGGAAAGCACGGAGCAGGGGAGCTCAACTATTCCAGCGATATCGACCTCGTCATCTTCTTCGATCCCGAAACATCGGCCCTCAAGGAGGGCGCCGAGGCCACGACCATCTATACCCGCATCGCCCAGCAACTCTCCCGCCTGCTGCAGGAGAGGACATCCGACGGCTATGTGCATCGCGTCGATTATCGCCTGCGTCCCGATCCGGGCTCGACGCCCACGGCCATGTCCCTGTCGTCGGCCTATGTCTATTACGAGACGCTCGGTCAAAACTGGGAGCGCGCGGCCTTCATCAAGGCGCGGCCCGTCGCCGGCGACTTGGCACTAGGCGAGAATTTTCTCAAGGAGCTGCGTCCCTTCATCTGGCGCAAATACTTCGATTTCGCCTCCATCGCCGACGTTCATGCCATGAAGCGGCAGATTCATGCGGTGCGCGGCCATGACCAGATCGCGGTGGCAGGGCACGACATCAAGCTCGGACGCGGCGGTATCCGTGAGATCGAGTTCTTCGTGCAGACGCAGCAGCTCGTGTTCGGCGGCAGACGTCCCGCGCTTCGGGGAAGGCGGACGCTCGACATGCTGGTCGAGCTGCACAACGAGGGCTGGATCACAGCCGAGGCCCGGGACGAGCTTTCCCAGGCCTATCGTTTTCTGCGCACCATCGAGCACCGTTTGCAGATGGTGGCGGACGAGCAGACGCAGCGACTGCCCTCGGATGAGGAGGAGCTGAAACGCTTCGCCAGGTTCTGCGGCTATCCCAATCTCAAGGCTTTCTCGAAGGCGCTCACCGACCAAGCCAAGATCGTGCAGGGGCATTATGCTCTTCTCTTCGAAGAAGGCCCGGAGCTCGCCTCGGATGCCGGAAGCCTCGTGTTCACCGGGACGAGCGACGATCCGGAAACGCTCGCAACGCTTCAGCGCATGGGTTTTCGCGAGCCTGAGAAAGTCGCCGAAACTGTCAGGGGGTGGCACTTCGGACGACGCTCGGCCATCACGAGTGCGCGCGCGCGCGAGGTGTTGACTGAGCTGACGCCGACGCTGCTGTCTGCCCTTGGCGGCACGGCGGATCCGGATGGCGCGCTGGCTGCTCTCGACAGCGCCTTTGGCCGCATGCCGGCTGCCGTCGAGCTTCTCACCATACTTCAGTCCCACGAAAGGCTTCGTCTGCGGTTCGCAGACCTCCTCGGCACGGCTCCGCGCCTCGCGAACACGGTAGCCCAATCCCCGCATGTGCTCGATGTGCTGATCGATCCAGCCTTCGGCATTCCGCTCGTGGATGAACCGGCCATCGAGGAGCAGGTGTGGCAGATCATCGGCAGCCCTGGAAACTACGAAGACTTCCTTGACCGCGTCCGCGATGCCGGCCGGCAGATGCGCTTCATTACCGGGGCGCGGCTTCTCTCCGACATCATCTCGCCCGCTCAGGCGGGTGAGGCTTATGCAGCCATCGCCACCGCCATCATTCGAGCCTCCTTCGAGCGCGTCCGTCAGGAGTTCGAAGTCGAGCACGGGATTGTTCCCGGGGCTCAGGTCGCCATCCTGGGACTTGGCCGCCTCGGCACCAAGGAGCTGACGGCAGGCTCCGATCTCGATCTCGTCGTGATTTACGATTTTGACGAGGAGCGGCGCGAGAGCACGGGGCAGCGTCCCCTCGATGCAGTGGTCTATCACACACGTCTGACCCAGCGCCTCGTTGCCGCGCTGACCGTTCCGACGCGTCGCGGGCTGCTCTACGAGGTAGACCTTCGCTTGCGGCCTCAAGGAGGCAAGGGGCCGCTCGCTTCGCAGTTCAAGGGCTTCGTCGTTTATCAGCAGAACGAAGCTGAATTATGGGAGCATATGGCGCTGACCCGTTCCCGCATCCTGCTTGCGGATTCCGATTTCGCGGAACGGGTGGGCGAGGCCATCAAGGGAATCGTCACCGCTGCGCGTGATCCTCGGCGCGTGACCTCGGAAGTGCGCTCCATGCGCGCGTTGATCGCCCAGGAGAAGGGCGATGACAGGCCATGGGACCTCAAGCTCGCAAAAGGCGGCCTGACCGATCTCGACTTCATGGCACAGGCGCTTGTTCTCTCGCACTCGTACAAGCATCCGCCGCTCGCCGGTCTATCGACGGAGGAGACGTTCCTGGAAGCCTGCAAAGCGGGCCTGATGTCTGATGAGGATGCGAGGGAATTGATCGAGGCTCATCGGCAGTTCAATGCCATCTTCCAATGGCAGCGTCTGACGATCGAGGGCGCCTTCGAGCCCGATCAGGTGTCGCCCGCTATCTTCAAGCGCCTTGCCACCATTGCCGGGTTGCCCGATGCCAAGGTGTTGCTTACGCATCTGAATGCTACGCGCCAGCAGGTGCGGAAAATCTATGAGCGTGTCCTGCGCTGAGTGGACTCGACGGCTTTAAGCCGCAGCGTTCGCCAGCGCGATATCGGCATTCGTGGCTTCCGTGAGCGGCAGGTGGACCAGCACGATGGTGCCGACGCCCTCCTGGCTCTTGATGCGCAGGGAGCCGCCATGGAGTTCCGCAAGCGAGCGCGCAATGGCAAGGCCGAGGCCGGAGCCCTTGTAGCTCTTCGAGAACTCGGTCTCGACCTGCTCGAAGGGCTGGCCGAGCTTGTGCAGGGCGCTGTCCGGAATGCCGATGCCGTTATCCTCGACATAGATATTGACCGCGTCGCCCGCGAGACGGGTACGTACGGTGATGCAACCGCCTTCGCTCGTGAATTTTGTCGCGTTCTGAAGCAGGTTGACCAGGATCTGGTGCAGCGCGCGCTCATCGGCAGGCACCACGATGTCCTCGGGCGTCACATCGACCGTGACGGAGAGGTTCTTCGCCTTGGTCTGTTCGCTGACGAGCTTGAGTGCGCGCTGGATCGAGCCATGAACTTCGAGAGGCTGCTTCTTAAGCGTCGTGCGGCCGGCCTCGATGCGCGACATGTCGAGAATATCGTTGATGACCGACAGGAGATATTCGCCGCTGGAGCGGATATCCGTGCAGTATTCCTCGTACTTTTCCGAGCCGAGAGAGCCGAAGATTCCGCTCTGCATCACTTCGGCAAAGCCGATGATGGCGTTTAGCGGCGTGCGCAGCTCATGACTCATATTGGCCAGGAATTCAGACTTGGCGCGGTTGGCGCTCTCAGCCTGAGCCTTCTGGTCGAGGTAGCGCTCCGCAAGATCCGCGAGCTGGTGCGTCTGAGCTTCTAGCTTCTGGCGCGACTGCTTGAGGTCGAGAACGGTGGCGATGAGCTCTTTTTCGGATTCGACGAGGCGGTGCTCATGGCGCTTGAGCGCGGTGATGTCCGTACCCACTGACACGTAGCCGCCATCTTTCGTGCGGCGCTCGTTGATCTGCAGCCAGCGTCCGTCCTGAAGGCGAGCTTCGAAGGTGCGGGCTCCCACATCCTGCTGTTCGCGGCGCAGGAACTGATGCTGCACTTCCGGTGGGCGGCCAAGGGCCATCACTTCCGCGTAAGACTTGCCCTGCAGGTTTGCATCTGCGGGCAGCTCGTGAAGCTTCTGGAACTTGGAATTGCAAAGCACGAGGTGGTTGTTCGCGTCCCACAATACGAAGGCTTCGGAGATCGCCTCAATGGCATCGTGCAGGCGCGCATCGGCGCGTGCGGTCTTCTCTTCCAGACCACGCTGCTCGGTGACGTCCACGGCGATGCCGACAAGGTGGCTTGCCGCATCGTCCGGATCGTTCATCAGTTCGGCGCGGGCGCGCAGCCATACCCAGTCGCCCGTGACGCTGCGGATGCGGAACTCGTAATCGACGAGGGAAGTGGTTGCCGAGGCCAGTTGCTCGGCGAGAGTATAGAGATCCTGATCCTCGGGGTGGATCATGGTGTTCACTTCGCCGAACGAGAGGAACTCGTCCTGCCGCTCGTAGCCGAGCAGTTCGTACATGGAGTCGGACCAGTAGATGCGCCCGCGTCCGATATCCCAATCCCACAGGCCGCAACGGCCGCGATTGAGCGCGGAGTCGATGCGGTCACGCACCTTCTCGCACACCTCGTCGGCGGCGCGAGCGCGGTTGGCCTGCATCATATAGGCGACGCCAATGCCGAGAAGCACCATGATCGTCGCGCCAAGCAGGGAGACGTGCCCGATGGTGCGCGTCCACCAGCCTGAAAGAACGTGAGGCAAGGGCTGCACGACGGCGATCTGACCGGACGAAGCGGGAAGCGCGCGTACGGTCGCAATGCCTTCGCTGCCGCCCGTCATTTTGATCGTCATGACGCCTGCGCGATCGGCGAACAGCGCGAGGGGCTGCGCATCGCCGAGAACCTCAGCCAAGGTCTGCGGTACATGGTCGTCCGACGGATGCATGGCCAGCACAGCGCCAGCCTGATCGATGAGGAGCAAACGGCGGCTGTGGTTCAAGGCGCTGGCCGGCATCTCCTTGGCGAGGGCGCTGAGATGGGCGGCAGCCTGCGCCTTATCGGCAGGTGCGCGATGTGAGCCGAGCTTCGCCGCGGAAAGGGAAGCGATGATGTCGATGTCCTGAATGGCATCGAGCATGGTGTCGCGGCGCCCGTCGCGGATCTGAATCCACGCGCTGCCTGCGAGCGTAATAAGAAAGAGAATGAGAACGGCAGGAACGGCAAGCCGGAGCAGGGATTCATATTGCTCGAGCCGCCGATAAGCCGGGTTCGCGTCCGATCGCGCTACCCCTAGAATCGTACCCGCGCGTGCGGGTACGCATGCGGTCACCGCCCCCGCCATGCGATGCTCCCTTCGGAACCGTTACTGTCCTCGTATTCGGAAGGACGTGCCGCATCTCTCCGAATCACCAACAATAGAATCACGGGCAGGTGATTTGTCTAGCTATGTGATCGGTTAGGTTAATAAAAAATTCTCATTCCTGTTTCAGCCTGGGGATAGTTCTGGATAACCCGCAACTCTGCTTGCCAAATTCCTTTGAAGCCTAAGCGTCTGCGCGTTCCTCAAGAGACCGGTTCACAATGTCTCCTACATCGCGGGAAAGATTCGTCTTTTGCGCGATGGATTGCAGTGCGCGGCGTGCATGGGCGCGGCGTGTTGATTCCATCATCCTCCAGCTGCTGAAGGCCGTCAGTAGGCGTGAGGCGAGTTGAGGGTTCAACTCGTCGGCGCGCAGCACGATGGATGCAAGGAACGTGTAGCCGGCCCCATCTTTCCGGTTGAACTGCACCTGATTGAGCATCGCGAAGCTCCCGATAAGGGAGCGCACGCGGTTGGGGTTGTTCATCGAGAAGGCTGGATGATTCATCAAGCGTTCCACGCGCTCGAGCGTCGTGTCCTCGGGAATGCTAGCCTGTAAGGCAAGCCACTTGTCGAGGACGAGGGGTTCATTGCGATAGCGCTCTTCAAACATCGCGATGGCGTTCTCGCGCGTAGTGCCGGGGATGGTCACGAGGACGTTTAAAGCCGCCAGACGGTCGGTCATGTTGGTTGCCGTCTCGAACTGCCGGCTCGCCAGCTTCTCTCCCGTCTCCTGGTCGGCCGCGGTCAGAAGATCGAGCGCCGCATTGCGCAGAGCCCTCTTGCCGGCGCTTGCCGCATCGGGGCTGTAAGTCTCTGCCGGCACAAGTGACTGATAAAAGTTCATCAAGTGTTCGAAACAGGTCGCGCCGAGATGCTGGCGCATCTCTTTGCGGGCTCGATGGATCGCATCCGGGTCCACATCCTTCCCGATTTCCTGGGCAATGTCGGCTTCACTGGGGAGCGACAGAACGAGGGCTGCAAAGGCCGGATCGTGAAGTGCGCTCGTTTCGATGAAGGCGCGGAAGGCGAAGGATAGGGATGCCATCTCCTCAGGGGTTACCGCCGCTCCCGTCGAGCGCGCTACGAGCGTGCGCATGGCTATCGTCTGGGCAGCCTGCCAGCGGTTGAAGGCGTCCGTATCGTGCCGGAGCAGCACGATGAGTTCCTCGTTCGAAAGGTCGATAGAAACCTTTACCGGAGCCGAGAAGCCGCGGAAGGCTGAGGGCACCGGGCGGGAGCCGACGCCCGTGAAGGTGATGCTGTCCTCGGCTTTGTCGAAAAGGAAGAGGCCACGGGAATTCACGCGTTCGCACACGCCCTCCATCGGCTGCCCGTCCTGCGCGACGAGGCCGAGCATCACGGGGATCGCCATCGGCTCCTTCGTGGGCTGTCCGGGCGTCGGGGGCGTCTGCTGCTTGAAGTCGAGCCGGTAGGTTCGGGCGGCTTCATTATAATGACCGGTCACGGTTACGCGGGGCGTGCCGGATTGCTCGTACCATCGGGAGAAATGGGAGAGGTCTCGCCCGGTCACGTCTGCAAAGGCCTTCAGAAAATCCTCGACCGTGGCTGCAGTGCCGTCGCAACGGTCGTAATAGAGGTCCATGCCGCGCCGGAAATCCTCATCGCCGATGATCGTCTTGAGCATGCGCACGATCTCGGCACCTTTCTCATAGACGGTTGCCGTGTAGAAGTTGTTGATCTCGCGATACTGGCCCGGGCGTACCGGGTGGGAGAGGGGGCTTGCATCCTCCAGGAACTGCCGCGCCCTCAATGTCTTCACCTCGGCAATCCGGTGAACCGGGCGAGAGCGCTCGTCGGATGAGAATTCCTGATCGCGGAAGACCGTCAATCCTTCCTTCAGGCAGAGCTGGAACCAGTCGCGGCAGGTGACACGGTTGCCGGACCAGTTGTGGAAATACTCATGGGCGATGATCGCCTCGATATTCGCGTAATCCGTATCGGTTGCCGTCTCCTGACTCGCGAGCACGTATTTGTCGTTGAAGATGTTGAGGCCCTTGTTCTCCATCGCGCCCATGTTGAAGTCGGACACGGCGACGATGTTGAACACGTCAAGATCATACTCGCGACCGCAGACCTTCTCATCCCAGACCATTGAGCGCTCAAGTGCGTCGAGCGCATAATCCGCGCGGTCCTCCTTGCCGGGCTCCACATAGATCGCGATTTCGACCTCGCGCCCGCTCATGGTCGTGAAGGGCTTGGCGACCCGGCCCAGGCGCCCGCCGACCAGAGCGAAAAGATAGGACGGCTTTGGGAAAGGGTCGTGCCACACGGCATAGTGCCGGTTGGTGCCCTCGATAGCGCCGCTTTCGACGGGATTGCCGTTGCCGAGAAGCACGGGAGCCTCGTCGCGCTCGGCTTCGATGCGCGTGGTGTAGACGGCCAGCACATCGGGGCGGTCGAGGAAGTAAGTGATCCGCCTGAAACCTTCGGCCTCACATTGCGTGCAATAGTTGCCGCTGGACCTGTAAAGGCCCATGAGCTTGGTGTTCGCCGTCGGGTTGATCTCGGTTTCAATCGTCAGCCGGAACGGGCGCTGCGGTGGCTGGGAAATCACAAGGGATTGCGGGGAGGCCTCGAACTCTCCGGCCTCCAACCCACGTTCATCAAGGGCGATGGCCTTCAGGTTCAGCTCATCGCCATCCAGCGCCAGGGGGACGTCCGAGCGTCCGGCCGGATTGGGGCGCATGAAAAGCTGCGCCGTCACCTTTGTCGCCGTTGGATGAAGCCTGACATCCAGCTCAACCCGATCGATCAGGAAGTCGCTGGGCCGGTAATCCTCAAGCCGGACAATATGGTCGACATCGGTTCGCATCTGCAACTCTCTATGAAACTGGATTGCGTTGAAGCTTAAGGATTCGGCAGCAGGGAGCAAGCGTGTGCCTGAATCGACGAGCGATAAAAGTCACGTCCACTTGGACAATTCCAAGGCTTTTTGCAGAGGGATAAAGCATTACCCTTGATCTCCCCGCCGAATGCTCCATCAGGGTAGGCTAGGCTTATATGGAGATTGGCTATGGAATACCTTCATACAATGGTCCGGGTCTCGAACCTGGAGCAGTCCCTCGATTTCTTCTGCAACAAGTTCGGCCTGGTGGAAGTCCGCAGGACCGAGAATGAGAAGGGCCGCTTCACTCTCGTTTTCCTGGCCGCTCCCGGCGACGTGGAGAAAGCCAAGGACACCAAGGCTCCGTTGCTGGAACTCACCTATAACTGGGACGAGCACGAATATGCCGGCGGGCGTAATTTCGGCCATCTCGCCTATCGGGTCGACGATATCTACGAGACCTGCCAGAAGTTGATGGATGCAGGCGTTACCATCAACCGTCCGCCCCGCGATGGCTACATGGCCTTCGTCAAGACGCCCGACAACATCTCCATCGAATTGCTGCAGCGCGGCGAACCTAAACCCGCGCAGGAACCCTGGGCCTCAATGCCGAATACGGGCTCCTGGTAAGCCGAGGCCTACACAGAAAGTATCCTTGGCGAAAAGCACTTGCTCCGCCATTCTTCCCGGCCCACCATAACAGGCCGGGAGGAACCCGGCGGAGGATAAACTTGGCAAGAGACGCAATCCGTTTCTGGCGGAATGGACAGCCTATCGAGGTTTCCGGCTTTCACCCGCGGACTACCCTTCTGGACTACTTAAGACTTCAGGAGCGTCGGGTCGGAACCAAGGAGGGCTGCGCCGAGGGGGATTGCGGGGCCTGTACGGTAGCGATCGGTCGGGTCCAGGATGGGCGGGTCCATTACGAGCCCGTCAATGCCTGCATTCTCCTCCTCGGCCAAGCGGACGGTGCCGAGGTCGTGACCGTCGAGGATCTCGCGCAAAACGGCGAGCTTCACCCGGTTCAGTCCGCCATGGTGGCGCACCATGGATCGCAATGCGGCTTCTGCACACCCGGCATCGTGATGAGCCTTTTCGCGCTCTATCAGGAGGCCGAGCGGCCCTTGAGGCGTGAGCAGGTCAATGACGCTCTTGCCGGAAACCTTTGCCGCTGCACGGGTTATCGTCCCATCATCGATGCGGCTCTTGAAGCCTGCGCAAATCCTCCTCGGGATGCTTTCGCACAAGCAAGTGTGACCACGGCACGCGGCCTTGCCGAATGGGATGACGGTGAAGACCTCTTCGTGGGAGACAGCGCACGCTTCTTCGCCGCGCCTGGAAGCGAAGCTTCGCTTGCGGAGCTTTGTGCTCAACATCCTGAAGCTACCCTCGTGGCCGGATGCACGGATGTCGGCCTCTGGGTCACGAAGGGGATGATCGAGCTCGACAAGGTCATTTGGCTCGGACATATCCGAAGCCTCGGCCAGATCGTGGATAGCGATGACGCGTTGACCATCGGCGCGACAGTCACTCACGCTCAAGCCTTCGCGAGTCTGGAGAGCATCGATCCAGATATCGGTGAACTCATGCGCCGCTTCGGATCGGCCCAGGTTCGGGCATCCGGAACCGTGGGCGGCAACATTGCCAACGGCTCGCCCATCGGCGATCTCGCGCCCGCTCTCATTGCACTAGGCTCCACATTGGAGTTGCGCCAGGGTGAGAATACGCGGACCCTTCCCCTCGAAAATTTCTTCATTGCCTATCGCAAGCAGGATCGGCGACCCGGCGAGTTCGTGCGAAGCGTCACGGTTCCAAAGATCAAAGACGGTGAAGCCTTCCGCGCTTATAAGGTCTCCAAGCGTTTCGATGAGGATATCTCCGCCGTCATGGGCGCATTCAAGTTCACCCTTGAGGGGCGCCGTATCGCTCAAGCCCGCATAGCCTTCGGCGGCATGGCCGGGATTCCAAAGCGCGCTTTGGAGACGGAAGCCGCACTTATCGGCGTTTCCCTCGATGAGCCATCCTCATGGGGCGATGCCATGGCTGCGACCGCGCGTGACTATCAGCCGCTCGACGATCATCGCGCCTCGGCGGCCTACCGTATGACGGTCGCCCGCAACCTCGTATTCAAGGCATTGAGCGAGACGGCCTCAGGCACCACCCATGCGACGCGGATCATCGGATTGCGTGAAACGCTCGAAGCGGCGGAGTAGGGTCATGAACGCACCTGCCAAGCCCGTCGATAGCGAGACGCTCCGTCATATCCGCAAGCCCCTGCCGCACGATTCCGGCCCAAAGCATGTGCAAGGCGTTGCGCAATATATCGATGACATCCGCGAGCCCGAGGGCACCTTGCATGTCGCCATCGGTCAAGCACCCAAGGCGCGTGGAAGGCTGGTATCTCTCGATGTCGATGCGGTTCGCAAAACGTCGGGCGTCGTTGCCGTTCTCACCATGGCCGACATTCCCGGAAAGAACGATGTTTCGCCCGCCTTCGGCGACGACCCTCTCTTCGTCGACAGTGAGATCAGCTTTCGTGGGCAGGCTGTCTTTGCCGTCGTCGCCATAACGCGGGACATTGCGCGGCGTGCGGTGAAGAAGGCGGTGATGGAGATCGAATCCGAGATACCCAGCATCACTGTCGAGGATGCCCTGGAACGCGGAGAAACCGTTCTACCCGACTATTCTTATGGTCGCGGCGATGTTGGTTCAGTTGTCGCGGCGGCGCCACAGCGGCTTGAGGGTCAGTTTCGGATCGGCGGGCAGGAGCACTTTTATCTCGAGGGCCAGGTTGCTTTCGCCATTCCAGGTGAGGATGGCGACATTCATGTCTATTCCTCGACTCAGCATCCCACGGAAGTGCAGCATGTGGTTGCCCGCGTGCTCGATATCCCTGATGCCTATGTCACCTGCGAGACCCGCCGCATGGGCGGCGGCTTCGGCGGCAAGGAGAGCCAGGCGACGCAATGGGCTGTGACGGCAGCGCTGGCAGCGCGCGTGACCGGAAGACCCTGCAAGATCCGTCTCGATCGTGACGACGATTTCATCCTCACCGGTAAGCGGCACGACTTCCGTTGCGATTGGCGGGTTGGCTTTGACGATGAGGGGCGCATCCAGGGCTATGGTATCAATCTTCTGGCGCGCTGCGGTTATTCGGCTGACCTCTCCGCTGGCGTGGTGGACCGCGCCATGTTCCATGCGGACAATGCCTATTGGATGCCCGCCGTCCACATCGCCTCAAGGCGGCTGAAGACCAACACGGTCTCGAACACGGCCTTTCGCGGCTTTGGAGGCCCGCAAGGCATGCTCGCCATCGAGCATGTGATGGACCAGATCGCCTGGGCGACGGGGCGCGATCCGCTCGATGTGCGCTACGCCAACTTTTATCGTCCGGGCGAGAACATCACCCCCTACGGCATGGAGGTGGAAGAGACCGATACGCTTCTCAATCTCGTGCGTACGCTGGAAGAAACATCGGGTTATCGCGAGCGCCGCAAGGAAATCGCCGCTTTCAACGCTTCTTCTCCGATCATGAAGCGCGGTATCGCGCTGACGCCCGTGAAGTTCGGCATCAGCTTTACGCTGACCCATATGAACCAGGCGGGTGCGCTGGTGCATGTGTACCAAGATGGTTCCGTCCACCTGAACCACGGCGGCACCGAGATGGGGCAGGGGCTCTATATCAAGGTGGCGCAGGTGGTGGCCGAGGAGTTCGGCATTGCCATGGAGCGCGTGCGCATCACCGCAACGACGACGGCGAAGGTGCCCAACACCTCGCCAACGGCGGCCTCCTCCGGCTCCGACCTGAATGGCATGGCCGCGAGGATCGCGGCGGGTGCGATCAAGACGCGCATGATCGCCTATGCTGCCGAAGCCTATAATGTGCCGGAAGCCCAGATCGAGTTCCGTGATGACCGTGTGTTCATCGGCAACGAGAGCATGCCCTTCGATGAGCTTGTGAAGAAGTGCATTTTCGCGCGTGTTCAGATGTCCGAGGCGGGTCATTACAAGACGCCGAAGATCACCTGGGATCGCGCCAAGGGTACAGGCCGCCCGTTCTTCTATTTCGCCTATGGCGCAGCATGCTCCGAGGTGATCGTGGATACATTGACCGGAGAGAACCGCGTTCTACGGACAGACATTCTCCACGATGTCGGGCGCTCTCTGAACCCCGCCATCGATATCGGTCAGATCGAGGGCGGCTTCGTGCAGGGCATGGGCTGGCTCACCACCGAGGAACTGGTGTTCAGCAAGGAGGGGCATCTGCTTACGCATGCGCCTTCAACCTACAAGATCCCGGTCGCTTCCGACGTGCCCGCCGATTTTCGCGTGGCGCTTTATCCCAATTCCAATCGCGAAGAGACGATCTACCGTTCGAAGGCCGTGGGTGAGCCGCCGATCATGCTGGCGAACAGTGTATTCTGTGCGCTGGCCGACGCGATCCATGCCCTCGATCCCTCGAAGCCGGTTCTGTTGAATGCGCCCGCGACGCCTGAAGCGATCCTGCGTGCCTGCGAGGCTTTGCGAGGGAGGCCGATGGGGTGAGAGTCTGGCGACAGCTCGCCGATTTCATTGTGCGGCATGGCGCTGCAGCCCTGATCACCGTGCATGATGTGAAAGGCTCCGCGCCCCGCGAGAAGGATGCCCGCATGGTCGTGCGGCCTGACGGTGCTTTTCATGGCACCATCGGCGGTGGCCAGCTTGAATTCCTCATGCTCGACATGGCCCGGGAGATGTTGACGGCAGGGCGCGGCCCCGCGCGGATGGTGGATCAGGCGCTCGGCCCCGATCTCGGTCAGTGCTGCGGCGGGCGGGTGAAGATCCTCATCGAGACTTTCGATGAACGCGACTTGGCCGACATCGCTGAACTTATCGAAGTGGAGAACAAGGGCGCTCTCTTCGAGGTCGAGTGCCGCATGGAGGACGGCCGTGTCAGGCGAGAACTTGCATCGCAGGCCGATGACGCCCCCGGCGCTGAATGGCGCGAGACCCATGGCGAGGGTCGCACGCCCGTTCTCATCTTCGGCGCGGGTCATGTGGGCCGCGCGCTCGTGCTGGCTTTGGCGCCGCTCCCGTTCTCCGTTCGCTGGCTCGACGACCGGGAGGATGCCTTTCCCTCCCATGTCTCCTCAAATGCGTCTGCGGTATGCATGAGAAGCCCTGAAGGCGAGATCGCGGAGGCGGATCCGAATTCCCTTATTCTCGTGATGACCCACGATCACCCTCTCGATATGGCGATCACCGCGGCGGCCCTGCGGCGAGGCTTCCCTTACGTAGGGCTTATCGGCAGCGCGACGAAGCGGGCGCGGTTCGAGAAGCGGTTTCGCGAACTCGGGTTGCCTCAGGAGAGGATTGCCTCCCTGGTTTGTCCCATCGGGATTTCCGGCATCGCGGACAAGGACCCAGCCGTGATCGCGGCATCCGCGGTCGCTCAGCTTCTCCAAGTGCGGGAAGGCCATCAGCTTGGCCGAAATCTCTCGCCTCTTAAGACTTCAGGCGGTACATAAGCCCCATGACTGAGACGAATACGCAAGACCAGCGCTATCTGAAACGCGCCATCGACCTGTCCCGCGAGCATATGGAAGACGGCGCGGGCGGTCCGTTCGGGGCAGTGATCGTGCGCGACGGCAAGGTTCTGGCCGAGGGCTGGAACCAGGTGACCTCCGCCAATGACCCCACGGCCCACGCCGAGGTAACGGCAATCCGCCTTGCCTGTCAGGCGGTCGGCGATTTTTCCCTGGAGGGCGCGACGCTCTATACGAGCTGCGAGCCGTGCCCCATGTGCCTAGCCTCCGCCTATTGGGCACGGGTGTCACGCATCGTCTTCGCCAATACCCGCCAGGATGCCGCCGAGATCGGCTTCGACGACAGCCTGATCTACGACGAGATTCCCAAACCCATCTCCGAGCGCATTATCCCCACCGATCACCTGCCGAGCCTGGAGGCCAAGGCCGTATTCCAGGCATGGGCGGACAAGGCGGATAAGATCACGTATTAACTTGGCCGACCGCGTTTCCTATCTATCGCTGTTTCAGACCTGACCAGAGACAAAGCCATGCCCCGCGTCACCACTATCGTCCGCAAACCCGCCGTGAAGGCCGACCGTGTCGTCGATACGGTGACCCTCGACCACGAGGCGCGAAACCGCCGTCATGCTCACCTGAAGGGCGAGGGCGGAACCGAGATCCACCTCGATCTCGACATGGAAACCACCATCAACGACGGCGACGCGCTCCGCCTGGAGGATGGCAGCCTCGTTCAGGTGAAGGCGAAGGCCGAAGGCCTGCTGGAGGTGAAAGCGGAAAACCCTCTGCGCCTGATGCGCCTTGCGTGGCATCTGGGTTCGAACCACGGCCTCGCCGAGATCACGAGTGATGCGCTCTATATCGAGAACGACCCGGCGCTCGCGGAACTGGCGCGTGGGCAGGGCTGCACGGTGACGCCGGTGGAGCGTCCGTTCAAGCCGGAGCGCAGCACCCATGTCTGCGACCACGACCATCATCACCACGGCCATGGGCATCACCACCATGACCATGATCATCACGATCATGCTCATGAGCACAAGCATGACCATGACCACCACCACGAGCACGGTCATGGCTGCGGATGCGGCCATCATCATGGGCATGATCACAAGCACGATCACTGATCGCGCGATGGCCTGAAGCATTCCATGTCCAAGACCACCCGCGCCACGCAGGCCCTTCAGCAGGCCGGCGTTTCCTTCACGGTTCACTCTTACGAGTATGATCCGAATGCGGAGCGCATCGGCTTGCAGGCGGCAGAAGCCATTGGCGCCGACCCGAACTGCGTGCTGAAGACGCTCATGGTGCTCGTGGATGGAAAGCCCGCCTGCGTGGTCGTACCTTCCGACAAGGAAGTGAACCTGAAGAAACTCGCTTCTGTGCTCGGCGGCAAAGCCGCGCAGATGATGAAGCCCGCCGATGCGGAGCGTCTCACCGGTTACCACGTGGGCGGCATCAGCCCCTTTGGCCAGAAGAAGCGGGTGCCGACCCTCATCGAGCAAACTGCTTTTGCTCACGACGAAGTCTTCATGAATGGCGGCCAGCGCGGCCTGCAGGTGAAGCTCAAGCCGAAGGATGCAGCTGTAGTGCTGGATGCGAAGATCGCGAGCTTGATCCAGGAATAGCGCTCACAGCATAGGCCGCTGACGATGTTGGCCGCCACCAGGGAGTAGGGCTTGCTGAGCAGCTTCAGGTCCAGCGGGTTTGCAGCCGGATGATGAAGTGAACGCTGTATGGCACTTTCCCGATAGAGGGGGAGGTGTGGGCTGCGCCGGAAACGGACTAATGCGCAACCCACATTGTTCGGAAATCGCGTCACCTGGATGAGAAGTGCGGAACCCCAGCCGTGCTAGAATGCGAAGTCCCAGTCCAGATGGGGGCTCAGCTTATGTTGCAGGGCCTCCAGAATCGGCGGGTTGGCGTCCTGCTGGTGATGGGCAACGAGGCCTGCCACCTCTCCCGTCTCCACCACATCGGCAATCGCTTCGAAGAGGAGAGCCTGTGCCTCGCCTTCAGGGAAGGTGAAGGCATTATCGCCGAGGGTGAAGGGCAGCGCGCCATCGCCGAGACTATTGGCCAGATCCAGGATCTTGTCGGCGACGAAATCAGAGAGGGGATGATCTCTCTCGGCTAAGGCCGCGCCCGTCTCCTGCAGCCACGCCACGAGAGCGACTCTCTCTTGAGGATCCGGCTGGATGCTGCCCTGTTCGATGAGATCGACGGCGGTATCGACCGCTTCCGCCACATCGAAGCCGATCAGGGTCTCGGGATGGCTGTGGATGATGCGCCCGAGCATCGCGAGGATTGCGGCCCCAGCATAAAGATCGCCTTCGCCCGAGACGGCATCGTCAGGCAAGGCCATGATGCCTTTGATCAGCCGGAGGTCGGCCTGAGCTTCTTCCCGCGAGGTCACGTCGAGCACGTCCTGATCGTGCTGGCTGAACAAGGCGTCCAGCGGGTCGAGGGGCTGTACCGTGAAGGAGGGCTGGTCTCCGGGCTGCAGCAGCACCCCTCCCGAGTAGCCGGGGCCGCCATACAGGCCATAGGTCGGGATTTGAAGATCTTCATCGGCCGGGGCCAGGACAAGCCAGTTGATCGACATGGTGCTTCCCTTCGAAAAAACTACGCATTCTTGAAATGTGACCGTTCACGAAGGGGGTAAGTCACAGGTTCAATCCGGCCAGAATGCGGTAGCTGGACCGTTGCTGAGCTTACTTTCGAACCTCTGTGACATCGCCGACCGCTTATTTTCCTTGAGATTGCCGTCACCATATTGGAAAAGGCTGCTCCAAGCCCCGATCAGCCGGAAACCTCTCCTAGAAACTATTTCGAGATGACTCAGAAATTCTTCACCGTGGCCCCCATGATGGATTGGACCGACCGGCATTGCCGGGCGTTCCACCGCGTCATGTCGCGTCGGGCGCGGCTGTATACGGAGATGGTCACCACGGGCGCGGTGATCTTCGGGCCGCGCGAGCGGCTGCTCGGTTTCAGCGAAGCGGAGCATCCGGTGGCGGTGCAACTCGGCGGATCGAACCCCGAGGAGCTCGCCAAGGCGGCGCAGATCTGCGCCGATTTCGGCTATGACGAGATCAATCTCAATGTAGGCTGCCCCTCGGACCGGGTGCAAAACGGCCGCTTCGGCGCCTGCCTGATGCAGGAGCCGGTGCTTGTGGGTGAATGCGTGGCCGCCATGAAGGCCGCCGTTTCCCTTCCCGTCACGGTCAAGTGCCGCATCGGCGTGGACGACCAGGACACGCAGGAGGCGCTCGACCGCCTGACCGAATGCGTGGTTGCCGCCGGCTGCGACGAGCTGACGGTCCATGCCCGCAAAGCGTGGCTCAAGGGTCTGTCCCCGAAGGAGAACCGGGACATTCCGCCCCTCGATTACGACCGGGTTTATCGATTGAAGCAGGCGCGCCCGGATCTGCCGATGGCGATCAATGGCGGCATCAAGACTTGGGCCGAGATCCATGAGCACCTCAAGCACGTGGATGGCGTCATGCTGGGCCGCGTTGCCTATCACGAGCCCGAGATCCTGCTTGGCGTCGATCGTGAGCTTTACGGCGAGGAGCCGCCCGTCGCCGATGGCTTCGAGGCGGTGGAGGCTTATGAGCCCTATATCGCCTCGCAGCTGGAAAAGGGCGAGCGCCTGAGCAGCATCACCCGCCACATGCTCGGCCTCTTCACAGGCCGCCCAGGCGCGCGGGCCTTCCGTCGCCATCTGGCGACCGAGGCCGTGAAACCGGGCGCGAACCTGCAGACATTGCGAGATGCCGTGGCGCAGGTGTCGCGCGGCGCTGCTCTGGAGACGGCGGCCGAGTAAGGCTACTCGCCGTCCTTCGCGCGCAAGATCAGCCTGTTCCCTCGCACCTCATACGACCCTAGCCGCTCCAGGAATGTCATGCCGAGCAGATTGGCGTGCAGCACGCCTTCGCGGGCGATCAGCGCACGGACATTGCGCTCCGTAATCGAGCCGATGGACAGGCTCTCCACCATGACAGGTGCTGCGAGCGCGCCGCCATTCGCGGTTGCGACGGGGACGGAATAGTTCAGCGCTTCAGGCTTGAAGCCAAGGGCAACGGCGTTCTCCGCGCGCAGCACGACGGTACTCGCGCCGGTGTCGAAAACGAAGCGCGTGTCGTTGCCGTTCACCTTGCCCTGCAACAGAAAGCTGCCATCCGTCTTGCGGGCGGCGACCACTTCGCCATCCGGTGTGACCACCGTGCGGCCGATCGCGATGTCTCCAATGGTGCGATCGAGCACGGCCAGGAGCTCACTGCGTGCTCCGAACATCACCAGAAGCGCGATCAGCACGCCGCTGCTCACGGCAGTCGCCTGCACGCCGTAGGTCCAGTGCTGACCGAAGCCTTCGATGATGGATGCCGCGAGGATCAAGCTGATGCCGCCGAGGCTTAGGATGCCTGCGGCTTCGAGAGGGGTGAGGTCGGCAATGTTCTGGTCCGTGAACATCGCAATCAGCATTGCTGCGACCAGAAGCAATCCGCCTGCGCCGCGAATGCCCGGCATCATTCGGCCTTGTCGTTCTCAGGGGAGAAAGCCTCGCGCATGCGCTCCGGCAGCTTGGCCATGATGCGCTGACGCTCCTCCTCCGGGATCCGATACCAGCTCGCGATCTCCTCCCGCGTGCGACCGCAGCCTTCGCAAAGGCCGGTTTCGGGATCGAGGGTGCAGACGCGGATGCAGGGACTGGAGACGCGGGCCATGATCTCACATGTCGTTACGCTTGAACCGCGGTCAAGAGGCCGATCAGCGCAGCGATCTCCGCCACCTGCTGCGTCGCGCCCGCGACATCGCCCGTCTGACCGCCGAGATGCTTTTGCGAGAAGCGGGTGAAGCCCCAGCCCGTGAGTCCCGATAGAGCGATCATAAGGGCGATGCCGGATGGCGGGACATTGCCGATCATGCCCAAGACGATTGCGATAAGTCCTGCGAGGCCCGCCGCAAGCCAGAAACTCTCCCGTGAAGGTTGGCCCACCGCATAGGACGCACCGTCAACGCGGGCAGGCGGAAGAAAGACCAAGAGCATGAGAGCCGTCGTACGGGAGAGGGAGGCGGTGATAAGAAGAGCAATGACGCCTGTGCCCCAGCCTGCGGCGGTGCTTAGACTTACAAGAGCCCCGATGCGAAGCAGGACGGTGAGGAAGAGGGCCGAAGCGCCAAAGGAGCCGATCCGGCTGTCGCGCATGATCTCCAAGCGGCGCTCCCGGGTCGAGCCGCCGAAGCTGTCGGCGGTGTCGGCGAGGCCGTCTTCGTGGAACGCACCCGTTGTGAGAGCTGCGGCAGCGACCGCCAGGGTCGCGGAGAGCCATGGGCCGAGAGAGAGATAATGGGCGAGGGCGAAAGTGAGCGCTGGAATGATTCCTAAGATCACCCCCGCGAGCGGCAGAATCCGGGCGAGGCGGGGAAAATCCGGCAGCGCATGGGCGTTCTGCTCCCAAGGCAGGACGGGCACCGGAAGGCGGGAATAGAAGCGTATGCAATGGACCAGATCGACTGAGATGGCCTGCCAGAAGGTGGTTGGCGCGCTCTGCGGCGTTTCGATTTGCTCGGACATGCTTCACCCCGGATGGTTCGCCCGCTATAGGTCACGCCTCTTCAGATTCCGCAATGCCCCTTGGGCCGGAGCCTTCCCATGACCAATGCTTCACCCTTCGACGATATCCGCCGCCTGATCACGACCATGCCCGGTCCGGACGAGGCGGCCATCGAGGCAGTGCGGCTGCGGGACCGGCAGTTGACCAAGCCCGCCGGCAGCCTCGGGCGCCTGGAATGGATCGCCGAATGGCTCGCTGCCTGGCAAGGCAAGCCGACCCCTACGGCGGATCGCCCGCTGGTCTGCGTCTTTGCCGGAAGCCACGGGGTGACGGCGAAGGGCGTCTCGGCCTTTCCGTCGGATGTGAACCGGCAGATGCTGGAGAACTTCGCGGCAGGCGGGGCCGCCATCAACCAGATCTGCGCGGCCTATGGGCTCGGCTTCAAGGTCTTCGACCTCGCCATCGATATGCCCACCGGCGACATCACCGAGACGGAGGCCATGGACGAGAAGGCCTGTGTGGCCACCATGGCCTTCGGCATGGAGGCGATTGCCGGCGGCGCTGATCTGCTCGCCATCGGCGAGATGGGAATCGGCAACACCACCGTCGCGGCGGCGATCTATACGGCGCTTTATGGCGGGCCCGCCGAGCATTGGGTGGGGCGCGGCACGGGTCTCGACGATGAAGGCCTGAAGCGCAAGGTCGCGGCTGTGGAGGCCGCCATCGCGCATCATGGGGATCATCTGAAAGATCCGCTGGAAGTGCTGCGCCGCCTCGGCGGCCGCGAGGTTGCGGCCATGGCCGGTGCGATCCTCGCCGCACGGCTCCAGAAAATTCCCGTGGTGATCGACGGCTATGTGGCCACCGCCGCCGCTGCGGTGCTTCACGCCATTCATCCCTCGACCATCGACCATTGCATCGCCGGTCATCTCAGCGCCGAAGGCGCGCATCAGGATGTTCTGGCGCGTCTCGGCAAGATCCCGCTTCTGGCCCTCGGCATGCGCTTGGGTGAAGGCTCGGGCGCGGCGCTCGCCATGGGCATCGTAAAGGCCGCTGCCGCCGTTCATCGCGACATGGCAACCTTCGGTCAGGCGGGAGTTGCCGAGCGCCTGTCGTGAGAAGGCGCAGGAGCCGTTCGAAAGCGAGCGGCCTTCAATCCCTGATCATTGCCTTGGTGCTCGCCGGTGGATCGGCCATCGTGTTGAAGCCGAACGAACGTGGCCTGGAAGGGCGCGCCCAGGTCACCGATGGCGATACGATCCGCATCGGAGAAACCAGGATCCGCATCAAAGGCATCGACGCGCCGGAGATGGAGCAGACCTGCTCCCGCGCCCGAGGCTCTTATCGCTGCGGCGAGGTGGCGAGACGTGCGCTCATCGACATGGTGTCCGGTGAGAACGTGCAGTGCCGCGCTGCGGGCCGAGACCGCTATCAGCGCATTCTCGCCCGCTGCACCGTGAAGGGGCGCGATATCGGCGCACGCATGGTCGAGGAGGGCTGGGCCGTTTCCTACGGTCGCGATTATGACCTTCAGGAGATGCAGGCGCAGTCCCGAAGAATGGGCCTCTGGTCCGGTGAGTTCGAGCGTCCGCAGAATTGGCGGCGCTCTCGCGGATAAGCCTTGGTGTGACGTCTCGGCGCGTCGCTGGATCGCGCAAGCATTCCCATCTGAGGTGAATGAATCCTCCCGATTTCGATGCTCTTGCTCAGCAGCTTCGCGCCTGCCGGATTTGCCGTGACGAGCCGCGCTATGGCTCGGCCTTACCGCACGAGCCGCGCCCGATCATCCAAGGCAGCGCCTCGGCGCGGCTGTGCATCGCAAGCCAAGCTCCCGGCACGCGCGCCCATGCCAGCGGCATCCCGTTCGATGACCGCTCGGGCACGCGTCTGCGCGAGTGGTTGGGGCTCGACAAGGCCGAGTTCTACGATCCTTCCAAGGTCGCCATCGTGCCCATGGGCTCCTGCTTTCCGGGGCAGGATGCCAAGGGCGGCGATCTCGGTCCGCGCAGGGAATGCGCACAGACGTGGCGGCAGCCGTTGTTTCAAGCACTGCCCGATCTCGAGCTGGTTCTCCTGATCGGCCAATACGCGCAGGCCTGGCATCTCGGCGACGATTTTCGCGATGGGCTGACCGGCACCGTGCGGCGCTGGCGGGAGATTCTTTCCAACCCGCAAAGGCCCCGAATCCTGCCGCTTCCTCATCCGTCCTGGCGCAATAACGGATGGCTCAAGACCAATTCCTGGTTCGAAGAGGAGCTTTTGCCTGTTCTTCGCTCCGAAATCCGCTCTATGTTCAGCGCGACCATTGAGGAGCATGGACATTGAGTCTCACGACCCTGCGCTGCACTGTCGAAGGGCCCGTCGCGACCATCACGCTCGCCCGGCCCGATAAGCTGAACGCCTTGAACGGCACCATGCATGCCGAGTTGCGGGAAACCCTCGATAGATGCGAGCAGGATGACAACATCCGCGTCGTGGTGCTGACAGGCGAGGGCAGGGCCTTCTCCTCGGGGCAGGATCTCACCGAGAACCTGCCGAAGGACGAGCAGGGCCGCATCGACCTCGGGCCGCCGCTCGTCCGCGATTACAACCCGCTCATCCTCAGGCTCGCCGATTATTCCAAGATCACCATCGCCGCCCTCAATGGCCCGGCGGTCGGCGCGTCGATGAACATTGCGCTTGCCTGCGACATCGTCGTGGCCGCACGCTCCGCTTATCTGCAGGAAGCCTTCGCCAGGATCGGCCTCGTCCCGGATGCGGGCGGAACCTGGATCCTGCCGCGCCTCGTCGGCCCCAAGCTGGCGCTCGCACTCATGCTGACCGCCGAACCCATTCCGGCTGAGGAGGCGCAGCGCATGGGGCTGATCTTCAAGGTCTTCGACGATGCTTCTTTCCCTGTGGATGTGGCCGCTTTCGCCGCTGGCCTCGCGGCAGGCCCCGGCCTTGCGCAGCGCCTGACCAAGCAGGCCGTGGCGCAGAGCCTTTCCAACGATCTGCGGGCGCAACTCGATCTCGAAGCCGAGCTTCAGCGGGAAGCGGGCTTCAGCCGCGACTTCATGGAGGGTATTACAGCCTTTCGCGAGAAGCGCGCCCCGCGTTTCGAGGGCAGATAGAGGTTTTAAGCGATGCGTCGCCTTCCATGGATTCTCATCCTCGCCACCTTGGCCATCGTGATCGGGCTCTTCATGGGCCGCGATCCGGAACATGCTTCGCGCATGTCGGAAATGTACCGGAACGTGACGCTGACAGGCGAAACCCGCGAAATGGTTCTCATGCTGCTCGCCCTCGGGATCGGCGCCTTCGTCGTCTACCTGACGATGACGCGGCGCTAAGGGCCTGTTAAGCGTCCCCTTTTGTTCACAGGGCATTCAACTGGATAACCTTACCTCAGGCGTGAGCCCGCTTTCGGGCAAGAAAAGGTTCGCGCACTGTGTACCATCTGAAACGTGCTATCGTTTTTGCCGTCTTCGCTCTCATGGCCTTTGCTGGGACGGCTTCTGTCGCTTTTGCACAGCAGCGGCTCGCGCTGGTAATTGGCCAGAGCGCTTATAACGGACGCCAGCTCGCTACAGCCGCCAACGATGCGGGCCTGATCGCGCAGACCCTCACCAGCGCAGGCTTCGAGGTCGTGCAGGGGCGGGACCTGAACGCCAACGATCTGCGCAACGTGGTGCGCGACTTCTTGGACAAGGCTCAGACGCTCGAGAGCAGCGGCTCCGTGATGGTCTATCTTTCGGGCTACGGTATCCAGCTCGAAGGCGAGAACTACCTGCTACCCGTTGATGCCCGCATCCAGCGCGATGTGGACGTGCCGATGGAGGGCTTCCGGCTGTCGGATCTGGTCCGGTCGCTGGAACGCATCCCGGCAAAGACCCGCATCGTCGTGGCCGATATGGCGCGCGATTATGCGATGCCTGCGGGAAGCGAGCCGATTGCCCGCGGCCTTGCTCTCATGGAACCGCCTTCCGGCTTCCTGATCGCTTTCTCTTCGGCTCCGAATATCACCACCGGCGATGCGCCTGGGCCTTACGGCCATTACGCCACCGCTCTGGCCGAGACGATCCGCCAGCCGGGCGTGCCGGTGGACGAGGTGTTCAATCGCGTTCGCCTGCGCACGCATGAGACCACGAAGGGTCTGCAGACGCCTTGGCACATGGCCAATCTCGGCAAGGCATCCTTCGTGTTCTTCGAGCCTGCGGAAGCGACCTCCGCTGCCCCGCCGGTTCGTCAGGTTCGCCGGATCGAGGACGTGCCTGTGGAAGAGGCGTACAACATCGCCGTCGAGCGCGACACGATTCAGGATTATCAAACCTTCCTGCGCCGCTTCCCCGATCATCCGCTCTCCCGCCGGGTCACGGCGCTGCTGGCGGCGCGCCGCGAGGCCATCGTCTGGCGCCAGACCCTTCGCCGCAACACGAGCGAAGCCTATTGGACCTATCTGCGCCGCTATCCCAACGGCCCCCATGCCGCCGACAGCCGCCGCAGGCTCGCGCGCCTGTCCGCGCCGATCGCTCCGCCGCCGGTCTTCGAGGAGTTCGTCTATGAGGGCCTGCCGCCTCCGCTGCCAGGAGTGGAGCGGATCGAGGTGGTCGAAGTAGTGACGATCATCCGCGATGCTCCGCCTCCGCCGCCTCCGCCGGTCTATCTCCTGCCGGATTACGAGGAGGATTGGGAGTTCGTCGAAATCATCCGTGAGCCGCCTCCGCCTCCGATCCTGGTCGGTGTGCTGCCGATCCCGGCTCCGTTCCCGGTGCCTCGCCACGCCCGTCCGCCGCGCTCCTATTACGAGCCTATCGCGCCGGTGACGCCGCGCGGTCCGGTTGCCATTCCGGTCGCCCGCCCGCCGGTCCGCGATCCGCTAATCGGCCGTCCGGATGGACCCCGGCCGCGTCTACAGCGACCCGATCCGGCCATTCCGCGTCAGCCCGGCCTGACGGCACAGCCCGTGCCGATCTCGGTCCCGGCCCGTCCCCCAGTCGTGAATCCGCAGGCTCCCGGTCCCCGGACCCAGCCGCCACGCCTGCCGAGCCGTCCGATGCCGCCGGTCACGTCGCCTGGAGCACGGCCCCAGCCTCCAGCGCCAGCTCGCCCCGAGCCTGGGCAGGCAACAAGGCTTCCGCCGCCGGATCGCCAGCCCGCAATTCGTCCGCAGGCGCCTCTGCCTGCACCGGGCGCTCCGCGTGCCCGTCCACCTGAGGAGAACTTTCAGGCGATGCCGCGTCCGCAGCGTCCACGCATCGAGGAGAACCGGCCACGTCCGGTAAACCCCGCTGCACAGCCTCGTGCGCCGCAATTCGAGGCACCGCGCGCGGTTCAGCCCGCGCGTCCGAACCCGCCGCCGGAGGCGAGGCCGAGGATTGCTCCGCCGGAGTTCAGGCAGCCGCCGCAGCCGCGCCCCATGCCTCAGCCTATGCCTCAGCAGGCGAGGCCCGCTCCGGACTTCAGGCCCTCGCCTCCGCCTCAGGCGAGGCCTGCTCCGCAAGCTCCGAGAGCTGCTCCGCAGGCGCCCGGCCAGCGGCCGCAATGCCCGCCCGGACGCATCTGTCGGCCGGACTAAAACAAGAAGTGCCGGAGTCCTGGAAGAACTCCGGCACTTTCTATCTGGAAAGTCTGTCAGGCTTACTTTTCGAGCCGCGCGATCAGGCTCGACGTGTCCCAGCGGTTGCCGCCCATCTTCTGCACGTCGGCGTAGAACTGATCGACCAGCGCCGTCACCGGCACGCTCGCGCCACTCTTGCGGGCCTCGGCGAGGACGATGGACAGGTCCTTGCGCATCCAGTCCACGGCGAAGCCGAAATCGAACTTGCCCTGGTTCATGGTCTTGCCCCGGTTCTCCATCTGCCAGGAGCCGGCGGCGCCTTTCGAGATGACGTCGAGCACCGCCTCGATGTCGAGGCCGGCCCGCTTGCCGAAATGGATGCCTTCGGCGAGGCCCTGGACGAGGCCTGCGATGCAGATCTGGTTGATCATCTTGGTGAGCTGGCCTGCGCCTGTCTCGCCCATGAGGCGGCAGGCGCGGGCAAAGCTCATGATCACCGGTTCGGCCTTGGCATAGGCATCAGCATCGCCGCCGCACATCACGGTGAGAACGCCGTTCTCGGCACCGGCCTGACCGCCCGAGACCGGCGCGTCGATGAAGGCGAAGCCCTTCTCCCTGGCGGCGGCCGAGAGTTCCCGCGCCACTTCCGCCGAGGCGGTGGTGTGGTCGACGAAGATCGTGCCCTTGCCCATGCCGTGGAAAGCGCCGTCCTCACCCATGGTGACCTGGCGCAGATCGTCGTCGTTGCCGACGCAGGCGAATACGATCTCCTGGCCCTGCGCCGCTTCGCGCGGTGTTCCGGCGGCGCGCCCGCCGTTTTCCGAAACCCACTTGTCGGCCTTTGCCGACGTGCGGTTATAGACCGTCACCTCATGGCCCTTGGCCGCGAGATGCCGCGCCATGGGATAGCCCATCACGCCAAGACCCAGAAAGGCAACTTTTGCCATCGTCCGCTCCCTAATTGTCCCTTCGGTTTTAGGAACACGAAGGGCAGGGGTCAAACGAGTCTATTTGATATCGAAGGAAAAATACCTGGCGCGGATTCGGTCATACGTGCCGTCCGCCTTCACCTGCGCGATGGCGCGGTTGAAGCGTTCGCGCAGGGCCTCATCCTCCTTGCGGAGGCCGATGCCGTAGACCTCGCGGCGATAGGCCGGATCGGCGGGCGCTTCGCCCAGCACGTGGCAGCATTCGCCCTCGCGGCTCTTGAGGAACCTGGACAGCTGGAGCTCGTCCCCGAAGACCGCATCGAGCCGCCCGACGAGCAGGTCGAGACCGGCCTCGTCGGCCTTGGCGTAGAGGGCGATTTCGGAGTTGGGGTAGTAGGTCCTGAGATAGGCTTCGTGATCGCTGCGCTCGATGGTGCCGATCGTCTTGCCCGCCAGCGCCTGCGGCGTCACCTCGCCGGGCTTTGTCTCCTTCGGGCCGATGAAGACGGCGGGAATGCGATAATAGGCATCGGAGAAAGCGATCCTCTTCTGACGCTTTTCCGTAATCTCCAGGGAGGACATGATCGCATCGTATTCACGGTTGATCAGGCCCTTGATGATGCCGTCCCATTCATGCTGAACGGGTTCGCAGGAGGTCTCCATCACCTCGCAGAGGCGCTTCAGAAGATCGACCTCGAAGCCCTGCAGCTCATTGGTCGCCGGATCGATCTGGTTGAAGGGCGGATAGGCTCCTTCGATCGCGACGCGGATGGCGGGCTGCGCTTCCTGCGCGAAAGCCGAAGGGGATGCAATGCCCGCCATGAGGCCTGCAAGGAATAAGAGCTTCCGCCCCAAAGCAAACGCGTTCACAGTTCTTCCGCCTGTCTGATCACCGCTGATATCACGTGAAAAGCCTGAAACAGTCAATCGACGGAAAGCTTGCGCGACAGTCGCACTTTCGGCGTGAAGCCCCTCAACCGCCCGTCATGCTCATGTGGCGGCTGAGGGCGGGGCGGGCGTGGTTCCGGTCGATGATGAAATCGTGCCCCTTGGGCTTTCTGGCGATGGCGTCGCCGATGGCCTGCGCGAGCAGCGCATTGTCCTCCGATGCGCGAAGGGGCGCGCGCAGATCGGCGGCGTCTTCCTGGCCGAGGCACATGAAGAGCTGGCCGGTGCAGGTCAGGCGCACGCGGTTGCAGCTTTCGCAGAAATTGTGCGTCAGGGGCGTGATGAAACCGAGCCTGCCGCCCGTCTCCGCAACCTTCACGTATCGGGCCGGACCGCCGGTGCGGTCGGGAAGGTCGTGCAGCGTATAGCGCGCCTCGAGCCGCTCCCTTACCGTCGAGAGCGGCAGATACTGGTCGATGCGAAGCCCATCGATCTCGCCCAGCGGCATCACTTCGATGAGCGTGAGGCCCATGCCGCGCCCATGGGCCCAGCGCATGAGGCTCTCGATCTCGTCCTCGTTCACGCCCTTCAGGGCCACGGCGTTGATCTTGACGTCCAGGCCCGCCGCTTGCGCCGCATCCAATCCCTGGAGCACTTTTGAGAGGTCGCCCCAGCGGGTGATCCGGTGGAACTTGTCCGGGTCGAGGGTGTCGATGGAAACGTTCACCCGCCTCACGCCGCATGACGCGAGCTCCTGCGCGAAGCGGGCAAGCTGCGAACCGTTGGTCGTGAGGGTGAGCTCGTAGAGCGCGCCGGATTGAAGGTGGCGCGAAAGGGAGCGGAACAGGCTCATGATGTCCCGCCGCATCAGCGGCTCGCCGCCGGTAATGCGAAGCTTGCGCACGCCTTGATCGACGAAGGCCGTGCAGACGCGGTCCAACTCTTCAAGGCTCAGGAGATCGCGCTTGGGCAGGAAGGACATGTCCTCCGACATGCAATAGACGCAGCGGAAATCGCAGCGGTCTGTCACCGAGACGCGTAAGTAAGTGATGGCACGCCCGAAGGGGTCCAGCAGGGCCGGGCCGGGGGAGGGCGTCGGAAACTCGAACGGTGATCCCCGCATCAGGAACAGGTCCTCGATGGTTGCGCGAAGAGTTGCTTTAAACCTTACATGTAGAGAGCTTTCGTCAAACAACAAAGCGGGAAGAGGTCCAATCCATGACAACACTGCGCTGGCCCACGGAACTGCGCCTCGCCAAGGACAGGCGCAGCCTGCATATAACCTTCGACGACGGCTCGTCCTTCAGCTTGCCGGCGGAGTATCTGCGTGTGACGAGCCCTTCGGCGGAAGTGCAGGGGCATGGCCCCGCCGAGCGCAAGACGGTGCCGGGAAAAAAGGACGTGGAGATCATCGGCGTCGAGCCGGTCGGCAACTACGCGGTCAAGCTCGTCTTCGACGATATGCATGATACGGGCATTTACGGCTGGAACTATCTGCTGGAACTCGGGGTCGGCTACGAGGAGAAGTGGCGGGCTTATCTCGACGAGCTTGCGGCCAAGGGATTGTCGCGCGAGCGGCGTTGAGGCAGCGCATATGCGTTCTCTGTCCTCATCCTGAGAGGCTGGCCCATAAAGGCTATGCGCCTCTTTCCCCTCCCCGCAAGGGGGAGGGAAGCGCCCAGTCCACCCTTTATGAGCCAACCACTGAGGAGGTCGTTCAAGCGACTGTCTCGAAAGAATGTCCAGAGTGCACTGGAACCTCCTTCGAGACGGGTCGCTACGCAACCCTCTTCAGGATGAGGTGAGTGGGTCTGAAATTAAAAAAAAGGCCGGCATCAGCCGGCCTCTTTCATCTTCATTGGCGTGAGCGCTCAGCGCTGCACGATCACCCGCGCGCCGACCCTGATGCGGTTGTAGAGGTCGATCACGTCTTCGTTCGTCATGCGGATGCAGCCGGAGGAGACGGCCTCGCCGATGGTCTCGGGCTCGTTCGAACCGTGGATGCGATAGATCGTGCTGCCGATATACATGGCGCGGGCGCCGAGCGGGTTGTCGGGGCCGCCCTTCATGTGGCGGGGCAGGTCGGGGCGGCGCTTGAGCATCGCTGCCGGGGGACGCCAATCGGGCCATTCGCGCTTCATGGTGATGGTGTTCGAGCCGCCCCAGGTGAAGCCCGGACGCCCCACGCCGACGCCGTAGCGCAGGGCCTTGCCGTCGCCCATCACGTAATAGAGGCGGCGCTCGGACGTGGAAACCACGATGGTGCCCGGCGCGTAGCGGCCGCTGAAGGAAACCACCTCACGCGGGACAGGCGAGGCCTGCGCTCTCACAGCTTGGTCTTCGGCCTGGTAGAGGGGCTGGCGGGTGAGGGGATCGATGGCCGTAAATGCCGCAGCCGGGGTCGCGAGAGCGACGAAAGCGCAGACAAGACCGGAGAGGGTTACGCGCGTGCGTCCCATAATTGCCTCGAATTGAACAGGTTTGATGGCGGTTGGTGATGAGTGAATGCGAATGGTCGCGCTTCGGAGCCCAGAACTACCAGGGTTTTGCTATAAAATCCTAGCCTGGGGCGCCTTCTTTTCGCCACGTCGTAACCGAGCGGTTAAAGCCGCGCTGCCGCGATCCGAAAGTGAGGATCAATGTGAAGATTCTTGGCGAAGTTCTCGACTTCGTGGCTTGACGCCGGGCCTTGGAGGCCTTTAGAAGGCGCTGGTCAGGGCGCGTAGCTCAGCGGGAGAGCATTCGCTTCACACGCGAAGGGTCACAGGTTCAATCCCTGTCGCGCCCACCATTCCTTCCTGACAGTCCAGCTTCACACGATTGTGCTCGCGAAAGCGAGCGCGGGCTTTGCCGCGCGTTCAAGCCGCCATCGGCTTCATCAGCGTCTCGACGGCGGTAAACAGCTCATCGAAGTGATCGATCACGATATCCGGATTGAGGCTCTGCACCGGCACGTCCGTATAGCCGAAGGGAACGGCGATGGACGGGATTCCGGCGTTCTGGGCCGTTACTATATCGGTGCGAGAATCCCCCACCATCACCGCCCGCGACGGATCTCCGCCCGCTTGCGCGATGGTCAGGGTCAGGTGGCGGGGATCGGGCTTGAAGTAAGCGAAGGTGTCGCGACCGCAATTGGCCGCGAAACGGTGGCTGATCCCGAGAGCATCGAGCAGCCTGACCGAGTGCTCCTCGATCTTGTTGGTGCAGACCGCGAGAATGAAGCCCGCCGCCTCAAGCCGGTCCAAAGCCTCGATCACGCCGGGAAAAAGCGTGGTCCTGATGCAGATGTTCTCGCTGTAATGCGCCATGAACTGCGTGAAGAGCGCGTCGAGATGGGCGGGAGCCAGCTCCTTGTTCGCCGCCTCGAAGCCGCGCTCGATGAGCGCGCGGGCGCCCGCGCCGATCATGTCGCGCGCCTGTTCCACGGGCAGGGGCGCGAGACCTTCCTGCTCCAGAATGACGTTGAGCGTCCCCACGAGATCGCCGGCCGTGTCGGCCAGGGTGCCGTCGAGATCGAAGACGGCGATAGGCGGGGCGATTTGCGGGGTATGAATGACCATGAAGCTCGGGTACCTGCTTTGCTCAAATCAAGAGAATCAATCGGAGGGGATGATATGGTGCCCCGGTTGATTCGTTCTTAACCGTAATGGAGTGATGAATGCGGCTTTTTGGTTACGCTGCGTTTCTGTCGGCGGCTCTGGGGCTGACAGGCATACCGGGTTCCGCCCTGGCGGCCTCGTATGATTTCGTGCCTGCGCCGCAAACCGACCTGAACCGTATTTATAGGATCGATCGCGTCACCGGCGAGGTCAGCTCCTGCCAGTACGGGCTCCAGGAAGGCACCATCGGCGTCACCCTGTGCTTCAGCCCCGGCGAAGGGGCAGGGGCTCAGCAGCCTGGGGAATACGGGCTCGTCGCCTCCCGCCACGAGCGCGAGGGCGGCGTCTTCCGGGTCAATTTCCGCACCGGCGACATGAGCATCTGCTACGTTTTCGACCAGCAGGTCGTTTGCACGCCTCAGGCGAGGCCCTCTTCGGCGGCGTCCGTGATCGCTCCTGAAGCGGCGACGCCCGGCGCCGGTTCCGGGTCCGGGGCCTCACCCCAGCGTCCTTAAGCCTTCTTCGGGGCTTTCTGCCCTGGAGCGATATGAAACCATCTTTCTTTTCAACACTCCCACATGCTAGAGGCGGATTGCGGTCCGCCTTCTGGCGGGGCGACAATTTTAGAGGTCCTCAGTGAGCGACAATCTCAAGCGTGCAGCGGCCGAAAGGGCAGCCCAACTCGTGACCGACGGCATGAGGCTCGGCCTCGGCACCGGTTCGACGGCGGCGCATTTCGTGGCTGCCATCGGCGAGCGCGTGCGCGGCGGCCTGAAGGTCGTGGGCGTGCCGACCTCCGAGGCGACGCGGGAGCAGGCGCTGCGCGAGGGCATTCCGCTCGCCACCCTGGACGAGATGCCGGAGCTCGACCTGACGGTCGACGGCGCCGACGAGCTCGATAGCGACCTGCGCCTTATAAAGGGCGGCGGCGGCGCGTTGCTGCGCGAGAAGATCGTGGCCTCGGCCAGCGCCCGCATGGTCGTGATCGCGGACAGCTCCAAGCGCGTCGCGAAGCTCGGCAAGTTCCCCCTGCCCATCGAGGTCGTGCCCTTCGGGCTCACGGCCACCGAGCGGGCCATTGGCAGGCTGCTGGAGAGCCTCAGCATGAAGGGCGAGCTGCGCCTGCGCCATGCCGCCGATGGGGCGCCTTACGTCACCGATGGCGGCCACTTCATTCTCGACGCCCATCTCGGGCGCATCGACAAACCCAACGTTCTTGCCTCGACGCTCAACAACATTCCCGGCGTCGTCGAGCACGGTCTCTTTATCGGCCTCGCTTCCGGTGCGATCCTCGCGACCGGGGAGGGGCTCATCGAACTCGGTCAGCTCTGACCATCAGCCTTTCACGATTGGAGTCCCTTCTATGATCCGTTCCGCCTCCCGCCTGGCCGCGACCTCGGTCGCTCTGTTCATGCTGGCGAGCCCCGTCTTCGCACAGGCTCAGCCGACCGCCGACCACCTGGCCGCCGCGCGCGAGGTCGCCATCAGCTCCGGCATGACGGGCGCCTTCGATGCGCTGACGGGCCCGCTTCTCAACCGCTTGCAGCGTATGAGCGTCACGAGCCCCGAAATCCAGAAGGACCTGGACGAGGTCGTGAAGGCGCTTCGCCCCGAGGTCGAGCAGAAGAAGCAGGAACTCATCGACGCCACGGCGCGCGTGCTGAGCACGAGCATGACGGAAGCGGAGCTGAAGGAGGTCGCGGCCTTCTACAAATCGGCCGTCGGGCAGAAATACGTGCAGGTTCAGCCGGGCGTGCTCGACAACGTGGTGCGCGAGATGGATATCTGGTCGCAGCGCACCTCGGAGTTCATCATGAGCCGCGCTCGTGAGGAAATGGGCAAGCGCGGGCATCAGCTGAACTGATCCGCTCCCAAAGCCACGAAAAGCAAAAAAGCCCGGTTCGCCGGGCTTTTTCTTTGGGAGTATGCCCTTGTCGATGTCTTGTCCAATCTTAGCCTTCTTGTCGGTGATACCCTTGCCGCGATGCTCTTCGAGGAGGATTCCATGAGCGAAGACTGGGCTGTCGACGTCAAGAAATACGCCCCGAACGCGGACGACAAAGCCATCGCGGGCATCGTGCGATATTTGGGCATTGCCCTTCAGAGGAGGGATTCGGCGCTGGTGTCCTTCTCCGACCGGGAGGAGCTGGCCAGAGTGCGCGACGGCTTCCTGAAGAAGAAGCTCGGCCTCACGGCCCCCGACGCCGAACTGGACAAGGCGATCGCCACGGTCGGCGAGACGCTGAAAGGCGACCGGACCAAGAACCGGGTCACGGTTTACTATCTGCTCGCCGAGCAGTTCGGAAAGCTGTCTGCCTTCTCCTCGTAAGAGGCTGCTTTCCCGGTCAGATCCCAGGAAGTGAAAAGGCCCGGTTCCCGGGCCTCTTGGCTTGTCGTCCCTTAATCCTCCACCGCCTTGAAGCGGCCCAGGCCCTTCATCACGAAGGGGAGGATGAGGGCGAGGAACGCGATGGCGAGCAGGGTCGCCGAGATGGGGCTCTCCACGAGAACCATCGGATCGCCGAGGCTGATCGACAGGGCGCGCCGCAGCTGGCTTTCCGCGATGGGCCCCAGAATGAGGCCGACCACCACCGGCGCGATGGGGAAGTCGAAGCGCCGCATCAGGAAGCCGAGCAGGCCGAACACAGTCAGCATGATGAGTTCCACCGGCGAGGGATTGGCCGCGATGGTGCCGATGGTGGCGAACACGAGAATGCCCGCATAGAGCCAGGGTTGCGGGATCGCGAGCAGGCGCACCCACAGGCCGACGAGGGGCAGGTTCAGCACCAGCAGCATGCCGTTGGCGATGAAGAGGCTGGCGATCAGGCCCCAGACCAGATCGGGCCGTTCGGCGAACAGCAGCGGGCCGGGATTGAGGCCGTATTGCTGGAAGCCCGCGAGCAACATCGCCGCCGTCGCCGAGGTGGGCAGGCCGAGCGTCAGGAGCGGCACGAGGGTGCCCGCCGCCGAGGCATTGTTGGCGGCTTCCGGACCCGCCACGCCTTCGATGGCGCCGTGGCCGAACTCTTCCGGATGCTTGGTGAGCCGACGCTCGGTCGAGTAGGACAGGAAGGTCGGGATCTCCGCGCCGCCTGCCGGAAGGGCTCCGATGGGGAAGCCGAAGAGGGTGCCGCGCAGCCAGGGTTTCCAGGAGCGCTTCCAGTCCTCCTTCGTCATCCAGAGGGAGCCGCGCACGGGCTCGAGCTTTTCCTCCACGATGTGGCGGCGGGAGGCCACATAGAGGGCCTCGCCAATGGCGAAGAGGCCCACCGCCAGGGTCGTGACTTCGATGTTGTCGTAGAGTTCCGGCACTCCGAAGCTCAGACGGGATTGGCCCGACAGGAGATCGATGCCGACAAGGCCGAGGGTGAGGCCGATGAAGAGGCTGGTCAGGCCGCGGATCGGGGAATCGCCGAAGGTGGCGGACACGGTGACGAAGGCCACGCACATGAGGGCGAAGTAATCCTCGGGACCGAAGCTGACGGCAATGTCCACGAGATAGGGAGCCAGGAAGGTGAGGCCGAGCGTTGCGATGGTGCCCGCGACGAAGGAGCCGATGGCCGAGGTGGCGAGCGCGGGGCCGCCGCGTCCGGCCTTGGCCATCTTGTTGCCTTCGAGAGCCGTCGCCATCGAGGCGCTCTCTCCCGGCGTGTTGATGAGGATCGCGGTCGTCGAGCCGCCATACATGCCGCCATAATAGATGCCGGCGAACATGATGATCGAGCCCGCCGGATCGAGCTTGAAGGTGATCGGCAGGAGCAGCGCCACGGTCAGGGCCGGGCCGATGCCGGGGAGCACGCCGACGGCGGTCCCAAGAAGAACGCCGATGAGCGCGAAAAGCAGGTTCATCGGCTGGATCGCGACGGTCAGGCCGTTGGCGAGCGAAAGAAAGGCTTCCATGTCCGGGCCTCAGAAAAGGTTTTCAATCGGCCCTGCCGGGAGCGACAGGGTCAGGAGCTTTCCGAGAAGCACATAAACGAAGACCGCGAGGCCGGCGCCGATCAGCAGGTCCACGAGAAAGGCGCGGCGTCCGAAGGCCGCGGAGGTGGTCGCAAACAGGATCGCCGTGCCGATCATGAAACCCCAGCCGATGGCGATGAGGGTGATGAGGACCGCAAGGCCGCCGAGGATCAGGATGATGGGCTTCCAATCCAGGCTCTCCCGCTCGGGCAGGTCGCCCCGGAGGGCCGAGATGCCGTTGCCGATGGCGAGGAGAACGAGGCAGGCCGAGACGACGATCGGCATGACCTTGGGGCCGAGATCATAAGGCGAGAGGATCTGGAGCTTGCTCATGTCCCACCAGACGAGACCGGCAAGGACGAGAAGGAAGAATGCGATGGCAAGGCCTGCCACGTCGATGCGCCGCTGCGAGGATGTGGTCATGGGATGTCCTAAAAAGAAGCGCCGCGCTCCGTAAGAACGCGGCGCTCCCTATGGGATTTATCTTGAAAATCAGGACTTCACCAGACCCACGGCGGTCAGGACTTCCTTCGTGCGGGCGATCTCGTCGTTCAGGGTCTTCGTGAACGCGTCGCCGGACATGTAGGCGTCTTCCCAGCCCTTCGCCTTCAGGATCTCCTGCCACTCCTTGGACTTCGCCAGCTTGTCGACGGCTTCCGTCAGAGCCTTCTTCTGGTCGGCGGAGATGCCGGGAGGAGCGACGACCGCGCGCCAGTTGGCGATCTCAAGATCGACGCCCTGCGCCTTGATGGAGGGCAGGTCCGCCGTTGCCTTGTCGGCAGGGGTCGTCAGGCCGATGAGGCGCAGCTTGCCCGCCTTGATCTGGCTTTCGAACTCGCCATAGCCGGAGATGCCGGCAGTTACCTTGCCGCCGAGGATGGCTGCGAGAGCCTCGCCGCCGCCGGAGAAGGGGATGTAGTTGATCTTGGTCGGATCGGCGCCCGCGGCCTTGGCGAAGAGCGCCGCGGCGATGTGGTCGACGCCGCCGGCCGAGCCGCCGGCCCAGGTGACCTTCGCCGGATCCGCCTTGATGGCGGCAGCCAGATCCTTGGCATTCTTGATCGGGGAATCGGTGGGAACGACGATCGCCTCGTATTCGGTGGTCAGGCGGGCGATAGGGGTCGTCTGGTCGAGGGTGATCGGCGACTTGTTGGTCAGCAGAGCGCCCACCATCACGTAGCCCATCACCATGAGCTGGTTGCCGTCGCCCTTGGAGTTGTTCACGAGCTGGGCGATGCCGATGGAGCCGCCCGCGCCGGGAACGTTGGTGACCTGCGCGCTCTTGGCGATACCGGCCTGGGTGAAGGCCTGCTGCATGGAGCGGGCGGTCTGGTCCCAGCCGCCGCCGGGCGCTGCCGGGGCCATGATCTTCAGTTCCATCTGGGCCGCAGCCGATGTCACGAAGCCTGCGACGGCAGCCGCAACCAGGGCGCCGCGCCATAGGCTTTTGCGAATGTGAGTCATTCTTGTTTCCTCCATGAGACTTAACGTCACGTCACAGCGTGCTGCGCAGACGGTAAAGGCGCTTTTCCGAAGGGGCAAGCACTTGGGTTCTTTATCGCTGTTGAACCTTGGCGTAAGAGCTTCCGACAGTTTCAACTCCGAACCAAAGTTTTCATGACATCCACCGTCACCACCACCGGTTCTCGGCAGCGCCTTGCCGAGGGGTTCTGGCGCGCCGCCACGGTGAGCTTCGTCGTGATGCCCGTGGGCATGGCCATCGCCCACCGGTCGAGCCCCGTGTTCGTCATTCTGAGCGCCTGTCTCTGTCTGGTGGCGACCGGCCTCGAGGGCCGGGCCCGGGCCTTCTGGCGGGAGTTCTCCGCAACATTGATCTCGCCGTTGGGGATCGCCGTCCTGGCGTTCTTCGGCTGGTGCGCCGTCTCCATCGGCTGGAGCGAGTTCCGGGGCGTTTCCCTGCGGGCCTTCGGGGAATTCTGGTTGCCGATCGCCGCTGCCGCGGTGCTGGCGCTGACCTTGCCCCAGCGACTGACGCCGCGGGTCTTCGCTTTCCTGACAGGGGCCTTCGTGCTCGCCGGGCTCATCATCCTGGCCGAGCTCCAGACCGGGATGGCCTTGCGCAAGGCCCTGGGCGTGCGCTCCGATCCCTACATCTTCAACCGTCCGGTCCTGACCCTTCTCATGCTGGGCGTGCCTTTGATGGTTTGGTTCCTGAGCATGAAGAGGGCGGGAGGGGCCTATTGCCTGGGGCTGACCCTGTTCCTGGTGGCGGTGACGATCCAATCCGAGAGCGATGCCGCCGTTCTGGGGCTTGCCGTCGTCTGCCTGGTCTTTCCTCTGGCGTGGCACGCCCCGCGCCTGACCCTCGTTCTGGCGGTGATCGGGTTCCTGGCGGCTGTTGTCCTGTCCCCGTTGATCGGCTCGATCTCGGCGCAGCTCATCACTCCCGAAATGCACCGGATGCTCGCGACCGGCCATTCCAAGGAGCGGGTGGAACTCTGGCAGAGCTTCGGCGCAGTGGTGCGGGAAGAGCCCCTCAAGGGCACCGGCTTCGGCGTGAGCCCGCGCATGCCCGACACGGAGGTTGCGTCGAAAGTGCCGGTCGAACACAGGCCGATGCTGAATATCGGGCATCCTCACAATGCGATCCTGCAGATCTGGGTTGAACTTGGACTGGTCGGGGCGCTGCTCTTCCTCGCGGTCGCCTTCCTCTGCCTGCGGGCCATGTGGCATCTGCCCCACCTGACCCGCAGCGCTTCGCTGGCGCTTCTCGCCGGTATCGTGCCCGTGTCCCTCGTCGGTCACGGAGCTTGGCAGGGCTGGTGGGCTGCATCCCTCGGCGCAGCCATTATATGGATGGAAGCGGCCAGCCGCATTCATATGGAGACCAAGCAATGACCCAGTTCGATGTCGACCTCTTTGTCATCGGAGCCGGGTCGGGCGGGGTCCGTGCCGCCCGCATCGCGGCAGGCTATGGCGCGAAGGTGATGATCGCGGAGGAGTACCGGGTCGGCGGCACCTGCGTGATCCGGGGCTGCGTGCCGAAGAAGCTGATGGTCTATGCCAGCCGCTTCGCCGACGATTTCCACGATGCGGCGGGCTTCGGCTGGAATGTCGGCGAGCCGAGCTTCGATTGGGCTACCCTGATCCGCAACAAGGATAGGGAGATCGACCGGCTGGAGGGGATCTACCGCACCAATCTCGAAAAGTCCGGTGTCGAGATCGTCAACAGCCGCGCCGTGATCGAGGACGCGCACACGGTCCATGTCCTCAAGACCGGGGCCCGCATCCGCGCCCGCTACATCCTCGTGGCGGTGGGGGCTCATCCGACGATGGACCCGCCCATTCCCGGCGGGGAACTCGGCATCACCTCCAACGAGGTCTTCCATCTCGAAACCCAGCCGAAGCGCATCATGATCGTCGGCGGCGGCTACATCGCCGTGGAGTTCGCCGGAATCTTCGCGGGCCTCGGCAGCCATGTGACCCTTCTTCACAGGGGCGACAAGCTCCTGCGCGGTTTCGACGAGGATATCCGCGATGCGCTCGGCGAGGCCTATGCGCGGCGCGGGATCGATCTGGCGCTCCAGAAAACCCTGACGCGCCTCGACAAGGCGGCTGACGGCATCGCCGCGACATTGTCCGACGGCTCCGTCGTGACCGTCGATCAGGTGCTCGTCGCCACCGGGCGACGCCCGAACACGAAAGGGCTCGGCCTGGAGAAGGCGGGGATTGCCGTCGATGAGGTCGGCGCGATCCCGGTCGATGCCTATTCCCAGACCCTCATTCCCTCGATCTATGCGGTCGGCGACGTGACCAACCGGGCGAACCTGACGCCCATCGCCATCCGCGAGGGCCACGCCTTCGCCGACACGGTCTTCGGCGACCGGCCAACCATCATCGACCATGACCTGATCCCCACGGCGGTGTTCTCGACCCCTGAGATCGGCGTGATCGGCTACGGGGAGGATGCCGCGCGGGCGATCTATGGAGATATCGACGTCTACCGGACGTCCTTCCGTCCCATGAAGGCCACCGTGTCGGGCAGCGCCGAGCGGGTTCTCATGAAGCTCATCGTCGACAAGGCCAGCGACAAGGTCGTGGGGGTCCACATCATGGGGCACGATGCGGGGGAGATGATCCAGCTCGCGGGCGTCGCCGTCACCATGGGGGCCACCAAGGCCGATTTCGACCGCACCGTGGCCGTTCATCCCACCGCCGCAGAGGAGCTGGTGACCATGCGTACGCCGCTGGTGGTCAAGAAGCCGGTGGCCGTGGGGTGATGCTCCTCATAAAAAGGTCGCGGCCTTTCGGCACTCGCCTTTTTGTTTATGTCGTGTATAGGTGCCCTTTCGTGCCGCTTGTTGCGGTGCACGAGAGGATACAAACGACACGGGAGTTAGTGTCATGACTGAGCGGTGGACGCCCGATAGCTGGAGAAACAAGCCTATCCAGCAGGTTCCGGCCTTTCCGGACCAAGAGGCACTTGAGAGCGTCGAGCAGCAGCTCGCAGGCTTTCCTCCGCTCGTTTTTGCAGGCGAGGCCCGCAAGCTGAAGCGCGATCTGGCGAAAGTGGCCAAGGGGGAGGCTTTCCTGCTCCAGGGCGGCGACTGCGCCGAGAGCTTCGCCGAGCATTCCGCCGACAATATCCGCGATTTTTTCCGCCTGTTCCTGCAGATGTCCGTGGTGCTCACCTATGCGGGCGGCTCGCCTGTGGTGAAGATCGGCCGCGTGGCAGGCCAGTTCGCCAAGCCGCGCTCGGCCCCGACCGAGACCATCGACGGCGTGGAGCTTCCGAGCTATCGCGGCGACATCATCAGCGACATCGCCTTCACGCCTGAAGCGCGCATGCCCGATCCGCGTCGCCAGCTCATGGCCTATCGCCAATCGGCCGCGACGCTCAACCTGATCCGCGCCTTCGCCACCGGCGGCTATGCGAACCTCGAGAACGCCCATCGCTGGATGCTCGGCTTCGTGAAGGATTCGCCGCAATCCTCGCGCTACAGCGAGCTGGCCGAACGCATCACCGAGAGCCTGAACTTCATGCGGGCCATCGGCATCGATCCCGAGACGCATCCCGAGATGCGCTCGACGGATTTCTACACCAGCCACGAGGCCCTGCTGCTCGGCTACGAGGAGGCCCTGACCCGCGTGGATTCCACCACCGGCGACTGGTACGCCACCTCCGGCCACATGGTGTGGATCGGCGACCGCACCCGCCAGCTCGACCACGCCCATGTGGAATACATGCGCGGCATCAAGAACCCGATCGGCCTCAAATGCGGCCCGTCGCTCACGGCGGACAACCTGCTCAAGCTCATCGACACCCTCAACCCCGAGGACGAGGCCGGGCGTCTCACCCTGATCTGCCGCTTCGGCGCGGACAAGGTTGCCGATCACCTGCCGGCCCTGATCCGCGCGGTGCAGAAGGAAGGCCGCACGGTGGTGTGGTCCTGCGACCCGATGCACGGCAACACGATCAAGGCCGCTTCCGGCTTCAAGACGCGCCCCTTCGAGCGCGTCATGGGCGAGGTGAGGGACTTCTTCGCCATCCATCAGGCGGAAGGCACCCATGCGGGCGGCATCCACCTGGAGATGACCGGCAAGAACGTGACGGAATGCACCGGCGGCGCCCGCGCGCTCACCGATGCGGACCTCTCGGACCGCTACCACACCTATTGCGACCCGCGCCTCAACGCGGAGCAGGCGCTGGAAATCGCGTTCCTGACCTCGGAGCTGGTCAAGCGCGAGCGCCAATCAAGGGAACGACCCGCCGCCATGGCGGCTGAATAAAACGAAGAAAAGGGGCGCCCCCAGGCGCCCCTTTTATTTTACGCATACGCAACTCTACTTGTATTGCGGCTTAACTCAGCCAGCCCATGAAGAAGAGAATAAGAATGATCGGCAGCGGAATGCCGATGAGCCAAAGAAGGCCGCCTTTTAGCATGTCAGTCTCCCATGTATTTCGTGTTGGGACAACGAACTGAGCTGTTACGGGTTCCAATAAAGCTTGAGCAGAAAACGCTATCGGCCCGTGCTGCCCCTCTCGCGTCTTAAGAGGTATGGAAAGCGTACGGGAATCATTGCTGCGCACCGGACTGCGCGCTAAGTCTGCGGGTGCCATGGCTCAGAACATTCTCAAGATCGCTCTCGCGCAGCTCAACCCCATCGTCGGCGATGTGGCCGGTAACGAGCAGAAGGCTCGTGACGCCCGCGCCGAGGCCGCCCGCATGGGGGCCGACCTCATCATGTTCCCGGAGCAGTTCCTCGCGGCCTATCCGGCCGAGGATCTGGTGCTCAAGCCCGCCTTCCAGGATGTGTGCCGCGCGGCGCTGGAACGTCTTGCCCATGAAACGGAGGATGGCGGCCCGGGCATGCTCATCGGCCTGCCATGGCGCGAGGGCGACGACCTCTACAATGCCTATGCGCTCCTCGATAACGGCCAGATCACCGTGCGCTACAAGGTGGACCTGCCGAACTACGACGTGTTCGACGAGAAGCGCAATTTCGATGCCGGTCCGCTGCCGGGTCCGGTGAATTTCCGCGGCATCCGCATCGGCATTCCGGTCTGCGAGGACATCTGGACCGGCGACGTGGTCGAGTGCCTCGCCGAGACGGGCGCCGAGCTGCTGCTGGTGCCGAACGGCTCGCCCTATCATCGCGGCAAGACGGACGAGCGTTTCAGCATCGCCACCGCCCGCGTGACCGAGAGCGGCCTGCCGCTCGTCTATCTCAACATGGTCGGCGGTCAGGACGAGCTGGTGTTCGACGGCGCGTCCTTCATTCTCAATGCCGATTGCTCGCTTGCGGGCCAGCTTCCGGCCTTCGAGGAAGCGATCGTCCTCACCGTCTGGGAGAAGGGCGCCGAGGGCTGGGCCTGCCGCGAGGCTCCCATGCACACGGTCGAGGAGGGTGGGCAAGCGGATTATACCGCCTGCATGCTCGGCCTTCGCGATTACGTGGAGAAGAACCGCTTCCCCGGCGTGGTGCTCGGCCTCTCCGGCGGCATCGATTCCGCCATCTGCGCCGCCATGGCGGTGGACGCGCTCGGCGCGGGGCGCGTGCATTGCGTGATGCTGCCCTATCGCTACACCTCGAGCGAGTCGCTCAAGGATGCGGAGGAATGCGCCCGCGCGCTCGGCGTGCGCTACGACATCCTGCCCATCGCGGAACCCGTGGAGGGGTTCGAGGCGGCGCTCCAGCCGCTGTTCCAGGGCAGGGAGCGCGACATCACGGAGGAAAACCTCCAGAGCCGCGCGCGCGGCACGATCCTCATGGCGATCTCGAACAAGTTCGGCGGCATGGTGGTCACCACCGGCAACAAATCCGAAATGTCGGTGGGCTACGCCACGATCTATGGCGACATGAACGGCGGCTTCAATCCGATCAAGGACCTCTACAAGATGGAGGTCTTTTCGCTCTCCGCGCTCCGCAACCGCTGGAAGCCGAAGGGCGCGTTGGGGCCGGACGGCATCGTCATCCCCGAGAATATCCTCACCAAGGCCCCGAGCGCGGAACTGCGCGAGGACCAGAAGGACCAGGATTCCCTGCCGCCCTACGAAGACCTCGACGAAATCCTGCGCGGCCTCGTGGAGCAGGAGCTTCGCGTTTCCGAGATCGTCGCCAAGGGCTATGACCTCGAAGTGGTGAAGAAGGTGGAACGCCTGCTCTACCTCGCCGAATACAAGCGCCGCCAATCGGCGCCGGGCGTCAAGGTCACCCGCAAGAATTTCGGCCGCGACCGCCGCTATCCCATCGTGAACCGCTTCCGGGACCAGGGCCTCGTCGCCCACCGGAATGATGAGGCTCTGGAACGCGCCATGGGCAAGCCGCGCACCGGCTCGATGGATGTTTGATCTTTCCCTGAGCGCGGCCCCTTGCGCCGCCGCGCTCCCTTCGTCATAGGGTTGGCCCATGTCCAAGCCCATCGTTCGTTTCGCCCCGTCTCCGACCGGGCACATTCATATCGGCAACACCCGCGTGGCCCTGCTCAACGCGCTCTTCGCGCGCCGGGAGGGGGGCGTCTTCATCCTGCGCTTCGACGATACCGATCTGGCGCGCTCGAAGCAGGAATACGCGGATTCCATCGAGACCGACCTCAAATGGCTCGGCATCCCGCCGGATGTGACCGTGCGCCAGTCCGAGCGTTTCGATCTCTACGATGCGGCCGCCGAACGGCTGAAGGCCATGGGCCGTCTCTATGCCTGCTACGAGACGCCGGAGGAGCTTGAGTTCCGCCGCAAGCGCCAGCTCGCCCGCGGGCTGCCGCCGATCTACGACCGCGCGGCGTTGAAGCTCACGGACGAGGATCGCAAGAACCTCGAGGCCGAGGGCCGCAGGCCCCATTGGCGCTTCCGGCTCGATCACACCAATGTGGCGTGGAAGGATCTCGTGCGCGGCGATTGCCACGTGGATTGCGGCTCGCTGTCCGATCCCGTGCTGGTGCGCGAGGATGGCACCTATCTCTACACGCTTCCATCGGTCGTGGACGATATCGAGCTCAGGATCACCCATGTGATCCGCGGCGAGGACCATGTCACCAACACGGCGGTGCAGATCCAGATCTTCGAGGCGCTGGGCGCGCCGATCCCCACCTTCGTCCATCACAGCCTGCTGATCACGGCGAGCGGCGAGGGGCTTTCCAAGCGTCTCGGCCATCTCTCCGTGAAGGGCCTGCGCGATGCGGGGCTGGAGCCGCAGGCGGTGGCCTCGCTCGCGGTGCTCGTCGGCTCGGCGGAAGCGGTGCGTCCGGTGGCGGATCTGAACGAGCTCGCCAAGCTCATCGACTTCGCCCACATCTCCCGCGCCCCCGCGAAGTTCGACGAAAGCGAGCTGGAGCACCTGAACGCACGCCTCATCCACGAGATGCCCTACGACACCGTGCGTGAGCGTCTCATCAAGCTCGGTGCGGATCTGGGCGAGGTGTTCTGGAATGCCGTGCGCGGCAACCTCACGAAGGTGCAGGATGTGGCGGAATGGGCGAAGGTCGTGTTCGGTCCAGTGACGCCGGTGATCGAGGATCGCGCTTTCATCGATGCGGCCGCCGGGATGCTGCCGGAAGGGCCGTGGGACGCATCCACCTGGAAGGCCTGGACGGAAGCGGTGAAGACGAAGACCGGCGTGAAGGGCAAGGCGCTGTTCATGCCGTTGCGCCTTGCGCTCACCGGTCTCGATCACGGGCCCGAACTTGCAAGTCTCTTGCCGCTGATCGGCCCTGAGCGTGCGAAGGCGCGTCTGGCAGGGCAGGCGGCTTAAAGCATCGGACGTGAAATCGAACTCACGTCCCCTGCTTGAAGCTTTTGGTTTGGCGCATCTTTTCACGCAAAACCGGTGCCCACTTTTGCGTTCGATGCTCTAGAACACAGCAACATGGCCGGGCGTGTCCCGGCCATCCATGTCTTTCTTTCCAACTCACAAACCTCCTCAGGATGAGGGTACAGGGAGGTGGAGAGGGAGTAAGGCATGGATACCCGCAACAAGTGCGGGCATGACGCAAAAGTCTGTCAGTTCTTGATCTTGTAGCCGGTCCTGAAGATCCACCAGACGGCGGCGAGGCAGATCAGCATGAACAGGAACGTCATGCCGAGGCTCAAGCCCACATCCACGTCGGCGACGCCGTAGAAGCTCCAGCGGAAGCCGCTGACCAGATAGACCACCGGATTGAACAGGGCGATCTTCTGCCAGAAGGGCGGAAGCATGTTGATGGAGTAGAAGCTGCCGCCGAGGAAGGCGAGCGGCGTCACGATCATCAGCGGGATCACCTGAAGCTTCTGGAAGCTGTCGGCCCACACGCCGATGATGAAGCCGAAGAGGCTGAAGGTGATCGAGGTCAGCACGAGGAACGCGATCATCCACACGGGATGCTGGATGGAGAAATCCACGAAGAGCCGCGCGGTGACGAGAATGATCGCGCCGATGATGACCGACTTCGTAGCGGCCGCGCCCACATAGCCGATCACCGTCTCCATGGCCGAGATCGGCGCGGAGAGGATCTCGTAGATGGTGCCCGAGAATTTCGGCATGTAGATGCCGAAGGATGCGTTCGAGATGCTCTCCGTCAGCAGCGAGAGCATGATGAGGCCCGGCACGATGAATGCGCCGTAGCTCACGCCGTCGATGGTGGCCATGCGCGAGCCGATGGCCGAGCCGAAGACGATGAAATAGAGCGAGGTCGAGAGCACCGGCGACGCGATGCTCTGCATCAGAGTGCGCCAGGTGCGCGCCATCTCGAACAGATAGATGGCCTTGATGCCGTAGATGTTCACGCGCGTTCCCTCACCAGGCTGACGAAGATGTCCTCCAGCGAGGACTCGGAGGTGCGAAGATCCTTGAAGTCGATGCCGTGCTCGTTGAGACGGCGCAGCAGCGTGGCGATCCCCGTTTCCTCGCTCTGAGTATCGAAGGTGTAGACGAGCTCCGTACCGTCGGCGGAGAGCTGCAGGTTGTCGGATTGCAGCGCCGGGGGGAGCGCGGGGAGCGGGCTCTGCAATTGCAGGGTCAGTTGCTTCTGGCCGAGTTTGCGCATGAGCACGTGCTTGTCCTCGACGAGGACGATCTCGCCCTTGTTGATCACGCCGATGCGGTCGGCCATCTCCTCGGCTTCCTCGATGTAATGCGTGGTGAGGATGATGGTGACGCCGTTCTCACGAAGCTTGCGCACCATGTTCCACATGTCGCGCCGCAGCTCCACGTCGACGCCCGCCGTCGGCTCGTCGAGGAAGAGGATCTTCGGCTCGTGCGAGAGCGCCTTCGCGATCATCACGCGCCGCTTCATGCCGCCGGAGAGCGCCATGATCTTCGTGTCCTTCTTCTCCCAGAGGGAGAGGTCCTTGAGGATGCTCTCGATATAGGCGGGGTTGGCCGGCTTGCCGAAAAGCCCACGGCTGAACGTCACCGTCGCCCACACGGTCTCGAAGGCATCGGTCGTGAGTTCCTGCGGAACGAGGCCGATCTTGGTGCGGGCAGGGCGGTAATCGTGGATGATGTCGTGCCCGTCCGCCGTGACCGTGCCGGTGCTCGGATTGACGATGCCGCAGATGATGCTGATCAGCGTCGTCTTGCCGGCGCCGTTGGGGCCGAGCAGGGCGAAGATCTCGCCCCGGCGGATGTCGAGGTCGATGGTGCGCAGGGCCTGGAAGCCGGACGCATATGTTTTGCTGAGCCCCGCGATCGAGATGATCGGTGTCGTTGGGCCTGAGGCGTCAGGGATTCGCGTGTGATCGAGCGGTTTCATGGGGAGCCTGATAACATGGAAAGGCCGGGGCAGCCGAGTGCCGCCCGGCACATCATCGCCGGTCCGCGGAGCGCGGCGCTCTTCTGAAACGAAATGGCCGGGACAAGCCCGGCCATGATGGAAGAATGTAAGATATGAGCGCGCCCGGCGATATCAGGATTACTGCTGCGCGCTCGGCACCGGGATGAGGTTCGGCGCGATCACGCGAACCGATTTCCTCTGGCCATTGCCCACGACGACCTCCTGCTTGTTGCCTTCGTTCTCGCCGACAACGCGGGTGGTCTCGATGGATTGCGGGCCGATGCCGGAGGATTCCTTGCCTGCGGTCGGAGCGGAGGCGGCGCTCTCGGCCTGGGCCTTCTCTTCCTCATCCGCTTTCTTTTCGGCGGCCTTGCGGGCCTGGACGGCCTTGGGACGAGACAGCTCCTCCGCCTTCTCGGCGGTGACGATCATGTCGCCCTTGCGCTGCTCAAGCATGCTCTCGGCTTTGCGCAGGACGACGGCCCAGCTCTCGTCCTGCCGCTTGCAGGCGCAGCTTTCGTCGAAGGACTTGCGGAATTTGAAGGCATTGGCGAGCGACGTGTAGGCCCGATTGCCCGAAAGGGAGACGGCCCGCGTCAGGCCCTCGTCGCCGCCGGGATAGGCAAAAGCAGTCGTTTCCGTGCCGGGGCAGAGAGCCTGGCACATCTCGTCCGCGCTCTGCTGGCCGCCGGGCGGGGTGGCGAGCGGGAAGAACGATCCGTCGCAGGTTTTCACGCAGATCAGGCGGCCACCGCCGAGAGCGGGTGATCCTTCATCGGCGATGATGGGCTGGCCCTCGGGGGAGATCTGCTGCTGTTGCTGGCCGCGGGGCGGGCCGAAGAGCGTTTCGAAGAAGCCGCGCGGCTCGGTGGAGCAGGCCTGCTGCACGGCGGCCTGGAGCTGGCGGCGGCGTCCTTCGACGGCTGAGGGGTCGATGGATTGCTGCGCAAGGCGGGCATAGCCGGCCTCGAGCTGACGGATCTGCCCGGCGATGGCGGGGCACTCGGCCGGGGGAGGACCGGCAAAGAAGCTCAAGGGGCCGCGTTCGCAGCCGATGGAGCTGTAATAGCGGACGAGACGATTGATCTCCGCCCGCTGGGCCTGCATTTGCCCGGTCGGCGCTCCGCCTCCGCTGCGCTCGAGATTCGCGAGTTCCGCGCGGAAGCGCTGGCATTCCGCCGACTGGGCGAAAGCGGCCTGACCGGCGGCGAGGAAGGCCGTCACGGCAAGGAGAGAGCGGAGAAGGAATGTCTTTGTCATCAAGCTGATCGCAGAACTCAGGTCCGATACGGCGCCATGGCCAGGGTGTGATGTGACGCTGGAATGGGGCCCTATTGTGATTACCGTCTTGCGAGCCTTCGGTGAAGCTTCAAGGCAGCGATCTGCATGTACCCTTATCCGGCCTCGGGAGCAAATAAGGGTGGGGGCCTTACCCGAGGCTCTCGCCAAAGGCGGGCGGCATCCCCACATTGAGCGTAGCATTGGGAGAACACGAAGAATGCTTGCGCGAATCGTCCTGGCCCTGGCCCTCGTTATGGGGAGCGCCGTCGGCGCTGCGGCCCAGGAGCCGGACCTGATCTTCAAGAAATCCACCGTCTGGCGGGCGCTGACCCCGGACGACAAGCTCGCCGTCTACGGGATCGACGATCCGCTGATTGAAGGCGTGGCCTGCCACTACACGACCCCGGAGCGGGGCGGCATCTCGGGCACGTTCGGCGTGGCGGAGGAGGTCTCCGACATCTCGCTCTCCTGCCGTCAGGTCGGCCCCGTGAAGATCAAGCAGAGATTCGGGCAGGGCGACGTGGTGTTCAGCGAGCGCCGCTCCCTGATCTTCAAAAAGATGCAGATCGTCCGCGGCTGTGACGCGAAGCGCAACACGCTCGTCTACATGGTCTATTCTGACCGGCCCATCGAAGGCTCGCCCAAGAACTCGACCTCCACCGTCCCATTGATGCCTTGGGGCACGGAAGTGCCGCCCAAATGCGGGGAATGGCTCAAGTGACGAGACGGCTTCGAGCCTAAAGCATCGGACGTGAAATCGAACTCACGTCCCTGCTTTAAGATTTTGCTTTAAGCTTTTGGTTTGACGTATCTTTTCACGCAAAACAGGGACCCACTTTTGCGTTCGATACTCTAGTTCAGCAAAAGCCGTGCCGCCGTCACCCACATGATGAGCCCGATGGCGACATCGAGGATCCGCCACGTGACGGGCCGTGCGAAGAGCGGCTTGAGAAGGCGGGCGCCGTAGCCGAGCGAGAAGAAGAACGTGAACGAGGCCAGCATGGCTCCGATGGCGAACAGGCCTCGGTTCTCGGAAAACTGCGTCGAGATCGAGCCGATGAGCACCACCGTGTCGAGGTAGACATGCGGGTTGAGCCAGGTGAAGGCGAGACAGGTCAGCACCACGCGCTTCAGGCTCTCAGGCTGCGCCTCCGACGGTTTCAGGGCCTCGGACCGGAATGCGCCCCGGAAGCTCCGTGCGCCATAGGCCAGGAGAAAAGCCGCTCCGAAATACCGCAGGACGTCTTCCGCCCAGGGCACCATGGCGCTGATGTGGGAGAATCCTGAAACGCCCGCCAGGATCAGCAGGGCGTCCGAGACGGCGCAGGCGAGACAGACGGCCCAGACATGCTCCCCGCGCAGGCCCACGCGCAGGACGAAGGCGTTTTGTGCGCCGATGGGAAGGATCAGGCTGAGGCCGAGCAGAAAGCCGGCGAGAAGCGGGGCGGTCATGAGGGTTGTCCAATGAGAGAGCCGGACTTCCATAGGCAGGAAATTGTGCTTAGGACAGTTAAAGAACTTCACCTCGGATTAGAAAATCTTATCCATGCTGGATTACGCACTTCTCTCCGCCCTTGCCGCCGTGGTCCGCTCAGGCAGTTTCGAGCGGGCCGCGCAGCAGCTGAACGTGACGCCTTCCGCCATCTCCCAGAGGATCAAGCTCCTGGAGGAGAGGGTTGGGACGGTTCTCGTCATCAGAGGGCAACCCTGCTTGGCGACCGAGATCGGGCAGCGCCTGTGCCAGCACGTGGAGCAGGTGGCCCTGCTCGAAAGCTCCATGCGGCAAAGCCTTCCCCGGCTTCAGGCCGACACCCGGCCCGTGACGCTGCGCATCGCCGTAAATGCCGACAGCCTCGCCACATGGTTCATTCAGGCCATGGCTGAGACGGAAGGATTCCTGTTCGATCTCGTGGTGGACGATCAGGATTACAGCGCGGATTGGCTGCGGCGCGGGGAGGTCATGGCGGCGGTCACGTCGCGGGATACACCGATCCAGGGCTTCAACTGCCGCCCATTGGGAGCCTTGCGCTACGCCGCGACAGCAAGCCCCGGCTTCGTCGAGCGCTGGTTCCCCAACGGGTTCGACAAGGAGAGCGCGGCGCGGGCGCCGAGCCTGATCTTCAATCAGAAGGACCGGTTGCAGAGCCTATGGCTGAGGCAGGTCTTCGGAGCGGATATCCAGCCGCCGCAGCATTGGCTGCCCTCGTCGCAGGCCTTCGTGGATGCGTCCCTCGCCGGACTGGGATGGGGGATGAACCCGGAAATTCTCGTGAAGGATCACCTTCGCGCGGGGCGGCTGGTGGCTCTGGATGCCCGGTTTCCCTTCGAGGTGCCCCTGTTCTGGCAGGAAAGCCGCATCGTTGGCCCGGTCATGGCCGATGTCACTCGCGCGGTCGTGAGGACCGCTCAGGCCATGCTGGCTCCGATACGGCCCTCGTCTCAGGCCTGAGGCGGTCTTCGTGAGAGATCAGTTCGAGCAAGTGATCGAGACCGGGCGATCCTCGGGAGCCGTCATGGACACCTTCTGGACCGAGCCGGTGGTCTCCACGGCGTCGATCTGGCGGAACGAAACTGCCCGGGCATAGCCCTGAGCCTCGCACCAGGTATCCGCCACAACTTGGCCACAAGGCTTGTTTGAGATGAGGCATTCCGCGACGCCGTAACCATCGGCGGCGGGGACCATGAAGGTCGCTTCGGCCGATGAGGCTTGAGTGCCGCCGGGAAGCAGGGCCAGGGACGCAGCCCCAACGAACACAGCCGTACTCAATCCGAGCATGGTGAATGCGCGGCGCATAGAAAACCTCATCGATTGAACTCGTGCTTTATTGTCACGGCACCCCGTGAATAAAGCTCTAACGGGTTTGGTAAAGACACGTTTCTTGCACGCCTGCAAATCCAATATGCTCTTCAGCACGGGAACCTTGACGCCTGCGGGCGGAAGAGGCATTGATTGTTTCATGAACACGGCAACGATCCTCATTTCCGGGATTATTTGCGGCTAGCGACCCACGCTGGCTGGAGCCGTCTCGTTCTCATTCCAAGAATGAAACCAATCTCCGGCCTTGTGGCCTGACAGGGACTTGGTTTCATGGCGCCCCAGCTGAAGCTCTACAACACGCTCACCCGGTCGAAGGACGCGTTCGTCCCGATCGACCCGAAGAACGTGCGCATGTATGTCTGCGGCCCAACCGTTTATGACTATGCCCATATCGGCAACGCCCGCCCCATCATCGTCTTCGACCTTCTGTTTCGTCTGTTGAGGCATGTGTACGGCGCGGAAGGCGTGACGTATGTGCGCAACATCACGGATGTGGACGACAAGATTAACGCCCGCGCCGCCCGCGATTATCCGGGCCTGCCGCATAACGACGCCATCCGGGAAGTGACCCGCAAGACCGAGGAGCAGTTCCACGCGGATATCCGCGCGCTCGGCGTGTTGATGCCGGACGACGTGAACGAGGTGGGCAAGCCCGCGCGCTTCGTGGAGCCTCGGGCCACCGAGCATATCGACGAGATGCGCATGATCATCGAGCGCCTCATCGCGCGGGGCGCGGCCTACGTTGCGGAGGAGCACGTGCTCTTCTCGGTGTCCGGCATGCAGAAGCTCTCCGGCGTGCCGCAATACGGCGCGTTCTCGAAACGCTCTCTCGACGAGTTGCTGTCCGGCGCCCGGGTGGATGTGGCGCCCTACAAGCGCGACCCGATGGATTTCGTGCTCTGGAAGCCTTCGGGCCCGAATGATCCTGCTTGGGCATCGCCTGCCGGCATCGAGACCCCGGGCCGCCCCGGCTGGCACATCGAGTGCTCCGCCATGTCGTGGAAACACCTGATCCAGGCTTTCGAGACGCGGATTTCGTGCAGCGATCCGACCGAGCGCGAGATCTTCGACATCCATGGCGGCGGCATCGACCTTGTGTTCCCGCACCACGAGAACGAGATCGCGCAGAGTTGCTGCGCGTTTGAGACGCCGCGCATGGCCAATGTCTGGATGCATAACGGCTTCCTGCAGGTGGAAGGCGAGAAGATGTCGAAGTCGCTCGGCAACTTCTTGACCATTGCCGATCTGCTGAAGGACTGGCCGGGCGAGGTGCTGCGCTTCAACATGCTCCGCACCCATTACCGCCAGCCCATCGACTGGACGGTGAAGGGGCTCGAGGAAAGCCGCGTCATTCTGAAGAAATGGGAAAGAGTCATATCAGAAGTTTATGTTGATGAATTTTATGGCGATCCTTCCCCAGAAGTAATTGCCGCTCTCGGGGATGACTTAAACAGTCCTGCGGCTTTGACACGAATGCAGGCTCTGGCTGATGAGGCTGCTGATAGTGAAGTTGCAGCGAACTCACTTGCTGCAACGATGAATTTCTTTGGGTTGACGCCGTGGCTACATAGGGCTCGAGAGTTTGTAAAAGAATCGGCTGAAGTTATAAAAGTAGCGACCAAGTATGCTGGACGAGTAAACGGCGGTGAATTAGCAAGACTTACAGAAGACGGATTTGATTTTCACCGTCTCAACGATTTGATCGAGCAACGAATAGCAGCGCGGCTTGCGAAGAACTGGTCCGAGTCCGATCGCATCCGCGATGAGCTCGCCGCGTTGAATGTGGTGGTGAAGGACAACAAGGACGGAACGACCACCTGGGAGGTTGCACGCTGATGGCGCTTCTTCAGACAATTTCACTTTGTCCTCATCCTGAGGAGGCGCGCTGCGCCGTCTCGAAGGAGGCTCCAGAGTGCACTGGAGGCTCCTTCGAGACGCAGACTGCGTCTGCTCCTCAGGATGAGGCCGGTGTTGCGGTGAATGTGAAGGAGAGGGGACGCTGATGGGACAGTCATTGCCGAAACCGGGGCTTCGTCCCTTCCTGCCAAGTGATATCACTGCTCTCGTCGATATCTACCAAGCCAGCGTCATGGAATTGGCTGAGGAGGATTACAGCGAGGCGCAGCGTGAAGCCTGGGCCGAGATCTCCGAGGATGAGGGCTTCGCCAGGCGTGTAGCCGAGAACCTTACCTTGATCGCGACCATCGAGGGTTCGCCCGTCGGTTTCATCTCGCTCAAGGACAACGAGCATGTGGACTTTCTCTACGTCCATCCTGCCGTTGCAGGACAGGGCGTCGGTGCCATGCTCTACGATGCCATTGAGAAGCTGGCTCATGCGCGGGGCGCGACCCGTCTCACCACGGATGCGAGCGATACCGCACGCCCCTTCTTCGAGCAGCGCGGTTTCACGCCGCAACGCCGGAACACAGTTTCGCTCGGCGACGAATGGCTTGCCAATACCACCATGGAAAAGCGCCTCGCATCCGCCGAGGACAGGAAGCTGCAATCATGACTCGCGAGCGCGTCTATCTCTTCGACACCACCCTGCGCGACGGCGCGCAGACCACGGGCGTGGATTTCTCGCTGGAGGACAAGCGCGCCGTGGCGGCGCTCCTCGACAGGCTCGGCATCGATTACGTGGAAGGCGGCTATCCGGGCGCGAATCCGCTCGACACCGCCTTCTTCTCCGAAAAGCGCACGAAGAACGCCAAGTTCACCGCGTTCGGCATGACGAAGCGGGCAGGGCGCTCCGTGTCGAACGATCCAGGCGTTGCGGCTCTCCTCGAAGCGCAGGCCGATGCGATCTGCTTCGTGGCGAAGGCCTGGGATTACCACGTGCGCGTGGCGCTTGAGACCACACCCGAGGAGAACCTCGCCGGCATCCGCGACAGCGTCGAGGCCGCGCGTGCCAAGGGCCGCGAGGTGATGGTCGATTGCGAGCACTTCTTCGACGGCTACAAGAACAATCCCGATTATGCGCTGGCCTGCGCCAGGACTGCTTACGAATCCGGCGCGCGCTGGGTCGTTTTGTGCGACACCAATGGCGGCACGCTGCCTCACGAGATCACGGAGATCGTGACCGCCGTCACGAAGGTGGTGCCGGGCGATCATCTGGGCGTTCATGCCCATGACGATTGCGGCTGCGCGGTTGCCAACTCCCTCGCGGCGGTTGAGGCAGGCGCGCGCCATATTCAGGGCACGCTCAACGGCCTCGGCGAGCGTTGCGGCAACGCCAATCTCATCACGCTGATCGGCGCGCTGAAGCTGAAGGATTCATACGCCTCGCGTTTCGAACTCGGCGTGTCGGACGAGGCGCTGAACGGCCTGACCCATGCATCCCGGCAGGTGGATGAGATCCTCAACCGCCAGCCCAACCGCCATGCGCCTTTCGTCGGCGCGAGCGCATTCGCCACCAAGGCGGGCATCCATGCCTCCGCTGTGCTCAAAGACCCGCGCACCTACGAGCATGTGGAGCCGGATGTCGTCGGCAATGTGCGCAAGGTGCTCGTCTCCGATCAGGGCGGACAGTCGAACATCCTGGCCGAGCTCAAGCGCTGCGGTTTCGATCTGGAAAAGGGCGACCCGCGCATCGCTCGCGTCCTCGACGAAGTGAAGCGCAAGGAAGCACAAGGCTTCGCCTTCGAGGGCGCGGATGCTTCCTTCTATGTGCTGGTCAAGCGCATGCTGGGCGAGGTGCCTGCCTTCTTCGACGTGGAGCGTTTTTCGGTCAATGTGGAGCGCCGCTACAACGCCATGGGCGAACTCGTCACGGCCTCGGAAGCCATCGTGAAGGTGCGTGTGGGCGATGAGGTCCTGATCTCCGCGGCTGAGGGCAACGGCCCGGTGAACGCGCTCGACGTGGCTTTGCGCAAGGATCTCGGCAAATACCAGAATCTGATCCAGGATCTGGAGCTGGTGGATTATAAGGTGCGCATCTATCAGGGCGGCTCGGATGCCGTGACGCGCGTTCTCATCGAGTTCACGGATGCGACCGGCGAGCGCTGGACCACCATCGGCGTGTCGGCGAACATCATCGACGCCTCGTTCCAGGCTCTCACCGATTCCATGATCTACAAGCTCTTGAAGGGCGGAGCGACGCTTTAAGTCCTTCTCACGACAAGCCCCGCCCTCCTCAGAATCTGGCCGATAAAGCGCCGGTAGCTCTCCTGCCCACAAGGGGGAGGGAAACGCGCGCTATATATTTGTCCGGCCAGACTCTCAGGATGAGGACAGAGCTTGTAAGGCAGCTTCATTTCAGCATGAGACAACCCATGAACCTCTCGCTCCTGCTTCCGCTTTCGGGAATCGTTCTGGGCGGCATTTTCGTAGCCGCGCAGGCTCCCATCAACGCATCGCTGGCGCGCGCGCTGGGAGATCCGCTGCTGGCGGCCGGCGTGTCGTTCGGTGTCGGCTTCCTGGTTTTGGCTCTTGTCTGCGTGGTCAGGGGTTCATGGCCCGCTTCAGGCGCCATCGCCGCCGCGCCTTGGTGGGCGTGGCTCGGAGGCGTTCTGGGTGCTTTTTATGTGGCGATCGTGATCTGGGCCGTCCCGCAGCTCGGGGCCATGAGCACCGTGGCCGCGCTGATCTTCGGCCAAGTGGTCGCAGCGCTTCTTCTGGATGCCGTGGGCGGCTTCGGCCTGCCCGTGCAGGCGATTACCTGGCAACGGCTGGTGGCCATCGCCTTCATCCTGGGCGGGCTGCTTCTGTCCCGCTCAGGATGAGTCGAGATCCTCAGAATTTCGACTCGATGATGTCCACGTTCTCGACGATGCCCACGCGGCGCGCTGAGTCCTGGAGCATCGGAATCACGTCCTCGACTTTCTCGGCAACAAGATAACTGAGCTCGAGTCCGGGGCGAATGAAGCCCTGGTCGCGCATATGGGCGAAAAGCACCAGCAGCGGCTTCCAGAAGCTCTTGGTGCTGAGCATCAAAATCGGCTTGGTGTGCTGGCCGAGCTGCGACCAGGTCATCTGCTCCACGAGCTCTTCCAGCGTGCCGATGCCGCCCGGCAGTGCCACGAAAGCGTCGGCCTTCTCAAACATCAGGCGCTTGCGCGTGTGCATGTCGGGCACGACGATGGTTTCCTGCACCTCGTCGAGGAGTTTTTCGCGCGACTTCAGGAAGTCGGGAATGATTCCGGTGACATAGCCGCCGTGATCGAGCGTGGCCTGAGCGACCGTGCCCATGAGTCCGACATTGCCGCCGCCATAAACGAGGCTGATTCCCTGCTCGGCCATGGCCCGACCCAATGCCGCCGCATTTTCAGCGAAAACGGGATCGTCTCCGAAGCCGGAGCCGCAATAAACACAGATCGATTTGATAAGCTTAGGTTCTGACATGGGCATTTCGGGGAGGCGGGGAGCCTCCCGCGTTGAATCATAAAACATACAGATTCCCTTTATATGGCCGTAGCCTTTTGAAAGATAAATGGTTTAAATGCATGAAAGTGCCGCGGTTGAGAAAAAGCAGCATGGCGCAGGCGACAGAAATCAAAGGAACCATCGCGATCCTCGGCGCAGCCGCCGCAGGCGTCGTCGCAGTTCTTGTCGGCGCTCTTTACTGGGCATGGCCCGGCGCGCCCGACCTCTTGGGCCGGAATGCCGCACCTCAGGCTATTGTGCAGCAGCCCGCTCCGCAGCCGAAAGCTGACGCCGCGACGACGCCTGCAAAAGCTCCGGAGCCGAAAGCTGCCGAGGCGAAGCCATCCGAATCCGCTATCGTCCCGTCCTTCGATCTCGTGCGCGTCGAGCCCAATGGCGAAAGCGTGATTGCCGGACGTGCTGCTCCCGGCGCAACGATCGAGTTGATGCGGGGTGATCAGGTTCATGCCCGCGGCGTGGCGGATGCATCCGGCCTCTTCGCCATTGTGCCGCCGACCTTCCCACCGGGCTCCCATCAGGTGGCGCTGCAATCCATCGCACCGGATGGAGTGCGCCAGCGCTCGCCTCAGACCGTGACGCTGGTGATCGATGCGGCCCAGAAGCGGCCTCTAGTGACCTTGACCACGCCTGACCAGCCGACGGTGGTTCTCTCCAACCCCGAGCCGCCCGAGCCGCAGGTCGCGCAGAAGGAGCCGGAGCCTCCGGCAAAGCCTGCCGAACCCGCTCAGACACCTCCTCAGCCGCAGCAGCAGGCCAATGCAAATCCTGAGCCTCCGGCTCAGCCCGCGCCCCGGCCCGAGATCAAGATCGTGAGCGTGGAGACGGAAAACGGCAAACTCTTCGTGTCCGGCCAATCGGCTCCGGGAGCGACGGTGCGGCTTTATCTCAACGAAACCCTCATCGCTCCCGGCGGGGCGGGGGGAGATGGCAAGGTGTCCTTTTCCATCGGTTCCGGCGTTCGCCCGGGCGATTACCGCATCCGCCTCGACGATGTGGACCCGGTTTCCGGACAGGTGAAGTCCCGCGCCGAAGTCGGCTTCAACGTACCGGAGCAGGTTGCCTCAGCCGTGCCGGAAGTCCCTGTCGCTTCGGCCAGTCCCGATATGGCCGTGCGAGCGCAGCCCGCCGCAAAGCCCGCAACCGATGCTCAGTTCGCGGCGGCCGGAACGGTCGTGATCCCCAACATCAACACCGCCATCATCTCCAAGGGCGACAATCTCTGGCGGATCAGCCAGCGGATTTACGGGGAAGGCTATCGCTATACCGTCATCTACGGAGCGAACAAGGAGCAGATCCGCAATCCCAACCTGATCTATCCGGGTCAGGTCTTCGTGCTGCCGAACCAGCAGGATCAGGAGCAGAAGACCAACTAGGTTTCTTGTCCGCAGCTGTCCTGAAGCCCAGGGCAAGAGCAAAGCGTTCACAGAATTGCAGCGCTATAGCCGGACAGGGTGAATTCCTGAGCCCGATCCCTTATATCGGGTCCGACAGTACATTCGGATTCTCTCATCATGCCCCCTACCACCACGGTGCCCCCGACGAGCGCCGCCTCGCGCCGGGCCAGCGGCTTGGCCGAAACCTGGACAAAGCTCTGGCCCTATCTCTGGCCTCAGGGGCGGCCCGATCTCCAGCGCCGCGTTTTCCTGGCGTTCGGCCTCCTCCTCGTCGCCAAGGGCGTGACGATGGTGACGCCCTTCGCCTTCAAATGGGCGACGGATGCGCTCGTGGCCGTGACGGGCAACGCCAATCAGGCGACCGAAGTGGCCGCGACGTCGGGCTCCTGGCTGTGGAAGTCGCCGATCATCCTGACCATCATCTACGGCGTCACCCGCATTCTCATGGCGGTGCTGACCCAGGTGCGCGACGGCCTGTTCGCGAAGGTCGCCATGCATGCGGTGCGCAATCTCGCGCTCCAGGCTTTCGAGCACATGCATCGCCTGTCGCTGCGCTTTCATCTCGAACGCAAGACGGGCGGTCTTACGCGCGTGCTGGAGCGTGGCCGCGAGGGCATCGAGGAATTGTCGCGCCTCGTGGTGCTCACCCTCGTCCCGACCATTCTCGAATTCGTGCTGGTGCTCGGCCTGCTCGCCTGGGAGTTCAACTGGACCTATTCCGCCGTCGTCTTCGCGATGGTGGTGGTCTATCTCGCCTATACCTACAAGGCGACCCAGTGGCGTATCTCCATCCGCAAGCAGATGAACGATTCCGACACGGACGCCAACACCAAGGCAGTCGATTCTCTGCTGAACTACGAAACGGTGAAGTATTTCGGCGCTGAGCAGCGGGAAACCGCGCGCTACGATCGCTCCATGGAGCGTTACGAGAAGGCCTCGACGCAGACCTATACGTCGCTTGCCGTGCTCAATGCGGGTCAGGCCGTGATCTTCTCCATCGGCATGGGCGTCGTGATGGTGCTGGCAGCCCAGGACATCATGGCGGGCCGGGTCTCCGTCGGTAGCTTCGTGCTTGTGAATGCCATGCTGGTTCAGCTCTACATTCCGCTGAACTTCATGGGCATGCTCTACCGCGAGATCAAACAGGCGCTCATCGATATCGACGACATGTTCAACATCATCGAGCGCAACCCGGAGATCCAGGACAAGCCGGATGCGAAGCCGCTCGAGGTCAAACAGGCGGTCGTGCGCTTCGAGGACGTGCATTTCTCCTACATCCCGGAGCGCCCGATCCTGAAGGGTGTGAGCTTCGAGGTTCCGGCCGGGCATACGGTCGCCATCGTCGGGCCTTCGGGCGCGGGCAAGTCCACCATCTCGCGCCTGCTGTTCCGCTTCTACGAACCCACGAGCGGGCGCATCCTCATCGACGGACAGAATATCGCCGACGTGCAGCAGGCTTCCCTGCGCAAGGTGATCGGCATGGTCCCGCAGGATACCGTGCTGTTCAACGACACAATCGGCTACAACATTCAGTATGGCCGCTGGGACGCCTCCGAGGAGGAGGTGAGGGAGGCTGCCCGCCTTGCCCAGATCGACCGCTTCATCAGCCTTCTGCCGGAAGGCTATGACACTCCGGTGGGCGAGCGCGGCCTGAAGCTCTCGGGCGGCGAGAAGCAGCGCGTCGCCATTGCCCGCACGATCCTGAAGGCGCCTCCGATCCTGGTGCTCGACGAGGCCACATCGGCTCTCGACACCTTTACGGAAAAGGAGATCCAGGACGCCCTCGACCGGGTCAGCCGGGGCCGCACGACCCTCGTCATCGCCCATCGCCTGTCCACGGTGATCGGGGCCGACGAGATCATCGTGCTCGATCAGGGGCGCATCGTGGAGCGGGGCAATCACGCCAGCCTTCTGGCCCAGGGCGGGGTCTATTCCGCCATGTGGAACCGCCAGCGGGAGGCCGATCAGGCCCGCGAGACCCTCAAGCGTGCCGAGGAGCAGGAGCGGTCCAGGGAGAGCGTGGCAGGTTGACGGGAGCGCTGGCTCCTGCCATCCCCACGCAAACTCGATAAAGGCTTCAAAGTATGACCGACATCCTGGAATCGATGCGCCGCATCTTCGTCCCGATCCACAAGGAGGGGTATCCCTTCATTCTGATCGCATTGATTGCGACCATCCTCCTGGCCTGGCTCTGGTCGCCGCTCGGCTGGATCGGCACCATCCTGACCGTATGGGTGTGCTACTTCTTCCGCGATCCGCCGCGGGTGACCCCTCTGCGCGAGGGTCTCGTGGTTTCTCCGGCGGACGGGCGCGTGAACCTCATCACGACGGCGGTTCCCCCCGCCGAGCTCAACCTTCCGCCTGAGCCGATGACCCGCATCTCGGTCTTCATGAACGTATTCGACTGCCATGTGAACCGCTCGCCGGTCGCGGGCCGTATCGAGCAGATCCTTTATACGCCGGGCCTCTTCCTCAATGCCGAGCTCGACAAGGCGAGCGAGGACAACGAGCGCAACGCGCTGGTCATCGAGACGGCGGGCACCCGCATCGGCGTGGTGCAGATCGCGGGCCTCGTGGCGCGCCGCATCGTCTCCTTCGTGAAGGTCGGCGACTCTCTGAGCACCGGCGAGCGCTTCGGCCTCATCCGTTTCGGCTCGCGCCTGGACATCTACGTGCCCATGAGCGCCCAGGTGCTGGTCGGTCTCGGCCAGACGGCGGTGGCGGGCGAGACGGTCCTGGCCGATCTGACCGCCAACGAGCCCGGCCGCCAGTACCGCGTCGGCTGATATCTTCGTCGGCGGGGGGGGGTAAACAGCCCCCCCCGGCGCGT
>JAEXGT010000078.1 GCA_023450615.1 Pseudomonadota bacterium | reverse complement strand
GCCAACGACATGCTGCGCGGTCTCGACCCTGCCGGAACCCGCCGCAACATCGAGACCATCGTGGAGCGCTTGAAAGCCCGCAACATTCCGGTGATGCTCGCCGGGATGTATGCCTCACGCAATCTGGGCGAGGCCTATATTCAGAAATTCGACACCATCTATTCGGACATTGCGAAGAAGCATGACCTTGTGCTCTATCCCTTCTTCCTCGACGGGGTGGCTGGCGAGCGATCCCTCAACCTTCCCGACGGGCTGCACCCGACGGCGAAGGGCGTGGAGATCATCGTCGAGCGCATCCTGCCCAGCGTCGAGAGCTTTCTCGCCCGCCTGTCCCAGCGCTGATCGCCTTCAGCGCGTTCCACATCCTTCCCCAGCGCGGCGGACCTGACCGCCGCCAGGAGCCGTGACAATGCAATATCGCCGCCTTGGCCGCACCGATCTCAATGTCAGCCTCATCTGCCTCGGCACCATGACCTGGGGCCAGCAGAACACCGAGGCCGAGGGCCATGAGCAGATGAATTATGCCCTCGACCAGGGCATCAATTTCTTCGACACCGCCGAGCTTTATTCGATTCCGCCCAAGGCCGAGACCCAAGGTTCCACGGAACGGATCATCGGCTCCTGGTTCAAGGCGCGCGGCACCCGCGACAAGGTGATTCTCGCCTCGAAGGTGGTGGGCCGCTCCGACAACACCTGGTTCCGCGACGACGGCTCCAAGGCCGAGCTCTCGCGCAAGCAGATCGAGGAGGCGGTGAACAAGAGCCTGAAGCGGCTCCAGACCGACTATATCGACCTCTACCAGATCCACTGGCCCGACCGTCCGATGACGTGGGGTTCGAACCCCACCATCTACCGGCACCAGGAAGGTGATTCGCATCCCATCGGCGAGACGGTCGAGATCATGACGGATCTGGTGAAAGCCGGAAAGATCCGCCATTTCGGCCTGTCGAACGAGAGCGCCTGGGGCACCATGACCTTTCTCAAGCACGCGGAGGCCAAGGGCCAGGCCCGGGCGCAGTCGGTGCAGAACGCCTACAACCTGCTCAACCGCACCTACGAGGTGGCGCTGGCGGAAGTCAGCATGCGCGAGAATGTGAGCCTGCTGGCCTATTCGCCGCTCGCTCAGGGCTACCTGACCGGCAAGTATCTCGACGGCGCCCGTCCGGCAGGCGCGCGCACCACCCTGTTCGAGCGCGGCCAGCGTTACGAGAATCCGACGGCGGAGGCGGCGATCCGGAAGTACATCGCCCTGGCCCAGGAATTCGGCCTCGATCCGGCCCAGATGGCGCTCGCCTATGTGAATTCGCGTCCCTTCGTGACCTCGAACATCATCGGCGCAACCTCGATGGAGCAACTGAAGACGGACATCGCCTCCATCGACGTCACGATCACGCCCGAGATCGAGAAGCACATCGACGCCATCCATGTCGAGCACTGCAACCCCTGCCCGTAAGTCTTTTGACCCTCTCGGACAGCCGGAACCAAAGCCGGCTGTCCATCGTCTGAATCAACAAGCGTAAGCAAAACTCGGGAGGTGCCGCATGCCACGTCTGTTCACCGGCATCGAGATTCCCGCCGAGATCGGCCTGGCCCTCTCCGCCTATCGCGGCGGATTGCCGGGCGCCCGCTGGATCGACCCCGAGAATTACCACATCACCCTGCGCTTCATCGGCGACATCGATGCGCGCACGGCGGACGACGTGGCGTCGATCCTCGGCGATTCCCGCTGGCGCGAGCCCATCGGGATCACCCTCGATGGCCTCGACACCTTCGGCGGGTCGAAACCCCGCGCGGTCTTCGCCCGCACGTCCGGCAACGGCGAGCTTGCCGATCTTCAGGCCGAGCAGGAGCGCATGATGCGCCAGATCGGGCTGCCTCCCGAAGGCCGCAAGTTCACCCCCCATGTGACGCTGGCGCGCCTGAAGAACGTCTCGCCCATCGATGTGGCGGATTACATGGCGACCCGCGGCCATTTTCCGAAGCTCACCTTCACCGCCACGCGCTTCGTGCTCTATTCGTCGAAGGCCTCCACCGGCGGCGGCCCCTACGTGATCGAGGCGACCTATCCTCTTAGCTAGCTCGACGGCCAAGCCGCGAGCCGCTATATCACAACACTATGTCAGCTCTGATTTTTCTCACCCACCCTGAGGTGGTGATCGACCCGCTCACGCCTGTGCCGCAATGGCCGCTCAACGAGACGGGCCGCAAGCGGATGCAGCATTTCACCGAGGCGCTTTCCGGCATCCGCCTGTCCTCGGTCCATGCCAGCACCGAGCAGAAGGCCATGGACGGCGCGGCCATCGTCGCGGAACGCTTCGGCCTGCCCTACCGGGCCCATGAGGATCTCGGCGAGAACGACCGCTCTGCCACGGGCTATATCGCGCCGCCGGAATTCTGGGAGGTGGTGCAGGAATTCTTCGCCAAGCCTCACGAGAGCATCCGCGGCTGGGAGCGTGCCATCGACGCGCAGAACCGGATCGTGAAGGCCGTGAGCCGGATCGCGGCGGAGGAAACCGGCGATACGCTAATCGTCGCCCATGGCGGCGTGGGCTGCCTGCTCATGGCGCATCTTCAGCAGGTGGAGATCGGGCGGGAAAGCCGTCCGCAGCATCCCGGCGGGGGCTGCTTCATCGTGCTCGACCGGGAAACCCTCGCGCTCAGGCAGGATTGGCGTACGATCGAGGAAGCGGTCTTCCCCGTCTCTTGATTCCGACTTTTGACCTTGCCTCTGGCCGAGCATGGGCATAGCGGTCCCTTCATCGATGCATGAAGGGCAAGAGCGATCCGATGAACGGCGCGCGCGCAGCAGAACTCATTCCGGGAATCATCCTGTGCGCCGGTATTTCCGCCGCGGCCATCGGCCTGCAAATGATCGAGGAATACTGGACCGGGCGGCCCTGGATCGAGGCTCTCGTGATTGCGATCCTCCTGGGCACGGCGGTCAGAACCGTCTGGACGCCGGATGAGCGCTGGGCGCCCGGCATCGGCTTTTCCGCCAGGACCCTTCTCGAAATCGCCGTGATGCTGCTCGGCGCATCCATCAGCTTCCAGGCCGTGCTCCAGGCGGGCTTCAGCCTCATTCTCGGCATCGCCGTCGTGGTGGGCCTCGCCATCGGCGCAAGCTACGTTCTTTGCCGGCTGCTCGGACTGCCTCAACGCATGGCCATCCTGGTTGCCTGCGGCAACTCGATCTGCGGCAATTCCGCGATTGCAGCCGTCGCTCCCGTGATCGGCGCCAGGCCTGAGGATGTGGCCTCCTCCATCGCATTCACCGCCATCCTCGGCGTGATCGTGGTGCTGACCTTGCCGCTTCTGATGCCGCTCTTCGGCCTCTCGTCCATGCAATACGGCGTGCTTGCGGGTCTCACCGTCTATGCGGTGCCGCAGGTTCTTGCCGCCACTTTGCCGGTGAGCGCCGTGAGCACGCAGATCGGCACGCTCGTGAAGCTCGTGCGCGTGCTGATGCTCGGCCCGGTGGTGATCGCGCTGTCGCTGTGGGCGGGCGAAAAGAACTCCGCAAAAAGCCTTTCCTTCTCGCGCCTGGTGCCCTGGTTCATCATCGGATTCCTGAGCCTCGCGGCCTTGCGCTCTCTCAGTGCGATCCCCGATTCCGTGCTCGACCTCGTCACGCCGACGGCAACCCTTCTGACCGTCCTCTCCATGGCGGCCTTGGGACTCGGCGTCGACCTGAAGGTTCTGGCCAAGGTCGGCGGGCGCGTGACGCTTGCGGTGACGCTCTCACTCATCGTGCTGATCGGGATCAGCCTGGGGCTCATCCGTCTGCTCGGATTGGCATGAGGGCTTGAAAGCTGCGCCCGCTGCTTCATCACTAAGCCATCCTCTTCTCTTGAAAAGATGAAGCCGCCCATGCCCCGCCTGACCGATTCCGAACGCCAGGAACTTCTCTCCTCCCTCGACGGCTGGACGCTCGTGGAAGGACGGGACGCCCTTCACAAGCGCTTCGTGTTCGACGATTTCAACGCCGCCTTCGGCTGGATGACCCGTGTGGCGCTGGCGGCCGAGCCCATGAACCACCATCCGGAATGGTTCAACGTCTACAACAAAGTGGACGTGACGCTCTCCACCCACGACGCAAAGGGCCTCACGCGCCGCGACATCGAGCTGGCGCAGCGCATGGACCAGCTCGCCGCCGGACTGACGAAGGCGTGACCTCATGGAAGAGCATCTCACCGGAGGATGCGTCTGCGGGCAGCTGACATTCAAGGCTGAGGGCGAGCCCAAGCGCGTGGGCCTGTGCCATTGCCTGAACTGCCGCAAGACGAGCGGCAGCGCCTTCAATGCCTTCGCGGTCTTTCCTTCGGATCGGGTGACGATGTCCGGCGAGCGCCGGGCCTGGAAGACCGATTATTTCTGTCCGCGATGCGGCTCGCAGGTGTTCTGCCGCGAGAATGCGGACGAGATCGAGCTCAAGCTCGGCGCCTTCGACCGGACAGATCTTTTCATGCCGACCTATGAGACCTGGACCAAGCGTCGCGAATCCTGGCTCTGCACCCCCGATCTCATCGCCTACCCCGAGAACCGGGGCGACGTGATCTCCTAGGTTCGATGCTTGCCATCGGGACCGTGGCCTGACAAAGCAACCATCGTCCATGAGAGGTCGTATTGTGTCCGAGGCGTCGAGCAAACCCGTTGAAAGCCTAAGGTTTCCCGCAGAGCTCCTGCGGGAGCGCGTCCTGGCCGCTCTGCGCGATGCGGGCGCCGACGAACCGTCCGCGGATGCCGCCACGCGCGCCATGATGCATGCCTCGCGCCTCGGCATCGACAGCCATGGGGTGCGGCTCACCTCCTTCTATGCCGAGTGCCTGAGAAGCGGACAGGTCAACGGCTCTCCCGCCTTCACGGTCAAACGCACGGCTGCCGCGACCGCCATGCTGGATGCCGATCACGGCTTGGGCCATGCGGCTGCCTATGCGGGCATGGAAGAGGCCTGCCGGATTGCGAAGGAAAGCGGCGTCGGGGCTGTCGGGATCACGCATTCGACCCATTACGGCGCAGCCGGAGCCTATGCCCTGGCGGGAGCCGAGGCCGGGGTCGTCGCCCTCTCGACCACGAATGCGGATTCGCTCGTGTCACTCCATGGCGGCACGACGCGGTTTCATGGCACCAATCCCATCGCAGCCGCGGCGCCGGTGCGCGGATCGCGGCCATGGCTCCTCGACATGGCGACCTCGGCGATTCCCTATAACCGGGTTCTGCTGTTCCGGTCCCTGGAACGGGAATTGCCCGCTCAGGTCACGGCGGACATCCAGGGCGAGCCGACCCGCAATCCGCATCTCGCAGAGATCCTGACGCCTCTCGGCGGCGCCGATTTCGGCTTCAAGGGAGCGGGCCTTGCCGGTCTCGTGACGATTCTCTCCGCTGTGCTGACCGGCGCCACTCCCGACCATCTCGTCGGGCCGATGGGCGACGGCCATACGGAGCCTCACGATATCGGGCATTTCTGTCTCGCCATCGATCCTGAGCGCTTCGTGGGACGTGAAGCCTACGATGCGCTGATGGCTCAGTACCTGGCGGGATTGCGCAGCTCACCCGCGAAAGCAGGCGGGCCGGTTCTCGCGCCGGGAGACCGCGAGTGGCAGACGATGGAGGAACGGGACCGTACCGGAATCCCGGTCGATCCCGATACGGCGCGTTTCCTCGATCTGGCCTGATGCGGCTTATTTCGGCTGCATGCGCAGAGCGCCGTCGAGGCGGATCGCTTCGCCGTTGAGCATGTCGCTTTCGATGATGCTCTTCACCAGCTGCGCGTATTCCTCGGGACGTCCGAGACGCGAGGGGAACGGCACGCTGGCTTCCAGCGACTTGCGGTATTCTTCGGCGATGCCCTCGAAGAGCGGCGTATAGAAAAGACCCGGCATGATCGTCATCACGCGGATGCCGAAGCCCGACAGGTCGCGCGCCACCGGCAGGGTGAGCGCCAGCACGCCGCCCTTGGAGGCGGAATAGGCCGCCTGTCCGATCTGCCCGTCCTGAGCCGCCACCGACGAGGTGTTGACGATGACGCCGCGCCCGCCATCGGGCGTCACGGGCTCGAGCGTCGCCATGGCGGCAGCGCATTTCGAGATCATCGCATAGGTGCCGATGAGATTGATCTCCACCGTCTTGCGGAAGCTCGCGAGATCGTGCGCGATCAGCTCGCCCGTTTCGCGCTTCTTCGTCACCGTGCGGCGGCCGGGCGCGATGCCCGCGCAATTGACGAGGATACGCTCGACTCCATGCGCCTCACGGGCTTTCACGAGGCCCGCATCGATGGAAGCCTCATCCGTCACGTCCACCTTGGCGAACAGGCCGCCGATGTCGCGGGCAACCGCCTCGCCGCGCTCCGCGTTCATGTCGAAGATGGCGACCTTCACACCCTGTGCGGCCAACATGCGCGCCGTGGCCTCGCCGAGGCCCGATGCGCCTCCCGTGACGATGGCTGCCATCAATTTGTCGAGCTTCATGTGTTCTCTCCTCTCTTGAGGGTGCTTGTAGGCAATCCCTACATGAGTGGATAGCCCCATACCGAGAAGTCGAAGGAGTAACAAAGCGTGAGCGAGTCTTTCATCAAGCCTTTCACCAAGGCCGAGATGGACGCCATGCGCGCGGCCACCCGTGACGAGGAGGGCTTGAAGCGGCGCTTCTGGAACAAGCTGAAGCGGGTGGCGGGGAAAATCCCCTTCGCCGAGGATCTGCTCGCGGCCTTCTATTGCGCGACCGACTCGAAGACGCCGAGCCGCGTGAAGCTGATTCTTCTGGGCGCGATCGCCTATTTCGTCTTTCCCATGGACGCGGTCAGCGACCTCCTGCCCCTGATCGGCTTCGCGGACGATGCCGCCGTGCTTGCGGCCGCCATCACGCAGGTTGCAGGTTCCATTACGGAAGAGCACAGGTCCAAGGCCCGGCAATCCCTAGAGAATTTCATATCCGAAAAGCCATAAGGGCCAAGGCTGATAAGATTTTATTCAAATTAGAAAGAATATAGACTTATTGCAATGTAATTATTTATCATCTATACGGGAGTTGTTCATCAGAAGCCATTTCAACTCCTCCCATTTGAAGAACGAACACATTTAAAAACAGCAACTCGGTGGGCCGCATCTGCGGCCCTTTTATTTGTTCGGATGCCTCTTCTCAAAGATGCCGCGTTTCGACGCATCGCCAAGGATCGGCGGCAGGTCTACGGGGTGGTGAAGAGTTATTAACCGTCCGCTCCTATTGTTCGCCCTCATGATTACAGCATCTTTCCAGCGCGGCATCGCCGCGGGCATCCTTTCCGCCATTCTCGTTATCGGAACCGGGCCTGCAGCTCTGGCTCAGGGCCAGCGCACGACGGGACAGAAGCCTGCCGCGGCCAAGCCTGCGCCCGCGAAGCCTACGCCCGCGAAGCCGAAACCTTCTGCGGCCGGTACGGCTTCACGGGCCGCAAAGCCCGCAGCGGCGGCTGCGGCGGGCGCTGCCGTTGCAGCAAAGCCGGCCCAGGCCGCCACCGGCCCGGGCGGCGCGTCTCTCGTCAGCTCGTTCGGCGATTGGGGTGTCTATACGGCCCAGACCGGACGTTCGAAGATCTGCTATGCCCTGAGCCAGCCTCAGGATCGCCTGCCGAAGAACCTGAACCGGGATCCGGCCTATCTCTTCGTGTCCTTCCGCCCGGCGGAGAACGTGAAGAATGAGGTCGCCCTCGTTCTCGGCTTCACGGCCAAGGAGAACGGCCCCGCCAGCGCCGCCATCGGCAACACCACCTATTCCCTCATCACCAAGGCTTCCAATGCCTGGCTGAAGAACCCCGCCGAGGAAGGCCAGGCCATCGCCAGCATGGCCAAGGGCCAAGCGGTGCTGGTGAAGACGCAATCCGCCCGCGGATCGAGCCTGACCGACCGCTATTCCCTGAACGGCTTCAGCAAGGCCCTGGAACAGGCCCGCAGGGAGTGCGGGGTTTAACCGGCCTTCCCTTGCATATCGGAATGCCGATGAGCATGTTCCGGGCCTCGCGCCCGGAATTTGCTTTTTCAAGGCTCACGTTTTCGGCGCAATTGTGTTATAAGGCACGCCAACTCCCAACAACGAGGCTCGAGATCTCCCATGGCGACGGTGCTCGACATCGCCAAGCGTAACCCCAATGCGGCCCCCGTGGCCGTCAGCGATGCCGCGCGCGCGGCGGGTGCCAACGCTTTGTCCATCGAAAAGACCGCTGAGCTGAACGTGGTCGCAGGCGCTGCCCCCGGCGGCGCTTCCCTCGTCGGCCTCACCCGCGACCAGTTGAAGGATTCGCTGGCCGCCATCGGCGTGCCCGAGCGCGAGCACAAGATGCGCGTGGCCCAGCTCTGGCACTGGATCTATTTCCGTGGAGCGAAAGACTTCTCCGAGATGACCAATGTGGGCAAGGAGCTGCGCGCAAAGCTCTCCGCAGCCTACACGCTGGCTCGCCCGCAGGTGATCTCCGAGCAGGTGTCGAAGGACGGCACCCGCAAATGGCTGATCCGCATGGCCTCCACCGGCCCCCTCGACAAGGGCGCGGAGATCGAGTGCGTGTACATCCCCGAGACGGATCGCGGCACGCTCTGCGTGTCGAGCCAGGTCGGCTGCACGCTCACCTGCTCGTTCTGCCATACGGGCACGCAGCGCCTCGTGCGCAACCTGACCTCGGCGGAAATCGTGGCGCAGCTCGTGGTGGCGCGCGACATGATCGGCGACTGGCCCGACGCCACCCCGCCGGAAGGCGCGTTCGTGCCGAGCGACGGTGGACGCTTCGTGTCCAACATCGTGTTCATGGGCATGGGCGAGCCGCTCTACAATCCGGACAACGTGATCGCCGCCATCGACGTCATGTCGGACGGCGAGGGCCTGACCCTGTCGCGCCGCCGCATCACCGTCTCCACCTCCGGCGTCGTGCCGCAGATGGAGCGCCTCGGCGCGGAAGCCAACACCATGCTGGCGATCTCGCTCCACGCGGTACGCGACGATCTTCGCGACGTGCTGGTGCCGATCAACCGCAAATATGACATCAAGCAGCTGCTCGACGCCTGCCGCGCCTATCCCGGCCTGTCGAATGCGCGCCGCATCACGTTCGAATACGTGATGCTCAAGGGCGTGAACGACTCGGATGCCGATGCGCGCGAGCTCGTGCGCCTGCTCAAGGGCATCCCGGCGAAGATCAACCTGATCCCGTTCAATCCCTGGCCCGGCTCGAAATACGAGTGCTCGGACTGGGAGCGCATCGAGCGCTTCTCCGAGATCGTCTATCGCGCAGGCTACGCCTCGCCCGTGCGCACCCCGCGCGGCCGCGACATCCTCGCGGCCTGCGGCCAGCTCAAGAGCGAGACGGAAAAGCTGCGCGCCCGCGCCCGCATGATGGCCGAACAGGGAATCGGGGCCGAAGGCGTCTATGCGGTGGGGAACGGGGAGTAGGTTACTCCCACCAGGAAAGGCTTTGCCCTTCCTGTTTGAACCTCAATAATATAACACTCCGGTGAGATCATTCGCCGGAGCTTTTTTATGGCTCGTCACATAGGAGCCATGCTCCTCGCAACGATAGTGGCCCCTTATCTAGGCGTCCTGTGCTTCGTGGTCTTTGGGCCATGGCCGGGTTGGATTTTTGGACCTCGAGAATTTCTGGAGGCGCTAAGTCTCGGCACGATTTGTTTGATCATCTTTGGCATACCCCTTCTACTGATCCTGGCTTCCATAACCTTCATCCTCAAAGCCTGCAGGCTGATGCGCTGGCCATATTTTGTGGGGAGCGGAGCTTGCATGGGATTGGGGTTCATGATCGTTGGAAAACCCGAACTCTACTTCAGCTCCGAAGACTATCCTCAAGTCACTCTTATTGCGGCTTGTGTTGGCGCCGTCTGCGGCTGGATCTATTGGCGCATCGCAGTGAAATCGCGCAGTAACCAACAGGCGGCACTCACATGAAACGAGTGTTAGCCGTCATCGCAGCTATAATCGTCTCCAACTTTGCCGCTTACGTGTTGCTGATCCTAGCCTCTCCGGTGATGCTCGTATTCCACGATGTGACGAAGGTGCGTTGGGACAGCGCATTGTTCATGGCACTCATCATGGCTCATTTCGGGATCTTCCATATCCTGATTGCCTTCACGCCTCTCTCGGTTGTGATGGCCCTGATCGGCCTCGTCTTTCAACGTCATGCACGGAAGGACTGCATGATTGGAGGCATCCTGACTGGGCTAGGCCTTTTTCTGCTAACCACGGCACTGTTCGGCCTCGGAGATAGCTACATCTTTGCCCCTGGCCCTCTCATCGGAGCCGTTTGCGGGTGGGTCTACTGGTACATCTCCATTCACAGACATTCACCGCTCGAAACGACGCCAATCTGAGGGTGCGATCTCTTCCTGGAACCGGCAATTGTCACAGTGATCAGTCTCATGTAACTAAGTTTCATGTTACTGTTTATCCCGACCTGAAAGACACAAGCCATGATCCGCTCTCTTCTCGTTGCCGCTTTCATGAGCGTGTCAGCCATCGCCCATGCCCAGGCTCCGAATGCAGCACAGCAGCAGACGGACGAGGCCGCCCTTCAGGCCGTCACCGCCAAGATGAACGCCTATGTGGCGCTGATGAACCGGACGATGCGGGCGAGCGAATCCATCGCGCGCTACAAGAGCTGGGTCGATATGGACAAGGGCCCCGTCAACACGAACCGGGCTTTCGGCCTCTATGAGCTTTACGATGTGACGAAGCTCGTCGCGGACGCGTCGAAAGCGCTCGATGCAGAGCCGAAGCTCGCGGGCCTCGATGCCAGCATGAAGGCCTATATCGAGGCCTATGCGCAGCTTGCGCCCATCATCGGCGAAGCCAACACCTATTATGAGCGCAAGGATTATCTCGACGACAATCTGGCGCGCGGAAAGCAGATCCACACGCGGCTCGTGCCAGCTGCCGCAGCCTTTCTGGACGCCCGCAAGAAAGTGGAACAGGAGTTCCAGACCGAACAGACGAAGCTCGCTCAGAAAGAACTTGCCGCCATCGAGCGGCAGGAAGGCCGCAAGGCCCATTGGCACCGCGTCAACCTGATGCTGGCGGCCCAGCGCATCATCGACCGCATGCCGAGCAACGCGTCTCCCATCGTCGATGTCGCCGCCTTCGAGGCGGATGTGAGCGCGTTCGCCACCGCCTCCAAGGATTTCGACGATTACAGGAAGTCCGATCCGGAAGCCCTCAAGAGCCTTCAGGGCCCCGTACAATCCTTCCTGGCGGCGTCGCGCGAGTTCCGCGACGCGATCAGGCCCGTGAAGGGCGATGTTCGCCGGGGCGGAGGCCAGAAGCTCCAGGCCGTCATCAACGCCTATAACGCGCTGGTCGGCACCGCCAACAACCTGGCCAACTGACGGAGCCGCCGATGAAGCGCCAGATCAGCGGCATTCTCGCAGCATCCGCGGCAGCGCCTTATCTGGGAACGCTCGCTTTCCTGATCCAAGGCGTGTTCGGGTCTTCGCATTCCTCACATTCATTGTACGCGCCGGACGTCATTGAGGGTTTCGTCCTGGTGCTGACTTTCGGCACACTCGGCCTGCTTATTTATGGGCTTCCTCTGATCCTCTCGTCCTCCATCGCTGCCTTGATCCTGCATGCCCTCAAGGCAGAAAAGCCTGCCCTCCCCATCTGCCTGGGTTCGCTCGCAGGCTTGGGCTTCGGGGTCTTTCTTACGGCACCCTATATTCAGGATGAATGGCCGCTTCTCCTGGGATGCTTCACTTCAGGCGTCATCTGCGGCTGGATCTACTGGCGCGTCGCGGTCCGGCAATCGTCATGAAGCCGACCATGTTTGGAGCGGCGGTCGCATCCATAGCTGCTCCGTACCTGTCCATGGTCTTTTCATGGACAATTTATGCAATCCAGAGCGACAAGGACATTCTCGCCCTCCTGCTGGAATTCCCTGGAACTCTGGTTGCAGGAACGGTCGGCGCTCTGCTGTTCGGCCTTCCCCTCTTTCTCGTTTCCCTGCTTCTGGCTTCGTCATTGCGCAACAGGCGCGCCGGCACATGGTGGGCTGCGATGATGCTGGGAGGATCAGTCGGCTTTTGCTTCTCGCTATGGCTTTATAAGGACTGGAGAAACCCCGAACCTGCTATGCTCGTGTTCATGCATCTTCCCAATGTCCTCTCAGGGATTATCTCAGGTTGGATATGCTGGTTCATCATGATGCGTGAACGGCAACATACTTCTGCAGATTAGAGCGCGCATGATCCGCTGGCTTCTCCTGATCCCTTTCGCGCTTCTCATCGCCATCGGCATGAGCAGCCTGTTCTTCTTCCTGGCCTCCCTGTTCGATCCGCTCATGGCGACGCTGACGGGCGAGACGCTGTTTGTCGGCTTCTGGAATCTCGTGGATGCGGTGTTCTCGTCCGACGATCCAGGGCCCATCGTCGCCGAGGCCATGCTCACCGTCGGGCGCATCATGTTCACGCTGCTCGTGCTGCCGCCGCTCATGGTCGCCGTGATCAGCGAGGTCTTAAGGATGCGCAGCCTGCTCTGGCACGTGCTCGCCACCGGCGTGCTGACGGCGGCGGTGCCGTGGATCCTGCGCGGCGCGGCGCGCGTGGCGAATCCCGCGGAGCTGCATGTCAGCGCTGTTCTGGGCCTGACAGGCGCGGTGGCGGGCTTCGTCTATTGGGCCATCGCGGGGCGTGATTCAGGCGGGCGGGCAGTTCCCACAGCGCCGCCTAACGCACCGACGCCGTCAGGATCTTGAGCGCGAAGGCCGAGAACAGGCCGGCGAAGGAATAATCGATTCCGCGCATCAGCTTGGGATGTCCGCGCAGAAGCGCGAGAACCTTGTCGGCGCCCATGATCATCAGCGCTCCCATGGGGGCGGTGAGCGCGATGAAGTAGAGGCCGAGAAACAGCAGCTTGTCGGAGGCATGCGGATCGGCGGCGTCGACGAATTGCGGCAGGAAGGTCACGAAGAACAGCACGACCTTGGGATTGGTGAGATTGATGCCCACGCCCATGAGGAAGGTCTTCCAGAAGGATATCTCGGCCTTGCCCTCGTTCTTCACATGCAGCGCAGAGCCGTTACGCACGGCATCGAACGCCATCCAGAGCAGGTAGAGCGCGCCGACGATCTTGAGCACCATGAAGGCTGTCACCGATGCGGCCAGAAGGGCCGAGACGCCGAGCGCCGCGAGCAGCGTATGCACGCTGCATCCGGCCATGGCGCCCAGCATGGCGGCTAGTCCCGCCTTTCGTCCCCCGGCCATGGTCTTTGCCAGAAACAGGCTCATGTCCGGCCCCGGCGTGATGAACAGCACGGTGCAGGCCAGCGAATAGGTCAGCAGGGTGCTCAAATCGGGCAGGAAGGTCATGGGCGCAATCTCTCTGGCAAGCGGCGGGATCATGCCTCAAGCCGAGTATGGCATAAAGGGGAAAAACCGCCCCTTTCGCCAAGGAGATGCGATGCAATGAAACCTTGGAACATGACCGAGGAGAGTTGCCCTGCCAAGCATTCCGCGCCTTGTTCAAGCCGCGACATTGCTCCATCTGTTTTTCCCGGCAAGACTGCAGAATTCGATTCGCGAGAAGGACAGACATGAAGGCCGCTCCCCTGCGCACCCGCATCCGCATCGCCCTGACCGGGATGGCGCTGGCTCTCGGCCTGTCCGCCTGCGGAATCAACAATGTGCCGACCCTCGAAGAGCAGGCCAAGGCCGCCTGGAGCGAGGTGCAGAATCAGTACCAGCGCCGGGCCGACCTGATTCCCAATCTGGTCGAGACCGTGAAGGGCTTCGCTCAGCAGGAGCGCGAGGTGCTGACCCAGGTGACGGAAGCCCGCGCCAAGGCCACCCAGGTGCAGGTCGATGCATCGACCATCACCAACCCCGAGCAGTTCCGCCAGTTTCAGGACGCCCAGAACCAGCTCTCCGGCGCGCTCGGCCGCCTGCTCGCCACCGTCGAGCGCTATCCCGAGCTGAAATCCAACGCCAACTTCCTGGCGCTGCAATCCCAGCTCGAAGGCACGGAAAACCGCATCGCCGTCGCGCGGCGCGACTACATCTCCACCGTGCAGGCCTACAACACGGAGTTGCGCACCATTCCGGGCCGCTGGATCGCCACCGTCCTCTACCCGGACGCCAAGCCCATGGAGACCTTCACCGCCACCGCCGGTTCCGACCGGCCGCCCGAGGTGAAGTTCTGAAGGCCATGAAGCGGCGGCAGAGCTGTCCTTCTCCCTTGGGGGAGCGATCCTGGCTGGGAAGAGCCCCGACGCTGCTTCTCGTGCTGCTGCTCCTGCTTCTCCCGAATGCTGGCTTCGCCCAAACCTTTCCGTCCCTGACGGGCCGCGTCGTCGATCAGGCCAATATCCTCAAGCCCGAGGAGCGCGCCGCGCTCGAGGCGAAGCTCAAGGCCTATGAGGACAAGACATCCGATCAGGTGGTGGTCGCGACCGTTTCCTCCCTCGAAGGCACGAGCATCGAGGATTACGCCAACCGCCTCTTCCGCACGTGGCAGCTCGGGCAGAAGAAGAACGACAACGGCGCGCTGCTGCTGGTCGCGCCCAACGATCGCAAGGTGCGCATCGAGGTCGGCTATGGCCTCGAAGGCGCGCTCACCGACGCGCTCTCGAAGGTGATCATCACCACGGCGATCGCCCCTCAGTTCCAAAAAGGCGATTTCGCGGGCGGCATCGATGCGGGCGTCGATGCCATTCTCTCGATTCTCACGGGCGATGCGGAGCAATGGCAGCGCCGCGCCGAGGTGCGGGAGGACCCCTCCTCGACCATGGATACGATCATCACTCTCCTGATCATCGCCTTCATCATGTTCCAGCTTTTTCGCGCCATGCGCGGGAAGCGGTCCGGCGTCAGAGGCGGCCGCAGGTCCAGCCCCTGGATCGTCACCACGGGCAGCGGCTGGTCCGGCGGAGGCGGAGGCTGGTCGGGCGGATCCGGCGGCGGAGGTTTCTCGGGCGGGGGCGGCTCTTCAGGCGGCGGCGGGGCTTCGGGGAGCTGGTAGATGATCTCGGAACAGGAACAGCATCGGATCTCAAAGGCTGTCCATGAAGCGGAGAAAGGCACCGCGGGTGAGATCGTCGTGGTCGTGGCGCGTCAGGCCAGCGCCTATCGCGCGATCCCCGCGCTCTTCGCCCTGTTCGTGGCGCTCGTCGTGCCGTGGCCGCTCATCTGGCTTACCGAACTCGGCCCGTCGCGGATCTTCCTGATCCAGCTCATCGTCGCCGTTGCGCTCAATGCCGTCCTCGCATGGCCGCCCCTGCATCTCGCGCTCATTCCGCGCGACATCAAGCGGACACGGGCGCATGAGGCGGCCTTGCGGGAATTCGCGAGCCATGGGCTGTCGCGCACGCAAGGGCGCACCGGCGTGCTGATCTATGTGGCGGCGGCCGAGCATCATGCGGAGATCATCGCCGATATCGGCGTCGCGGACCGCGCCGGCCCCGCCGTGTGGCAGGAGATCATCGACGAGCTGGTCGGGGCGATCCGTCAGGGCAAGCCGGGCGATGGGCTCCTGCTGGCCGTGCAGCGCGCGGGCGCGATTCTCGCCGAGCATGCGCCGCCACAGGCGCACGACGCCAACGAACTCCCGAACAAGGTCGTGCTTCTCTAAGAGCCTGTTTGGAAAATCCGGGATGAGCGTTTCGCCGGATGAGATGCCCGCCCATGGCGACAAGGGTCATGGCGCGCGAGACATCGATGCCCAGTACTTATCATCGCAGATAGAATTGCGGCGCATCACGCTGCATCTTGGACCTCTCGCCGGCAGACAAATATAGCATTTTCCGGCGGAACCAATGGCGCTCACTTCAATTATATTTCAGCATTAAAGTAGCCTGACCACATAATCTTTATTTACGTAACTATTCCTAGAGAGACAATAAGCCGATCTCCTTGGGATACTTTATTTGTGGCGGAAAAAATGGCTTTATCTATCAACGAATGGACTAAGCAATACGCTGGGACTTCGCTCGATCTGAGTGGATACAGGATCGCGTTCAATGATCCGTTCGACACATTCAGCATTGCTCCAAGCGGTACAGCAACGCGCTGGTACTCAGGGGCTACGTATGATTTCGGCGCCTCGACCTTCGTGGATTCCGTGGGAGAGGACGGTCCCTTCAAAGTTGCGAACGGCAATCTCACCATCAAGATGGAGAAGGTGAACGGTCAATGGCAATCCGGCGCCATCCAGTCAGTCAATGGGTGGGGGGCGGGATACGCTCAGCAATATGGATACTTTGAAGTCCGCGCCAAGTTTCCCGAAGGTGACGGATCATGGCCGTCGTTCTTCATCAACTCGCAGAACCGTTATGGAAACCCGTCCGTGCCTCCAGACACGGTTCGTGTGGGCTTCGATATTGTCGAAGCTTATGGCTCGGATCCCGATGGCCACCATACTGCGATTCACATTCGTCAGGATTCTTCAAAAACGCATTTATGGAGGTCGTTATATACAGATCTGCCAGGGTCGATGTTCGACGGCCAGTTTCACACCTATGGGGGTATGGTCACGCCGGAATGGATGATCGCCTACATGGACGGAAAGGAAATTGGTCGGATGCGGACCGGGGACGAGTTCAAGACGCCCCTGTATATGATTTTGGATCTCGCCATGCTTCCGGAGGAGGCCTCGAAAGCGTCGGGAACCTACGAGATGGTCGTAGACTACGTGAGGGCATACGCCACCGGATCCAGCACGGGCACCCCATTCTCTGACGTGCTTTACGGCACCCAATCCGCAGACAAGCTTTACGGGTATGCCGGCGATGATCGGCTCGTCGGTCTTGATGGCAACGATACGCTTGATGGAGGCGCGGGGGCCGACACGATGATCGGCGGTTCGGGCAACGACACGTACTATGTCGACAACATCGGCGACCGCGTCGTTGAGACGAGCTGGAATGGCTCCGATACCGTGATGAGTTCCATCGATTTTAAGCTGGACCCGGATGTCAACAACATCACCTTGCTGGGCACCAGCAATCTCAACGGGACCGGCAATTCCAGTGACAACACACTGATTGGAGATTGGAGTAACAACAAGCTGTCAGGCGGGGGTGGAAGTGACCGGTTGGATGGCCATTCCGGAAACGATCAACTGGATGGCGGTAACGGTAAGGACACGTTGATCGGTGGAGCGGGCAGGGATGCATTCGTGTTCAGTACAGCGCGCAACGCCTCCAGCAACGTGGATCAGATAACCGATTTTAGTATCGCAGATGACACGGTTTACCTGAAGAGCAGCGTGTTTTCGAATGTAGCCCTCGGAGCCCTGACGCGTGATGCCTTCGTCGTCGGTACACGCGCTCTCGACGCCGCCGATCGCGTGATCTACGACCGAAACCAGGGCAATCTCTTTTACGACACTGATGGTACCGGAAGCGCTTCTGCCGTACTCTTTGCGCAAGTTACCAAAGGTCTGGCGCTCACGTATGCTGATTTCTTGATCACCACCTGAGAAAGATTGGCCCGAACTCGCGCGGCAGCACGCGCCAGCCGCAGCCGGTCCGGGCCAGGTAGCGGATCGCATTAAGGATCTCGGGCAGGACAGGCTCTAAGCGATCAGAGGCCTGAGCTTTTCGCGGCACCCAGGATCACGCTGGGCTTGTCGTCCTGGGATGTCTGGAGCAGGACCACATAGCCGTCGGCGCCGCTGCGGGCGGCCTCGACCGGCACCTCGAAGCGGGAGGTGCCGCCGGTCCATGTGCCGATGCGCTTCAGGCCGCGCACCACATTGGCATAGGTGACGGTCCGGCCCTTGTTCTCCCCGCGCTCGATGGGAACGGTCTGGGAGCGCAGCACGGGCAGCACCCACACGAGCGCCTCCCGCCGCGCGGGCTCGGAAACCTCCGTCACGGTGACGGTGACGGTGCCGTTCTGCTCGCTGAGGGCGATGTCCACGGGCAGGGTCGAGCGTCCCTTCAGGGTCATCTGGATCGCGTTCTCGACCTGGGCCCGGTCCGAGCCGATGCAGGATTTCTTGCCGTTCACGATCATCTGCGGCGTGAAGACCTGCCGGTCGCTGCGGGCGTGGGCGTAGTCCTTCTGCCGCGCCGTGAAATCGGCATGGGCGAGGGTGTCCTTCCAGCCGAGATAGTCCCAGTAGTTCACGGGGAAGGAAAGCGCCACGATGTCGGGCCTGCGGGAATATTCCACCAGAAGCTCATCCGCCGGCGGGCAATTGGAGCAGCCTTGACTGGTGAACAGCTCCATGACCGCCCGGGGCGGTTCCGCGAGAGCAGGCTGGAAGAGAGCGGCCAACCCGACAGCCACCAGGGCAAATTTCAGTCGTGACACCATGATGCCCGCCATGAAACACCAAGCCCGGTTCAAGGGGAACTCACTTTACCTTGAGCATCCCCTTCGACTTTCGCAGGAACCCGCCAGCGGCGGTGCATCCATAGCCACTGCTCAGGGTTCTCGCGCACCCATTCCTCCACCACCGAGGTCATGGCCTGCATGGCGCCCTGAACGTTGATCTGCCCGTCGGGATCGCGCGGCAGGTCGAGGGGTGGCGTCAGCTGCAGCCGGAAGCGGTGGTTCGGGAGCCGGATCACCCGCACGCCATGGACCGGGCAGTCGAAATTGCGGGCGAACTTGCCGAGAATCGGGTTCACCAGCGCCTTGCGGCCCATGAAATCCACCAGAACGCCCCGGGTGAAATGCTGGTCGATGAGCATGCCGAGATGCCCGTTCTTCTCCAGCGCGCCCTGCATGGCGAAGGCCGCGCCCTGGCGGGCAGCCTCCAGGTTGCCCATGGTCTCGCTGCGGATCTCGTGGATCACCCGGGCGATGGCCGGATCGTTGGGCGCGCGGAACACAGCCGTGGTGTCGAGGCCGAAACGGGCCGCGCAGATGGCGGGCAGCTCCCAATTCGCCAGATGGGCGGAAAAGACGATGCCCGGCCTGCCGTCATCCCGCAGGGCCAGGAAGTGCTCGATGCCGTCGACCTCGGTGCGTCCGGGCACGGTGCTGTCCGGGTCGAAATCGAACAGCTTGCCGAGATGCGGATATTCCCCGCCCGTGCGGCCGAGATTGTCCCAGGCCGCCATGGCGAGCGCCTTGACCTCCGCCTCGGACTTCTCGGGGTATGCGGCGCGGATATTGGCGAGCGCAGTCTTATGCGCCTTCAGGAGCGGCCCGAAGGTGCGGGCGAGGCCTGCGCCGAACGCGCCCGAGCGCTCGGGTCCGAGAGCCCGCGAGAAGGCGAACACGCCCCGCACGACGCCGACCATCACCGTCTCGGTGAGACGCGAAAGAAGGCTGCGAGGGCGCGTGGTCTGCTGCACGTTGGGGAAATCCGAATGAGAAAAAGGAAAAGGCTTCCCGCGTCTTTTCCGCGAGGAGCCCGTTTCGTCAAGATCTATGGTTGAAAAGCGGTCCGTGCCAGGGGGGCAAGGGTCAGAATGTCACGATGACCTTGCCGAAGACCTTGCGGCCTTCGAGGCGCTCAAGACCTTTCTGGAAGTCGTCGAGCGGGAATACCGAGTCGATGACCGGGCTCATGCCGCCCGCCATCTTCTCCAGCGATTGCGCGATGTTCTCGATGCGGCAGCCGAAGGAGCCGAAGATCCGGTATTGCTGCTGGAAGAGCTGCATCAGGTTCATGGTGGTGGAGACGCCCGAAGTGGAGCCGCAGGTCACGAGCCGTCCGCCGCGCTTGAGGCAGAGCAGCGAGCCGTTCCAGGTCTCCGCGCCCACATGCTCGAACACCACGTCGACGCCCTTGCGCTTGGTGAGCAGGCGCACCTCGCCCTCGAAACGCTCCTTGCGGTAGTTGATCACGTAATCGGCGCCGAGAGCCTTCGCCTTCTCGCCCTTCTCGTCGTCGCCCACCGTCGTATAGACCGTGCAGCCGATGGCCTTGGCCATCTTGATCGCCGCCGTGCCGATGCCGGAGCCGCCCGCATGGACCAGGATCGACTCGCCGGGCTCGAGTTTGGCGTTGTCGAACAGCATGTGCTGCACCGTGCCGAAGCCGATGGGCGCGCAGGCCGCCTGCTCGAAGGACACGCCCTTCGGCACCGGGATCACGAGGCGCTCGGGGCGGTTGATCAGCTCGCGGGCGAAGCCGTCGATATGAAAGCCCATGATGCCTTTGACGTTCTCGCAGAGATTGTCCCAGCCCTTGCGGCAGGCGCTGCAATGGCCGCAGGTCTCGGCCCCGTACATGGTGACGGGATCACCCACCTTGAACCGGGACACGCCCTCGCCCACCGCCGCGATCTCGCCGGCGGCTTCCACGCCCACCGCCTGCGGCATCTTGCGCTTGGCGAAGGCCATGCCGCGAAAGCCCCAGACGTCGAGGTAGTTCAGCCCCAGCGCCTTGATCCGCACCTGCACCTCGCCCGCGGCGGGCGGCGGAGGAGTATCCATCTCGGTGATGCGAATGTCACGGTCGCCGAAAAGCTGGAGGGAGCGCATGGACAACAATCCTGATAGCGCCGCAGCCACGGCTTAAAGCGCGGCGGCGACGGAGAAATCTGTTCCGGGCGGCTTAAAGGGCGAGCGGGGGAATGGCAAGCTCCAGCGCCATTCGAGACGGCACCCCGGACGGCGAAGCCGACCCGGGCGCGTTGTCAGAACGAGGCTCTGAACCTCAACGTGTATTCGGATGGCGATCCCAGGCTCTGCCGCGCGGCCCCGGATGACGCTTCAGGATTACCGATGCACGCCCAGCATCGAGGTCAGGCCGCCGTCGATGGGGAGCACCGTGCCTGTGATGTAGGCGGCGGGCTCGCTCATGAGGAAGGCGGCAAGGCCCGCGATCTCCTCCGGCTTCGCGAAGCGCCCGGCGGGGATCTGCTTTTCCATGTTCTCGCGATAGGCCGCATAAGGGGCCATCATGTCCGTGTCGATGAAGCCAGGCGCGATCACGTTGACGGTGACACCGCGCTTGGCGGTCTCGACGGAAAGCGTGCGGCAATAGGAGATCAGCGCGCCTTTGGACGCCGCATAGGCCGCGTTGCCGGGATTGCCCTGGAGCGCGGCCACGGAACCGATGGCGACGATGCGGCCCGCTTTCGCGCGGATCATGCCGCGCATGACGGATTTCGCGATGCGGGTGAGCGACCAGAAGTTCACCTGCATGGCGGCTTCGGCCTTGTCCTGCTGCATCATGGCAGCGAGCGCATCATAGGGCTGGCCCGCATTGTGGATGAGGCCGAAGAAGCTCTCGCCCTCCAGCATCTCACAGAAGGATTCGAGCGCCGCCTTGTCGGCGAGATCGACCTCATGCGCCTTGATGGTGCGGCCCGCATTGGCCTGCATCAGCTCGTCGGCCAAGGCCTTCGCGGCGTCGCCCGATGAGCGATAGGTGAAATCCACGTCGTGGCCTGCGGCCACCAGCGCGCGCACGATGGCTGCGCCCACGCCTTTGCCGCCGCCTGTCACCAACACGCGTGTCATGATCTTAAGCCCCCTTGGGCTCGGCCCCGAAGACGAGGCAGGTGTTCTGGCCGCCGAACCCGAAGGAGTTCGAAAGCACGTATTTCACATCCGCATCGCGCGCGACATTCGGCACCACGTCGAGCGGGATCGCGGGATCGGGCACCTGATAGTTGATCGTCGGCGGAATGCGGCCCGTGGCAATCGTGAGCAGCGACATCACCGCCTCCACCGCGCCGGCGGCGGTGAGCGTGTGGCCGATCATCGACTTGTTCGAGGAGATCGGAAGTTTCGCCATGCGCTCGCCGAACACGGCGGCGCAGCTCATGGACTCCATCTTGTCGTTCTCCGGCGTCGAGGTGCCGTGCGCGTTGATGTAGTCGATATCGTCGGGCGTGACGCCCGCATCGTCGAGGGCCTGCTTGAGCGCCGCGATGGCGGGCGAACCGTCCGGCGAGGAGCGCGTGCGGTGGAAGTTGTCGCCCTTCTCGCCGCAGCCGAGCACGTAGCCGAGGATCTTCGCGCCGCGCGCCTTCGCGCTTTCCGCATTTTCGAGCACGAGAGCGGCGCCGCCCTCACCCATCACGAAACCATCGCGGTTCTTCGAGAACGGCTTCGATGCGCCTTCCGGATTCTCGTTCTGCGTCGAGAGAGCCGAGAGCAGCGAGAAGCGGATGAGCGATTCAGGATTCACCGAGCCGTCGGTGCCGATGCAGAGCGCCGCATCGGTCTCGCCACGGCGGATCGCCTCGACGCCGAGCTGGATCGCGGTCGCGCCCGACGAGCAGGCGGTAGAAAGCGAAATCGGCGAGCCCTTCGTGCCGAACTTGTCGGCAACGCGGTCGGCTACCGTGCCGAAGATGAAGAGGTCATGCCACTTCTTGAATTCGCCGCTGGCCGCAGCCTTCAGCAAGTCCTTGTAAGTGATGTCGCCATCCTGGCCCGATGCCTTGGCGAGCGCCTCGCGCTGCGGCCATTCCATCTCGACAGGCGGCACGGCGATGAAGAGCGCGCCGGGAAAATCGCCCTGCGCCAGACCCGACTGGCCTACCGCTTCTTCGGCAGCCAGCATCGCCAGACGCTCGGAGAGCATCGGCGCGCAGAAGGGCTCCACATCGATGAAGTCGATGGTGCCCGCAATCGTGGTGCGCAGGCCTTCCGTCGGGAAGCGGTTGATGCGGTGAATGCCGGACTTGCCCGCCGTCAGCGCGGCCCAGGTGGCGTCCTTGCCCTGACCGAGAGAGGTGACCACGCCCATGCCGGTGACGGCAACGAGCGGACGGCCCTGTTTGTCGCGAAGCGCCATGCCGTTTTCCTCTTAAACCTTGGTGAGCCGAATGGCGCCTTCGCCGCGCCAATGGCCGACGGAGGTGATGAGAGCGTCCGACGCCTTACCGCCCGCGATCAGGCCGGCGGCCAGCGCGACGCCTGCGGGCGCCTGCGCCTCCATGGCATGGCCGATCACGTCGCCCGTCGCATGCACGGCGGCGCCCGGAGCGATGTCGGTCAGAGCGACCTGCTCTTCTTCGGTGATGCCCTTCACGCCGGTGGCGCCGGAGATCACCACATCGGGCTTTCCGGCAAGCTGCTTCGCCAGGCCATGCAGCGCCTTCTCGACGCTGCCCGCCTCGCGGCGAGAACGGTCGGACGCAACGCCCGTGATCGCGGCAAGCGGCTTCGCGCCGCGCTTCTCCGCATGCTCACGGGCTTCGAGCACGAGGAAGCAGGCGGCGGAACCGAGGATCATGCCGCCGCCGTCAGGTGAACGCTCCCGGACCGGCGCATAAGGCTTCTTCCAAAGGAAGCCGCCCATTTCATAGATCAGCAGCACGTCGGGGCGTTCGGCATTATAGGCGCCGCCCACGAGAAAAATGTCGTCCTGGCCCGAGGCAATGCGCTCGCGCGCGATGCGGATCGCATCGACGCCGCTCGATTCCTCGCCCATGAAAGTGCGCGAGCCGCCGGTGACGCCATGCACGATGGAAATGTTGCCCGCGAGCAGGTTGGAGAGCTGCGCGAGGAAGAGCGTGGGGCGCAGATCGCCCATCAGGCGCTCATTCAAAAACACGCCCGGGTTCTCGGCATTGCGAAGGCCGGACAGGATCTGACCGTCGACCGCGTAATCGCGCTCGCCGCCGCCCGCCGACACGATGAGCTGCATGCGGCCTTTCAGCTCCGCATCCTCCTTCGCGCCCGCCGAGTCGAGGGCGAGACCCGCCGCATAGCAGCCGAGCCTCTGCCAGGCTTCCATCTGCCGCTGGTCGGATTTCTTCGGGATCTGGCGGTCCCACTCAAGCGCGGCCACCGGATGGACCGGGAACGGCGCGAAGGTCTCGCTATCTGTGTTCGGCGCACCCGAGAGCGCGGAGAGATGCACGTCCAGCCCCTCTCCCGCGCAGGAGACGATGCCGATACCGGTGATGACGACGTCACGCATTGACTGCCTCCAACAGGCCGATGCGCTTGGCCTGTGCGCGCATCTGGCCGTCCATGCCTTCCGGGAAGGGCATGATCCTGAACCGCAGCTCAGCATCGCAGATCGGCTTGCCCTCTGCCAGGATCTTGGCCTTGGTCACCGCATAGCCCGAGCCCTCGTGCTCCAGCTGCGCCTGGATCGTGAGCACCGTGCCGGGGCCGACGAAGGTGCGGAAGCGCGCCTTGTCCACCGCCATGAGGAACGGCATGTGGGTGAAGCCCATGAGGCCCAGCACGAGATAGCCGGAGGCCTGGGCCATGGTCTCGGTGAGAAGGACGCCGGGGACGAGGGGGTGGCCGGGGAAATGGCCCTCGAAGACAGGGCTTTCCATAGGGACGGTGGAGGTCACCTCGATCCGCTTCGTCTCGCGGTCGAGCAACACCACCCGGTCGATCATTTCAAAATATTCGAGGCGCATCGTTTTTGCGAAACCTGTCCCCCTCCTCTTTATGGGAGGGGCTAGGGGTGGGGGTGCCAGCGTAGAACTGGATCAGCGTGGCGCTTACACCCCCCACCTCCAACTCCTCCCCACAAGGGGAAGGAGGGCTGTGTCGCGCCCATCATCCCGGCTCCAAGTAGCTGAACTGCCGGGATGGAAGTGTCTATTTTCAGGCCTGCTTGGCGGCCACGAGCGCGTCGATGCGCGCCACGAGGTTCTTCAGAACGAAGTATTCCTCGGCCGGAGCCTTGCCCTCGTTCACTTCCTGGGTCCACTGCTCGAGGGGCAGCTTGATCCCGAAGGCCTTGTCGATGGCGAACGCGATGTCGAGGAAGGCGAGCGAGTCGATGCCCAGGTCCTCGATGGCGTGGCTCTCGGGGGTGATCTGGTCGCGCGGGATGTCGGCGGTCTCGGAAATGATGCCGGCGACGGTCTCGAAGGTGGACGACATGACGCCGCTCTCCTGAAATGCTTGAGCCCTGGACGATTCCGCTGCTGCCGGGCCGTATCAGGCCCAGATCCCAGCCGCTCTTCTCGTCCAAGGAGGGTTGTTTCGGAACGCTCCCCTTACACGACGGGGACCTCAGCGGCAACCGATTGGTTACAATTCCGGTCCTTCGGGGCCATGTGCCCCACCAGAACCTGCGGCAAAGGTTAAGGGGTCAGCCGATTGATTAATCCGCCGCCTTGGTGAATAAGAGCCCGCCTTAAGTCCTTGAGGACTGAGGTTTCTACCCGATTACGCTCTCAGACTGGATTGCCGTGCTCAACAGGTTCCGCAAGCCTGCCATCCGCCGTGCCCGCCGCATGGCTCGCATCGCCCGATGGAACAAGCCCATCGAGGGAACGCTCGGCCGCCTGCGCGCCTGGGCCAACATGCTGCTGGTCGATCACGGAGTCTTCCGCCTCATCTATCTGAACAAGCACCAGGTCTCGGACCGGCTCTGGCGCACGGCCCAGCCTGCCCCGCACCAGATCGAAGCTCTCGCCAGACAGGGCGTGCGCACCATCATCAACCTGCGCGGCGGGCGCGAGCACGGCTCCTGGCAGCTCCAGAAGGAGACCTGCGAGCGCCTCGGCATCCACCTGACCGAGTTCGTAGTGCGCTCCCGCGGCGCGCCGGACCGCAAGACCCTGCTGAAGGCCAAGGAGTTCTTCGAGGGCGTGGAATATCCGGCCGTGATGCACTGCAAGTCGGGCGCGGACCGGGCGGGCTTCATGGCGGCCCTTTACCTCATCGTCCACGAGGGCGAGAGCGTGGACGAGGCCCAGAAGCAGCTCCACATGCGCTACGGCCATTTCCGCTTTTCGAAGACCGGCATCCTCGACGCCTTCTTCGACATGTACCGCCGCGAGGGAGAGGCCAAGGGCATGCCCTTCCTGACCTGGCTCGAGACCACCTACGACGCCAAGAGGCTGGAACAGGAATTCCGCCCCGGCTTCTGGTCGAACCTCCTCGTCGACCGGATCATGCACCGGGAGTAATCAGCTCGACTGCTAAGCGATGACAGGCTGCTAGTTCTACATTCTTCGGTGCGCTGATAGCAGTTACTACACGGGGACAAGCCGATCCGGCGATCTGGAAACACGGATCAGCCAGCACAACCAAGGCCTCTTTGGCGGCTACACGGCCACGCGCCGCCCTGTAGAGCTTGTCTACTCAGCTCACTTTGAAAACATCACAGATGCAATTGCCTATGAGCGGCAAATCAAAGGCTGGTCGAGAGCGAAGAAAGAGGCGCTGATCAGTGGAGACTTCGGTGCGCTTCAGAGATTGTCCAAGAGACACAAATCTTCGGAAGAATCATAAACCTCCACCCTCATCCTGAGGAGGTCGCGCAAGCGACCGTCTCGAAGGAGGCTCCAGCGCGCACTGGAGACGCCTCGCCCTTCGAGACGCTACGCTCCTCAGGGTGAGGCTATGGGGTATTCAAAGCAGCATTGAAAGCTGGCTCCGAGTCATCCGACAATTGCAGCCGGTGCAGCCGCGCATAGGCTCCCGCCTTCGCGATCAGCGCATCGTGCGATCCCATCTCGATGATGCGGCCCGCCTCCATCACCACGATCTTGTCCGCATCGCGCACGGTTGAAAGGCGGTGCGCGATCACCAGGGTCGTGCGGCCCTTCATGAGCTTGCGGATGGCATCCTGCACGAGACGCTCGGATTCCGAATCGAGGGCGCTTGTCGCTTCGTCCAGCAACAGGATCGGCGCGTTTTTCAGGAAGGCGCGGGCCAGCGACACGCGCTGGCGCTCGCCGCCCGAGAGACGCCCGCCAGCGGGGCCGACAATCGTGTCGTAGCCTTCCGGCTGCTTCATGATGAAGTCATGCGCGGCGGCGGCTTTTGCCGCCTCCATGATCTCGTCATCGGACGCACCCGGACATCCGAAGGCGATGTTGGCGCGGATCGTGTCGTCGAAGAGCACCACGTCCTGGCTCACCACGGCGATGGCCTGGCGCAGGCTTGCCAGCGTCACGTCGCGGATGTCCTGCCCGTCGATGAGGATCGCGCCGCCGGTCACGTCATAGAGACGCGGCACCAGGGAGAGCAGCGTCGACTTGCCGGAACCGGAGCGTCCGACGAGCGCCGTCGTGCGGCCTGCTTCCGCCACGAGATCGATGTGGTTCACCGCAGCGCCTTCGCCGTTATAGGAGAAGGTGAGATCGGCAAAACGCACCTCGCCGCCGTTCAGGACGAGCGGCTTGGCATCCGGCTTGTCCTGGATGCGCGGTTTTTCGTCCATGATCGCGAAGGTGCGCTGCAAGGCGGCCGCCGCCTCCTGCACGATGGCGTGGAGATTGCCGAGCGCGCGGATAGGCTGGGCCGCGAGCAGAAGCGCGCTGACGAAGCCGGTGAAATCGCCCACGGTGCTGTTCTGCGAAAGAATGCGCTGGCCGATCAGCACCAGCACGGCGGCGACCGCGATGCCGCCGCCCACTTCGAGCAGCGGATCGAGACGCCCGCGCGCATTCGCGCCCTTCATGCGCAGACGCCTGATCTCGTCGAAAGTGGCCGCTGCCTTGGCCTTGAGATAGCCTTCCATCCGGTAGGTCTTGGCGATGCGCGTACCGGCGAGGCTTTCCGTGATGAGGCCCGCCATCTGCCCCGTCTGCTCCTGCATGGAGGAGGCGACGCGGCGCAGCTTGCGGCCGATCTTCTCCACGGGATAGGCGAAGAATGGCACCGTGATACCCGCCACCAGCGCCATCATCGGATCGATCCAGATCATCGCCGCCACCAGGGCGATCACGGTGGTGATCTCGCGCAGGAACACGGTGGAGAGGCGGGTCAGCGCCTCCTTGATGAAGGTGAAATCGGTGGTGAAGCGTTGGGTGAGCGCCGCCGGGCTCTCGCGTCCGATCTGGGCGAGATCCGCCTCGATCAGGTGGCCGTAGAGCTTGGTCTGCATGTCGGCTTCGATGCGGGTCACGACCTTGTTGGTCAGAACCGTCAGCGCCAGCAGCGAAAAGCCCTTCACGGACGTCACCGCGATCACGAAGAGCGGCGCGAGATAGATCGCCGTCACGTCCTTCGTGTCGAAGGCGTCGAACGCCGCCTTGATCAGCACAGGATAAAGCCCCGTGGCCCCCGCCACCAGGGCCACGAGCACGAGCACGCCCATCAGCGTCCTGGCATGAGGACGCATCCAGTCGCGCCAGAGGCGCTTGATCAGGGGCAGGGTGTCGCCTGTGAAAAGGCTTTTGCGGGCCATGACTTGCTTGAAACTCTTGTCGCGATGGCCGCGAGTTACCACGCAAGGCCCGCCACCGGCAAACTTTTCCACCCGGCTGCGGCGGACGCAACCTCGCCGTGCCGCCTTGGGCGCAGGCTTCGCCCCTCCCTCGACAGGGTTCGGTTTCTATGGCTGATGTCGCGGCCTGAGAGGAAGACAACCATGCCGTTCGAAACTTGGCTCGCCTTTACCGCCGCTGCCGCCGTGCTGCTCATCATTCCGGGGCCGACCATCCTGCTGGTCGTATCCTACGCGCTCGGGCAAGGCTGGCGCACGGCCCTTCCCATGGCCATCGGCGTGGCTCTCGGCGATTTCACCGCAATGGCCTTGTCCCTGGTGGGCCTCGGCGCCCTGCTCGCCGCCTCAGCGACGATCTTCACGATGCTCAAATGGGCCGGCGCCGCCTATATCGTCTGGCTCGGCATCAAGCTCTGGCGCTCCGGCGGCTCTCTCGACGTCGCGCCCCGCAAGGACGCCGCATCCGCCCTGAAGATGCTGGGCCATGCGTGGCTCGTGACGGCCCTCAACCCGAAGGGGCTGGTGTTCTTCGTAGCCTTCCTGCCACAATTCATCGACCCGAAGCTCCCCTTCCTGCCCCAGGTGAGCATCTGCGCGGCGACCTTCCTGGTCCTGGCTTTCGCGAATGTTCTCACCTACGCCCTCATCGCCTCGCGGGCGAGAGAGGCCGTGCGCAACCCGCGCACCATCGGCCTCATCAACAAGGCAGGCGGAAGCCTGCTGATCGGCGCGGGCGTCGCGACCGTGGCGTTGAAGGCAGGGCAGGCTTGAGAGGCCTTGCCGGATCAGGTCTTTCCCGATCCGGCAAGATGCAACCATCGGCCCTGCGGCCGGAGCCGGCTGGTCAGTAGAACAGGAAATCCGATGCGGATAGGGTTGTACCGGCCTTGAAGTCCGCGATCTTCACGGGCGCGAGGGCGCCGATGCCGTCCGCATCGTAATAGAGCGCGCCCTTGGCCTTGTTGTAGATCATGCGGTCGGTTTCGAGCAGCGCCGTCGGGCCAAGCCGAAACTCGGCGGCGGAAAGCCGCCCCACAGGAACGTCGAGCCGGTAGTCTTCCGTTATGTCGCCGAACGCGTCGTATTTGAATTTCAGGTTGACGGCTTTGTAATATTTGTAGGCGAGGACGACCTTGTCGCCCTGCTTACGGGAGAAATCCATCACGCGGTCGACGTTCTTGCCGCCGGGCGTGCGGTCGAACACGAAGTAATCCGCCCCCTTGCCGCCATAGAGCGTGTCGCGCCCCGCGCCGCCGATCAGGATATCGTCGCCGCCCTTGCCGTAGAGCTTGTCGTTGCCGCCGTTGCCGTAGAGCTCGTTCGGCCCGTCCCCGGCAACGACCTTATCGCTGGCTCCATTGCTGATGTACTTCTTCGCTTCCGTACGGAGAGGTTCTCCGCCGTAGGAATACATCAACGTCCCCGATGTCCGAACTGCCATGATTTGCCCCCTGGCTTTCTCTGCGAAACTTTGTTTCGTTTCATAGAGATGCACCAGAAGGTTGTCCAGAGGAGAATCGCCTCAACCGGCAATCATCTCCCCCGGGGTCACACCGCTCGCAAATGCCGGATCGGACGGCCCGGCGCGATCATCTCGGCGGCGGCGATGATGCCCTGCGCGTCGATGCCGAAATGGCGATAGAGGTCCTTGATCGTGCCGGTCTGGCCGAAATGCTCCACGCCCAGTGAGCGGGTGCGGTGGCCCATGACCGAGCCCATCCAGGCAAGCGTGGCCGGATGGCCGTCGATCACCGTCACCAACCCGCAATGAGGCGGCACGTCGGCGAGCAGGCGCTCCACATGGCTCCTGGCATGGACGAGGCCGCGCTCGCGGGCGCGCTGCGCCGCCGTCCAGCCCGCATTGAGGCGGTCCGCCGAGGTGATCGCGAGCAGGCCGATATCGCGCCGGTCCTCCGCCATGAGGCCCACGGCTTCGATGGCCTCCGGCGCGACCGCGCCCGTATAGGCGACGACGACCTGCGCATTGGGCCCGGGCTTCCGCAGCCAATAAGCGCCCGCCATGATCTCGTCGGCCAGCTCCGGATTCATCTCGCGCTGCGGCTGCTCCAGGCTGCGGGTCGAGAGGCGCAGGTAGACCGAACCGCCGGTCTCGTCGCGCAGCCATGTGTGCTCGTTGGGCTCGCCCTCGCCGTTGCGCTGCATGTAATCGAAGGCCCAGCGCATGATGATTGCAAGCTCGTCAACGAAAGCGGGCTCGAACGACGCCAACCCATCCTGCGCCATGCCGACCAGCGGCGTGCCGATGGATTGATGCGCGCCGCCTTCGGGCGCGAGCGTCACGCCTGAGGGCGTCGCGACGATCATGAAGCGCGCATCCTGATAGCAGGCGTAATTGAGCGCATCCGCGCCGCGATAGATGAACGGGTCGTAGAGCGTGCCGATGGGAAGCAACCGCTCGCCGAAGATCGAATGCGAGAGACCGAGCGCGGAGAGCACGATGAAGAGGTTCATCTCCGCGATGCCGAGTTCGAGATGCTGGCCCTTCGGAGAAAACTCCCAATTATAGGTCGAGGGAATCCGTTCTTTCTTGAAAAGATCGACCATGCTGTTGCGGGCGAACAATCCGCGCCGGTTCACCCATGCTCCGAGATTGGTCGAGACCGTCACGTCAGGTGCGGTCGTCACGATGCGATCCGCAAGCTGCTGATCGGAGCGCGCGAGTTCGTTGAGGATGAACCCAAAACCCTGCTGCGTGGACATGGACGGATTGGCCGGGAACGAAAGCTTCTCCGGCACCGGCACCGTCGGCGCGGAATAGCGCCGCCGTCCCTTCTGCACGAAGGGCACTTTTTGCAGGAAATCCTCAAGTTCGCCCTGCGCGATTGTCACGCCTTCGAACTTGTCCCATTCATGCCCTGGGCGCACGCCTTGCGTCGCGCGCCACGCCTCCATCTGCGTCGGCGTCAACAGGCCGGAATGGTTGTCCTTGTGGCCCGCGAGCGGCAGGCCGAAACCCTTGATCGTGTAGGCGATGAAGCAAACAGGACGGTCTTGCTGGCGCGCCTTCTCGAAGGCGTCGAGCAGGCTCGGCAAGTCATGGCCGCCGAGATTCGACATGAGCCGCGCCAGTTCTTCATCGGTGCGCTTCTCGATGAGGCGCGTGACAGGGCCCTGATCGCCGAGATCGTCGAGCAGGCGCTTGCGCCACGCAGCGCCGCCCTGGAAGGTGAGCGCGGAATAGAGCTGGTTCGGGCAGGTGTCGATCCAGCCTTTGAGCTTCTCGCCGCCGGGCTCCGCGAAAGCCTCCTGCATGAGCGATCCGTATTTCAGGATCACAACCTCCCAGCCGAAATTGCGGAACAGCGCCTCGAAGCGCTCCCACAATCCCTCGCGGATCACCGCGTCGAGGCTCTGGCGGTTGTAATCGACGATCCACCACGTGTTGCGCACGCCGTGCTTCCAGCCCTCAAGCAGCGCCTCGAAGATGTTGCCCTCGTCCATCTCCGCGTCGCCCACGAGCGAGATCATGCGCCCTTCCGGCAGATCCTTCGCCCAGCCATGGGCCTTCACGTAATCCTGCACAAGGCTCGAAAAGAGCGTCTGCGCGACGCCGAGGCCCACCGAGCCCGTGGAGAAATCCACGTCGTCCACGTCCTTGGTGCGGGAGGGATAGGATTGCGCGCCCTTGTAGCCGCGGAAGTTTTCCAGCTTCTCGCGGGTCTGGTTGCCGAAGAGGTACTGGATCGCGTGGAAAATCGGGCTCGCATGGGGTTTGACCGCCACCCGGTCCTCAGGCCGCAGGGCCGAGAAATAAAGCGCCGTGAGAATCGTGGAGAGGGAGGCGGAAGATGCCTGATGCCCGCCGATCTTCAGCCCGTCCCCGTTGGGACGCAGGTGATTGGCGTTGTGGATGGTCCAGGTCGCAAGCCAGAGCACCTTGCGCTCGAGTTCCTGCAGAATGCTCAGGTGCCGTGCGTCGGCCATGCGTTTTCTCCCGTTTGTGGCGATTGTAGCTCGAAGCGCCCGCGAAGCGAGATCAAAGACTACTTCTTTCGACTGCATCGCCTAATTGTACAGTGAGGAAGAGCATCCGAAAATTACGGCTTATTGGGGAGAGGGTGGACCAAGCCATCCTTGCAAATACGCAGCTACTAATGCAGCTGCGATGCTTGCGGTCACAGAAATCACCCATGAAATCACTGTGGGTGCCATTCTCGCTAGTGGTCCAATTGGCTTCACATCAAGATAAATAGCTGAAAATGGGAGATACCGACTATGAAGCCGGTTCACTCCATATATTAATAAAAGCACCGTCAACATTAGGACTGCTCGATCCCTAAGGGATTCCAAGCTTGGTAGAAATACAATTGCTCCTACAAGTAAAAGCTGATTTATTCCAAAACCAAATCTCTTAAAACTCGTTGTATATGTTCGCTCGCAAGGTTTGATGCTGCGCTTCAATTTTTCGAGCATGCCTAAGACCCAAGCCTCGTCTCCTCCTTGCGTAGTTACGATATTCGTCTGCTGACCAAATTCTACAGTAACTACTTTATTTAGGCCATTAGCTTCTGCTTCTTGAGCAAATAGCTTTATACTTATAGCCCTCTCAGAATTGAAATTGTAATTCTTAAAATCTGGCAAAAAGCGTGATTGTTCCGTCTCTGTATTAATAGTTACAACCACTTGTGCATTTTTAAATTCACGCTGAATATCGTCTGCTAAAGACGTAATTTGCCTTCTATCAACTTCAATTGCACCAAAAGAATTGCGAGCTGTATGAAACTGATCCGGTCTCACCTCGGACATAGCTTCAAAGTTTTGAGCTTGTTCATGAGGGAAGAGGATAAAAGTGCCTGCAGAGCCAATGTTGGTTTCCCATTCTCCTGCCAATTCACCTTTATTGTTGAGTGTAGCGTTAGCAGTAAGTTGGCCAAATATAAAATTGGGAATTTCAGTTAAGGGCTCACCAGTCAGAGCGAGGTGACTACCGTCAAAAATGCCTTTTATCGCATAGACAACTAAGCCGACACCGGCTTCATTGAGATGAAGCCTTCCCTCAAGAGAAGAGTTACTGCCTTCCAGTTTAACGAACAGATTGCCTGTGTTTGTGCCATAAGCTCGGCCTGCCCAAAGTCGCCCTAACGCCATACCCCTGCTCCCCTTATGGAAACAGTATAACTCGATGAGTTTTAGTACGACAGCCTTAGTACAAGCCTAGATCACAAAAACGAAAAGCCCGCCTGACGGCGGGCCTTCGTAAGCCTCTCGAATATGAGAGGAATTGGAGCGGGCGAAGGGATTCGAACCCTCGACCCCAACCTTGGCAAGGTTGTGCTCTACCCCTGAGCTACACCCGCACCGCCCCGCGATGCGCTAGGCATCGTTGCGAGGCCGCTGATTTGCCTCAAAACGACTCACATTGCAAGAGGTCTTCGCCAATCTTTTTGACGCGGCGCTTGAGCCTGCCCATCCGGCCCGATAGAAGCCCACAGACAAGCTGGAGTCCCAAAGCCTTGGCCCATCTCTCCCCACAAGAGCTGCTGGAGCGCCTGGACGCGCTCGGCATTCCCTCCGAGACCGTCGAGCACGAGCCCGTCTTCACGGTGGCCGAATCGAAATCCGTCAAGGACATGATTCCCGGCGCCCATTCCAAGAACCTGTTCGTGAAGGACAAGAAGGGCCGGTACTTCCTGATTTCCGCCAAGCACGACACCGCCATCGACCTCAAGCGCACCCATGAGGCTCTCGGAGCCTCGGGCCGCCTCTCCTTCGGCTCCGCCGAGCAGCTGAAAGCCATGCTCGGCGTGGAACCCGGTTCCGTCACGGCCTTCGCAGTGGTGAACGACACGGAGGGCAAGGTGACGATGGTGCTCGATGCCAACCTCATGGAGCATGAGCGGGTGAACTTTCATCCGCTGGTCAATTCCATGACCACGGGCGTGTCGCGGGAGGATCTGGTGAAGTTCCTGCGCTCCACGGGCCACGATCCGATCATCCTGCGCCTTCCCGAGCCGCCGGTGGAATTGCCAGACGCGCCTTAAGCTCCCATCTAGGCCCAAAGCCTCTTCTCACGCTTACCTTTCGAGGATCGCATGTTGACCGATACCCCCTCCTCCGGAACGCCGTCCAACAATCTCGCCAACGACCTCGTGAAGGACACCACCACCGCCGATTTCCGCCAGGACGTTCTGGCCGAATCCATGAATCAGCCGGTGCTGGTCGATTTCTGGGCGCCCTGGTGCGGCCCCTGCAAGCAGCTCACGCCGATTCTGGAAAAGGTGGTGAAGGCCGCCGGCGGCAAGGTGAAGCTCGTGAAGATGAATATCGACGAACATCCGCAGATCGCCGGCCAGCTCGGCGTGCAGTCGATTCCCGCTGTCTTCGCCTTCCAGCGCGGCCAGCCGGTGGACGGCTTCATGGGAGCCCTGCCGGAAAGCCAGCTGAAAGCCTTCATCGAACGGCTCGTCGGCCCGTTGGGCCCAGGCGCGACGGAAGAGATTCTCGCCGAGGCCGATCAGCTCGTGGCCGCCGGCGACATGGCGGGCGCAGCCGAGCTTTACGCCGCCGTTCTCTCGCAGGAACCGGAGAACACCGCGGCGCTTGCCGCCCTCGTGAAGCTTCACGTGGAGGTAGGAGACCTGGAAGGCGCCAAGCGATTCCTCGCCATGGCGCCCGACGGCAAGGCCAACGATCCGGCGATTGCGGGCGCGCGCGCGGCCGTCGAACTTGCCGAGCAGGCGGGCTCTCTCGGCGACACGGCCGAGCTTCAGCGCAAGGTCGAATCCGATCCGCTCGATCATCAGGCCCGCTTCGATCTCGCGATTGCGCTGAATGCGCGTGGAAAGCGCGAGGATGCGGTCAATCACCTCCTTGAAATCGTTCGTCGCGACCGCAATTGGAACGACGATGGCGCACGCAAGCAGCTCGTTCAGTTCTTTGAGGCCTGGGGCCCCATGGACGAGATGACGATTGCAGGGCGGCGGAGGCTGTCCTCGCTTCTGTTCGCCTGACGATTTTCAAAACAACGGGGAGAATGGGATGGGAATGAACGCGGTATACCGGGGGCCGGATGATTGCCCATCGGTCATTCCCGTCTTTCCCCTGCCCGGCGCGCTGCTGCTGCCGCGCGGGCAGATGCCGCTCAACATCTTCGAGCCGCGCTATCTCGCGATGGTGGACCATGCGCTGAAGACGGATCGCGTGATCGGCATGATTCAGCCGGATGCGGAAAGCGAGGCGAATTCCACCGCCCCCAGGATTTACTCCGTCGGTTGCGCGGGCCGCATCACGCAGTTCGCCGAGACGAGCGACGGCCGCTATCTCATCACTCTTATCGGCATCGCGCGTTTTCGCGTGGAAGAGGAGCTGCCGCTCATCGATCTCTTCCGCCGCTGCCGGGTGAATTTTGAGCCCTTCGCGAACGACTTCACCGCCCGCGCGGGCGAGAACGAGGTGGACCGCAACGGCGTGCTGAAAGCGCTGCGCGATTTCGTCGACGCCGCGCATGTGAAAGTGGATTGGCGCGGCATCGAGGAAGCCCCCAACGAAGCGCTGGTGAACGCGCTTTGCATGATGAGCCCCTTCGGCGTGCGCGAGAAGCAGGCGCTCCTCGAAGCGCCCAACCTGAAAACCCGCGCGGAAGTTCTCATCGCGCTTACCGAGATCGAACTCGCCCGCGGCGGCGTCAGCTCCGATTCGACGCTGCAATAGGATGAAAATCATGTCTGCCGAGACGAACCTCCCAGCCCAGCCCGATGCGCCCCAGCCGGTGGAAGCCACGCGCATCGACCCGAAGCTCCTGGAGCTTCTCGTCTGTCCGCTCACCAAGGAAACTCTGGAATACGATTCCGCGCGCCAGGAACTCATCAGCCGCCGCGCGAAGCTCGCTTATCCCATCCGCGACGGCATCCCGATCATGCTGCCGGAAGAGGCGCGGCAACTGACGGATTGAGAGCAAAAGCTCGGCGTCATGGCCGGATTTGATCCGGCTATCCACGTCTTGGAAACCGCAGTGGGGTCAAGACGTGGATGCCCGCAACAAGTGCGGGCATGACGAAGAGGCAAGTGATCCCGACCTCTTGCACCCTTCGCCCTCATCCTGAGGAGGCCTGTAAGGCCGTCTCGAAGGATGATCCAGTGATCTCTGAAGCCTTCCTTCGAGACGCCTGCTGCGCAGGCTCCTCAGGATGAGGTTTGTGCGTTGGAAAAGAAAACGTGCATCTCAGGATCAAGTCCGACGGTAACGAAGAGCAGCCATCATTCGCGCCGCGCAATCGCCTCCGCCAGCGCCAATGTCCGCTGCGCCATATCCGCGTGAAGCCGTTCGACCATGCGACCGTTGTGGCTGATCGCGCCCTTGCCCGCATTCTCCGGCGGCTCGAAGAGAGCAACGATGACGCGGGCGCTCTCCACCTCCTGCGCGGACGGCGCGAAGATCTCGTTCGCCGCTGCGATCTGACCCGGGTGGATCAGCGTCTTGCCGTCGAAGCCGCAATCGCGGCCTTGAATGCATTCGTCACGCAAACCCACTTCATCCGACAGGTCGTTGTAAACGCCGTCGAGAATGTCGATGCCGTAAGCGCGCGCCGCCGCGAGCGCCGTCATGAGCCAGGGCATCATCGCCGCGCGTCCCGCCTTGAGACGCGCGCGCGTATCCTTCGCGAGATCGTTCGTGCCCATGACGAAGCAGGCGAGGCGTGAGGTTTCATCCTGCGCCACTGAGGCAATCGCCTGCGCCTGCAGGATGGCGAGCGGAGTTTCGATCATCGCCCATATGCGCGTTTTTTCCGGCGCGCCGAGAGCGCGCAGGCGCTTGCCGGTTGCCAGCAGGTCATCGGGCGATGAAACCTTGGGGATCAGGATCGCATCCGGCGCGGCACCCGCTGCCGCCGCCAGATCGGCCTCGGCCCATGGTGTGTTGAGCCCGTTGATGCGGATCACCAGTTCCCGCATGCCGTAACCGCCCGTCGTCACGGCGGCGCAAACGGCATCGCGCGCTTGCGCCTTCATCTCGGGCGCCACCGCATCCTCCAGATCGAAGATCACCGTGTCGGCGGGAAGCGTCCTGGCTTTCTCGATCGCCCGGGCGTTGGAACCCGGCATGTAGAGTGCGCTGCGGCGGGGGCGAATGGCAGGCATGGCTGTTCCTCGGCTGAGCATCCGGTTTTAATGAGGCCCAGGCGTTCGTGCAAAGGAGAAGCGGGCCAATGTGGGTTGCGGGGGTGGATGGCTGCCGGGCCGGGTGGATCGCGGCGCTCATGGAAGCGGGCAATCCCGCCTCCGCGCGGATCGTCGTTGCGCCCACCCTTGCGGCGATTGCCGATGCGCCGGAAAAGCCCAGCGTGATCGCGGTCGACATGCCCATCGGCCTGCCCGAGCGAACCACTGGCTCCGGGCGGTTGCCCGAGCAGCTCATCCGCCCGCTTCTCGGACAAAGGCAATCCTCCGTTTTCGCCATTCCCTCCCGCGAGGCGGTTTACGCGAGCGATTACGGCGAGGCCTGCCGGCTTGCGCTCGCAACCTCCGATCCGCCGCGCAAGGTCTCGCGGCAGGGCTTCAACATCTTCCCGAAGATCCGCGAGATCGATGCGCTGCTGCGCTCCCGGCCTGAATTGATCGACAAAGTGTTCGAGGTTCATCCCGAACTCGCCTTCTGGGCGCTCAACGGGCGGCAGGCTCTCGACCAGCCGAAGAAGGTGAAAAGCGTTCCCTATGAGCCCGGCATGCGCCTGCGCCGCGCGCTTCTCGGAGCATCGGGCCTCTTGCCCGAGGCGCTCATCGCCTCCCCTCCTCCGAGAGGTGCCGCTGCCGACGACTTGCTCGACGCGCTCGCGGGGTTGACCGTGGCGCTCGATCTCGCGACAGGTGGAGGGCAATCCTTTCCCGACCCGCCCGGCCGCGATGCGCATGGCCTGCCGGTCGCCATCTGGACCCTCCGGACACCATCATGACAATCACCCGCGCCGAGATCGAAGCCGCCTACGCCCGCATCGCCCCGCATATCCGCCGCACGCCGGTGATGAGCCTGACCGGGGCCTTCACTCACCGGGGGCCGGTGAGTCTGAAGCTCGAATTCCTCCAGCATGCGGGCTCGTTCAAGACACGCGGCGCCTTCAACACGCTCCTGTCGAATCCGATCCCGGCGGCAGGCGTGGCTGCGGCCTCCGGCGGCAATCACGGCGCGGCCGTGGCCTATGCAGCCAAGGAACTCGGCGTGAAGGCTCGTATTTTCGTGCCCGAGATCTCAAGCCCCGCGAAGGTGGCCGTCATCCGCTCCCATGGGGCGGAGGTGGTGATCGGCGGCGCGCGTTATGCGGATGCGCAGGAGGCCTGTGACGCATACGTGGCGCAGAGCGGCGCGTTGCGCATCCATCCCTTCGCCGCCGAGAGCACCATCATCGGTCAGGGCACCGTGGGACTGGAATGGGAGCGGGACGCCCCTACCCTAGATACGGTGCTCGTGGCCGTGGGCGGCGGCGGCCTCATCAGCGGCATCGCAAGCTGGTGGGGCGGCCGGGTGAAGGTGGTGGGCGTGGAGCCGGAAGGCTCCCGCGCGCTCCATGCCGCGCTCGAGGCCGGAAAGCCGGTCGATGTGGAGGTGGATTCGGTCGCAGCTGACTCGCTCGGCGCCCGCAATACGGGCGACCTCGTCCATGCCATCTGCAGCCGAGCGGTCGACCGCGTCGTTCTCGTGAAGGACGAGGCCATCCGCGAGGCGCAGGGCGCGCTCTGGCGCGACTATCGCATCGCGTCCGAACCCGGCGGAGCGGCGGCTCTGGCGGCTTTGATCTCCGGGGCCTATAAGCCTCAAACTGACGAGCGGATCGGGGTGCTCCTCTGCGGAGCCAATGTCGAACTCCAAAAGCTCGCCGAACTGACTCTTTGACAGCGAAGGAATTGCTCATGTTTCCCCAGCGCCTGACCGACGGTTACCGCTCCTTTCTCGACGAGCGCTTCCCGCGAGAGAAGGGGCGCTTCGAGGCTTTGGCAGAGAAAGGCCAATCGCCGGAAGTGATGGTGATCGGCTGCTGCGACAGCCGCGTCTCGCCGGAAGTGATCTTCGATGCGAGCCCAGGCGAGCTGTTCGTGGTGCGCAACGTGGCGAACCTCGTGCCGCCCTACGAGACCGGCGGCGATTATCACGGCACCTCGGCGGCGCTCGAATTCGCCGTTCAGGCGCTTCGGGTGAAGCACATCGTGGTTCTGGGCCATGCCCGCTGCGGCGGCGTACGCGCTTTCGCCGACGACACCGCGCCGCTCTCGCCCGGCGATTTCATCGGCCGCTGGATGAATCTGATCAAGCCCGCGGGCGAGCGCCTCGGCCCGCATAACGGGAACCTGGAAGAATACCTGCCGCGCCTGGAACTCGCCGCCATCGAGAACAGCCTCCAGAACCTGATGACCTTCCCCTGCGTGCGCATTCTGGTGGAACGCGGCAAGCTGCAGCTTCACGGCGCCTATTTCGGCGTCTCGTCCGGCGTTCTGCTGGTCCGCGATCCCGAGACCGGCGCGTTCAACCCGGCAGTGGAAGACATGCCGGGGCGCGTGACGATGTTTGCCGCGCGGGATGCCGGCCCGCTCTGATCCATGCGTAAGCGGCCCTCCGCCCGCCTCATCATCCTCGACCAGGAGGGCCGCGTCCTGCTGTTCCGGTTCCGGCATGCGGAGGGGATTCGCAGCAGGACATCGCGTCTCAGGCGATCAGGAAGGCAATTGCCACCCTGATCGCAGGCACTATATCGTGTTCCTGTTCAGCGGAGCCGCCAGTTCGAGAACTTTCCGAAGCCGACATCGTTACCGATGCAAATGAAGCGGTGTCGATGATCGTTCGGAAGCGCGGCTGCGATCTCTGGGCCATCGGCACCAAGTCCCTTCTCCCTCACATCCTGGCTCGCCCGTGCATGGTAACCTGAGAACAGCACCGGCCGATTTCCTCGCAGGCGGCGGGGAGATGTCGGCCCTCATGGAAGCGTTCGACTGGAGCCGGACCTCCATCGGCCCCATGGATATCTGGCCCCAGAGCCTGAGAACCACCATCAGCATCATGCTCCGATCGCCCATCCCCATGGCCCTCCTCTGGGGGCAGGACGGGATCATGATCTACAACGATGCCTACACGGCCCTCGCCGTCGACAGGCATCCGCGCCTTCTCGGCTCCAAGGTTCTGGAGGGCTGGGCCGAAGTCGCCGATTTCAACGCGAATGTGATGCGCGTGGGCATGGCAGGCGGCACGCTCTCCTACCGAGATCAGGAACTCACGCTCTATCGCAACAACGTGCCCGAGCAGGTCTGGATGAATCTGGATTACAGCCCGGTCATCGACGAAACCGGCAAGCCCGGCGGCGTTCTCGCCATCGTGGTGGAGACGACGGAGCGCGTGCTGGCCGAACGCAGGACCGTGGCGGAAAAGGAGCGCCTGCGCGAACTCTTCCACAAGGCCCCCGGCTTCATGGTGATCTGGAACGGGCCCAACCACGTATTCGAGTTCGTGAACGAGGCCTATTACAGGCTGGTGGGCCAGCGCGACATCCTCGGCAAGCCTCTGATGGAAGCGCTCCCGGAAGTGATCGATCAGGGATTCGTCGATCAGCTCGACACCGTCTATCGGACACAGGAGACCTATGTCGGCCGCGGCATCCCGGTTTACCTGCATCGGAATCTCACGAGGGAGCCCGAGAAGCGCATCCTCGACTTCGTCTTCCAGCCGATCCGCGATGCGGAAGGCCGGGTCACCGGCATCTTCGCCGAGGGCAGCGACGTCACCGAACGGGTTCGCTCCGAGGAGCATCAGCAACTCCTGCTCAATGAGCTGAACCACCGCGTCAAGAACACCCTGGCGACGGTACAATCCATCGCATCGCAGACCCTGCGGACCGCCACCTCGACGCAAGGAGCGCGCGAGGCGATCGAGTCGCGCCTGTTCGCACTCTCCCGCGCCCACGATGTGCTGACGCGGGAAAACTGGGACGGGGCATGGATCGGCGAGGTCGTCAGCCAGGCGATGCTGCCCTTCCAGTCGGTCGGCCAAAGCCGCATCCGGTGCCGGGGCCCGAAGGTCAGGCTGCCGCCCAATGTCGCCCTCGCCATCGCCATGGCGCTCCAGGAGCTTGCGACCAACGCGGTCAAATACGGCTCCCTGTCGAATGAAGCGGGCGAGGCTCAGATCGAATGGCAGGTCGATGAGAGCCGCGAGACCCCTCACCTGTTCTTGAAATGGGAAGAGCAGGGAGGACCGCCTGTCGTTCCGCCCTCCCGCCGAGGATTCGGCACGCGTCTCGTGGAGCGCAGCCTGCAAGGACATCTCGCCGGCGAAGCGAAGATCGATTTCGCTCCAACCGGCGTCGTCTGCACCATCGACGCGCCGCTCGCGGCTGCTTACGAGGAGCAGGACTGAAAGCCTGAAACAAAAAGGCCGCCCGAAGGCGGCCTTTTCACTGTCGTTGCCCGCGCGGTTTTAAGCCGCCTGCTTCTTCGCCTTCAGCAGGCCGCGATTGGCCATGGCTTCCGCGATCTGGATCGCGTTGAGCGCGGCGCCCTTGCGCAGGTTGTCGGAGACGCACCAGAAGGACAGGCCGTTCTCGACGGTGATGTCCTCGCGGATGCGGGAGATGTAGGTGGCGTCCTCGCCGGCGGCCTCGTGGGGCGTGATGTAGCCGCCGGGCTCGCGCTTATCGACCACGAGAATGCCCGGAGCCGAGCGCAGGATGTCGCGCGCTTCGTCCGCCGTGATCGGCTTCTCGAATTCCACGTTCACCGCCTCCGAGTGGCTGATGAAGACCGGCACGCGCACGCAGGTCGCGGTGAGCTTGATCTTCGGGTCGAGAATCTTCTTCGTCTCGGCCATCATCTTCCACTCTTCCTTCGTGTACCCGTCTTCCATGAACACATCGATGTGCGGAATCAGGTTGAAGGCGATACGCTTGGGGAACTTCTTCTCCTGCACGTCCTGGAGCGAATAGAGCGCCTTGGTCTGACGGTCGAGCTCGTCCATGCCGTCCTTGCCCGCGCCGGACACCGACTGATAGGTGGCGACGACCACGCGCTTGATGGTGGCGGCGTCATGGAGCGGCTTCAGGGCCACGACGAGCTGCGCGGTGGAGCAGTTCGGATTGGCGATGATGCCCTTCTTGATCTCGCGCAGCGCCTCGGCATTCACCTCGGGCACCACCAGCGGCACGTCCGGGTCGTAGCGCCAGGCCGAGGAATTATCGATCACCACCGCGCCTTGCGCCGCGATCTTGGGAGACCATTCCTTCGACACCTCGCCGCCCGCCGACATGAGGCAGAGATCGACGTCGGAGAAATCATACGTGTCGAGCGTCTTCGTCTTCAGGGTCTTATCGCCGTAGGACACTTCCGTTCCCTGGCTGCGGCGGGAGGCCAGCGCCACCACCTCATCGGCCGGGAAAGCACGCTCGGCCAGGATGCTCAGCATCTCGCGGCCCACATTGCCGGTCGCACCCACGACGGCGATCTTGTAACCCATTGGACTTCTCCTGTTGTCGTTCTCCCCGGGAGATAAAAAGACCCTGCTCGGGTGTCGCCTCTCGCCCCGTGGGGAGAGAGAACCGGGGACGACGAGGCTTATTCGGCCGTCGTTTTCACGGCCGGGGTTTTTGTACCCGTTTTGGCGGTTTTCGTTTTGCTCGTCGTGTGAGTGAGCAGCGCCATTGCCTTCGTCCATTCGAAAAGCCCGGACCGGGCTCCGATGGTGTGAGCAACACACCAAAGCCACGCGCTCGTCAAGCACTCTCTGCAAGAATACGACGATAGGCGCTCAAGCTGAGCAATAACCTTTCGTTTACCGCGCTTAGCAAAACCTTTCGAGCCTCGCGCAATGCTACGCTAGAACATGCTCGTGACAACCTGACGAAGGGTGTGTGAAGCGACATGGCACGGGCCGGCTATCCTGCATGGGATGAGGACGAGGCGTTCTTCGACGAACGCCCGGCCCGCCGCGCGCGCAGGAAGCCAGTGCGGTGGTTCCGCCTGATCCTCATGTCCTCCCTGTTCATCGGAGGGCTCGTCTATCTCGCGCGGCAGAAGGAGAACGAGACGCAGGTCGCCACCCGCACGGGCGTACCCTCCTCGGTTCTGATCGCGCCGGCTCCCATCTGGAGCCCTGTTGCCGCGACTCCCGCCCTTTATGCCGTCGAGAAAGCCTCCGGCAACGTGAGCATCGAGGCGCGCCAGCATACGAGCGGGGCGCGGGAGGACACCCTCACCCTTGGCCGCTTCGGGGAAGAGCGCCATGCGCGGCTCACCCTGATCCAGAGTTCCACGGAGCCGCCCCGCAGCTTCTTCGTCGACATCGTGCGCCGCGCGGCGCAAGCCGGACTTGCCGTGTCGCGCAACGCCCAGAGCCGGATGATCGCCACCAAGTTCGGCCCCGTGGAGGCCGCCGCCATGACCCTCGTCGGCAAAGGCGAGCAGGATTGCCAGACCTTCCGCTTCGCGGATCGCGATTCCGGCTTCGGCATCCAGGGCTGGATGTGTAGCGCCAGCGCCTTGGACGATGCGCAGCTTGCCTGCTTCATCGACGGCATCGCGCTCGGCCATGCCGCCAGCCCGTCCTTGAAGGCCCTGTTCGCGCGGGCGGAAAGAAGCCGCACGGAGGCGTGCGGCCCCGGCGCGCGCACGGCCTCGATCGGCGTCAGGCCTCCTGCTCGACCGTGATCGCGACCCGGTGCATAGCGTTGCACCCGTAACCGTTCGGATTCCAGTTCACTGCGCGGAAAGGCTGGGCGCGTCCCTGCGAGTCGGTGGCGCGGGCAACAATCTCGTAAAAGCCATCTCCAGGCAGTGTGATGATGGCGCTCCAGCGCACCCAATCGTAACGGTTGCGCGGCGGCGTCATCTGCGCGGACACCCAGGTCGCGCCGCCGTCGATGGAGCAATCCACCTGAGCGACCGTGTCGTCTCCCGCCCAGGCGGCGCCCCGCACAGTGATGCTTCGCGTGCCCGCGGGATAGCGTGAATCGTCAGCCGGAGCGGTCATGATGCTGCGCACCGGCATCGATTCGAGAATGCGCGTTTCGACATTCTTCCCGTCGGAGCCCGGCGGGATCGGATGGATCGGCACGCGATAGGAAAGGCCGGTCATGCCGGGGCCGTCATGCTCCCGGTCGCGGATCCAGATCCGCTTCAGCCATTTCTGGCTGAGCGAGCCCGGCCAGCCCGGCACGATGAGGCGCAACGGTCCGCCATGGATGAACGGCAAAGGCTCACCGTTCATGACCCAGACGAGCAGCGTATGTTCCTCCATCGCTTTCGCGATGGGCACGCCCCGCGACATGGCTTGCTGCTCGAAGCTGCCGTTCTTGTCGGGATCGGCTCCGAAATGGCCGGTGAAGCGCGCCGTCTCCTTGAGCCCCGCCTCGCGCAGGACATCGCTTAAGGAAACGCCCGTCCATTCCGCGCATCCCGCGCCGCCATTCGTCCAGGGATTGCCCTCGGCCTTCGGCTCGAAGAAGGCACGGCCATTGCCGCCGCATTCGAGCACCATACGGAAGGTCTTGGCCGGAAAGCGGCTTTTCAGCTCCGCGAGCGTGAGGTCGAGCGGACGCTCTACCTCTCCGTCGATGGTGAAGCGCCATGCTTCCGGATCGCCGGCCGGCTCGGGCAGAAGTCCGTTGTTGCGGATGAAGAAACGCGCAACCGGCGTCGTCTCGTCGTCGAGCAGCGGTTCCGGTGTTTCGGCCACGAAGGGCGTGTCGCCTAGGACCGTGAGCCGGTCCTTCCCGAACAGCGCGAGCCCGTTCTTTCGATCCTGCATGTCCGTTGCTTACCCTTAAGGCGAACCCTTCGATGTGAAGGAACCAATGTTAGTCAGGTTGGCTTGTTCTGACAGCCTTGAATGTTTTTCACGGCGGCTCAGCAAGCCTGCTGACGCCAACCTTGGAGATTTGCAAAATGCGCCGCGTCACCATGATCGGTTTGGGCATGCTTGCAGCTCTCGGCGCTTTCTCCGTGACAGCCGAAGCGCAGGCTCAGGATCGCCCTCTCGTCTTCCGAGTGCAACCCCGCAGCTTCCTCGACCCCGGCAAGGTTGTCGAACCGGGCTCGCTCAGCCCAGGTATTACCGGATACGGACAAGCACAATCTTATCTGCTCAGCCCACCCTATGCACCGAATGGCTCAGGCTTCGGTGTGGGACAGTTGCCGGATCCGATTATCAACGGGCCTTTCGTCGGCGCGCGCAATCCGTTTCCGCCATTTGGGGGCCCGGATGTGGAATCCACCGGCTCGATCCGCTGATATCGCCTCTCAACGAAAAAGCCCCGGCAGATCTGCCGGGGCTTTTCTTGTTTCAGCAGAAGCTTACGCCTGGGCTTCAAGCTCCTTCACGATAGCGTCGCCCACATCCTGCGTGCCGACCGCGTTCGCGCCGGGAGCCGCGATATCCTTGGTGCGCGTGCCGGATGCGAGCACATTGGCGATCGCCTTTTCCAGACGGTCCGCTTCCTCGATCAGGCCGAAGGAATAGCGCAGCGCCATGCCGAACGAGCCGATCATGGCGATGGGGTTGGCAAGGCCCCTGCCCGCGATGTCGGGAGCCGAGCCGTGCACCGGCTCGTAGAGCGCCTTGCGCTGGCCGGTCTTCGGATCCTCCGCGCCGAGCGAGGCGGAGGGCAGCATGCCGAGCGAGCCCGTGAGCATGGCGGCGATATCGGAGAGGATGTCGCCGAACAGGTTGTCGGTGACGATCACGTCGAACTGCTTGGGCCAGCGCACGAGCTGCATCGCGCAATTGTCGGCGAGCACGTGCTCGAGCTCCACGTCGGAGAACTCCTCCTTGTGGATGCGCGTGACGACCTGGCGCCAGAACACGCCGGTCTTCATCACGTTGAACTTCTCGGCGGAGGAAACCTTGTTCCGGCGCTTCTTGGCGAGATCGAAGGCGACGCGGGCGATGCGCTCCACCTCGTGCGTGTGATAGAGCTGCGTGTCGACCGCCCGCTGCGAGCCGTCCTCGAGGGTCACGATCTCCTTCGGCTCGCCGAAATAGACGCCGCCGGTGAGCTCGCGCACGATCATGATGTCGAGCCCCTCGACCACTTCGCGCTTGAGCGAGGAAGCATCGGCGAGCGCCGGATAGCAGATGGCCGGACGGAGATTCGCGAAGAGGCCGAGATCCTTGCGCAGGCGCAGCAGACCAGCCTCGGGACGCACCGCGTAAGGCACGTTCTCCCATTTCGGGCCGCCGACGGCGCCGAAGAGCACCGCGTCGGCGTCCTGGGCGAGCTTCATGGCCTCTTCCGAGATGGCCTTGCCGTGCGCGTCATAGGCCGAACCGCCGACGAGGTCCGTCTCGGTTTCGAAGCCGGTGCCCTGCTTGCGGAACCAGCTCACGATCTTCTCGACCTCGCGCATGACCTCCGGACCGATGCCGTCGCCGGGGAGAAGGAGAAGCTTGTGCGTTGCCATGGGAGAGGCCCCTTGTTGTAGCGAAAAAGATGCTCGGCTCTTAAAAAGCCGAACGGGCCGCTTGGCAAGCGCTTCTCGTCTTGGCCGTTAGGTGAAGAGGGCCCTACCCCTCCCCCTGCCGCCGGTCCCGGGGGGTGCGCACCACGGTCACCGAGCAGGGAGCCTCGGCCACAACCTGGGATGAGACACTGCCGAGATAGCGCCGGAAGGCCGAGGAAGCCCGGGCGCCGATGACGATGTGGTCCACGTTGTTGTGGCGGGCGTAATCGATGAGGGCATCCGCCGGATCGGTGGCTTCGAGCACGCTGTAGGTGATCAGCTCCTTCGGGATATCGAGGGAGCTGCCCCAATGCTTGAGCTGAATGAGGCGTTGCACATGCAGGCTGCGCCCCTCCTCGTCCTCCAGCACGTCGACGGCGATGCGCGAGAGCTTCAGGACGTTCACGCAGGCCACGCGCGCCTGCCCTTCCATGGAGAGAATGCGCGCGATGAGCGCGCGCTGCGCCTCGGCCAGATCCTCGGTTCCCGGAGTCAGATCAATGGCTGCGAGAATGATCGGCGCGCGGGAGAGCTGGCCCGCGATGTTGGGCGTCTCGAGAGGCTGCTTCTTGCGCGCTTTCAGCCAGCGGCGGAAGGTTTTCATGCCGCTATCGCGCTCGATGCGCTCGGCGCGTTCCGTGAGCTTGACCTGATCGGGATGTTCCAGGTCGAGAGCGAGCTGCGCCGCCGTTGCGTAGCGGTCGTTCGGGTCCACCTCCAGGCAGCGCAGGATGATCTCCTGAAGCCAGGGCGGGCAATCGGGATTCTTCGCGCGCGGCGGCACCGGATCGCGCCACAGGCGGCGGCGGATCTGCACGCCCTTCGGGATGCCGAAAGGACGTTCGCCGGTGATGAAGAAATACAGCATCACGCCGAGGGCGAAGAGATCGCTGCGCGGATCGGCGCGGTCCTCCAGCACCTGCTCGGGCGCCATGTAGGGCGGAGTGCCGAAAGGCTCGCGGAATTCCTCCGCCAGGAGGTCGGGCAATTGCTCGTGCCGCGCGAAGCCGTAATCGACGAGCACCGCCTCGCCCGTCTGGCGAAACATGATGTTGCTCGGCTTCACGTCGAGATGGATGACCTTCTGCAGATGCAGGTCATGCAGCGCGCGGGCGACCTTCGCGCCGATTTCCGCCGCCTCTCTCCAGGGCAGAGGCACGTCGGAGAGGCGCGCCTTCAGCGACTGGCCCTGGATGAGCTCCATCGCGATATAGGGCTGCGGATCGAGGGGGCCCGCGGAGATGAACCGCGGAACATGCGGCCCGGAGAGGCGCGGCATGATCATCTGCTCGGTCTCGAAGCAGACGATGGGAATGGGATCGTCGCTGTCGATGAGCATGGGAAATTTCATCACGAGCGGCGTCGGGTCATCCTCCCGATCCGCCGACCAGATCTGGGCCATGCCGCCGGTGCCCAAATGCTCCCGCAGCGTGAACCCGTCGATCACCATACCCGGCTCAAGGCGAAGGCGCATGCTCAGCGCCCCTCCTCGAGTCGCTGGGCGAGCCGCTCAGGCAGGCCCGCCTCGCGCACCTTCCGCGCCGCCGCGCCGTTGTCGTAGGGAACGCGGAAATAGCGCAGGCTCTGGTGCGCCGTATCGAACACCGCGTAGTTCGCAGCCGGAACGCCGTCGCGCGGCTGGCCCACGGCGCCGATCACGGCAAGCCACGAGCGCGTGGCGAGCAGCGGAATGTCGTTGTCCGCCACCGGGGAGAAGGAGCCGACCTTCGCGGTGCTGCTCATGTGATAGAGCATCGGCACATGCACGTGCCCGCAGAAGGTGATGTGCGCATCGACCCGGCTGAAATGCCGTGTGGCCTCCATCGTATCGGTGATGTAGTGCCAGCTTCTCGGTGCATAGCCGTTGGCATGAACGTAGAGAACGTTTCCTTCCTCATGGATGAGGGGAAGATCGGCGAGAAAGGCACGCTGCTCCATGCCGAGCTGGCCGCGGGTCCAGCGGATCGCCTCCTGCGCGATGGGGTTCATGTCCTCGTCGGAGCCGTCGATGGCGGCGTCGTGATTGCCGAGAAGCGCGACGGCGCCGTCGTTCACGAGCGTACGGACCGTGTCGACCACCCAGGCGGGATCGGCCCCGTAGCCGACATAGTCACCCAGAAGCACGAGCCGGTCGACATTGAGCGAACGTGCATGCGCAAGGCAGGCCGAGAAGGCCTCGCGATTGCCGTGGATATCGGTCATGAGCGCGATGAGCATGCGGGCAATAAACGCTTAACCAGGCTCTATCGCAACCGGCGAATGCGTAGCCGCAGGCGATTATTGTTCAAGCAGGCCGCCGCGTCAGCAACAGTGCTACGCCGAAGCCGATCATCGTGATGCCGGACAGCCTGTTCAACCAGCCGAACGTGTTTTTGTTACGGCTCAAGCGATTGAGCCTTTGTCCCAGCAGCGCGTAGAGAAACACGGCGACGACTTCGAGCGCGATGAAGGCTGCGCCCACGATGGCGAAACTCAGCCAGTAGGCGCCGGGCTCGATGAATTGCGGAAGGAAGGCGGTGAAGATGAGGATCGCTTTCGGATTGCCGATGGCGGTCCAGAATTCCTGAAGGGCAAGCGCCTTCAACGGGCGGGGCGTGCTTGCGGCTTGGGGCGCATCGATGGCGGCGCTGCCGCGCAGGATCTTGATGCCGAGCCAGATCAGATAGGCCGCACCGAGCCATTTCAGGATCGAGAAGGCGAGTTCGGATGCCGACAGCACCGCGCCGACCCCGAGCGCGGTGAGCGTGATCATGATCGCGAAGGCCACGAGGCGGCCGGTCGATGCCATGACGGCGGCGCGAACCCCCTCCTGCAATCCGTATGTCAGGGAGAGCAGGTTGTTGGGGCCGAACGCCATGTTGAGCGCGAAGCACGCCGGGATGAACAGCAGGAACGCGCTCAATGACATGACCGATTATCCCCTCAGGGCTTCCAGCACCTTGCCGCCGGGACGTCCGCGCGGCTCGAGGCCGATGCGGCGTTCCACGTCCTTGATCGCCTCGCGGGTCTTCGCGCCGACCTTGCCGTCCGGCTCGCCCACGTCATAGCCACGGGCGGTGAGAAGCTGCTGAAGCTCACGGCGCTGGGCGCGCGAGAGCGGCGGATCGTCGGTGGGCCAGGCGGTGCGGATGCCCGGAAGGCCCTTCAGGCGATCGCCGAGGAGAGCGATGGCGAGCCCGTAGGATTCGGCGGCGTTGTAGGAATAGACCGCGTCGAAGTTCTTCGTGACCACGAAGGCCGGCCCGTTGAGGCCCGCCGGAATGAGGATGCCCGCTGCATAATTGCCCTGGAGCGGACGCCCATCGAGGCGCGTGACGCCCATGGCGGCCCAGGCGGAAAGCGGCTTCTTGTTCTTGCGGCCCGCGAGCTTCGTATTGAAGCCTGCGGGCAGGCGCACCTCGTAGCCCCAGGGCAGCCCGTTCACCCAACCGGCTTTCTTCAGGAAATTCGCGGTCGAGTGAATCGCGTCGGGCACGGAGGCCATGATGTCGCGGCGTCCGTCGCCGTCACCATCGACGGCAAGCCGCTGGAAGGTGGAGGGCATGAACTGCGTATGGCCGAAGGCTCCGGCCCAGGAACCACGCAGGGCTGCGGGATTGATGTCCCCGTCCTGCACGATCTTGAGCGTCGCCATCAGCTCGCCCTTGAAATACTCGTTGCGGCGCGGCGCGTAACAGACGAGGGTCGTGAGCGACTGCACCAGGGGCCGCCCGCCGATATCCTTGCCGAAATTGGATTCCACGCCCCACACGCCCGCAATCGCATAGCGGTCGACGCCGAAGCGCGCTTCCGCCGCGGCCAGGGCCTGGCCCCATTGGCGCATGGCGGTCTTGCCGTCCTGCACGCGCTCGTCATCCACCAGCGCCGCCAGATAATCCCAGATCGGCGTCTTGAACTCAGGCTGGTTGCTCATGAGGTCGAGGATCGTCAGATCCGGCTGGATGCCGCGTGTGGCGGCATCGAAAGCCTGGCCGGAAATGCCCTTGGCGGCGGCCTGGGAGCGCAGGCTCGACAGGCAGGATCGGAAATCGGACTGAGCGGAGGCCGGTGCGGCCGCCGTCATGGCGACAAGGCTGAGGAGCGCGGGGACGAGGATGCGTTTCATGTGCGCGACCTTGCAGGCAATTTGGTTAATCTTATGGAAACGGAGCAGGCGCTCACGGATTCGTCAGGCTAAGTTTCCGCCTACCTCTTTTGCCCGTCTCACAACCTCTCTCCCTCATCCTGAGGAGCAGCGGAGCTGCATCTCGAAGGAGGCCTCCAGAGTGCACTGGATGCTCCTTCGAGACGGTCGCTGACGCGACCTCCTCAGGATGAGGACAGAGGAGAATTGAGCTGGTTTACTCCAGTTCCGGATCGGGCAGATTCGTCTGAATCCAGCGGTCGCTCACGTGAATATCGGTGGTCTCCAGAATGCCGGGCCCGAGATTCTTGAATTTGTGAGGGATATTGGCCGGCCCGAAGACGACCTGGCCGGCCTCGCATTCGAACTTCTCGTCCCCGACGGTGAACAGCGCCCGCCCCTGACGGATGATGAAAATCTCGTCATAGGGATGCACGTGCCATTTCGGCCCGCCGCCGATTTCCTCGGTGGCGTAGAAAAGGACGGTCGCGCCGGTGCCCAGCGTATGTCCCTCCACATGACCCTTCCAGAAGAGATCGGGATGGGTCGCCCAATCGGCGCGGTTGAGAACCCGAGGCTTTCTGTCTGTCATGGTTCACCTGCCATCGTTCACCTGGGTGGAAGCATGGCCCTGAAACGACAATGGCCGGGACAGCCCGGCCATGACGAAGAAGATAAGGAAGCCCTTAAGCCCAGGCGCGTTCGGCGAGCTTCTGCTCGAAATTGTCGATGGCGGGGGCCTTTTCCATGGTCAGGCCGATGCCGTCGAGGCCGTTGAGCATGCAGTGCTTCTTGAAGGCGTCGATATCGAACTTGATCGAGCCGCCGTCAGGTCCGCGGATTTCCTGGTTCTCCAGATCGATGGTGAGCGTGGCGTTGGCGCCGCGGCTCGCATCGTCGAAGAGCTTCTCCAGGTCTTCCGGCGAGACCTTGATCGGCAGGATGCCGTTCTGGAAGCAGTTGTTGTAGAAGATGTCGGCGAAGCTCGTGGAGATCACGCAGCGGATACCGAAATCGAGCAGCGCCCAGGGAGCATGCTCGCGGGACGAGCCGCAGCCGAAATTATCGCCCGCGATCAGGATCTTGGCATTGCGGTAAGCCGGCTGGTTGAGCACGAAATCCGGGTTTTCCGAACCGTCCTCGCGGTAGCGCATCTCGGAGAAGAGACCCTTGCCCAGGCCGGTGCGCTTGATGGTCTTCAGGTACTGCTTGGGAATGATCATATCGGTGTCGATATTGATGATCCGCAGCGGCGCCGCGACGCTTTCCAGCACAGTGAACTTGTCCATGGTCTTCAACTTCCTTCAGTCGTTACCGTGCCTCATATCAAAGGCTTCGCGAAACGACTAGCCTCACGATAGTCGCGCGCGGCAAAGATTTTGTCGTTCCCTGCGCTCTTTGCGCAAGATGTGAATCAAGAGGCCGCCGCCTCGATGGCTTCCATGTCCTCGTCGGACAGGCCAAAATGGTGGCCGATCTCATGCACCAGCACATGGGTGATGAGGTGGCCGAGGCTCTCTTCATGCTCGGCCCAGTAATCCAGGATCGGGCGGCGGTAGAGCCAGACCATGTTGGGGAACTGGCCCGTCTGCATCATTCCGCCCCCTTGCGCGAGGCCGATGCCGCGAAACAAGCCCAGGAGGTCGAAGGGCGTCTCGCATTCCATCGCCTCCATGGTCTCGTCGTCGGGAAAATCCTCGACGCGGATGACGATTCCTTCGCAGAGCGCGCGGAATTCCTGCGGCAGACCCGCATAAGCTTCTTCGGCGATGGCCTCGAAATCGGCGAGCGTGGGAGCGTGAAGTTTGGCCCAATCGGTCATGGGCTTTAGATAATCCGAAGCTGAACCAGAAGCCACAGGGTGAGAACGACGACGCCGACCAGCGACAGGATGCGCCCGATGCGTCGGCCCCAAAGTTCGATGGGATCGGTGCCGCCGCTCTCGCCTGTTCCTTCCGCATCCTTCGCGGAGAAGTGGTCTTGCGCGTGCTGGCTCATGCGGGCAAGCGCCGAGGAGCCGAGGGATTCCGAGTCGCGCTGCACCCGCTCCAGCGCCTCGCGGGCTTCACGCTCGCGTTCCTGCTCGTTCATGGGAAACTCCTTCGAGGCTTCAGGCCTGCTTGGACCATAAGCCCTCTTCCACGCTCAAGCCAAGCGAACGCCTTTGGGAACGCCTTTCGCGTCAAGCCGTTAAAAGCCTCAGATAGACATCAGTTGATGAGGCAACAATGCGTAAGATTCTTGGAGTCCTGGCTGTGGCCGGGTTGACGGTTCTCGGCGCAGGCACTGCGTCGGCTCAAGGCGTCGATGTTCGCATCGGCCCCGGGGGCGTCAGCATCGACCGTGAACGTCCCGTCTACCGTGAGCGTGTCGAGCGCCGCTACATGCGCCCTGCCCGCACCCGTACCGTATGCCGCACGGTGATGGAGGAGCGTGTGCGCCGGAACGGCGACATCGTCCGCCGTCCCGTCGAGCGCTGCCGCGAAGTGGCAGGCGGCCGCCGGGTCTATGTGGATTAAGCGTTCAAGCCTTCGGGCATTAAAAAGGCGGCGGCTCTCACGAGCCGCCGCCTTTTCTTTTGGTCCGAATATCCGATTAGCCGAAGGTGCGGATGTCCACGAAGCGGCCCGCGATCGCCGCCGCCGCCGCCATGGCGGGCGAGACGAGGTGCGTGCGGCCCTTGAATCCCTGACGGCCCTCGAAGTTGCGGTTCGAGGTGGAGGCGCAGCGCTCGCCGGGGGCGAGGCGATCCGCGTTCATGGCCAGGCACATGGAGCAGCCGGGCTCGCGCCAGTCAAAGCCCGCGGCCTTGAAGATCTTGTCGAGGCCTTCCGCCTCGGCCTGCATCTTCACGATGCCGGAGCCGGGCACGATCATGGCGTTGACGGCCTGATGCACCTGCTTGCCCTCGACCACCTTCGCCACGGCGCGCAGGTCCTCGATGCGGCCGTTGGTGCAGGAGCCGATGAACACGCGATCCAGCGTGATGTCGGTGATCTTCGTGCCGGGCTTGAGGCCCATATATTCCAGCGCGCGCCACTTGGAGACGCGCTTGTTCTCGTCGGCGATCTCGTCCGGGTTCGGCACGACGCCGGCGACCGAGATCACGTCCTCAGGCGAGGTGCCCCAGGTGACGATGGGCGGCAGGTTGGCGGCATCGAGACGGATCTCGGTGTCGAAGAACGCGCCCTCGTCCGTGCGGAGGCTATCCCAATAGCGCACGGCGGCATCCCAGGCATCGCCCTTCGGGGCCTTGGGACGATCCTTCAGATAGGCATAGGTCTTCTCGTCGGGCGCGATCATGCCGGCGCGGGCGCCGCCTTCGATGGCCATGTTGCAGACCGTCATGCGGCCTTCCATGGACAGCGCGCGGATGGCCTCGCCCGCGTATTCCATCACGTGGCCGGTGCCGCCCGCGGTACCGGTCTCGCCGATGATCGAGAGAATGATGTCCTTCGCGGTCACGCCTGCGGGCAGCTTGCCGTCGACGGTGACGCGGAAATTCTTCGCCTTCTTCTGGATCAGCGTCTGGGTGGCGAGTACGTGCTCCACCTCGGAGGTGCCGATGCCGTGGGCGAGCGAGCCGAAGGCGCCGTGGGTCGAGGTGTGGCTGTCGCCGCAGACGATGGTCATGCCCGGCAGGGTGAAGCCCTGCTCAGGGCCTACCACGTGGACGATGCCCTGGCGGGTATCGAGCTCGTTGTAATACTCGACGCCGAATTCCTTGGCGTTCAGGGCCAGCGTCTCCACCTGGGTGGCGGATTCAGGGTCTTCGATGCCCTGGGAACGATCGGAGGTCGGCACGTTGTGATCGACCACCGCCAGCGTCTTATGCGGCTGGCGCACCTTGCGGCCCGCATTGCGCAGGCCCTCGAAAGCCTGAGGCGAGGTCACCTCGTGGACGAGGTGGCGGTCGATGTAGAGAAGGCACGTCCCGTCATCCTGCTGATCGACGACGTGGTCGTCCCAGATCTTGTCGTAGAGGGTGCGGGCTTTGGCCATGGGTATCTTCCACCAGTCAATAAAGGTCTTCGGTCAGTTTCTAGCGAGACTCGCTCAAGAGGAAAAGGTGCTCTGAGCGCACACCGCTTTGAAAGGATCGCATAGCTGATTGCCCAGGATGCGCAATAAAATTTTTGTCATCGGGCCGATCAGCATAGCTTATCGCCATAAACAAAAAGCGCGGCTCCGAGGCCGCGCTTTTCGTGAAACTTGCTTAACGGAAGTCTTACTCGGCAGCGGCCGGAGCTTCGGTCTTCTTCTCGGTGCGCTCGGCGATACGGGCCGACTTACCGCGACGGTCGCGCAGGTAGTACAGCTTGGCGCGGCGAACGGCGCCGCGGCGAACGACCTTGATGGAATCGATGTTCGGCGAATAGACCGGGAACACGCGCTCCACGCCTTCGCCGTAGGAGATCTTGCGGACGGTGAAGCTCTCCTGGATGCCGCCGCCGGAACGGGCGATGCAGACGCCTTCATAGGCCTGCACGCGGCTACGCTCGCCTTCCTTGACCTTCACGTTGACGATGACGGTATCGCCGGGCTGGAAGTCGGGGATCGTCTTGCCGAGCTTCTCGATCTGCTCTTTCTCGAGCTGCTGAATGATGTTCATGAGTTCTACTCCTGCCGTTGCATGGTCTCAGGTGTCCCCAAGCCAGCTGGATTTCGGCGTCCTGTTTTAAGTTAAGGCCGCGCCTATACAGGAGTTTGGGGGACTTGGGAAGAGGGCTTTGCCGAGCAATTCCCTATTTGGGACCGGTCTCAAGCTCTTCGAGTAATTCCCGGATCTCCTCTTCCAGGCTCTCCAGATACCAGGCTTCGCGCCGGTAGAAGTCCCCGCTCTTGAGGCTGCCTTTCAGGTAAGACAGGATCGTCCATTCTCTGCCGTCATGCTCGGCGATAGGAAGCGATCCTAAGTCCTGGCCCTCCAGATAGGCGATGGTCTCCTCAGGCCCGGCTCCCGCAACAAGCTCAATGTCGAGGATCGCGAAGCAATCGACGTTACTGAGCTTAGCGCGCCAGATGAGAGGCGAATCCTCAACATCGCCATTCTTGTAGAGTAGGAAAGCCAATGCTTTCAGAGGAACGGGCACTCCCCAGGCCGATGGGGCTTGCCTGATCTCTTCTCCAAGCCATAGGCGCACTTGCGGCAAATCGAGCTCGGCCCTTCCTTCAAAGACCTTCTTGATAAGCGGGAGTCTGTCCTTGGCATTCATCTCAACAAATCCGGCCGTCTTTCCCGCGTAATCCGTTCGGATTCCTCGCGACGCCAGCGTTCGATATGGGCGTGGTTGCCGTTGAGCAAGACTTCGGGGATGGTGCGGCCCTCCCATTCTCTCGGCCTTGTGTAATGCGGATATTCGAGACGGTTCGTCTCGAAGCTCTCCTCGGTGCCGGACGCCTCCTTGCCCATGACGCCGGGGATGAGGCGCACGCAGGCATCGAGCACGATCATCGCCGCCATCTCGCCGCCGGAGAGTACGTAATCGCCGATGGACACTTCCTGCAAACCGCGCGCTTCGATGACGCGCTCGTCCACGCCCTCGAAACGCCCGCAGACGATGATGACGCCGGGACCGGCGGCGAGTTCTCGCGCATAAGCCTGCGTCAGCGGCTTGCCACGCGGGCTCATCAGAAGCTTCGGACGCGGATCGTCGGCGGGTGCGGCGGCATCGATGGCGGCGCCCAGCACATCGCAGCGAAGCACCATGCCGGGTCCGCCGCCTGCGGGCGTATCGTCCACGGTGCGGTGACGGCCCAAGCCGTGATCGCGGATGTTGCGCGCCTCCAACGACCACAGGCCGCGCGACAACGCATCGCCCGCGAGCGAAATGCCGAGCGGACCTGGAAACATCTCGGGGTAAAGCGTGAGGATGGTGGCGGAAAAGCTCACGCGCGGTCCTCACCGGGTTCGGGTTCGCCGATCTCGAAGAAATCGTCCGGAAGCGCAGCCACCACGCGCTTTCCGGCGATATCGACCACCGGCACAAAGGCCTTGGTGAACGGCAGAAGCGCGGTCGGACCCTTTTGGGCCGGCGCGATTTCGAGAAGATCGCCGCCGCCGTAATTGGGCACGGCGGCGATGGTGCCGATGGTCTCGCCTTCACCATTCTGAACGGTGAGGCCGATCAGGTCGGCAAGCAGGAATTCGTCTTCTTCGTCGGGCGGCGGAAGCTTGTCGCGCTCCACATAAAGCTGCACGCGGTTCAACGCCTCGGAGGCCTCGCGCGTGGTCACGCCGTCCACGATTGCGATCAGGATATCGGGCGCGCCGCCGGGAGCCTGACGGACATTCTTGAGAGTGTAGGTTTTGCCGTTCGTGGCAATGAGCGGCTTGTAGCCGGCAATCGCATTGGGCTCGCCCGTATGGGATTTGAGGCGCACCTCGCCCTTCAGGCCATGCGAGCGGCCGAACTCGCCCACGAGGACGAGGTCGTCTTTCAACCGCCCCCTACCCTCCCCTTGAGGGGGAGGGTCGGACCGAAGGTCCGGGGTGGGGTGGGAGCGCGACCTTGCAGAACGGAGTGTTTCCACCCCACCCCGCCGCTGCTCACGCAGCGTCGACCCTCCCCCTCGAGGGGAGGATGGGTTGCGCTCCCTTGTCATGAGACTTAAGCAGCCTCGCCTTCGCCGGCCGAAGCGGCAGCGGCCTTGGCCTCGGCGCGCTCCTGGGCCTTCTTGCCAGGCACAGCCTTCTGCGGGTTGCTGCGGGCCGGACGCTTCAGGAGGCCGGCGGCATCGAGGAAGCGCAGAACGCGGTCGGTCGGCTGGGCGCCCTTGGCGAGCCAAGCCTTCACCTTCTCGACTTCGAGGGTCACGCGGGTGGCGTCATCCTTCGGCTTCATCGGGTCGTAGGTGCCGACCTTCTCGATGAAACGGCCATCGCGCGGGGAGCGCGCATCGGCCACGACGATGCGGTAGTAGGGACGCTTCTTCGCACCACCACGGGTGAGACGGATCTTCAGGGACATGGGTTTCTCCTTTTAGTGTCCTGTGATCAAACTTTCTTCGTGTCATCCCCGCGAAGGCGGGGATCCATAACCGCTGACGGCGCCAGTTCGATAACCGGCAGTGGTTATGGATTCCGGGCTCCGCTGACGCGGCCCCGGAATGACGGAAACCAAACTCATGGTCTTTCACCCTCGACAGTACCACCCGACGCGCCGATAGCTTCGTGATGGCGGATGACTTGCCTAACGATGAAGGCCAAGAACTTTTCAGCGAAGTCGGGATCGAGCTTCGCGGTCTCTGCAAGGGAGCGCAGACGTTTGATCTGCGCCGCCTCGCGGATGGGATCGGCAGGCGGCAGGCTGTGCTTCGCTTTGAGTTCGCCTACTTTCTGCGTGCATTTGAAACGCTCCGCCAGCGTGTGAACGAGCATCGCATCGAGATTATCGATGGAGTCGCGCAGGCGCTGCAATTCAGCGCTCGCTTCACTCATCTCGTGCCTATGCGTCACAGCCGACATTTGCGCTTACTTCTTCTTCCCGAACGGGAAGCCGCCGATACCGGGAAGTCCAGGCATCTTCGGCCCGAGTCCCGGCAGGCCGGGGCCGCCGAGGCCCTTCGGCATCGGAGGCAGAGCACCGCCTGCGCCGCCGGGGAAATCGGGGAGCTTGCCGCCCATCTGCTTCTGCAGCGCCTCGATCTGCTCAGGGGTCGGCTGGGGCATGCCGCCACCACCAAGCCCGAACATCTTGCCGAGCTGGCCCGCCATGCCCTTGCCCTTGCCGCCGCCCATCATCTTCATGACGTCGGCCATCTGGCGGTGCATCTTGAGCAGCTTGTTGATGTCCTCGGGCTTCGTGCCGGACCCGGCGGCGATGCGCTTCTTGCGCGACGCTTTTAGGATATCCGGGTTGCGGCGCTCGGCGGGCGTCATCGAGTCGATGATGGCGCGCTGACGCTTGATGACCTTGTCGTCGATATTCGCGTTCTCGAGCTGCGACTTCATCTTGGCGACGCCGGGCAGCATGCCCATCAGGCCGCCGATGCCGCCGAGCTTTTCCATCTGGGAGAGCTGATCGCGCAGATCCTCCAGATCGAACTTGCCCTTGCGCATCTTGTCGGCCATGCGCTGGGCTTTTTCGGCGTCGAAATTTTCAGCCGCCTTCTCCACGAGGGAGACGATGTCGCCCATGCCGAGGATGCGGTTGGCGACGCGGCTTGGATGGAATTCCTCCAGCGCATCGACCTTTTCGCCCGTGCCGATGAGCTTGATCGGCTTGCCGGTGACGGCGCGCATCGACAGCGAGGCGCCGCCGCGCGCGTCGCCGTCCATACGGGTCAGCACGATGCCGGTAACGCCGAGGCGCTGGTCGAAGGCGCGCGCGGTGTTGACCGCGTCCTGGCCGGTGAGCGCGTCCGCGACGAGCAGAACCTCGTGCGGGTTGGTGGCGGCGCGCACGTCGGCGGCTTCCACCATCAGCGCCTCGTCCACGGTCACGCGGCCCGCCGTGTCGAGCATCACCACGTCGTAGCCGCCGAGACGCGCGGCCTCCATGGCGCGCTGCGCGATCTGCACCGCCGACTGGCCCGCCACGATGGGCAGCGTATCCACGCCCACCTGCTTGCCGAGGACCGCGAGCTGCTCCATCGCCGCCGGACGGCGCGTATCGAGCGAGGCCATGAGAACCTTGCGGTTCTCGCGATCCGTCAGGCGCTTGGCGATCTTGGCGGTGGTGGTCGTCTTACCCGAGCCTTGCAGACCGACCATCAGGATGCCGACGGGCGGAACCGCGTTGAGGCTGATCACCTCCGCGTCCGAGCCCAGCATTTCCACGAGCTGATCGTGGACGATCTTCACCACCTGCTGACCGGGGGAGACCGACTTGACGACCTCCGCGCCGACCGCGCGGGCGCGTACCTTGTCCGTGAAGGAGCGCACGACCTCGAGCGCCACGTCGGCTTCGAGCAGCGCGCGGCGGACTTCGCGGAGCGCGGCGTTCACATCCTCTTCCGTCAACGCGCCGCGGCGCGTCAGCGAGTTCAGGATGTTGGAAAGTTTATCGGAAAGGCCTTCGAACATGTTCACTCAATTCCTTTTGCAATGAGTGGTACATCGCGATCCGCGATGGCCTTTTCAAACTGGTTGATCGCCGTTTCGAACTTGTCGCGGCAACCGGGATTGCAGAAGCCGACCACTTCGCCGCGATAGAGGGTGAGCGAATCCGCCGCGATCGGCTTTCCCGACCACGGGCAGGTCTCGTTGACCGCGTCCTCGATGCGCAATGCGTCTTTCGACATTCCTTCATCCCTTGGCGCTCTTGCAGCCTCGTCCTGAGAAGGACCGTCAGGTCCGAAGGACGGGGCGTCTCCAGCGCCTTCTTGACCCTCCTTCGAGACGCCGCTGACGCGGCTCCTCAGGATGAGGGTCGTGCGTGGAGAGAAAGACCAAATGAAAGCGCGCCCGAGGGCGCATCGCGCTGTCGGACGTTGACCTCCAGCCTCTCGGGCTGGTCGGCGGCTCATAAGGGCTCGCTCTACAGATTTGCGGTCAGGCGATAGAGGAAGAGGGGCGCAGAGTCAAGGAAATGACCACATCTAACTGATCTACAAGAAAAGGGGCGCTCAATAGCGCCCCTTCCTAGAGCTTAGTCTTCGTCAAGATCGTCTTGATCTTCTTCACTTACAGAACTTGAGATACTCAGGAGTTGATTACTCGCCCTCCGCGAACGTTCAACCCATTTTACAGAGAGCACAAGCCAGTCACCGTCAAGATTAACTAGATACAGCCCTACCCCTTCACATTCTTCAAGAATTTCCTCTACTCGAGTCTGGTGAAGGCGCTTGCGATTGGCTAAGCGGCATAACTGCTTGTGTGACAGAATAAATCGACCGCGCGCTTTCCCTGACCAATCTGCATTGAAGGCCTTAGATAAGGTTCGTGCGATTTTAGCAGGGTCGAATTCGGGCACAGCCGAGCGGCTGATACTAAAAGACAATGACATATGCTTACTCCGAAGCTTTCGGGTTAAGCTGGTTATTGATGACGCAAGCTTCTGCTTGAAGCATAAGGTCATATTTGCCAGCAATTATTTATAGCATGGCTTTTGACTGGTTTAAAGTCCCATGATGGGAAGTCTCAGGGAATTACCGGCGCTGGAAAATAGGATGCGTCTCTCCTTTATTAGCTATTTAACGTGAGCACTTGCTGATCTGCTCCTGAATCCCCACGCTTATGGCTCCTCAGGAATCCTGATCGTCCATGAACCGCCGCACCCTCCTCAAAGCCTTAGGGCTTCCCGCCATCGCCGCCACGGGCGTCTTCGGCTGGATGAAAGCCGCCCGTGCCTCGAACCGTTATTACCAGGGGCCGGTGAGCGACCATTTCGACGGGGTGCGGTTCTTCTCGCCGGGCCAGGCGCAGGACAAGGGCTTTGCCGAATTGCTGCGCTGGCAGCTCGGCGGCGGGCGCAAGGACTGGCCGGAGAGTTTCCCGAGCCCTTTTCAGGACAAGCCGCCGGCTGAGGTGGCGGGGCTGCGCACGGCGCTCATCGGCCACGCCTCCTTCCTGATCCAGGTGGCGGGGCTCAACATTCTCATCGATCCGGTCTTTTCCGAGCGCGCGAGCCCGGTCTCGTTTTCAGGACCCAAACGGGTCAACCCGCCTGGCATCCGTTTCGAGGATCTGCCGCCGATCCATGCGGTTCTGATCACGCACAATCATTACGACCATCTCGACATCGAGACTTTAAGCCGTCTCTGGCAGCAGCATAAGCCACGCTTCATCGCGCCGCTGGGGAATGACGCGGTGATCCATGCCGATCATCCTCAAATCCCTGTCGAGACGCGGGATTGGGGCGGATCGGTCGAGATCGGGCACGGCATCACCGTGCATCTGGAGCCCGCCTATCACTGGTCCGCGCGCGGCATCAACGACCGGCGCATGGCGCTGTGGTGCGCCTTCGTGCTCACGACGCCCGAGGGCACGATCTACCATGTCGGCGATACGGGCTTCGGCGACGGAAAAATCTTCCATGCGGTGCGCGAGCGCTTCGGCAGCATCCGCCTCGCGCATCTGCCCATCGGGGCCTACGAGCCGCGCTGGTTCATGCAGCAGCAGCACATGAACCCGGAAGATGCCGTGAAGGTGTTTTCCATCATCGAGCCGCAGCAGGCGCTCGGCCACCATTGGGGCACGTTCCGCCTGACGAACGAGGGCGTCGACGAGCCGCCCATCGAGCTGGCGGCGGCATTGAAGGCGGCGGAGATTGCGCCGGAGCGGTTCAGACCCCTGAGGCCGGGCGAAGCGTGGGCTGCATCAGGCTCAGAACCGGGTCTATGAGCTCGCCCGGCTGATGCCCGTCTTCGGGTCGGTCAGCGTCCCGTCGAGGTCGAAGAGCGCAATCCTCATTTCGGTTGAACGTAGATGTTCACCTCGAAATTGGTGTCCTGCGAATCCGTGAACTCGCTCACATATTCCTCGATGAAGGCGTCCTTGGCGACGATCTCCTTGATGTCGAGATAGGCCGTGATCGTCTCGTAGGTGCCGTCGATCTCGTCATAGGCATCCTTGTGCACGAAGCGGAAGGCCTTGCCCTCCGGCGTCTTGCCGAACTTGATCTCGGGAGTCAGCTCGGTCTTGCCCTCGGGCACCTGGGCGATCGGGATCATGACCTCGTATTTGAAGCCGTTATCGTCCGTATCCACGAAGATGCTGAGCGGACGGCCCGCGGGCGCGATGCCCGCTTTCTTGAGCTCTCCGTCGAGCTTCGCGACAGCATTCTTCAGGTTGTTGAAGGCCTCGTCCCAGGCGCTGGTGCCGGAGAGCACCACCGTGGGCTTTGCGGCCAGAACGCCCTCTTCCACGCCGGTCGGGTCGCTCGGATTGGGAAAGAGCGTCGTGCGCGCCGTCTGCTCGGTGGGAGCGGGCGTGGCCGGAGCAGGTGCTGTGGGGGCCGGAGCAGGCGCCTCGGCGGCAGGGGCGGGAGCAGCCGGGGCAGGAGCCGAGGGAGCGGGAGCGCTTTCGGCCGGGGCAGGCGCAGCCTGAGGGGCCGGGGCCGCTGGGGCGGGCTCTGCGGGTGCCGGAGCGGCAGGAGCCGGCGGCACGTCTGCGGCAGGCGGTGTCTGAGCCAGGGCCACGCTTGAGCAGAGCGCAAGCATGAGAACGATGTGAGTGGAGCGCAGCCGCATGGGGAGTGCCTTAACTTCGAATCACGACAGGGTGACGGGCCGGAGCATAAGGGGGTTTTCGCCAAGCCGCGAGGTGGTCCGCGCCTCCCTCTAGTGGACGGATCGAAGCAGGGTTAAGCACCCTCTCGCGATTTTCCAAGTTTTCAGCCATATACGGCCCATGAGCGCCTTATCGAACCACCGTTTCCTCAAGATGAACGGTCTCGGCAACGAGATCACCGTGCTGGATCTGCGCGGCTCCCCGCATGTGGTGAGCCCAGCGGAAGCCCGCGCCATCGCGGCCGATCCGCACTCGCATTTCGACCAGCTGATGGTGCTGCACGATCCGGTCTCGCCCGGCACGGACGCCTATATGCGCATCTACAACACGGACGGCTCGGAATCCGGCGCCTGCGGCAACGGCACCCGCTGCGTGGCCTGGGCCATGCTGGCCGACCCGCTCATGAGCCGCACGACCTATGAGGGGCTGACCCTCGAGACCAAGGCCGGGCTCCTGCCGGTGACGCGGGTGTCCGACACGGTGTTTACCGTGGATATGGGCCCGCCGCGCCTCGCCTGGAACGAGATTCCCCTGCGCGGTCCTGTATCGGACACCCGGGCGATCCGGGTCGAGACGCAGCTTCCGGACCATCCCGAATTGCAAAACCCATCCGTCGTGAGCATGGGCAATCCGCATGCGATCTTCTGGGTCGAGGATGCGGAATCCTACGATCTTGCCGCCATCGGCCCCAAATTCGAGCATGACCCGGTATTTCCGGAGCGCGCCAACATCTCCTTCGCCCAGGTCCTGAGCCCGGACCGGGTCGTCATTCGCGTCTGGGAGCGCGGAGCGGGCGCGACCCGCGCCTGCGGCTCCGCCGCCTGCGCCACCCTCGTGGCCGGGGCCCGCAAGGGCCTGACGGGGCGCAAGGCCACGATCGCGCTGCCCGGGGGCGACCTCGTGATCGAGTGGCGCGAAAGGGACGACCATGTGCTCATGACCGGCGAGACGCAGCTGGAACACGAGGGCTTCTTCTCCCCTGCTCTCTTCGCGGGAGCCGCCTGATGGGCGTCGAGGTCGTCACCTTCGGCTGCCGCCTCAACACCTACGAGTCGGAGGCCATGCAGCGCCACGCGGAAGATGCGGGGCTCGGCGAGGTCATCATCGTCAATACCTGCGCGGTCACCTCCGAGGCGACGCGTCAGGCGCGGCAATCCATCCGTAAAATCGCGCGCGAAAAGCCCGATGCGCGCATCGTCGTGACAGGCTGCGCCGCGCAGGTGGAGCCCGAGACGTTCGCCTCCATGCCGGAAGTCGCGCAGGTGATCGGCAACCACGAGAAGATGAAGGCCGAGACCTGGAGCGCCATGCGCGATTTCGGCGTCGGCGCGTCCGAAAAGGTTCTCGTCAACGACATCATGGCGGTGAAGGAAACCGCCGTGCATCTCATCGACGGCATGCGCGGCCGCACCCGCGCCTTCGTGCAGGTGCAGAACGGCTGCGATCATCGCTGCACCTTCTGCATCATCCCGTATGGCCGCGGCAATTCCCGCTCCGTGCCCATGGGCGCGGTGGTGGAGCAGGTCCGCACCCTCGTGGAGCACGGCTCCCGCGAAGTGGTGCTCACCGGCGTCGACATCACGAGCTACGGCAAGGACCTGCCGGGCGAGCCGAAGCTCGGCACGATGGTGAAAAGCCTGCTGCGTCACGTGCCCGAGCTGGAACGCCTGCGCATCTCCTCCATCGACTCGGTGGAAGCGGACGACGACCTGCTCGACGCCATCGCCAACGAGAGCCGATTGATGCCGCATCTGCATCTCTCGCTGCAGGCGGGCGACGACATGATCTTGAAGCGTATGAAGCGCCGTCATCTGCGCGACGACGCCATTGCCTTCTGCGAACAGGTGAAGCGCCTTCGCCCCGACATGGTGTTCGGCGCCGATATCATCGCGGGCTTCCCGACGGAAACGGAGGAGATGTTCTCACGCTCCCTCGACATCGTCGACGAGTGCAGCCTCACGCATCTCCATGTCTTCCCGTTCTCGCCCCGCCCCGGCACGCCCGCCGCGCGCATGCCGCAGGTGGCGCGCGATGTGGTGAAGGACCGCGCCAGAAGACTTCGCGAAAAGGGCGAGGCCGCGCTGCTGAAGCATCTCGGCGAAGAGGTGGGCGCACGGCGCAACGTGCTGATCGAGAGCAACCGGCTCGGCCGCACGGAAGGCTTCACGCTCGTGCGTTTCGCAGGCGAGGTGACGCCCGGCACCATCGTGCCGACGACGATTGCGGGACACGACGGCAAGGATCTGCTGGCAGCGTGAGGCAACCGCTATCCCGGCTCCGCTGCGCCGTCCGGGATGATGCCGCACAGCCGCACCCGCTCGCGCATATGCTCCGGCACCGGGGCTTCCACGAGAATCGGCGGCTTCTTCGGATAGAGCGGCACCGTGATGCTGCGGGCATGGAGATGCAGGCCCGGCCCATGAAAGCGCGGAGCGGTGCCGTAGATCGGATCGCCCAGGATGGGAAAGTTCATGGCCGCGCAATGGACGCGCAGCTGATGGGTGCGGCCCGTGACGGGGCGCAGTTCGAGGAGGGTGAGGCCCTCCGCGCGGCCCAGCACGCGCCACTTGGTCAAGGAGGGCTGGCCTTTCGGGTCCACCTTCATCCACCAGCCGCGATCAGGGGATTTCGGCGCGAGGGGCAGATCGATCTCGCCCTCATCGGCCTCGGGCCCGCCCTCGACCACGGCCCAATAGACCTTGTCGACCTCATTCTTGCGGAACAGCTCGTTGAGCCGGGCGATGGCCTTCGGGTGACGGCCCAGCACGAGACAGCCGGAGGTGTCCTTGTCGAGGCGATGCGCCGCTTCCGGACGGCGCGGCAAGCCGAAACGCAGGGCGTCCAGGTGATGGAACAGGGTTTCCCCGCCCTTGGGACCAGGATGCACCGGCAGGCCGGCGGGTTTGTCGATCACGAGCATCAGGGCATCGCGATAAAGCAAACGGCTTACTATCTCTTCCGCATTCATGACGCCTCGGCTATCGAGGCATGAGCGCTAAATCAAGCACAGCATTCAAAAGGCAAAGCTGACCCATGGCCGAAACGAAGCCCGACAAGCCCGGATTCTTCTCCCGCCTCTTCGGGCGTAAAGGCGAAACCGAGGCCGCTCCGCCGACACCGCAGGCCGGGGGCGAGCCGGAAACGATGCCTTCCCCGCCCGCCACCGGCGCGGACGATCTCGCCGCCGCACCGCCGACGGTCACCACCGCCTCTCCCGATACGCCGGAGGAGAGCAAGACGGCTCCCGAGCTTGCCGGAGCCGACCTGCAGCCCGTGGAGGGCCTCGATCCGGAGGGCACCAACCCGCAGGAGCCCCTGCCGCGGATCGTCACGGAATCCGGCGCCCTGCTGCGTCCCGACATCGCCGCGGCGGATCTGCCCAACCCTGAGCCTGCTCCCGCCGAGGTGGTTCCGCCTGCTCCCGAGGCCCAACCTCTTCCTGAGCCCCAGCCCCTTCCTGAGACCAAGCCCGCTGCGGGCGAGAAGCGCGGCTGGTGGCAGCGCCTGACGGAAGGGATGCGCCGCACCTCCTCCTCCCTGTCGGACAGCGTCACCGGCCTTTTCACCAAGCGCAAGCTCGATGCGGCGACGCTTGAGGAGCTTGAGGATGCCCTGATCCAGGCCGATCTCGGCGTGCCGACCGCCATGCGGATCACGGAAGCGATCTCGGCGGGCCGCTACAACAAGGAGATTTCGCCCCAGGAGGTGAAGACCATCCTGGCGAGCGAGGTCGAGAAGGCCCTTTCCCCCGTCGCCCAGCCCCTGGTCATCGACCGGGCGAAAAAGCCCTTCGTGATTCTCATGATCGGCGTGAACGGAGCCGGCAAGACCACCACCATCGGCAAGCTCTCCCAGAAATTCCGCCAGCAGGGGCTGAAGGTGATGCTCGCCGCGGGGGACACCTTCCGCGCCGCCGCCATCGAGCAGCTGAAAGTGTGGGGCGAGCGGGTCGGCGCGCCGGTTCTCGCCCGCGAGCAGGGAGCCGATGCGGCGGGCCTCGCCTTCGACGCGCTCCAGGAGGCCAAGGCCAACGGCACCGACGTGCTGCTCATCGACACGGCGGGCCGCCTTCAGAACAAGGCCGGCCTCATGGCCGAGCTCGAAAAGATCGTGCGCGTGATCAGGAAATTCGACGACAGCGCGCCCCATGCGACGCTGCTCGTTCTCGACGCCACGGTGGGCCAGAACGCCATGAGCCAGGTGGAGCTGTTCCAGAAGGCGGCGGGCGTGACCGGCCTCGTCATGACCAAGCTCGACGGCACGGCGCGCGGCGGCATTCTGGTGGCGCTGGCGGCCAAGTTCGGCCTTCCCGTCCACTTCATCGGCGTCGGCGAGGGCGTGGAGGATCTGGAACCATTCACCGCAGGGGATTTCGCGAAAGCGATTGCCGGGTTAGAAGCAACACCATGACCCATGCCAAGACGACCGACGAAAAGCGCCTTCCCCCGCTCCTCAAGCTCGTGCTCGAACTCGGGCCCCTGAGCCTGTTCTTCCTCAGCAATTCCTACGCGCCGCGCTTCGGCGTGCCGGTGGATCAGCGCATCTTCGCGGCCACGGGCATCTTCATCGTGGCGACGGTGATCGCGCTCAGCATCAGCTATGTCCTGCTGCGCAAGCTGCCGATCATGCCGCTGGTCTCGGCGGTCGTGGTGGTGGTGTTCGGCGGGCTCACGCTTCTTCTGCAGGACGAGCTCTTCATCAAGCTCAAGCCCACCATCGTGAACTCCCTGTTCGGGTTCGTGCTTCTGATCGGGCTCTATTTCCGCAAGCCCTTCCTTCAGATCGTCCTCGACAGCATGTTCGATCTGACCGAAGAAGGCTGGCGCAAGCTCACCTTCCGCTGGGCCATGTTCTTCTTCGCGCTTGCCGCCATCAACGAGATCGTCTGGCGCACCCAAACCACGGATTTCTGGGTGAGCTTCAAGGTCTTCGGCATCATGCCGCTCACCATCGCCTTCGCCTTCGCGCAGACGCCGCTGATCATGCGCTACGACACGAAGAAGACGGAAGAGGCCTAAATATCTTTTATCTCTGCCCTCATCCTGAGGAGCCGCGTCAGCGGCGTCTCGAAGGAGGCTCCAGCGCGTACTGGAATCTCCTTCGAGACGGATTGCTCACGCAATCCTCCTCAGGATGAGGTTTGTGTTTGCTGAAACGAAGAAAGCCGCAAACATCAATCCACCGGCTTCATCAGCACCACGTTGCGGGTGACGCCGGGCAAGGGCTCGTGCGCCACCTCGACCCATAGATCCTCCTCGCCCGCCTCCCGCACCGTCTGCACCGACGCCAGAAGCTCGCAATCCGTGCTTTTCGTGGCCTGCTCGATGCGCGAGGCGATGTTCACCGTCTCGCCGACCACGGTGAATTCGAGGCGGCTTTCATCGCCCACCACGCCGCAGAAGACTTCACCCGTATGAATTCCGATGCCGACGCGCACGGGCGGATCGAACTGCCGCTTGACGTTCCAGCGCCGGATCAGCTGCAGCAGCGTGCGCCCGCAATCGAGAGCGCGCTTCGCGTCGTCCTCGCCCTCGCCCGGCACGCCGAAGAGAATGAGCGCGCCATCGCCGGCGAACTTGTCGATGACGCCGCCATGGCGGCTTGCCGCCCGCAGAACCCGCCGCCGGAACGACGTGATGAAAACGGCGAGCTGGCCGGGATCCATCGTCTCGCCGAACGAGGTGGAGGCGCGCATATCCACGAACATGACCGTGACATGCGCGCGCCGTCCCCGCCTCAAGGACGCGAAGGCCTGCTCGGTCAGCACCGGCGCCAGCTCGCGCGGCAGGTAGCGGGTGAGGCTGACGCGCAGGGTCGTCTCGCGCACCGCCCGCTCCAGCAGCACCCGGCCCTGGCGCGCCACGAGAATGAGGATCAGCGCCAGCGAGAAGATCATGGCGAGCCGCACCAGATTGGCTTGGTCCGAGAATACGGCGTTGATCTCGGACAGGTCTTCCCGGCGCTCAGTGGGGCTCAACGTCTCGCCGCCGAAGGCGAGAAACGACAGGCCCGCCACGTAGATCAGGGCCACCATGATCTGAAGGCGCGGCTGGTAATGGATGGCGACCGCAGCCAGCGTGATGGGCACCACCCAGGTGACCGGAAAAACCGCGAACAGCCCGCCGGGGACCCCTAGGCCCCAATGGGAATAGGCAAGGTTTCCGAGCACCAGCAGCGCATCGAGCACGGCGGTGAAGATGGGAAGCTGCTTGACCGCGATGCGTTTCGAGGCGAGCCATGCACTCATCCAGCCCGATACGCCGAACAGCGCCAGCGTCAGCTCCGCCGCCGCGATCTGCTTGCGCGCCATGGGGTTCGCAAGCTCGGCCCCATAGGTCACGAACAGGACGGAGACGAGCATGATGCCGGCGACGATCACCCGCACGATCCCGGCGCGCTGCAACGCGCCCGTATCCGCCTCGCGGATCAGGCGTGACGTGACATCGCTCAATTCCCGCGACCGGCGCCGGTTGCGGAAGGAGGCCCAGGCGGATTGAAGGCGGGAGGAACGGTCCACGGGGTTATTTTAACCTGAAGCTCGGTTATGAATGACAAGTGTCGAACAGGCCGCTTTGTTCTCCCATTCCTGCCAAAGTGTGCCGCCTGAAGGAATAAATGGCTCATGACCGAGACCTCTCAAGCCATCGCGATCTATGTGGACGCCGATGCCTGCCCGGTGAAGAACGAGGTCTACAAGGTCGCCGAGCGCCACGGCGTGAAAGTCTTCGTGGTGGCGAACGCGTTTCTCAACGTGCCTCAGAGCCCGTTGATCGAGCGCGTGCTCGTGAGCAGCGGCTTCGACGCGGCGGACGATTGGATCGCGGAACGGGCGAAGCGCGGCGCCATCGTCATCACGGCGGACATTCCGCTGGCCCATCGCTGCGTGAGCGCCGGCGCGGACGTAATCGGCCCCACGGGCAAACCCTTCACGGAGGCCTCCATCGGCATGGCGCTCGCCACGCGCAATCTCATGGAGGATCTGCGCGCCATGGGCGACGTGACCGGCGGGCCGAAGCCGTTTTCCCAGAAAGACCGCTCGGCGTTCCTCTCCGCGCTGGACGTCGCGGTCAACCGCCTCAAGCGCGCTGGATTTGGCGCAGCTTCTCCCTGAACGCAGGCAGGTTCTCCGGCGTCAGCGGGCCGATATGCTTGTGACGGATCGTTCCGTCGGGGCCCACGATGAAGGTTTCCGGCACGCCGTAGACGCCCCAGTCGATGGAGGCGCGGCCGTTGGGATCGACACCCACGGCGGCATAGGGATTGCCGAGGGCACCCAGGAAGCGGCGGGCGTTGTCGGGATTGTCCTTCTGGTTGATGCCGACAAGCCGAACTGACGGATCCTTCGCGAGATCCACCAGAAGCGGGTGCTCCTGCCGGCAGGGCGCGCACCAGGAGGCCCAGACATTCACGATGGTGACTTGGCCCTTGAGGTCCTCGTTGGAGAAGCCCGGCACGGGCTTGCCGTCGGCCATCAGCCCTTCGAGCGGCGCAAGGCTGAAGGTCGGCACAGGCTTGTTGAGGAGAGCCGAGGGAATCTGGGACGGATCCCTGCCCGGCATGAGGCCGGGGACGAACAATCCCGCCACGATGCCGAAGAAGATGAGCAGGGGCAGGATGAAGATCAGCCGCGAGCGCGGCGCTTTCGCCTCAGCCACGGCGCGACCTCCGGCCAATGCCGCGGGCTTCGAGATCGGCAAGCGCCCGCACCTGCGCGCGATGGTCGACCACGGCGCGCACGACGAGCCCTGCCATCACCAGCGCCGTGAGAATGTAGGAAAAGGCGATGAAGAACGTATGCGTCATCAGGCGGCCTGAGCATCGAGGCGCTCGGCCTCGAGAATGGTGAGCGTGCGCACCCGGCGGCGCAGGATTTCCGTACGGATGCCGGACAAGTGCAGCGCCACACCGACGAGGGTGAAGGCCACAGCCATGATCAGCAGCGGCACGAGCATGGAGGCGTGAATCGTCGGCCCGCCGAGCCGGAACACGGAAGCGGGCTGGTGCAGGGTGTTCCACCAATCGACGGAGAACTTTACGATCGGCACGTTCACGGCGCCGACAAGCGTGAGGATCGACACGGCGCGGGCGGCGCGGTTCGGCTCCTCGATGGCGCGCCAGAGGGCCAGGATGCCGAGATAGATGAGCAGCATCACGAGCATGGAGGTGAGCCGCGCATCCCATTGCCAATAGGTGCCCCACATGGGCTTGCCCCAGAGCGAGCCGGTGACGAGGCAGATCAGGGTGAACGCGGCCCCGATGGGCGCAGCAGCCTTCTGCGACACATCCGCCAGCGGATGGCGCCAGACCAGCGTGCCCAGGGCCGAGCTTGCCATGATCATGTAGAAGAACAGGGACAGCCAGGCCGCCGGCACGTGGATATACATGATCTTCACGGTCTCGCCCTGCTGGTAATCCGCGGGCGCGACGAACCAGACCATGTAGAGGCCGACAGCGAGCAGAAGCACGGCCAAGCCCGCGACCCAGGGCAGAAGGGCGCCGCTGAGGCTCATGAAGCGGGTGGGATTGGCAAGCTCACGGATCATACGCACGATGTAGCGGCCCTTGCACGCGGCTGCAACGCGCAGACGCGCCGCATGAATAACGATTTCGCCAGGATCGCCGCGCTCTTAGCCGTCAGGAGAGCTTCTCGGCAATCCGGGATTGTCCGTAAGCGGCAGCTTGAGCTTTGCCTTTCAATCGCCATCGGAAAGATTATGGTCATTGCATCTTTGTTGCGGAGCAAGCCATGCGCCTTCCGGCCTTCAGCCTCATCGCCCTCAGCTTCACGGGGGCGGCCCATGCTCAGGACATCTCGCTTCGCCTGCCGGTTGCCTGCGAGATCGGGCGCACCTGCTTCATCCAGCATTACGTGGATCACATCAGGGATTCCGGAATCGGCGATTATCGTTGCGGGACGATGACCTATGACGGCCATGACGGCACCGATATCCGCGTGCCCACCACCGCCGCCATGAAAGTGGGCGTGGATGTGGTGGCCGCCGCCGACGGCAGGGTTCTGCGTACCCGCGATGGGATGGAGGACGTCTCCATCACGGGCCGGGGCCGGGAGAGCGTCGAGAATGTCGAATGCGGCAACGGCGCCGTGATCGACCACGGCAATGGCTGGCAGAGCCAGTATTGCCATATGGCCAAGGGCAGCTTGTCCGTGAAATCCGGCGATGCGCTGAAGGCCGGCGACAAGATCGGGCAAGTCGGCCTCTCCGGTGCGACCGAGTTCCCGCACCTGCATTTCACGCTCCGCAAGGACGGCAAGGTGATCGATCCCTTCGCCCCGGGCCCGCCCACCAAATCCTGCGAAAGCCGCAGCGCCTCGTCCTTGTGGGAAGAGACCGTGAAGCCGCAGCTCGCCTATCAGGCGGGCAGCGTGCTCAATAAAGGCTTCGCCCCTGGGCCTGTGAAGATGGAAGCCATCGAAGCAGGCTCAGCCGAGCAGAATATCCCGACAACCGCCTCCCCTGCCCTCGTGGCCTATGTGCGTGCCATCGGCCTCAGAGGCGGCGACGTGCAGACGTTGACCCTCTTCGACTCGGACGGAAAGCCGGTGGCCCAGAACAAGGCTCCGCCGCTCGACCGCGACAAGGCGCAATGGATGATGTTTTCCGGCGTGAAACAGCCGGAAGGCGGTTTCAAAGCCGGCCTCTACCGCGCCATCTATCGTGTGGAGCGGGACGGCAAGCCCGCCATCGAGCAGGCCTTCGGAATCAGTTTGAGGCCTTAAAGGCGATAGGACTCGATCTCCTCGAAACCCTGCGCGTGATATAGGCGCAAGGCTCCCGAAGGATTGTCCGCATCCACTTTCAGATCGATGAAGGATGCGCCACGCGCCTTGAAGGCCCGGAAGGCCTCATGAAGCAATGCGGCCCCTAGACCCTGTCGGCGATAAGATGGATCGACCGCCAGATCCTTGATGAAGGCGCTCGTCCAGCATTGGGCGGCCCCAACGACGTCATCGCGGTCATTCACCGCGACAAAGCAGAGCGCCGGGTCGTACTCCGCATCGCCCCGCAGGCTCGGCCACCAGATCCCGAGCGGCTCCACATAGCCGCCGCCCTGCGCATAGGCCTGGACGAGAAGGGCATGGACCTTCTTCGCATGGTCATCCGGCATGAAGGGGACGAGGCGAAGGCCTTTCGGCCATGTGGGCAATGGCACAGGCTCGATCAGTGAGCGGCGCATGCGAAGAACGAGGCGCCCGCTCGTCACGCTATTCCCCCGACCGCAGAGCAGCCGCAGCGCCCACGGTGCCGACGACGGCGGCGATCAGCGACAATGCGATGAGAATCAGGAAGGGCGTGGCAAAGGGGATCGTCCCGCCGACAGCCGCATTGGCCGCCGACACGCCGAAAATCAGGGTCGGAATCATGAAGGGCACCACCAGGATCGCGAGGATGAGGCCGCCACGCCGCAAGCTCGCGGTGAGCGCCGCGCCGACCGCGCCGATGAAGGTGAGCGCGGGCGTGCCCACAAGCAATGTCGCCACCATGGCGAGCATACCCTCGGGCGAAAGCGCCACGAGCAGGCCGAAAAGCGGCGCGGCAATCGCGAGCGGCAGGCCGGTGGTGAGCCAATAGGCGACGACCTTGGCGAGCACGATCATTTCGAGCGGCGCAGGCGAGAGGCGCAGCAATTCGAGGGAGCCGTCCTCCTGATCCGCCTGGAACAACCGGTCGAGGCCGATGAGGGTCGCGAGCAGGGCCGCGATCCAGAGAATCGCCGGGCCGATCCGCGACAACAGGTTGAGATCGGGGCCGAGCGCGAAGGGGATGAGGGTCACGATCATCAGGAAGAAGATGAGCCCCATGACACCGGAGCCGCCGACGCGGGCGGCGAGCTTCAGGTCGCGGATCAGGAGAGCGCGGAAGGAGCGGATCATTCTGCGTCTCCCTGATGCGGGAGAGGCGCCTTGGCGCGCTCGATCCTGATTTCCTTAGGCTCCGAAAGGAACAGGGGTGAGTGAGTGGTCGCGGCAATCATGCCGCCCTGCGCACGGTGATTCTCCAGAAGTCCGCGCAAGGTTTCCTGCGAGGCGGCATCGAGGGCCGAGGTCGGCTCGTCGAGAAGCCAGAGAGGGCGATGGGCCACGAGGAGACGGGCGAGCGCCACACGGTGCCGCTGGCCAGCCGAGAGATAGCCCACCGGCAGCCGGGCGGCATGGGCAAGACCCACGGCTTCCAGGGCCTCTCGGGCAGACAGCGCGGCGCTTCCAAGGAATTCGCGGGCGAAATCCAGGTTTTCCTGAGCGGTCAAAGCGGTTTTGAGAGCGTCCCGGTGGCCGACATAGTGCAGGCTCTCCTGAAGGCTGCGCTCACCGGCACCTTCCCAGAGGATCTTGCCGCCCGCAGGCGTGAGCCGGCCGGCCAGCAATTCCAGCAGGGTCGATTTGCCTGCTCCGTTGCGTCCGGTGATGACCAGGGCCTCGCCAGCTTCCAGGGTAAACGACACCCCTTCGAAGATCCGGCGGCCGCCCCGCTCGCAGGCCAAATTGTTAACGCTCAGACGCAAACTGTGAGACCCCTGCCCTGATTGCACCCCAGAATCGTTCTAAACCGTGTAGCGGGATGGTTTGAAATGATCTATAGCACCCCTGGCTGCGCCGCGCGCCAAGGCGTCCAATCCGCCTCGCGCGCTTATCCCCTGTCCGGGCGCCCCCGGAGCGGCGCGCGCTTTTCGCGCTTTCGGCCGAACAAGCTGTTCGTTCGTAACCCAATGCACGCGAGGATTCGCCGTGACGCTCAATAATAGCTTCAATGCACGCCAGACCCTTAAAGTCGGCGACAAGACCTACACTTATTACTCCCTCGTAGAGGCCGAGAAGAACGGCCTGAAAGGCGCCTCGAAGCTCCCCTTCTCCATGAAGGTGCTGCTCGAGAACCTGCTCCGCTACGAGGATGGCCGCACGGTCACCAAGGCCGACATCCAGGCCGTCGCCGACTGGCTGAACAACAAGGGCAAGGACGAGAAGGAAATCGCCTATCGCCCCGCCCGCGTCCTGATGCAGGACTTCACCGGCGTTCCCGCCGTGGTCGACCTCGCCGCCATGCGCGACGCCATGAAGAACCTCGGCGGCGACCCGCGCAAGATCAACCCGCTCGTGCCCGTCGATCTCGTCATCGACCACTCGGTGATCGTGGACGAGTTCGGCACCCCGAAGGCCTTCGACCGCAACGTGGAGCTGGAATACCAGCGCAACGGCGAGCGCTACCGCTTCCTCAAATGGGGCCAGACCGCGTTCGAGAACTTCTCGGTCGTCCCTCCCGGCACCGGCATCTGCCACCAGGTGAACCTGGAATTCCTGTCCCAAACCGTGTGGACCCGTAAGGATTCGGCCACGGGTGAGGAAGTCGCTTATCCGGACACCCTGGTCGGCACCGATTCGCACACCACCATGGTCAACGGCCTGGCCGTTCTCGGCTGGGGCGTGGGCGGCATCGAGGCCGAAGCCGCCATGCTCGGCCAGCCGGTTTCCATGCTCATTCCCGAAGTCATCGGCTTCAAGCTGACCGGCAAGCTGAAGGAAGGCGTGACCGCCACCGACCTGGTGCTCACCGTCACCCAGATGCTGCGCAAGAAGGGCGTCGTCGGCAAGTTCGTGGAATTCTACGGCCCCGGCCTCACCGACATGTCCGTGGCCGACCGTTCGACCATCGGCAACATGGCTCCCGAATACGGCGCCACCTGCGGCTTCTTCCCGGTCGACCAGAAGACCATCGATTACCTGCGCACCACCAGCCGCACGGATGAGCGCGTGGCTCTCGTCGAGGCGTACGCCAAGGCGCAGGGCATGTGGCTCACCCCCGACATGGCCGACCCGGTCTTCACCGACACCCTCGAGCTCGATCTCGGCGACGTGGTTCCCTCGCTCGCAGGCCCCAAGCGTCCGCAGGACCGCGTGACCCTCGACACCTCCAAGACCTCCTTCGAAGGCGCCATGGAGACCGAGTTCCGCAAGGCAGGCGACATCAGCCGGCGCGTGAAGGTGGAGAACGCCAATTTCGATCTCGGCCACGGCGACGTGGTGATCGCGGCGATCACCTCCTGCACCAACACCTCGAACCCGAGCGTGATGATCGGCGCGGGCCTGCTCGCCCGCAACGCCGTCGCCAAGGGCCTGAAGTCCAAGCCGTGGGTGAAGACCTCCCTCGCGCCCGGATCGCAGATCGTCGAGGAATACTTCAAGAAGGCCGGTCTCCAGGGCGACCTGGACGCCCTGGGCTTCAACCTCGTCGGCTTCGGCTGCACCACCTGCATCGGCAACTCGGGCCCGCTGCCGGAGAACGTCTCGAAGGCGATCAACGACAACGACCTCGTGGCCGTGTCGGTGCTCTCGGGCAACCGCAACTTCGAAGGCCGCGTGAACCCGGATGTGCGTGCGAACTACCTCGCCTCGCCTCCGCTGGTCGTTGCTTACGCCCTTGCCGGCTCGATGCTGGTGGACCTGACGAAGGATCCGCTCGGCACGGGCTCGGACGGCAAGCCGGTCTACCTGAAGGACATCTGGCCCTCCTCCACGGAAGTGCAGGAGTTCATCGACCGCACGATCACGAGCGAGCTGTTCAAGACCCGCTATTCCGACGTGTTCGCCGGTGACGACAACTGGAAGAAGGTGACCTTCGAGCCGGGCCTCACCTACGAGTGGGACATGGGTTCGACCTATGTGCAGAACCCGCCCTATTTCGAAGGCATGACGAAAGAGCCGAAGCCCGTTCAGGATATTCTGAACGCGCGCATCCTCGGTCTCTTCCAGGACTCGATCACCACCGACCACATCTCGCCCGCAGGCAATATCCGCGCCGCGTCTCCGGCCGGTGAATATCTGCAGGCGCATCAGGTGCGCGTCGCCGACTTCAACCAGTACGGCACCCGTCGCGGCAACCACGAAGTCATGATGCGCGGCACCTTCGCCAATATCCGCATCAAGAACCAGATGGTGAAGGACGAGAGCGGCAACGTGGTCGAAGGCGGCTACACCATCCACCAGCCTTCCGGCGAGCGGATGTTCATCTACGATGCCGCCATGCGCTACAAGGACGAGGGCGTTCCGCTCGTCATCCTCGCAGGCAAGGAATACGGCACCGGCTCGTCCCGCGACTGGGCGGCCAAGGGCACCAACCTGCTCGGCGTGCGCGCCGTGATCGCCGAGAGCTTCGAGCGCATCCACCGCTCGAACCTGGTCGGCATGGGCGTGGCTCCCTTCGTGTTCCAGGGCGATACCTCCTGGGCGTCCCTGGGCCTGAAGGGCGATGAAGTCATCACCATCAAGGGCCTTGCGGGCGATCTGAAGCCGCGTCAGGTCATGGACATGGAGATCACCTCCGCCGACGGCTCGACGAAGCGCGTGCCCCTGCTCTGCCGCATCGATACGCTCGAGGAAGTCGAATACTTCCGCAACGGCGGCATCCTGCACTACGTGCTGCGCCAGCTCGCAGCCTAAGACACGAAAACAAAACGCCCGCTCTTCGCATGAGGAGCGGGCGGATGGATCGAAAAGCCCGGGCGCCCATGGCAGCCCGGGCTTTTTGTTTGTCAGATCACGACGAAGTCGGTGTGGAAGATGGTTTTGTTCTTGCCGATATTGGCGAAGACCACCTGACCGCCGGACTTGTTGCCGTTCGCGTCGTACCAGAGATCGCCGGTCTTCTTGTCGTAGCCGATGAAGTCGTTGCCGTCCTTCGCCTTCGAGCCAAGCACGAAATAGTCCTTCTTGAGCGTGCCGGTCTTGGTCAGCTTCTTGAAGATCTTGTTCTCGAGATGGATCGTGTCGTCGCGATAGCTCCAGTCCAGAATCTTGTCCTTGTTGGTGCGGCTGTTCAACGCCGTATCGAACACGAAGATGTCCTTGCCCGCGCCGCCCCAAAGCTGATCGTTGCCCGCACCGCCATTGATTTTGTTCTTGCCGCCATTGCCCCTGATCACGTTTGCCAGCGTGTTGCCGGTCAGGTTGATCGAGGCCGACCCGGAGGCGGTGAGGTTCTCCACATAGGCCGCCAGGACGTGGCTGACCGTGGAATAGACCAGATCGGCGCCGCCATTGGCGGCCTCCACGATAATGTCGCCGGGATTGTCGACATGGTAGACATCGTTACCGGCTCCGCCCAGCATCGTGTCGGCGCCGCCCTCTCCGTCGAGCACGTTGTCGGCCTCGTTGCCGGTGAGCACGTTGTTGAAGCCGTTGCCGGTGAGCGAGAGCGCGCCTGAGCCCGAGGCGGCAATCATATTTTCGAGGAAGCTTTCCAGGACGCGGCTGTAGGTAGTGACAACCGTATCGATGCCCGAAGCGTCGATGATCGCATCAGCGGCGCTGTCCACGTGATATGTGTCGTTACCAGCGCCACCGTTCATGATGTCGTTGCCCGTGCCGCCATCGAGCACGTCGTTGCCGACATTACCCATCAGGGTGTCGTTACCATCGGCACCCCGGAGGACATCGTCTCCGACGCCTCCATCCAGGAAGTCTTGCCCGCTGCCGCCGTCGATCACGTCGTTGCCGCCCTCACCGAGAAGACGATCGTTTCCACCGGCCCCGCGCAGCACGTCGTTGAACGCCGTGCCCACATGATGATCGGATACCGCCGTGCCATTGAGCTCGATTCCCCTGCTGCGCGGATCCAGGATCTGCGCCCAGACCTCCTTCTCGGGGCTCGAAGCTCCGGCCGTTCCATCCCATGAGACGACGATGCGGCCATCGGCAAGCGTCGTGATGGAGCTGTTGCCGATATTGTCGTGAACGACGCCCGCCACCATGTCGGGACCGGTCCGCAAACCATCCGCATTGAAGGTCGCGACCCGCATATGCCGCGTCGAACCATTGGCCTGAGACCAGTCTATGAAAGCGACCGCGAAGCCTCCATCATGTGTCGCCGTGACCGATGGACTCCATTGACGGCTGTAGGTCGTCGTATTGACCAGGAACTCGCCGCCCCACATCGATCCATCGGCATTATAGATCTGAGCCTTGACGGCGATTTCGGATCCGTCCCCTGTCGAGCTGACGCTGGGGGTGTCCCAATGCTCCCACACGACGACGAAGCGTCCGTCCTTCAACAGCACCGCCTGGGGATTCTGCTTCGTGCCGCGAGAGCTGGGAACGATGAACTCGTTCGTTCCCGCCGAGGGAGTGCCGTCGGCATTCATGATGCGCCCGCGCACGGTATATTGCTCCGGGTCGTCAGCGCTCCGGCTCGTGTCGAGATAGAAGGCGACATACCGGCCATCCTTGAGGCCGACGAGGCTTCCTGCTGCCTGTGCCCCGGTGGTCGTCTGATTGACGTAGACCTCCGCGCCGAGCCGGCCGAGATCGGCATTGAAGGCCTGCGCCCGGACGCCTTTGCCGGACCCGTCGCCTGCGAAATCGTCCGTGTAGCTGATGACGAAGCCGCCATTGGCCAAGGCGGCAACGACAGGAGAATACTGATCGACCTGAGCCGGTGTCTGCCCGGCCAAGCCGGGATTGGTGTTGACGCGGAAATCATCACCGAGGGGCAGGCCATTTGCCGTGAAAACCCGAGCGCGGATACCTGAGCCCAATTCGCCGTCCGCCCCACTCGCATCGGTCCAGGTCACGACGATCCGACCATCGGTCAAAACCGCGACGGATGGCCTCGACTGAGCTCCTTCGGTCGTCGTGTTGATGACGAACTCGCCCCCCTTCTTCGTGCCGTCCGCGTTCAGCAATTGCCCACGGATCGAAGACGAACTGATGTCGGGCGGAGCTTGGCTGCTGTCAGTCCACACGGCAATGAAACTGCCGTCCCTCAAAGCGGCCAATTTTACATGGGCCTGGCTGCTTGTGGTGGTGGTGTTGAGCTGGAAGGTCGAACCCCAAAGAGTGGGCGAGGCCATGATGTTTTCCTTGCTAGCGACAATTCCGTGCTGCCCCGCAGCAGCGCTTACGTAATGATATGGTGTATCTAAGGCTGAATGTCGATCCGCCAAGCTCGAGATATGGCCTCTCATGTTGCGGCGTTTTGTCTGTGCCCTATCGCCCCTGTTTCCCCTAAAGAAGTCATGCTTAGCCGGGCCGGGGCCTGGGCTTTTTAAGCATCCGTTAACCGTGACCCGGCGAAGCTCTTTCGTTGCCTTCACAGCCCTTTTGCAAAGCCATGAGCGACCTTCTTGTCAGTATCCGCCACGCTAAGCCCGACGATGCTCTGGCTTTATCGAAGGTGTTCGATGCGGCCTGGCGCGAGGCGTATCTGGGTATCATTCCCGGCGTGACCCTCGACAAGATGTTCGCCCGGCGCGGCGAGCGCTGGTGGCGCTCCACGGTGACGCGAGGCCGCCCCCTCGCGGTGCTGGATATCGGCCAGGGGATCGCCGGCTACGCGTCCTATGGCCGGTGCCGGGATCGGTCCCTCCCGGCGGATGGGGAGGTCGATGAGCTCTACCTCCTGCCGGAGTATCAGGGCATCGGACTCGGGCGGCGCCTGTTCAAGGCGGTCCTCAACGATCTGCGGCACGGCGACATGCCTCGGGTGGCGGTGTGGGCCCTTGCCGAGAACGAGCGGGCCTGTGCTTTCTATGAGAGCCTTGGAGGGCGCAGCGTCGCTCATGTCCAGGAGCGGATCGGCGGCACTCCGCTTGCCAAAATCGCCTATCTCTTTCGCTGAAAACCCGTTTTTGGTTCTTGTTGAGCGGGCTCACTCCGGCTAGTGAAGCGCGGAAAGCCTCGTGGGACGGCTCCGGAACGCCGGGTCCGGCCTCTAAGGCTTCTTTTTGCTGCATTGATCGGGGAAACCACCGTTTTCACCGAGGTCGATGCCTCAAGCCTTGTTCCGGAGAACACCTCTATGCGCCTTGACGCGATCCCGACTGGAAAGAACCCGCCTGAGGACGTGAACGTCGTCATCGAAGTGCCGCTCGGCGGCGAGCCCATCAAGTATGAGATGGACAAGGAGTCGGGCGCTCTCTTCGTCGACCGCTTCCTCTATACTGCCATGCGGTATCCCGGAAACTATGGGTTCATCCCGCACACCCTGTCCGGCGACGGCGACCCCTGCGACGTGCTCATCGCCAATACCCGCGCCATCGCGCCCGGCGCCGTCATGAACGTGCGCCCCGTCGGCGTGCTCGTGATGGAGGACGACGGCGGCCAGGACGAGAAGATCATCGCCGTTCCGTCGAGCAAGCTGACTCAACGCTATGACCGGGTGCAGACCTATACCGACCTGCCCGAGATCACCCTCAAGCAGATCGAGCACTTCTTCGAGCATTATAAGGATCTCGAGCCCGGCAAATGGGCCAAGATCATCCGCTGGGGCGACGCCCAGGAAGCACACCGCCTGATCCAGGAAGGGATCGAGCGGGCGAAGAAGAAGTAAGCAACCGCTCCAATGAAAAATGGCCGGAGCTTTCCCCGGCCATTGCCTTTAAGAGCCCGGCTCCTGCGAGCCGGGCTTTTTATTTCACCCCATCAGAAGATGATGAAGTCCTTGTGCGTCAGGGACAGGTTCTTGGCGATGGTTGCAAACTGGACCGTCTTGGCAGGGCCGCTTCCATCCGGATCGTAGAACAGCGCCCCAAACTTCTTGTGATAAAGAATGCGGTCATTGCCGTCCTTGAAGTAATCGCCCACGACAAAAGAGTCTTTCTTCAATGTGCCTTTGGGCATCTTTTTGAAAATCGAACGTGACAGCTTGATCGTGTCATCGACGGGCTTGAAGTCGGCAATGTGATCGATGTTCGAACTGCTGATCTTGGAATCGAATACGAAGGTGTCCTTGCCGGTGCCGCCATAGAGGACGTCCTTGCCCGTATTCCCATGAAGAACGTCATTGCCGTCGCCACCGTAAATGGTGTCGTTGCCTTTGCCGCCATAGATCGTGTCATTGCCGGTGCCGACCGCGCCGGAACCGGTGGCCGAGTCGCCGCCGATCACGTAATCGTTGCCGTCTTCACCGTAGAGGAGATCATCACCCTTGCGGCCGAAAACCTGATCATTGCCTTTACGGCCATAGACCCTGTCGTTGCCATTCTCGCCGAGAACCTGCTCGCCGGCGTTGGTACCGATCTTCGTCACAGGGGTCGTCTCGATGACGTTCGACACTTTGATCGTGAATGTCTGAACCGCTTCGCCGCCGTAGGCGTCCTTTGCCAGAATCTGGATGGTGTGTGACTCCGCCGTCTCGAAATCGAGCTTCCCGTTCAGGATGAGGCTCGAACCTGAAATGGAGAAGAGGTTGCCCGGATTGGAGACAAGGCTGTAGGTGATCGCGTCGCCATCCGGATCGTTGGCCCGGATGGATGCAACTGTTTCACCCGTGCCCATATCTTCTTCCACTGACGATCGCGACAGGTTGATGTCTTTCGGCGCCGCGTTTCTCAAAGCGTGTGTCGCATCCGAGAATTTGAGGAAGCGGATGTCGCGCAGAGTATCCGTGCCCTCGTTCACAGCCCCCGCGCGATTGTCTTTGACGGTGACGGTACCGTTCGCGTTGTGAGTGATGGTGTAATTGGATTTTGCGCCGCTGTATTTCGCCGTGTTGGTGCCGGATCCACCGTCGAGCGTGTCGTTGCCCTTGCCGCCGGTCAGCGTATCATTGCCGCTGCCGCTGCTGATCCTGTTGTCGGCATCATTGCCGATGATCTCATCGGCACCGCTGCCTGTTTCCACATTCTCGATTTCCAGCAGCAGGTCCGATCCGTGAGCGGCGCTGATCTGCTGGAGAGTTGTGATTTCCAAATCGACGGTCACATTGGCAGAGCCGGTATAGCGAACCGTGTCGTTGCCTTCGCCGCCGACCAGCGTATCGGAACCGTCGCCGCCTTCGAGAATGTCGTCGCCCTTGCCGCCTTCGAGCCTGTTGTCGCCGTTGCTGCCGATCAGCGTGTCGTTGTTCTTGCTGCCGATGATGTTCTCGATATTGACGAGAGTGTCATAACCCTGACCCGAGCCGATCCATTGTCTCGTGGTCATATTGAGGTCGACCTTGATGCCGCCGGTCGCGCCTTGATACTCGACCGTATCGATGCCCGCGCCGCCATCAAAGAGATCATCGCCTGCGCCGCCAAGGAACCATTCGGAGCCGGCGCCGCCATAGGCCTTGTCGTTACCTTCGCCGAGATCGATCTTGCCGATGACGGCGCCGCCGCTGCCGTCATAGAAATCGTCATCCAATCCGAGGGAGATCGCTACAGCATCATCAGAGGCGCCGGTTGCATGAATAATGCCGGTATTGACCACTCTATCCTTGCCGGAACCGCCGACGATGGCCTGCTCCGACGCGGTGATCATGCCCGAATTGAGGACATCCAGCCGACCGGTGCCTCCCAGTTTGATGCCTGTTACCCCTTGGATGGCGCCATGATTCAGGACGACGCTTTCTCCCCCGGCAAATGAGATTGCGGTCCCTGTCAGGGCCCAGATGAAGCCGTTGCTGTTGAAGATCCTGTTCGGATCGGCGACCGTACCGGTCGTCGCCACGAATTCGATGCCGTTGTCCTGGCTGCGGATGGTTGCGCCCGAAATGACGGTGATATCCTGAACGCCATGGGCGCGAACGCCGCTTCCTGCCATGTTCGAATATGTGAGACCGAGGATTGTGGTCCCGGCAGCCAGCTTCAGGGCCTCGTCAGTATCTTTGTCGGCTGACGTCACGACATAATTTGGAGCGTAAAAAACGGGATCGGACATGGGTATCTTCCGCCAAGCAAAGGAATATCTGCTGGATTTGATACGTTATTCCATATTGAGCCGGAAGAGGTGCGGCTGCATATTCGCGCCGTGTCCTTGCAATTTTGCCTGCTTTAGCTTGGCGCTCCCACGCATCCCAAGCGGAAACCGCTCCTCTCCTGTTTGTCAGGACAGGTGATAGCAGGGCCGGGCAGAACTTCCTTTAAGGCCTGCTTGAGCAGCCTGCGGCCTTCTCATCGAATGGCTCAGAGCGCCTCGCCTCTGAGCAGCCTCGGCACATCCGCCCGCCGCAGACCTGCCGCCTCGCGGATGAAGAAGCGCTTCAGGCCCGGCATCCGGTCGACGACGCCCAAACCGAGGTCGCGAATCAGGCGCACCGGCAGCAGATCGTTCGAGAACAGGCGGTTGAGGCCGTCCGTTACGATGCCCATGGCCGTGATGTCCGCCCGGCGTGCACGTTCGTATTGCATGAGCACGTCGGCGCCGCCCGGATCCATGCCCAGGCGCATGGCGTCGGTGATGATTTCCGCCAGGGCCGCGACGTCGTGGAGGCCGAGATTAAGCCCCTGTCCCGCGATGGGATGGATCAGGTGCGCCGCATCGCCCAGAAGCGCGAGCCGCTCGCCGATGAAGGAACGCGCCACGCCGAAAGCCAGCGGATAGGCCTGCGGCTTGGTCTCGAAGGCGATTGCGCCGAGCTGCAGGCCGAAGCGCTTTTCGAGCTCGGCCAGGAGATCTTCCGGGTGAGATTCGAGCAGCGCCGGCACGTTCTCGCTGCGCTCGCTCCAGACGATGGAGGAGCGGTGCTGCACGGATCCGTCGGGGCGCAGCTCGTCCTTGAGCGGCAGAATCGCGAAGGGGCCTGCGGGCAGGAAATGCTCCACCGCCCTGCCCTCGTGATCGCGCTCGTGGGAGATCGTCGCCACGATGCCGGATTGATTGTAGGGCCAGTAGATCCAGCCGATGCCAGCCTGCTCGCGCAGGCGGGAGCGCGCCCCGTCGGCGGCGACGAGCAGAGAGGCGGAAAGCGTCTCGCCGCCCGTCAGCATCACTTCGGTGCGGGCCCCTTGCGCGGAAAAGCCCTTCACGCCCTCGGGCCTCAGGGTCACGCCAGCCTCCCGGCATGCGTCGAGCAGAAGCGCCGTCAGGTCGCCCGCGGTCACCATATGAGCGAAGGCCTCGCCGTCCACCGCGCCTTCAAAGGTGAGGTAAGTGGGCCTCACCGGGTCCTGCAGGCTCGAATCGGTGATCACCATGTCGAGGATGGGCTGCGCCTTTTCAGCCACCGCGTCCCAGACGCCGAGCGCCTGGAACATCCGCCGCGCCGCCGCGGCGATGGCATAGGAGCGCCGGTCCCCATGCGGATCGCGGGAGAGCGCCGGATCGCACATGACCACATCCACGCCCTCGGTCAGCGCGCGCTTGAGGGCAAGCGACAGGGACAGCCCGGCCAGGCCGCCGCCTGCGATGACGATGCGCGATGCTGCCATGTTCTTCTCCTCGCCTCTCGGCGGTCCGCGGCCCAAGGAACGCGCCGCTTCGCCTTATTCCGCGTTGATCGTTATAGGTTGGGTGTCAGCGATCCATTGACCAGCGTCAAGCTTGACGTTCACGTGCCGCTCGCCGATGGATGACTCTTCTCACAAGAGGAACACCGATTCATGTCCCGCGCCGTCACGGACCTTCTCTCCATTCTCGATCTCGAGCAGCTCGAAGTGAACCTGTTTCGCGGCCAGAGCCCGAAGAGCGGATGGCAGCGGGTTTTCGGTGGGCAGGTGATCGGCCAGTCGCTGGTCGCCGCCACCCGCACGGTGGACGGACGCCATCCCCATTCGCTCCATTGCTATTTCATGCTGCCGGGCGATCCCAAGGTGCCGATCATCTACGAGGTGGACCGCATCCGTGACGGCAAGAGCTTCACCACCCGCCGCGTGGTGGCGACCCAGCATGGCCAGGCGATCTTCGCCATGTCGGCCTCGTTCCAGGTGGATGAGGAAGGCTTCGAGCACCAGGCTGAGATGCCGAAGGTGCCCCGCCCCGACGAGCTTCCCTCCGAGGAAGAGGTGAAGGGTGGCCTGCTGCTCCAGATGCCGGAGCCCATGCGCACCTATTACGAGCGGGAACGCCCCTTGGAGATCCGCCCCATCGAGCTCGAGCGCTATATCTCCCGCGAGCCCGGCGAGCCTCGCTTCCATGTGTGGATCAAGACCACCGGCCGCCTGCCGGACGATCCGGCGATTCACCAATGCGTGCTGGCCTATGCCTCCGACATGACGCTCCTCGACACCTCGCTCATCCCCCATGGGCGCACCGTGTTCGATCCCATGATCCAGGGCGCGAGCCTCGACCACGCCATGTGGTTCCACCGCCCCTTCCGGGCCGACGAGTGGCTGCTTTACGCGCAGGATACGCCGAATGCCGGCGGTGCCCGCGGCTTCTCGCGCGGCCTGATCTTCAGGCAGGACGGCACCCTTGTCGCCTCCGTGGCGCAGGAAGGCCTGATCCGCGACCGATCCTGACCCGGTATCTGCATAGAAATTAAGCAAACAGGGCTTTTTCTGGCCAATCCCGGCCTGCCTATGAAAGAGGCAGAGCCGCCGCGCCCTGTTTGAACTGACTTGGCACGCCCCTTGCATATTCCCCTGCGACACCCGCCGGAAAAGCGGGTTCGCATGGAAACCATGGCCTGAATTCTCCAGGCCAGCGTCTCAAAGGGGGCAAGACCCATGAAAATCGTGATGGCGGTCATCAAGCCGTTCAAGCTGGAGGAGGTGCGTGACGCACTCACCGCCCTGGGCGTGCACGGCCTCACCGTGACCGAGGTGAAGGGATACGGGCGGCAGAAGGGCCATACGGAGATCTATCGCGGCGCCGAATATGCCGTGAGCTTCCTGCCGAAGCTCAAGATCGAGGTGGCTGTTGCCTCCGAGCTCGTGCCGCAGGTGATCGACGCGATCACCGCATCCGCGCGCACGGGTCAGATCGGCGACGGCAAGATCTTCGTCACCTCGCTCGAAAAAGCGGTCCGCATCCGTACGGGCGAGACCGATACAGACGCCCTGTAATCCTCCTTTTCAATGGTTTTCCGGAGTTCTGATCCGATGAAGTTCCGTCCTCTTCTCCTGCCCGCGCTCGGTGCGCTGGGTTTAAGCCTCGCCGCTCTCGAACCTGCTCTGGCGCAGGAGGCCGCAGCCGCCGCCCCCACCGTCAATAAGGGCGACACCGCCTGGATGCTGGTCTCCGCGCTCCTCGTGATCCTGATGACGATCCCGGGACTCGCCCTGTTCTACGGCGGCCTCGTGCGCACCAAGAACATGCTCTCCGTGCTCATGCAGGTCTTCGCGGTGTTCAGCCTCGTGTCGATCCTGTGGGTGTTCTACGGCTACTCGCTGGCCTTCACCTCCGGCGGCGAAGGCGGGCTCGGCGCCATCATCGGCGGGTTCTCGAAAGCCTTCCTCGCCGGCGTGACGACGGATTCCACCGCCGACACCTTCACCGCGGGCGTCGCCATTCCGGAAATGTGCTTCATCGCGTTCCAGCTGACCTTCGCGTGCATCACGCCCGCCCTGATCGTCGGAGCCTTCGCCGAGCGCATCAAGTTCTCGGCAGTGATGCTCTTCACGGCCCTGTGGTTCACCTTCGTGTACCTGCCGATGGCGCATATGGTGTGGTTCTCCGAAGGCTATCTCTTCACCCTCGGCGCTCTCGACTTCGCAGGCGGCACGGTGGTGCATATCAATTCCGGCGTGGCCGGTCTCGTCGGCGCTATCATGGTCGGCAAGCGCATCGGCTATGGCCGCGACCTGATGGCCCCGCACTCGCTCACCCTCACCTTCGTCGGCGCCTGCCTTCTGTGGGTCGGCTGGTTCGGCTTCAATGCCGGCTCCAACCTCGAGGCCAATGGCGGCGCGGCTCTCGCCCTCCTGAACACCATCCTCGCCCCGGCCGCCGCCGGTCTTGCCTGGATGACGGTCGAAGCCATGGGCAAGGGCAAGGCCTCGCTGCTCGGCATCGCGTCGGGTGCGGTTGCCGGCCTCGTCGCCATCACGCCTGCTGCGGGCCTCTCCGGACCGATGGGCTCCATCGTGCTCGGCCTCGTCGCCGGCGCGGTCTGCTACTTCGCGGTGACCTCCGTGAAGAACGCTCTCGGTTATGACGACGCGCTCGACGTGTTCGGCATCCACGGCGTGGGCGGCATCGTCGGCGCCATCGGCACCGGCATCGTGGCCGCTCCCATCCTCGGCGGCACCGGCGCGGGCGAGTACAGCATCGGCGGACAGGTATGGACGCAGCTCATCGCGACAATCGTCACCCTGATCTGGACCGGCGTCGGCTCCGTGGTGCTCTTCAAGATCGTCGACATGATCACCGGCCTGCGCGTCACGCAGGATGAAGAGCGCGAAGGCCTCGACCTCGCCGACCACGGTGAGCGCGCCTACAATTACTGAGCAATCATCAGCATCGCGCGAGCGAATGTGCTCACGCGATGCTGCAACGAAGCCTTCCAGAGGCTCGAAAGGAAAAGCCCCGGTCCGAAAGGCCGGGGCTTTTCTCATACGATTCTGTTCATGTCGTCCCGAAGTAAGCGCAGCGCAGCCCCCGGGATGACGCCTGCAAAAGATCACCCGTTCTTGATCAGCTGCTTCAGCTTCCCGCGCCGGATTTCCGCTGTCTCCTGGAAATTCGACGTCGCGTAGAAATCGCCCTTGCTGTCCATGAGGAAAATCGTCGCCGAGTGATCCATGGTATAGCCGTTATCGGTCGGCACCTTGCGGTAATAGATCTTGTATTCCTTCGCCACCGCCGCGATCTCCTCATCCGTCCCGGTGAGGCCCACGATGCGCGGATCGAAGGACGAGAGATAGGTCTTCATCAGCTCCGGCGTGTCCTGCGCGGGATCGACGGTGATGAAGGCAATGCGCAGCTTGTCGGCATCCGAACCCAGTGCCGCGAGATCCTGCGTGAGATCGTAAAGCGTCGTCGGGCACACTTCCGGGCAATGGGTGAAGCCGAAGAACACGACGAAGGGCTTGCCCTTCAGATCCGCATCCGTGAACGGCTTGCCCTCGTGCGAGGTCAGGCGGAACGGCCCGCCGATGGGCACGCGCCCGGCGCTCTGTTGCTGCTGCGGCTGCAGGATGAAGAACGCGGTGACCAGCAGGATGCCGAGGCCCGCGAGAAACACCGCGAGCGGGATGATAAGGGAGCGCTTGAAAGCCATCGTTCGCTTGCCTCTCAGTGATGGTGATGCGCGCCTGCGGCGGGAGCTGCCCCGCCCATGCCGCGCACGGTGTATTCGACATCGACCGTTCCGGCCTTCTCGAAGACGAGCGTGCCCTTCACGCTCTGGCCTTCGGTGAGCGGCGCTTTCAGATCCATGAACATGAGATGGTAGCCGCCAGGCTTCAGTTCCACCGTCGCGCCGGGCTTGATCTCGAGGCCGCCCTGCACGGGCTTCATGCGCATGATGTCGTTTTCCATCTTAATCTCATGCACCTCGACACGCGATGCATTCGGGAACGAGCCGCCGATCAGGCGGTCGGATTCCGTGCCGTTGTTGGTGATGCGCAGATAACCTCCGCCGACCTTCGCGCCGCCGGGCGTCGCGCGGGACCAGGGCTGCTCGATGGTGAGCGCGCCAGCCTTCTGCGCGGCGGGCGCGGAACTTGCAGCCGCCGCTAGCTTCACGCCCGGCGCGGGCATGGCGAGCTTGTGCGGGTCTTCGCCCGCGGCGGGCACCTGAACCCACTCCTCGGACGCGCCGTCGCATTCCTGCACCACCGGGAAATAGACCGTCGCGCCCGGCTGGAATGCATCGGTGAAGCGCGCCTGGAACACGAACTCATCGTAATGCCCATCGTCGAGCGAACCCGACCAGACGAGGTCAGTCACGCCTTCCGAGACGGTTTCGCCGTGCACCCTGTAGGCGCGGACATAAGAGCCGTTCGCGGTTTCGATCTTCCAGCCCGCTTTCGGCATGGGCTTGACCGCGACGACGCCCTCCGGGATGCGCACGCGCACCTTCAAGGTCGGCTTGCCGTCGCAGCCATGCGGGATGCGAAGGACGGCCTTGTAGCTTGCGTCGGACGGAGCCTGCGCCGTCTCGAAGGTGACATGGGCGAAAGCAGGCGTTGAAACAGAAAGAAGTGCGGCTGCGACAAGCGCACCGCGGGCGTGGAAGGAAAACATGGATGATTCCTGTTGGAGTTCGGGTGATTGACGAGGAAGCAATCAGCCCTGGCGCGGCGGCGCGCGCGATCCGACAGGAAGGACCTTGGAGGAGAGGCGTATGGCCGAAGAGACGACCGGCACATGCGCCTCGATGAGGACGGGTGCGAGACGCTCAGCCGAAACCTGTTCGGGAGTGGGCCCGACCGGCCCCGCGCCCTGGCAGCTCAGGATGCAGCAGAGCCCATCATGGGCCTTGGCCGGATCGTGATCGGGCAGGCTCCGGCCGTCCTGCAGGCAGAGGATGCCCTGGGGACCCGCCGCTTCCGCCGCGTGGGCGGCGCCGCTGAGCGAGACCAGAACCGTCTGGAGCACGAGCGCATAGGCCAGCAGCGCCGTGAGAACGGCGCGCCTCCAACCGGTGGTGGTGCCCATGCGCGTCATGGCCGGGACACTGGTCTTTTCGCGTTCGCCCGTCAACAGCCCAGAAGAAATGACAGGGTTAATAGGCCCTTAACCCGCTCCCTCTAGGATCCGGGGAAGATTGTCTCGTTTTATTCGGTTTTTCAGAGTGGTTTGATGCGTACGGCACGCCGTTCATCTTCTTCCGCCTATGACGGCCTTTTCAGCGGCCTGCGGGCTTTCCTCGCCCGCAGAACGCAGGAACTGACAGGCCTGTGCCTGGTCGCTGCGGCCGGGGCGGTGGCGGTGGCGCTCGCCACCTGGTCGGTCGACGACCCGAGCCTCAACAACGCCACCGACCTGCCCGTCCGCAACATGCTGGGCTGGCCCGGAGCCATCGTGGCCGATCTGCTGATGCAGATCCTCGGACTCGGTGCCATTGCGGCGGTCCTGCCGCTGGCGCTCTGGGGCTGGCGTCTCATGAAATCCGGCGAGCTTGGACGGCTGCAGCTGCGATTCGCCCTCTGGGTGATGGGCGCAGGCGCCGCCACCGCGCTTGCCAGCGCCATGCCCGCCACCGACCGCTGGCCCCTGCCGACGGGCCTCGGCGGCGTTGCGGGCGATGCGATCCTCACCGGCGCGAAGGCCGTCACGGGCCTCTCGAGCGGTTCAGCCAGCGCCGTTCTCGGTTTTCTCTTCGCCGGCATCGCGATCCTAAGCCTCACCGCCGCCTGCGGAATCAACCCGCATGAGGAGCGCCATCACGAGGAGTTGGACGAGGAAGAAATCCCCCGCCCAGCCAGACGCCGCAAGATCGCCGACCTGGACGATCCCGATGACAGCGGCCACGACGAGCCCGGCTGGGGCATCGTTTCTCTCGGCGCGCTCGCCCATGGTTTCATGAGCCTTCGCGCCAGCGCGCGCCGCTGGAGCGAACGCCGTCATGCCCCGGACGAGGAAGAGGATTACGAGGCCCCGCCGCAGCCGCGCCGGGCCAAGCGGGACGGCACCGCCATGCGCCGTGAGCCCGTGCTCGACGCGCCCCCTCCCCGCGCTTCGCGGACGGCGCCCGCGCCGGTCTATGACGATGAGGACGAAGATTATGACGACGAGCCCATGGCGCAGCCGGTGCCCCGCGCTGCCATGCGGCCGGAGCCCGTCTCGGCCCGCGTCGGACCTGCGCCCACCGCGCCGAAGCCCGGCAAGCGCATGGCGCGCGAGGCGCAGCCGTCCCTGCTGGACGAGGAGAACTACCAGCTGCCGCAGCTGAGTCTGCTGGCGGAGCCGAAGAAATCCGCCGCGCCGCTGATTTCGGCGGAAGCGCTGGAGCAGAACGCCAACCTGCTCGAAGGCACGCTGGAGGATTTCGGCGTGCGCGGCGCGATCACCAAGGTGAGCCCCGGTCCTGTTGTGACATTGTACGAGCTTGAGCCTGCGCCGGGCACGAAGTCGTCGCGGGTGATCTCGCTCGCCGACGACATCGCCCGCTCCATGAGCGCCGTCTCCGCCCGCGTCGCCGTCGTCCAGGGCCGCAACGCCATCGGCATCGAGCTGC
>JAEXGT010000061.1 GCA_023450615.1 Pseudomonadota bacterium | reverse complement strand
ACGATTACCTGGGCCGCTATCCGCACACGGTTCTGGTCATCAGCCACGACCGCGAACTGCTCGATACCTGCGTCAACCATATCCTGCATCTGGATCGCAGCAAGCTCTCGATCTATCGCGGCGGCTATACGTCGTTTGCCAAGCAATATGCGGAAAAGCGTGAGCTCACCGCGAAGATGGCAGCAAAGCAGGAGGCCGAGCGCAAGCATCTCCAGGCCTTCGTGGACCGCTTCAAGGCGAAGGCATCGAAGGCCCGCCAGGCGCAATCGCGCGTCAAGCGCCTCGCCAAGATGGAGGCCGTCGCAACCATCGTCGAGGACGATGTGATGCCCTTCAACCTGCCCGGCCCCGAGCGTCCCGCAGCGCCGCCATTGGTCACGGTTGAAGGCGGTGCGGTCGGCTATGGCGAGCGCATCGTGCTCGACCGCTTGAATCTCACGATTGCACCGGATGACCGCATCGCGCTTCTCGGCTCCAACGGCAACGGCAAGTCCACCTTCTGTAAGCTCATTGGCGGGCGGCTCGCGCCCATGAAGGGCGAAATGCGCACGCCCACCCGCATGGATGTGGCCTATTTCGCGCAGCACCAGCTCGACGAGTTGAACCCGAAGGCGAGCGCCTACGACCATGTGGCCGAGCGCATGCCCGACACGCCCATCGCCAAGATCCGCGCCCGCACGGCGCAGATCGGTTTTCCCGGCGCGAAGGCCGACACGCCGGTCTCGTCGCTGTCCGGCGGCGAGAAGGCGCGCCTGCTCATGGGTCTGGCCGCCTTCAACGGCCCTCACCTGCTCATCCTCGACGAGCCGACGAACCATCTCGACATCGACAGCCGCACCGCGCTCATGGAAGCGATCAACGATTACGACGGCGCGGTGGTCCTGGTGAGCCACGACCGCTTTCTCATCGAGGCCTGCGCCGACCGGCTCTGGCTTGTCGGGAACGGCACCGTGAAGTCCTTCGACGGCGACATGGACGATTACCGCCAGCTCATCCTGTCGGGCGATCTCGACCCGCAGAAGCAAAGCGAGAAACCGCAGGCTCCCAGCACTTCGAAAGTCGACGAACGCCGCGCCGCCGCCGAGAAGCGCGTGGCGCTTGCTCCCTTGCGCAAGAAGCTGGAAGCCATCGAAGCGCGCATGGCGAAACTCACCGAGGTGATCGGCAAGGTGGATACGGCGCTGGCCGATGGCACCGCCTTCCTGAAGGATGCCGCCAAAGCGACGGAGCTTTCGAAGATGCGCGCCGATGCCGCCGAGACGCTTGCAGCCCTCGAAGAGGAATGGCTCAGCGTGAGCAGCGAGATCGAGGAAGCATCAGCCTAGCGCTAAGACCGGATATCTCCGTCGCGAGCGTCATGAGGCGTTAGCTGAACCGGTCCCAACGCCCTTTCGCATCCACCCGCCTCGGAGGGGTGAGCTAGGGGCCGATAGGCGGCACGGGATTAGCGCTATCGGGCGATAGCATTCTCCTATATGGTCGTTTCGTCAGCGGTTCCTAAGTCGGCCGCTGCCTTTTGGGCGCAGGAGCGTCTCGAAGCTCTTCGGGCTTTGGAGAACCTAGCCATGCCGGTCGATTTGCAGCCCCCTAAGAAATCCTCTGAAACCATCGCCATGCAGCCTGTTCCATTGCTGGATCGTTCCTTGAACTGGCTTGCCTTCATCGTAGGCATCGGCCTGTGCGTCTGGATGATCAATTACGGCTCGAGCTTGCTGAACTAGCCGGACGCAAACCATCTCCCAGCCTTGAGCGCGCCGATGGACGGATAAAACCGTCCGCGATCAGGGCTTCGCGATCCGATCCAAGCGGTTGTTCACGAAGAAATAAAGCTCGCGTCCGCCGGGTTCGGAATAAAGCACCTGCACCTCGCGCTGGCCCTTGCCGCTTTCGCCCACGAGCACATCGGTAGCGGGCTTGCCCTTGAGGCGCACGAGATCGCATTCGCTGATGCCGGGCTCGATCACGGCGGCGGTGCCCATCGAAGGACCGGTGCAGCGCCCGTCAGGGCCGAGCAACGGGCCGTCGAAGGTCGGGCCGGTTGGTGCAGCTACCACGGGAGCCGAGACGGCAGCAGTCGGCGTGGAGGACGTGCTGTTGCAGGCGGCAACGCTCATGGCGACGAGAGCCGCACTCGACAGAACCTTTAGACGCATCGATCAATCCCCGTTGGCGGCCCTGGCCTGCAGCGCCTCATTGAAAAGCCGCTGCACGTCATTGCGAAAGGCCTGCCGCGACCCTGGCCGCGAATAGAACATGTGGCCGCCGTCGTAAACACTCAAAGCCACGCGGTTCTGGGGCCCAATGGCCGGAAGCTGATCGAGCAGCAATTTGGAGCCGAAATACGGCGTCACGAGATCCGTGAAGCCATGGGTGACGAGCACGCGCATCTTGCCGTCGAGTGACAGAGCCTGACGCAACTCGTCCAGGTTCTCAGGGCCGGTGCGGCCATTACCCCAGCGCCAGTTGCTGTTGACGCTGCCGTTGAGCAGGTTGTAGCGGCCTTCCGCCTTGTAGTTCAGGGTCTGAGTCAGGAGATTGATGATGGCGCTCGACAAGGGCGCCGTCATCGCATCGAGCACGGGGTCATCGAAGCGCGAGAACGTTAAGTTCGGATCCGGGTCGGCAATCGCGATATTGGTGTCGTAGGCGCTGACGATCTCGAATGTACCGCGACGCAATTCGCGCTGCGCCGTTCGCATGTCGATGCGTCCCGCCAAGCGACGCGTCAGCTCGGGACTAAGCCCGGTCAATTCGGCGACGCGCGCGCTCACGCGGTCGACCGCCTCTTTGTCCTGAAGCCCCTTCAGCAGATCGACGAGATACTCACCCGCTGCGTAATTCTCCGCGGCCTGCAAGGATTCGCGCGTGACCGGCCCTTTGCGCGACTGATACGCCGCCGCGAGCGACGGCAGAAGCGCGGTGTTGACCCAGGGCGCGCCCGCTCCTCCGCCGAGCCAATCGAAATCGAAAACCGGCGACACCAGAACAAGCCCGCTGAAGCCGACGCCCTGATCGTTCTGGAGCTTCTGCGCCAGCAGCGGCCCGCGGAAACCGCCATAGCTTTCGCCCACGAAGAATTTCGGCGAGTCGAGCCGGCCCTTCTGCTTCAGCCATCGCGCGACGAAAGCGGCGAGCCCGTTGATATCCCCCTGCACCGAATAGAATTGTTCCCGCACCTGATCGCCGCCGACTACGCGGCTGTAGCCGGTGCCGGGCGGGTCGATGAAAACGAGATCGGTGAAGTCCAGCCATGTCTCGGCATTCGGCACGAGCGTCGGCGAAGCGGAGGGGCTGATCGTCGGACCATCGAGCGGCAGCAGCCATGGACCGATGGCGAGAAGGTTCAGATAAGCGGAGGACGCCCCCGGCCCGCCATTCACCGCGAAGGTGACAGGCCGCGTCGCGACATCCGAGCCGTCCTTCGTGTAAGCCACATAGCCGATCTCCGCCTGCGGCGCGCCTTGCTGATCGGTCAGCGTCAGATGTCCCGCCGTGGCCGTAAACTGGAGTGTCCGGCCCGCGACGTCGAGCGTGTGCCGCGTCACCGATTCCGGCGGCAGAGCTTGCGCCTGGGTCTCCTGGCGCGGCCTCCGGCTTTCCTGCTGCTCGCCCCGCTGCTGCTGCTCCTGCGCCATTGCAGGAGAGAGGGCAAGCATCAGGCACAGAGCCGCGGAGGCTGACAGGCGGAAAGCGCGAAACATGGCAATGATCCTTTTAGCCTTCGGGAAACTGGAGAGGAGCAAAGAGGTTGCAAGCGCTCGGGGCGATGAACACTTCGTGTCCGCCTTCCCGATCCCCCATGTGCCCATCCCGATGATCGGATGGAGTTTCAAGTTCGGGAAGTCTTACGCCTTGCGCTGCCAGCGTCCGCCTTCGTCCTGCTGCCAATAGGTGGCGTCGTGGCCGCCCTCCTTGATCGCACGCCACTGATCGCGGGCGGTGGCGAGCGCCTGCACGTCATTGCCGTCGAAGAGGATCGCCAGCCGCTGATAGGAAGCGATGTCGTCCGGCAGGTTCGCGCCTTCGGCCAGGAAGCGGATCACGGCGCCGTTGGGATTATCGCCGCTCAAGGTAATCAGGATGGGCTGGTCCGCCGCATGAGCCTCGCGGTCGGTGCCATGCGGCAGGAAGCTCTCGTCGGCGAAGGTCCAGAGGTGATCGTCGAGCGCCGACATGCGCTCCTCGGTGGTCACCTGCACCACCGCGCGCCAGCCGCGCTCCAGCGTCTTCTGCAGGAGCGTGGGCAGCACCGCTTCGAGCGGCTGTTGCTGAAGGTGGTAGAAAAGGACCTCGGCCATTACCTTGTCGTCATCCCGTTTTTCTCGTCATCCCGGACGCCGTCAGGCGATCCGGGATCGTCTTCAGGATCGGGCGACATTCTCGGCGAGCGATCCCGGGTTCTGCTCCGCAGACCCGGGACGACATGTCGGACTTAAGCCTCGTAATGATCGCGCACGAGGCGATCGAGCAGGCGCACGCCCCATCCCGAAGCCCAGCCGCGGTTGATCTCGCTCTGCGGCGAACCCATGGCCGTGCCTGCGATATCGAGATGCGCCCAGGGCGTATCGTTCACGAAACGCTGAAGCAGCGCCGCCGCCGAACTCGAACCGCCGAAACGGCCGCCCGTGTTCTTCATGTCGGCGAACTTGGATTCGATCATCTTGTCGAATTCCGGACCGATGGGCATGCGCCATACGCGCTCACCCGTCGCCTTGCCGGCTGCGGCGAGGCGGTCAGCCAGTTCGTCGTTGTTCGAGAACAGGCCCGCATATTCCTGCGCCAGCGCCACAAGGATCGCGCCGGTCAGCGTGGCGAGATCGACCATGAATTTCGGCTTGAAGCGATCCTGCACGTACCAGAGCACATCGGCGAGCACGAGGCGGCCTTCCGCATCCGTGTTGATGATCTCGATGGTCTGGCCCGACATGGTGGTGACGATGTCGCCGGGACGCTGGGCGTTGCCGTCGGGCATGTTCTCCACGAGGCCGATGGCGCCCACCACGTTCGCCTTCGCCTTGCGGGAAGCCAGCGCATGCATGAGGCCGACGACGCAGGCCGCGCCCGCCATGTCGCCCTTCATGTCCTCCATTCCGGCGGCGGGCTTGATCGAGATGCCGCCGGTATCGAACACCACGCCCTTGCCGATGAAGGCGATGGGCTTGTCGTTCGCCTTGCCGCCATTCCAGCGCATGATGGCGACGCGCCCGCCGCGCACGGACCCTTGAGCCACGCCGAGCAGGGCACCCATGCCGAGCTTCTTCATCGCCTTGTCGTCGAGAATCTCGACCTCGACGCCGAGCTTGGTGAGCGCCTGGGCGCGGGCTGCGAATTCCTGGGGGCCGAGCACGTTCGGCGGCTCGTTGACGAGGTCACGGGCGAGATTGACGCCTTGGAGCACGCTCTCGCGCGCCTTATAGACCTTCTTCGCGGCAGCCGGATCGGCCACGCTCAGGATGAGGCGCGTGACGCCCTTCTGCTCGCCGTTATCCTTCTTGGTCTTGTAGCGGTCGAAGCTGTAGCGGCGCATCTGAATGCCGAGCGCGATATCGGCCGCCGCTTCCGGAGACACGTCGATGCCGGGCAGGTCGAGCACGACAGTGGCCGTCTTGCCGTTGGCCTTACCGGAGATCAGGCCGCCGAGTTGGACGAAGTCCACATCCGCCCGCTCCTTCTCGCCCCCGAGGCCGATCACGATCAGGCGATCGACGCTCAGGCCGTTCGGCACCACGATGGTCATGGCGGATTTCGCCTTGCCCTTGAAGTTCTCGGCCCCGGCAGCCTTAGCGATGAGGTCGACGGCCTTGGAGCCGATCTGCTTGGCAACCGCCGGCGCGGGCTTGAGATTGTCTCCGACGAAGACGATGAGATCGCCGGATTCGACCTTGCCATGGGGCTGGAAGTCGATCTTGAAGCTCTCGGCCATGAAACCCTCTTGCTGTAAGCTGAGCCTGCACGGGATTCGGGCTGGCTCTTTCTAGTGACCGACATCATATAGGGCATGCTGGGCCCTGCCGTGAAATAGGCGCAATCTCGGGCTGTTGAAAACGGCTGACTTGCCTTAAGACCGAGTGACAGGGTAACCCGGGCCTCCGGCTCGGGGCGCGAAGGGCTTCATGACACTTCTCGAACGCTACATTCTGAAAATCGCATTCAGCGCCTTTGCCGCGTGCCTCCTCGCTCTTACCGGCGTCATCTGGATCACGCAGGCCCTGCGCGAACTCGATCTTCTGACCGGCAAGGGGCAGACGCTCCTGATCTTCCTCACCGTGACCGGCCTGTCCCTGCCGGCGCTCATCAACGTGATTGCGCCGGTCGCCCTGTTCATGGCGACAATCTACACCCTCAACAAGCTGAACGGCGATTCCGAGCTCATCGTCATGAGCGCAGGCGGCTTGGCTCCGCAGCGGCTGCTGCGCCCCTTCATCGCCCTGGCGCTCTTCATCAGCCTCGTGGTGGGGATGATTTCCCTCTACCTCATGCCGGCGAGCTTCCAGGAACTGCGCCTGCTGTTCACGCGGATCAGGGCGGATTTCGTGGCCACCATGGCCAAGGAAGGCCAGTTCATCTCCCTGGAAAACGGCATTACCTTCCATTATCGCGAGCGGGCGGGCGACGCCCTGCTCGGCATCTTCATGGAAGACCAGCGCGACAAGGAAAAGCCCATCGTCTACCTCGCCGAGCGCGGGCAGACCGTCGAGCAGAACGCTCAGGCCTATCTCGTGCTGGAAAAGGGCAGCGTTCAGCGCAAGGATCCCAACAGCCGGGATTCATCCATCGTCGCCTTCGAGCGCTACGCAGTGGACCTCGCGGCCTTCAACCAGGAGAACAACGAGGTCGTCTACAAGCCGCGCGAACGCAGCACGACGCAGCTCCTGTTCCCGGACAAGGGGGAGCCCATCTATCAGGCCCAATCGGGCCGCTTCAGGGCCGAGCTGCATGACCGCCTGTCGTCCTGGCTCTACCCCCTGGCCATGATGGCGATTGCCTTTGCGGCCCTCGGAGAGGCCCGGACAACCCGCCAGGGGCGCGGAATGGCGATCGCCCTGGCTATTGCGGGTGTCGTTCTGCTCAGGGTTCTGGGCTTTGCCGCCTCCAGCGCCGTGGCGCGCTCGCCCGGGGCCGTCGTTGCGATCTATGGGGTTCCTCTGGGGGGCATCGCCCTCTGCCTGCTGGTGATATTCAAGGGGCCGCAGGTCCGCGCACTGAATTCTAGGATCCAATCGGCCCTTCGGGGATTGAGCCCCTCGCGCAAAGCAGCCAGCCAAGGAATTTGAGCATGCTGATCGGACGTACGCTCGGATTCTACTTTGCGCGCCAGTTCGTCAAAACGATCTTCATCGTCTTCTTCACGGTGTTCGCTCTCGTTTATACCCTCGATTTCGTGGAGCTGATGCGCCGCGCGGGCGACGCCGAGAATGCGTCGGCTGGGGTCGTGGCTCAACTGGCTCTGTTCCGCACCCCTGCCATCGCCGAACAGGTCATGCCCTTTGCCGTTCTCTTCGGCAGCATGGCCGCGCTCCTGCAACTCAGCCGCAAGCTGGAACTCGTGGTCGCCCGCGCCGCCGGCATCTCCGCCTGGCAGTTCCTGCAGCCGGGCTTTCTCGTCGCCCTGCTCATCGGCATCGGATCCGTGACGATCTACAATCCGGTCTCGGCCAGCCTGAAGCAGCGGGCCGCCGACCTGGAAACCAGCATCTTCTCCCGCACCACCCAGACGTCGGGCAAAACCATCTGGTTACGGCAGAAGAGCCTGGATGGGCACGCGATCTTCCGGGCGGATGGATCGCGCACCGACGCAGCGACCCTGGTGGGCGTCACGGTCTACACTTTTGACCTGGAAGGCGTCTTCACCCACCGAATCGAGGCCAAGGAAGCGACCCTTCATGAGGGCTTCTGGGAACTGAGGAGCGCACGTGTCCTTTCGGCCACAGAGGAACCCGAATCTCACGACCGCTATTTGATCGCCTCCCACCTTCAGCCCTCGCAGCTGAGGCAGAGCTTCATCGCCCCCGATTCCGTGCCGTTCTGGGATTTGCGCGAGACCATTGAGCGCATGGACCGCGCAGCCATCAACACCACGGCCTACCGGCTCCATTACGACATTCTTTTGGCCCGTCCCCTCCTCTTCATCGCCATGGTTTTCGTGGCCGCATCCGTATCGTTAAGATTCTTTCGATTTGGTGGTGTAGCGATGATGGTTCTGGGTGGCGTTGCCGCCGGGTTCATGCTTTATGTCGCCACTGAGCTTATGGCGGAGCTTGGGGCTTCGGGAATCATCAGCTCGGTTGTTGCGGCCTGGTTCCCTGCTGTAGTAGGCAGTCTTTTAGGAACCTTGGCATTATTGTACCAAGAGGATGGCTGACCCATCCTCACATAAAGGCGTAGGTTAAGGAGTGGGGATGCAGCGGCTTAAGACAACGATCGCAACGTCTGCGGTCGCAACGGCGCTTCTGTGTGCCGTTGGGTCACTGCCTGCGCATGCCCAATCCCTCAACGAGAGCCTCGGCTCCCGCCTGCAGGCGAATCCGAACGGAGACCGCCTCCTCGTTGACGCCCGGGAAATCATCTACGACAACGACCGGAACACGATCGCCGCCTCCGGCGACGTCCAGATGAATTATCAGGGCCGGACGCTCCAGGCCGACCGGGTCACCTATGACCGGAACACCGGCCGCGTCTATGCCGAGGGCAATGCCCGCCTCACCGATGCCAGCGGCGCCGTCGTCACGGGCGACCGGTTCGAGCTGACGGACGACTTCAAGAACGGCTTCATCGATTCTCTGCGCGTGGTTCAGACCACGACCGACAACGGCCGTCCCGTCACGACCCGCTTCTCCTCGCCCCGCGCCGAGCGCGCCGCCGGCGAGACGACGACGTTCGAGAGCGGCACCTATACGGCCTGCGAACCTTGTAAGGACAATCCGGAGCGCCCGCCGCTCTGGCAGGTCAAGGCCGCCAAGATCATTCACAACAACAGCGAGCAGACGATCTATTACGAGGACGCGACTCTCGAGGTCCTCGGCCTGCCCGTTGCCTACCTGCCCTATTTCTGGACGCCGGATCCGACCGTCAAGCGCAAGACCGGCTTCCTCGCGCCCCGTTACGTCATCTCGAACACGCTCGGCGTCGGTGCCTCGCTGCCGTTTTTCTGGGCCATCGCTCCGAACTACGACCTGACCCTGTCCCCCACCTTCCTCACCCGGCAGGGCGTTCTCGGTCAGGCCGAGTGGCGCCACCGGCTTGAGACAGGCGCCTACAACATTCGCGTTGCAGGCATCGACCAGCAGGAGAAGGACGTCTTTCTCCAGCCCCCGCGTGGCCCGGGCGACCGCGACTTCCGTGGCTCTCTGGAGACGGCAGGCCAGTTTCACATCAACCAGCGCTGGAGATGGGGCTGGGACATCGCTCTTGTCTCGGACAAGTGGTTCCTGGAGAACTACCGCATCCGCAGCGAGAGCCTTCAGTCGATCTACCTGAAAGAATCGGTTTCGACGCTCTACCTGCAGGGTCTGGGCGACCGCTCGTTCTTCGACATGCGCGGCTATTACTTCCAGGGCCTGTCCACACAGGACTGGCAGAAGCAGCTGCCGGTCGTTCATCCTGTCGTCGACTACGACAAGCGCGTCACCCCATCGTTCCTCGGCGGCGAGTTCGGCATCAATGTCAACGTGACGAGCCTTTCGCGCGAAGCTGCGCAGTTCGAGCCGCTGACGGCTGCGAACAAGGCGAGTTACAGCATCTACCAGACCTGCCGGATCTTCGACCCGGAGGATTGCTTGGTGCGTGGTGCCAGCGGAACGATGTCCCGCGCCTCGATCACCGCCTCGTGGCGTCGTGAATTCATCGACCCCGTCGGACAGGTCTGGACGCCCTTCGCCTATGTCCGAGCCGACAATTTCTGGATCGCTCCGGACTTCAGCGGCTATCAGAACGCCAATCTGACCAATTATCTCGCTGGCGACGATGATTATCTCTTCCGCGCCACTCCGGCCGTGGGCGTCGAGTACCGCTATCCCTTCGTCGCCGATCTCGGCACTTCGGGCCGTCAGGTCATCGAGCCGATCGCGCAGATCATCGCCCGTCCGAACGAGACCAAGATCGGCAATCTTCCCAACGAAGATGCGCAGAGCCTCGTCTTCGACGACACCTCCCTGTTCGATTGGGACAAGTTCTCCGGTTACGACCGCGTGGAAGGCGGCGTCCGCGCCAATCTCGGCCTTCAGTACACGGTCACCGGCGCCGACAACTTCTATGCCAGCGCGCTCTTCGGCCAGTCCTATCAGGTCGCCGGACGCAACTCGTTTCGTCAGGCGGACCTCGCCAATGTGGGCCTCGATTCCGGCCTGGATTCGCGCGCCTCGGATTATGTAGGCCGCATCCAGATCGCTCCGAACCGGAACTTCTCGTTCGCGACCCGTGCCCGGTTCGACCAGAATGATTTCGACGTCAACAGGATCGAAGCGAGCGTCCGCGCCAACTTCAACCCCTATCTGCCCCTGTCGACCTCGCTGACTTATGCTCGTTACGAGGCGCAGCCGGATATCGGCTACCCGCGTCGCCGTGAAGGTCTGCTCGGCTCCGCAACCTGGAACCTGACCCCGAACTGGTACGTATCGGGTTCGGTGCTGCTGGATCTCGACCGCTATCTCCTGGCCCGAGAGAACTACCAGCTGCAGCTTGCCTCCTATCCCGGCACGACCCGCGAGGATCAGGTCTATGTCAGCTCCATGTCGCTGGGCTTAGGCTATGTCGACGAATGCACCACGCTCTCGGTGCGCTACATCATGACGCCGCGCGACATCACCACGAATGCGGGTGAGAAGGAGCGCAATCACACGGTCATGCTCAGCCTTGAGCTGCGGACTCTTGGCGAGGCAACGATCAGTCAGCGCATCGACGGTGACGATTCCTCCGAAGAAGGCGTTGCGAACTAGTGGCTGGGCTTGAGCGCCCTCTTCTTCTCACCCAAGGCGACCCGGCAGGCATAGGACCGGAACTGACCCTCCAGGCCTGGCTCCAGCGGGACAAGAAGAAGCTCCCGCCCTTCGCTGTCCTCGCCGATCCCGCCCATCTGGAAGAGGTGGCGAAAGCCTTGGGCTGGACTGTGCCCATCGCGTCCGTGGAAGCGCCCCAGACGTCTTCGGTCTTTCCTCAGGCCCTTCCTGTCATTCCCCTGAAGGCCCGTGTTTCCGCTCAACCCGGAAAGCCGGATCGCGCCTCCGCTGCGTCCGTGATCGAATCCATCGAGACGGCGGTGAGCCTTGTGCGCAATGGTGCTGCCAGCGCCGTCGTCACCAATCCGATTGCCAAGCATGTGCTCTACGATGCCGGTTTCCGTCATCCGGGACACACGGAATTCCTGGCAGCCCTCGCGGGCCAGGACGGGAACAGCTATCATCCGGTCATGATGCTCTGGAGCGAGGAACTCGCTGTTGTGCCGGTCACGGTCCATATTCCGCTCACAGCCGTGCCCTCAGCCCTCACGACAGAACTGATCGTGCTCACAGGCCGCATCGTTGCCCGGGAATTGAGGGATCGCTTCGGCCTCAAGAGCCCCCGGCTCGCTGTGGCGGGCCTCAACCCCCATGCGGGAGAAAACGGCTCCATGGGATCGGAGGACCAAGCTGTCATCACCCCGGCCATTACGGCGCTGAAGGCTGAGGGCATTGACGTCACCGGCCCGCTTCCGGCGGACACCATGTTCCATGCCCGTGCCCGCAAGAGCTATGATGCGGCGCTCGCCATGTATCACGATCAGGCTCTTATCCCGATCAAGACCATCGCCTTTGACGAGGGCGTGAACGTCACGCTCGGGCTGCCCTTCGTGCGCACCTCACCGGATCACGGCACCGCCTTCGACATCGCGGGCAAGGGCATCGCGCGGGCCGACAGCCTCATGGCCGCCATCAAGCTGGCAGCCCGCCTCGGCTCGGGAACGAAGCAGCCATGAGCCAGATCGACAATCTCCCTCCCTTACGCGACGTGGTCCGCACCCACGGGCTGATGGCCAAGAAGTCCCTCGGCCAAAACTTCCTGTTCGATCTCAATCTCACGAGCCGCATCGCCCGCTCCGCAGGCCCGCTGGAGGATGCCACCGTCATCGAGGTCGGCCCCGGCCCTGGCGGCCTCACCCGCGCCATCCTTGCGGCGGGCGCGAAGAAGGTCATCGCCATCGAGCGCGACAGCCGCTGCCTGCCGGCTTTGGCCGAGATCGCCGATCATTATCCGGGACGCCTGGAGGTCATCGAGGCCGATGCGCTGGAATTCGACCCGCGCCCCATGGTGGGTGGAGGCCTGGTGCGCATCATCGCGAACCTCCCCTACAATGTGGGAACGGCGCTGCTGACCGGCTGGCTGACGGGTGAGGCATGGCCGCCCTGGTGGTCCTCCCTCACCCTCATGTTCCAGCGCGAGGTGGCCGAGCGCATCGTGGCGACGGAGGACGATCCGAAGGATTACGGGCGGCTCGGCGTGCTCTGTGGCTGGCGCACGGATTCGCGCATTCTCTTCGACGTACCGCCCTCCGCCTTCGTGCCGCCGCCGAAGATCACGTCGAGCATTGTTCACCTGACACCGAAGGCTTCGCCCCTGCCATGCCGCATCGGCGCGCTGGAGACCGTGACGCGCGCGGCTTTCGGCCAGCGCCGTAAGATGCTGCGCCAGAGTTTGAAGGCAATCGCGCCGGATCCGGCTCCGATCATCGCAGCCGCAGGCCTGGAAGAAACGAGCCGCGCCGAGAACGTGCCTGTGGAGGGCTACGTGGCACTCGCCAATGCCTTCGACGCGGCGCGCCGCTGAACGGCCCCTGCTCTTCAGCAGACCTTAACCTCGCTGCACAATGATGAAGGCATCGTATTCGTCGGCCCTGCCGGGCTGCGGCGGGAGAGGTGCATGATGCAGACGCGCAAGACGGTCGGACTTCTGTTTGGAGGACGCTCAGCGGAACACGAAGTCTCTCTGCAATCGGCGGCCAATGTTCTGCGCGCCCTCGATCCCGAGCGCTACGATGTCGTTCTTGTCGGCATCGGGCGGGATGGGCGGTGGCGCCTGTGCGGCAACGGCAATGGCGTGGGAAGCGGCGTGAAAGCGCTCGCGATCACCGAAGGCGCTCCCCAGGTAGCGCTGCTTCCGGGCGGCAACGGCGTAATGATCGTGCTCGACGGCGAGACCTCCTCCCGCTCCCTGCACCTCGATGCCGTCGTGCCCGTTCTCCACGGCCCCAACGGCGAGGATGGAACGGTTCAGGGCCTCCTTCAGCTCGCCAACGTTCCTTTTGTAGGCTCCGGCGTGATGGGCTCCGCCGCCAGCATGGACAAGGACATCGCCAAGCGCCTGCTGCGCGATGCCGGCCTCCCTGTCGTGCCTTTCGTGACCGTCACGCGAGACAAGCCTCTGGATTACCGCTCCGCCGTCGATGCGCTCGGCAGCGGCGATCTGTTCATCAAGCCCGCCAATATGGGCTCCTCCGTCGGCGTCGCGCGCGCGACGAATGCGGACGAGTTCGCGAGAGCCTGCGAGAATGCCTTCCGCTACGACGAAAAGCTGCTCGTGGAAAAAGGGGTCATCGGCGCGCGTGAAGTCGAGTGCTCGGTGCTGGAAGATGCGTCAGGCGAAGTGCGCGCCTCTCCGCTCGGTGAGATCGCACCTGCGGGCAATCACGGCTTTTACAGCTACGACGCGAAATACATCGATGCGGATGGAGCCATGATGCGTATTCCCGCCGCGTTGCCCGCGGAGCAGGCGCAAAAAATTCAGAGCCTCGCTATCGCGACCTTCAAAGCCTTGGCTTGCGAAGCCATGGCGCGCATCGACTTCTTCGTCGATCCCAACCGGGAGGAAACCGTCTTCGTGAACGAGGCCAACACGTTCCCAGGCTTCACCTCCATCAGCATGTATCCCAAACTCTGGGAAGCCGGAGGCCTGCCGACGCGGGAACTGATGGATATTCTGCTGGATCACGCCATTGCTCGCCACGAGCGCAGGAATGCATTGGCGCTCGTGTAACGGCCGGACCTCAGTCGATTTTTTCCGAAAGCAGTCCTTCGACGAACTCCGACAGGCCCACGAGACGGTCGCGCTTCAGACGCTCCGCCGACTGGATCGCCTTGAGCTTCTCGAACGAGTCGCCCAGGTCTTCGTTGACGATCACGTAATCGTACTCGACCCAGCGCTCCATCTCGACGCGCGCATTGGCGAGGCGCTTGGCGATCACCTCGGGAGCATCCTCCGCGCGGCGTTCGAGACGCGCCTTCAGTTCCTTGAAGCTCGGGGGCAGGATGAAGACGGTCACCACGTCGTCGGGCAGCTTCTGCCGCACCTGACGGGTGCCCTGGTAATCGATGTCGAAGACCATGTCCTGGCCGGATGCCAGGATCTTTTCCACGGGCTTGCGCGGCGTGCCATAGAAATTGCCGTGCACCTCGGCCCATTCGAGGAGTTCATCGCGATCGCGCATCGCCTTGAACTCTTCCACATCGATGAAGTGATAATGCTTGCCCTCGATCTCGGACGGACGCTTCGGGCGCGTGGTCACGGAGATGGAGAGCGCACCGGCCCGCTCTTCCACAAGGCTGCGGGTGAGCGTGGTCTTTCCGGCGCCGGAGGGCGAGGACAGGATGAGGATGAGGCCACGACGGCCGACCGGGGATTTCGAATCTTGGCTCACCGCATCACTCCACATTCTGAACCTGCTCGCGGAATTGCTCGATAACGGCCTTCAGTTCAAGACCGATCCTCGAGAGAGCCACATCATTGGCCTTTGCGCACAGGGTATTGGCCTCGCGGCCGAATTCCTGCGCCAGGAAATCGAGGCGGCGACCGACGCCACCGCCCTCCTTCAGAAGACCGCGCGCAGCCTCCACATGGGCGCGCAGGCGGTCGATCTCTTCGCGGATGTCGGCGCGGGCGGCAATAAGCACGGCCTCCTGATGCAGCCGGGCCGGGTCGAGGGAGCCCTTGCCGTCAAGCAGTTCCGCAATCTGCGCCTCGAGCCTCGCGCGGATGGCCTCGGGCTGACGGGCTGGGCAGGCTTCGGCTTCCGTGACGAGCGCCGCAATCGTATCGAGCTGCTGGTTCAAAACGGTGGCAAGCGCCTGGCCCTCTTTCAGCCGCGCATCCTTCAAGGCGTCAATCAGCTTGGAAATTCCGCCCTTGAGCGCTGCGACCAGCGCTTCGTCCTGGCTGGGATCGACCGCATCCTCATCGAGCTCCACGACACCGCGAACCGAAAGAAGCCCGTCCAGAGAGGCCGGTTTCACATTGTCCGGCAGGCTTAATGTTCCGATGGTTGCGAGCAGCGATTGCAGCACCTCCTGATTGACGCGCAGCTTCGGGGTCGCCGAGGCCTTGGAAATCGCGAGATTGAGCTGCCCCTGTCCTCGGGTGAGCGCCTTGAGGATCTGGCCCCGCGCCTCTTCTCCGATCGCATCGAGGCCTGACGGCGTTCTCACACGCACCTCGAGCCCGCGTCCGTTCACGGTCTTAATCTCCCAGGCCCATTGATAGGCGCCGGTCACACCGGCCTCGCGGGCAAAGCCGGTCATGCTTGCAATTGACATGCACTGAACCTCAGGCGTCAGTCAGAAATGAAAAAATCCGCGCGACCATAACGCATCGCGCGGAAAAGTGGATTCGGTTTTGCGCCTCAACACCGAAGCGACGGAGCGGCCCCGCCGGAAGCGGTCAGGGCTGCTTAAGATCGGGAACGCTCTTGGGATTGGTCAGGTCGAACGTCTTGTTCTTGAGCGGATCCTTTTCCGTGCCCTCGCTGGCATCGAAGCCGCGAGGCCGCTTCCCCGCCGTGCCGGCAGTGCGCGCGCCGGGTGCAGGCATGGCGTTCGCCGTGCCGCGAAGCTCGGACAGGCCATCATCCACCGCACCGGATTGCCCCGGAGTTGCAGGCTGATTGGGAGCATCCGGATCGACGGCGCGATCCACGTTGTCGTTATCCGTGGCAGCCTTCGTCTTCTCGATCTGGCGCCAGCGGGCGACATTGCGCTGGTGCTGCTCGTAGGACTCGGCGAAGGCGTGGCCGCCCGAGCCGTCGGCGACGAAGTAGAGATCCTTGGTACGCGACGGGTTGGCTACGGCCTCAAGCGCCGCGCGCCCCGGATTGGCGATGGGGCCCGGCGGCAGGCCTTCGATCACGTAGGTATTGTAGGGTGTCGCGGTCTCGATCTCACTCCGCAGAATTCCACGGCCGAGCGTGCCCTTACCGCCGACCAGGCCATAAACGATGGTGGGATCGGACTGGAGCTTCATGCGCTTCATCAGGCGGTTGATGAACACGCCCGCCACGCGGGTGCGCTCGTCCGCACGGCCCGTTTCCTTCTCCACGATGGAGGCGAGAATCAGGAGTTCCTGCGGCGACTTGATCGGAAGCTCTGCCGAGCGGCGCTGCCAGATCTGGGTCAGGGCCTGGCGCTGGGCCGCCTGCATGGAATTGATGATCTGCTGGCGCGTGGTGCCGCGCTCGAACTTGTAGGTGTCGGGCAGCAGGGTTCCCTCGCGCGGCGTCTCGACGATATCGCCGGAGAGAATTTCGTTCTCATAAAGGCGCGCTACGATCTGATCGCTCGTCAGCCCCTCGGGGATCGTGACGGAGTGAAGAATCGCCTTGCCCTGCACCAGGGTGTCGATGGCCTCCTCGATGCTCGTGCCCGCCTTGAACTGGAACTCGCCGGCTTTCAGCTGGCCGCGCTGGCGGTTGATGAGCGCGTAGGCCTCGAACAGGAAGGGCCGATTGATGACGCCTTCATCCTTGAGGATGCCGGCAATCTCGCTCGTGCCGGTATTGCGTGGAATCAGCACCACCTTGTCGTTCTGCAGCGGGCCTTGGGCGGTGACCTCGTGCTCAAGCATGGTGAAGCCGAAAATACCCGCGATCGCCAGAGCCACGATCAGCGTCAGCAATCCGCTCATGACGGAAAGCATGCCGCCACGGCGGCGGCGCAGACGGGGCGGAGGCGGCGGAGCAAGCGAAGGCTTGAGGGCCTCACTCGGCGAGCGGGGCGCCAAGCGGGGCTGCTCCTGGCCGTGAACCTCAGCCTCGTGCTCAGAAATCAGGGTGTTTTTCTTTTTTCGTCCGAACATCACGATGCTTTTCTGGTGCCGGCCGGGTCCTTCCCGACTCTTCCGACACCCTAATGGGGATTATGGCGAAAAGCCGTAACGGAGGGGCGCTTATCCTCAGGCAACGCGGCGGAAGATCAGCGAGGCGTTGGTTCCGCCGAACCCGAAGGAGTTCGACAGGGCCACATTGACCTCCTTCCGCTTGGCCACCTTCGGCACGAGGTCGATGGCGGTGTCCACGGACGGATTGTCGAGGTTGACGGTCGGCGGGATGATGCCGTCGCGCATGGCGAGGATCGAGAAGATCGCCTCGACCGCGCCGGCGGCACCAAGGAGATGGCCGATGGCCGACTTGGTGGACGACATGGAGAGCTTGCCCGCCGAGTCGCCGACGATGCGCTCCACAGCCTTCAGCTCCAGCTCGTCGCCGAGCGGGGTCGAGGTGCCGTGAGCGTTCACGTAATCGATCTCGGAGACCGGAATGCCAGCGCGCTTGAGAGCGGCGGCCATGCAGCGATAAGCGCCGTCGCCGTCCTCGGACGGTGAGGTGATGTGATAAGCGTCGCCCGACAGGCCGTAGCCGATGACTTCGGCATAGATCTTCGCGCCGCGCGCCTTGGCGTGCTCGTACTCTTCCAGCACCACGACGCCCGCGCCCTCGCCCATGACGAAGCCGTCACGGTCCTTGTCATAGGGGCGCGAGGCCTTCTCAGGCGTGTCGTTGTAGCTCGTGGAGAGCGCGCGGCAGGCGGCGAAGCCCGCGATCGAGAGGCGGTTGACCGGAGATTCCGTACCGCCGGCCACCATCACGTCCGCATCGCCGAGCGCGATCAGGCGCGCTGCGTCGCCGATGGCATGCGAGCCGGTGGAGCAGGCCGTGACCACCGCATGGTTCGGGCCTTTCAGTCCGTGCTCGATGGAAACGTAACCGCCCGCGAGGTTGATCAGGCGGCCGGGAATGAAGAAGGGAGAGATGCGGCGCGGGCCGCGCTCAATGAGGGTCGCGGAGGCTTCGTAGATGCCGCCGATGCCGCCGATGCCGGAGCCGATCAGCACGCCCGTGGCGCATTGCTCCTCATAGGTCTTCGGAGCCCAGCCTGCATCGCGCAGGGCCTGGGTGGAAGCCGCCATGGCGTAGACGATGAAGGGGTCGACCTTGCGCTGCTCCTTGGGCTCCATCCACTCATCGGGATTGAAGGTGCCGTTGGAGCCGTCGCCGACCGGGATCTGGCAGGCGATCTGGCAGGCCAGATCATCGACCTGGAAGTCGGTGATCTTGTTTGCGCCGCTTTGTCCCTCGATCAGACGGGACCATGTGGTGTCCACTCCGCTGCCCAGCGGCGTGACCATGCCAAGACCCGTAACAACAACCCGGCGCATAACGTTCTACCCTATCGTTAAATAAAAATCGGGCGTCAGGTGGCTCACCCGACGCCCGTCAACATATTAGGCTGCGTTCTTCTCGAGGAAGCGGATGGCGTCGCCAACCGTCACGATGGTCTCAGCAGCATCGTCCGGAATCTCGACGTTGAACTCTTCTTCGAAGGCCATCACCAGCTCGACGGTATCGAGGCTGTCCGCGCCCAGGTCGTCGATGAAGTTGGCGTTGTCCGTGACCTTGTCGGCTTCGACGCCGAGGTGCTCGACAACAATCTTCTTCACGCGATCAGCGACGTCACTCATCGTTTTCTTCCTCAGTGGCTGCCGCCTCAGGAATTGGGCGGATTAAAATAGAAACTTAGATCAGCTGCTCAGCTGACAACGCTGAAACGGCTACCTTGCGCCGTGCAAAGCCGCATTTTTAAGCGCCGGTCAACCCCTTTTGGTGCGATCGGGCTCATGCTTAACACAAGCTTATCCTCTCTGGCGAGAGGCGAGCAGGACCTGCGAACAGATTCTGCAAGCCTCCCTAAGTGCCTTCAGAACATCGCCATTCCGCCGTTTACGTGCAGGGTGTGCCCCGTTACGTAGCCGGCTTCATTGGAAGCGAGGTAGACAACCGACGAGGCGATCTCGTCGCCCTGGCCCAGCCTTCCCATAGGGATAGTGCCGAGAATGCCCTCACGCTGCTTGTCGTTGAGAACGTCCGTCATCGGGGATTCGATGAATCCGGGTGCGACGAGGTTCACGGTGATGTTGCGGCTCGCCACTTCGGCGGCAAGCGCCTTGGTCATGCCGATGAGGCCTGCCTTGGAAGCGGCGTAGTTGCCCTGCCCCGGATTGCCGGTCGAGCCGACGACCGAACCGATATTGACGATGCGGCCATAGCGGCGGCGCATCATGCCCTTCACGGCGGCGCGGGACAGGCGGAAGGCGGCGGTGAGGTTGACGGCGATCACCGTATCCCACTCCTCGTCCTTCATGCGCATGAACAGGTTGTCCTTGGTCACGCCCGCATTGTTCACGAGGATATCGAGGCCGTCCATGGCGGCTTCCGCAGCGGGAACGAGAGCCTCGACAGAGTCCTTGTCGGCGAGATTCGCCTCAACCACATGGACACGCTCGCCGAGCGAGGTGGCCAGCTCGTCGAGAGCGGCGCGGCGGGTGCCGGAGATGGTGACGGTCGCGCCACGGGCGTGAAGAGCACGGGCGATGGAACCGCCGATACCGCCGGTGGCTCCGGTCACGAGAGCCTTGCGGCCAGTCAGGTCGAACATGAGGCTCTCCTCTTATCCTTGCAGGGAAGCTTTGAAGGCGGCGACGTCATCGGGGGTTCCGATGGCGCTGGACGTAGCGCCCGCCGCGATGCGTTTCACAAGTCCGGTCAGGACCTTACCCGACCCAACCTCATAAAATGATTCAACGCCCTGAGCGGCCATATAGGCCACGCATTCGCGCCAGCGAACCGTTCCGGTGACCTGACGGACCAAGGCATCCCTGATCGCTGCGGGATCGGAGATCGGAGCGGCCTCCACATTGGCGACCACCGGCACGGCCGGGGCATTGACGGTCACGCCGGCCAGCGCCTCGCGCATGGCGTCGGCAGCGGGCTGCATGAGCGCGCAATGGAAGGGGGCGGACACGGCCAGCATCACGGCGCGCTTGGCGCCCTTCTCCTGGGCGATGGCGACGGCACGCTCAACGGCGGCCTTATGGCCGGAAACCACGACCTGCGCGCCGCCATTGTCGTTGGCCGCATCGCAGACCTCGCCCTGGGCAGCCTCACGGGCCACCTCGAGGGCGGTATCGTATTCAAGGCCTAGAAGGGCCGCCATGGCGCCCTGCCCCACGGGCACGGCGTTCTGCATGGCGTTGCCGCGAATGCGCAGCAGGCGGGCCGTATCGGCAATCGAGAGGCTACCGGCGGCGGCAAGGGCCGAATATTCGCCGAGAGAGTGCCCGGCGACAAAAGCGGCATGCTTCTTGAGGTCGAGCCCGGCCTCGGCCTCAAGCACGCGCATGGCGGCGAGGCTCACGGCCATCAGGGCCGGCTGGGTGTTGGCGGTCAGGGTCAGCTCCTCGGCTGGGCCTTCCCACATAAGCGTGGAAAGCTTCTGCGAGAGAGCCTCGTCCACCTCGTCGAACACGGCCTTGGCCTGGGGGAAGGCATCGGCAAGAGCCTTGCCCATGCCCACGGCCTGGCTTCCCTGGCCCGGAAAAATGAATGCGCGCTTCATCGGGAGCGGAACCTTTATTGCATCGAATTGGCGCGGGACTCGCACCCGGCAGCCCTGGAGTCAAGGAAAAGAGCGCATTCTAAGGGCTTATCCAAGCCCTAGAAGGCAGTGTCCCGCATCATAAAGGGCCTGACGATGCGGCAGGAAAGCACCTCCCACGGGCGCATGCCCGCATCGGGCGCAGGGGCCGGTGTTTAAGTCCCTGTCCCGGAACGCATCCTCTTGTTTTCTTGAGGCATCCAGTGTATCCGGTCCCCCTTCCGATATTCTCTTGAACCTGAAAAAGGAGCCCTGCATGGCTCGCGTGACCGTCGAAGACTGCATCGACAAGGTCGATAACCGGTTTGAGCTCGTGCTGCTGGCCAGCCACCGTGCCCGCCTGATTTCCTCGGGCTCGCCGCTCACCATCGACCGCGACCGTGACAAGAACCCCGTCGTGGCTCTCCGCGAGATCGCGGACGAGACCATCGCTCCCGACGATCTGAAGGAGCAGCTCATCCACTCCATGCAGAAGTATGTCGAGGTGGACGAGCCGGAGGCCGAGGCCGTTCCGATGCTCGGGAACACCGCTGCCGCCACTGGCAGCGACAACGACGCCGACGTCCAGTTCGACCGCATGAGCGAGGAAGACCTGCTCCGCGGTCTCGAGGGCCTCGTGCCTCCGAGCAACAACAGCTCGGACGACGACGAGCGCGAGTAAGCGTTTAAAGCAACAATTTTCTGGAAAGCCCGGCCCCGCGCCGGGCTTTTTCATGGGAGCCTTAACCACAGCGTGGTTTTGCTGCCTGCGGCAAGGTATTCAGCTTGCGGTCAGAAAACGTTGTACAATATTCTTTAAAATCTTCTGTTTTCAGCCAGATAACCGAATATGAGGAGGTGGCGGCGGACATGATGCGCCAGTACGAACTCGTCGAGCGGGTCAAGCGCTACAACCCCTCGGCTGACGAGGCGCTTCTCAACCGTGCCTACGTGTACGCCATGATGGCTCATGGCAACCAGAAGCGCGCATCCGGCGATCTGTTCTTCGGCCATCCCCTGGAAGTCGCAGCCATCCTGACCGACATGAAGCTCGACGAGGCGACCATCGCCGCCGCCGTGCTCCATGATACGGTGGAGGATACCGAGGCGACACTGGAGGAGATCAACAAGACCTTCGGCCCTCAGATCGGCTCCCTCGTCGACGGCCTCACCAAGATCAAGCGCCTGGACCTTGTCTCGAAGCGCGCGGCACAGGGCGAGAATTTCCGCAAGCTGCTCCTCGCCATCGCGGACGATGTGCGCGTGCTTCTGGTCAAGCTCGCCGACCGCCTGCACAACATGCGTACTCTCGGCTTCATGCCGCCGGAGAAGCGCCAGCGCATTGCGCAGGAAACGCTGGAAATCTATGCCCCGCTCGCGGGCCGCATGGGTATTCAGGAAATGCGCGAGGAACTGGAGGAACTCTCCTTCCAGAATCTCGACCCGGAAGCATTCGAGGCCATCAACCGCCACCTCCACGAACTGACGGCCAAGAGCGAAAAGCTCGTCGAGGAAATCGAGCAGACGCTTACTACCAAGCTCAAGGCGCAGGGCATTGATGCGGAAGTGTCGGGGCGACAGAAGCGCCCTTACTCCATCTGGCGTAAGATGGAGCGCAAGTCCGTTTCCTTCGAGCAATTGTCCGATATCTTCGCCTTCCGCATCATCGTCCGCACCGTCGACGAATGCTACCGCACGCTCGGCATCGTGCATACGAGCTGGCCCATGGTTCCGGGCCGCTACAAGGACTACATCTCGACGCCGAAGCAGAACGATTACCGCTCGATCCACACCACCGTGATCGGGCCGGGAAGCCAACGCGTGGAGCTGCAGATCCGCACCGCCGACATGGATGAAGTGGCGGAATACGGCATCGCCGCCCACGCGCTCTACAAGGAAGGCGTGAACGACAACTCGCGCCTGGCGAACGAAAGCCGCGCTTATCAATGGCTGCGGCGCACCATCGACCTGCTCGCGGAAGGCGACAATCCGGAAGAGTTTCTGGAGCACACCAAGCTCGAACTCTTCCACGATCAGGTGTTCTGCTTCACGCCGAAGGGCCGCCTTATCGCGCTGCCGCGCGGCGCGACGCCCATCGACTTCGCATACGCGGTACACACCGATGTCGGCAACACCGCCGTAGGCTGCAAGATCAACGGCCGCATGTCGCCCCTGCTGACCGAATTGCAGAACGGCGACGAGGTAGAGATCGTTCGCGCCGAGGGCCAGACGCCTCCGGCTGCGTGGGAATCCCTCGTCGTGACCGGCAAGGCGCGCGCCTCGATCCGCCGCGCCACGCGTGCCGCCGTGCGCCGGCAATACACGGGCCTCGGCCACCAGATTCTGGAGCGGGCTTTCGAGCGTGCAGGCCGCGCCTTCTCGGACGAGAAACTCAAAGGCGCCCTGCCCCGGCTGGCGCGCGTTTCCGTGGAAGATGTGCTGGCGGCGGTCGGCCGGGGCGAGATGTTCTCCGGCGACGTGGTGCGCGCGGTCTATCCCGATTACAAGGAAGAGCGCCGCGCAGGCACCGAGCCCAGAAGCGCTGCCCAGCCTGACGGCGCGCGGCCGGATGGGGAGCAGACCGACGGCATCCCGATTCGCGGCCTCAACAAGGACATGCCGATCCGCTTCGCGCCGGAAGGCGGCGCCGTTCCGGGCGACCGCATCGTCGGCATTCTCACGCCCGGCGAAGGCGTGACCATCTATCCGATCCAATCATCGGCGCTTGCCGATTTCGACAACGAGCCGGATCGCTGGATCGACGTGCGCTGGGATCTTGAGCTCGATTCCGCGCAGCGTTTCCCTGCGCGCATCAAGTTGCAATCCATCAACGAGCCGGGCTCGCTCGCGCAGATCGCGCAGGTTATCGCGGATCACGACGGCAACATCGACAGCGTGAACATGAAGCGCCGCACGCAGGACTTCACGGACGTCACCATCGACTTGACCGTATGGGACCTCAAGCATCTCAATGCCATTATCGCGGAACTGCGCGCCAAGCGCGTGGTGAGCCGCGTCGACCGCGTCACCGGGTAAACGATCATGTCCACAAAGCCGCGCATCGCCATCATCATGGACGAGAACACCAGTGTCGATGGCACGCGCTACGACATGACGAAGAACTATTTCATCGCCGTCCACGAGGCTGGCGGCCTGCCCTTCGGCATCCCCTATTTCATGGACATGGTCGGAGATGTCGTGAACGATTTCGACGGCTTCGTGAATGTCGGCGGACGCTTTGCCTTTCCCGATGAATGGTTCATCGACGGCCAAGTCTCGAAGGCCCCGAAATCCGAACGTCTCGATGTGGAGCTTGCGCTCATGCGCGGCTTCCTTGAGCGCGACAAGCCTGTGCTCGGCATCTGCAACGGCATGCAGGTTCTCGCAGGCCTTTACGGCTGCCGCCTGTCACCGGATGTGCGCTCCCTGGGTTCGCACATCATGGAGCACGACAAGAGCAATCATGTGCATTCCGTCGCCATCAGGGAGAACACCCGGCTCTACCGCATCGTAGGCCAGCCGCAACTCACGGTGAATACCTTTCATCGTGAAGCCGTCGTCGAATTGTCGGACGGCGCGGTCGCAAGCGCCCATGCCGAGGATGGCGTGATCGAGGCCATCGAAATTCCATCCCGCCGTTTCGCTCTCGGCGTACAATGGCATCCGGAACTGTTCGTCAGGCAGGAGCATCCCGGCAACGCAATCTTCAGAGCGTTCATCGATGCTACAAAGTAGCCTGACGTTACTGGGCCACAGCATCTGAGCATTTGCCTTTTGCCTCTTGCCTCTCGCCGTCCCTCCTGCCACACAGCCCTGACGCAGGAGACAAGCCATGACACAGAACGAAGTCCTTGAAGAATTCCGCTCCGCAGGTGCGTTGCTCGAAGGGCACTTCATTCTCTCGTCAGGGCTTCACAGCCCGGTCTTCTTGCAGAAGATGTTCGTCTTCCAGGATCCTGCTCGGACGGAGCGGGTCTGCAGGGCGCTTGCCGATAAGATCAAGCAGAGCTTCGGGTCCGTGGATTATGTGGTTTCCCCGGCCGTGGGCGGCATCGTGCCCGGCTATGAGACCGCCCGGCATCTCGGCGCCAAGGCGATCTTCGTAGAGCGCGAGAACGGCGTGTTTGCCCTGCGCCGCGGCTTCACCATTCCCGAAGGCGCGCGCGTCGTGATGGTGGAAGACATCGTCACCACCGGCCTGTCCTCCCGTGAATGCCTTGCGGCCCTCAAAGAGCATCCCGGGACGCTTCTGGGCGCGGCCTGTCTCATCGACCGTTCCGGCGGAAAGGCTGATCTCGGCGTCCCGTTCGTGTCCCTGGTCCAGCTCGATATTCCGGCTTACGAACCGGACAAGCTTCCGCCCGAACTTGCCGCC
>JAEXGT010000071.1 GCA_023450615.1 Pseudomonadota bacterium | reverse complement strand
GAAGCGCGTCGTCACCATCACGGGTCGGCTCCACGGTTTCGACGTCCTTGAAGCTCTCAAGACCTCCCCAGATCTCGATCATCTCGTGGACACGCTCTTCCACGAACTTCATCGCATTCACGACCTTGCTGATGCGCTGGCCGGTGATGTCCTGGAAATTGCAGGCCTCAAAGATGCTGATCACCTGATCGGAAATCTCGCGGGCGAATTCCTGGTCGCCGCCTGAGAGGCGAGCCGCCAGATTGCCGGAAAGCTCGTCGATCCGCTCGGCTGCCGCAAGAATGGCGTTAGTTGCCGTCTCCGTACCAAGCACGATGGCGCCAAGCTCGTCCGTGACGCGATTGATTTCCTGACCTTGCGTTCCGGCATAACGGAGCGTTGCAATTTCCCGCTTCGTCCGTTCAATCGCTTCGTAGATCGAATCGAGCTCAACCTTAAGGCGCATCGCTTCCTGCATGTCCTTGCGGTGCTCCTCGATAAGCGATGCCGAAAGCTCCTTCGCAGGAACGATCGCTTCTCTGATCGTGCCGAGCAGGTTCATGATCTCGGCATGACGGTCGAGAGCACCTTCATCCGTCGGGGCTGCTGTCATATGAGCCTCAACGCGATAGCTCTTACGTGGGTTCATAACTCACACCGGATGTATCAGGCGCCGAAGACGGCGCTAATCTTGGAACGAAGCGTTTCGGCATTGAAGGGCTTCACAATGTAATTGTTCACCCCGGCCTTTTTTGCCGCGACCACGTTTTCGGTTTTCGCCTCTGCCGTCACCATGATGAAGGGCAAGGCGCTGAGCTCCGCATCGGCGCGAACCTGCTGAAGCAGTTCGTAGCCGGTCATGGGCGCCATGTTCCAGTCCGAAATCACAAGACCATATTTCTTGGTCCTGAGCTTCTCGAGGGCAGCCTGTCCATCGGACGCGTCGTCGACATCGTTGAAGCCGATCTGCTTGAGAAGGTTGCGAAGAATTCGAACCATCGTCTGATAATCGTCGACCACCAGGACAGGAGTTGAAAGATCTAGGCTCACAGTAGCATATCCTATCTAGTTACATGAATGATTGTGATTTGAACGCGAACGATCAGGCCGCCTCGCGCTCCGAGACGAAGGCAAGAACGGCATCCACGTCAAGAACGATCATCAATTTCCCTTGAAGCTGATGAACACCTTGAGACAGGTTCACCCAGCGTCGGTCCATATGAACAGGGTTAGGCTGCATCTCATCCGAATTGAGCTTCAGAACCTCCCCGACTTCATCGACGAGCAGCCCATAAGCTTCATTCTGATATTCCAAGCCGACGGCCATGCGTCGTCCCGTTCTGTCTCCATCCTGCAAGCCAAGTCGGCTCCTCAAGGAAACCGCTGTGACGACGCGGCCGCGCAAGTTCAGCAATCCGGCGATCTCCGTCTGTGCCAATGGGACCTTTGTCATTTCGCTGACGACGAAGACATCATGGACACGGCCGATCGGCAGACCCAGCAACTGCCCTGCGACGGTCACCGTAATGAACTCCGCCTCGCTGGAGAACGCTTTAGGGGTATCAAACGCAAGCGTATTCACGGCTTTCATGATCATGCAGCCTCTTCAAGAGTTCCACTGAGCTCTGCAAGTGCGGAGAGCAACCCACGGCGATCGACCTTAGAGACGACGTCCGTGATCTTGAAGCGTCTCGCTAGGGCAAGCAGCTGGGCATCGGGCCTGAGCGTCATGCCAATGATCGGCATCGAGCTATACTGAGCGTCTGCTCGCAAGGTCGCGATGAATGCGAAGCTCGAATGTCCCGGCAGTTCAAGATCGGCGACGATGAAGTCCGGCTGGCTTCCGCTTGAGAGCATACGTGCTGCATCCTGCGCCGTCGCCGCAGTCTGGACGCGATAGCCCGACGCTTTCAGGACAGGCACCAGCATATCCCTGAAGAAGTTCGATCCGTCGATGAGAAGCAGGGAATTACCCTGCTGCGCCTTCTGCTCGGAGCGGGACCATGTCTCAAGGACAAGCGGGAGATAATGCGCCACGTTGACGATTTCCGTGGTCCGGCCCCGCACCACGGCCGAGCCGACGAGATCGGAGCGCTCAGCGAGAAGCTCCACCTCGAGCCTGTCTTCAACAATATCGACGATCTCGGAAACCGCGAGCCCCATGGAAATCTCGCCATCCGAGAATACCAGAAGAGACTGCGACCCCTGCCTGCGGACTTCTAGCTCATCATCGCAAGAGACGATCGGCATCAGGCGCCCGCGATATTGAACCACAGGGCGTCCGCTTGCCCACTCGATCGTCGAGGCGTCGATCTCTTCAAGACGAGTGACAAGTGAAAGCGGCACGGCTTTCAAGCTGTCGCCGCCACCGCGGAAGACAAGCAGGCTCGTCAACTCCTCGGCAGCCGCAATCGCCTGATCAAGAGACAGATCCGTCTGGAATTCGTCGCTCTGCCCCTCCGATCCGACCATCCGGGCAAGACCATTCGGATCCACAATGAGGACCACTGCTCCGTCGCCGAGAATGGTGTTTCCGGAGAAAAGCTGGATATGCCTCAGCTTCGAGGACATCGGCTTGACGACGATTTCCTCCGTATGGAACACACCATCCACAAGAATGCCGAAACGCTGCTGCGCGACCTGCGTGACAACTACGAACCCCGTATTCACATCCTCGCTCTCGGAAAGCCGCATGACCTTCGAGAGGGGCACGATAGGCAGCAAGCGTTCGCGCAGACGCAGGATCGGCGTGCCGTTGATCCGCTCGATCGAATGCTCCGAGATCGGCGACACCCTGACGAGCTCCGACACTGCGACCTGCGGAATGGCAAAGCGCTGGTCCTTGGAGGAGACGATCAAGGCAGCGACAATCGCCAATGTGAGCGGGATCTTGATCGTGAATGTCGTCCCGCGCCCCTGCTCCGAACGGATATCGACCGTTCCGCCGATCAGCTCGATATTGGTCTTCACGACATCCATGCCGACGCCACGTCCGGATACGGAGGTCACGGCAGCCGCGGTCGAGAAGCCAGGATGGAAGATGAACTTGGCAACCTGAGCATCGCTCATGCGCTCCAGTTCCGCCTCGCTGACGATGGCTCTCTCGACTGCCTTCTTGCGGATGGCAGCGTAGTTCAATCCTTTGCCGTCATCGGAGATCTCGATCGTGATCGATCCCCCTTCATGATACGCATTCAGGCGAATGACGCCCTTCTCCGGCTTTCCCGCCGCGCGGCGGTCAGCAGGGCTTTCGATACCATGATCGGCCGAATTGCGGACCATGTGGGTGAGCGGGTCCTTGATCACCTCGAGCACCTGCCGGTCGAGCTCGGTATCCGCGCCCTGCATGACCAGTTCGATATGCTTCGATAGTTCGTTCGAAAGGTCGCGCACGACGCGTGGCAGCTTTTGCCATGCGTTGCCGATCGGCTGCATGCGGGTCTTCATCACCCCATCCTGCAGCTCGGCCGTGACCTGCGACAGGCGCTGCAAGGGCACCTTGTAGCCGTAATCCTCAGAATTGCGCCGCGCGATTTCGAGCAACTGGTTACGGGTCAGAACGAGTTCCGACACCATCGTCATCAGGTGTTCGAGCGTATCGACGTTCACGCGGATGGTCTGCACCTTTCCGGCGACGCCCTCAGCGCCCTCGGACTGCTCCGAAGCATCTGCATCCTTTTTCGGAGGATTTTGAGGAGCGCTGGCCTGCACTGGCGACACGGGCTGTGCCGGCTTGTCAGCCGCGACCGGAGCCGGGCCCGGTGCCTCTCGGAAGGCCCGCTCCAACTCATCGAGGGATACCTCGCCGGGCTTGAGTGCCCTTTCGAGAACTTGATAGACAAGCGTACCCGAGGCCTTCGCGTCATCCGGGCCTGGGGCTTCCTGGAAGGCGCGTTCCAGTTCATCGAGAGAAACCTCTCCGGGCTTCAGCTCCCGTTCCAGCACCTGATGGGTCAATGTTCCGGTTGTTTGGACCTTCGGCGGCTCCGCCGTTGGTGGCTGCGCGTGTCCCGTTGCATTCGACATGCGGTCGAGAGCCGCGATCAAATCGTCGTCGGACCCTTGCGGCTCAACACCGTGGCGTTCCAGCTCGCCGAGAATGTCCTTGATCCGATCGAGCGTCGTCAGGATCAGCGATACGGCCACCGTCGTAACCGGCATGCCATCCCGGAACTTGCCCATGAGCGTCTCTGCCGCATGAGCAAGGGACTCGAGGCGAGGAAGCCCCAGGAACCCACAGGTTCCCTTGATGGTATGCACCAAACGGAAGATGTTGCTGAGGATCGCCTGATTATTCGGATCCTGCTCGAAGCGGACCATCTCCACGTCGACCGTTTCAAGATGCTCATTGGTCTCTGTGAGAAACTCAAGGAGAAGGTCGTCCATCGCCGTATCTCATCTCTGGTTTGGAAAGCTGCTTTTATTTCGGTTGCGTAAGGCTATCTCGTGCCGCGTCAGGCCTGGTAGAAATCTGAAACTTCTTCCGGCAGATCTTTCCCGTGAACTTTCACTTCGTTCGCCTCGACCTGCTTCACTGCAACGGGAGACGCGCCGATGAAGATCATATCGTTGATAAGCAACTTCATCCTGCGAGGGATTGTACGGGACATGGACATAAAACTTGGCGTTACGATGAGTCTGGCTGACCTTAGCGGCTCTATCTTGCGTCAAGCTGATCTGATGCGCGCGCTCTCGAGGGCACCATATGCAAAGAGCCAGGTCGGAAATGACCTGGCTCTTACGAAGCATCCTGCCCGCGACGGAAATGACCGCGGATCAATTAATCAGGAGACGGCCCCCATATAGGAGTAGCCGATGTAGCGCTTGGCATCGATAGGGTCATAACCCAGGCGCTGCCGCAGCTTCTTGCGGAGCTTGCTGATATGACCCTCGACGACGCTGTCCTCGACGTCGTCGCTGTAGAGACCATAGACAGTGTCGAAGATCTGCTTCTTCGTCAGACGGTGCCCCTTCTTGCGTACGAGGTATTCGAGGATGTGCCGTTCGCGGCGCGGAAGAGAAATCGGAATGCCGTCGATTTCCGGATCGCGACCGTCGAAGAAAACCTTGAGCCGGTCGTTATCGTTGTGGCTTGCTTTGCTGACGCTGGCATTCAGCCGCCGCCACACCGCCTCGGAGCGTGCGAGGATTTCCCGGACGTGAACCGGCTTGCGGACGACGTCGTCGAATTTGGCCGTGAAGAGCTCCAGCGTTTCCTCGAGGGAACGCACATCGCTCAAGGCGATGATGGGAGCTTTGGAATGGCGGCGGATGCTCTCGGCATAGCTGGCGCGCTGCTCGAAACTGCCGAGAACGAACCCCTGGATTGCTTCCATGTCGGTGTCAGAGGCAGATTCCAGCCACTCGCTGAATTCAGCCGAGTACAAGCCAATGGAAGATACGCCTTCCCTTTTGAAGCTTGCCACATATCCTGACGTCACTATCTGTCGATCATCGACAACGATATACATGATAAGGCCCCCAGCCTTTATTTGAAGTTTGATACTCTATACAATGAATATCTTGCCGTTTATTCGCCACTTCTTCGTGGAAACTTATTAATTCGGCAGATGCAAGCTATGGCTGTTCGTTTAGAGGGGCAATACGTATTGAGAGAGGGGGCGATGAGAGAGAAGGTTAATGGCCGTTAATAAATGGAGATTTGCCACTCAACATGCCTCTAAAGGATGATCTCCGAATGAGTAGAGGCAGTAGGCCGAGTCAAGAATCTGAAATTTCAGGATCTTTCTTGCGATTTCAATACTTGAATCTTTGTTGCAGACAGAGACTCAAGCGACGAAACTGTATTCCATTTCTACGTATTCTGCGAAATTCGAGAATCCGTATTTCCGCTTACAGGCAGAAAGCGCTTCAACTTCATCGACATTGGATTCATTGTGAAAGCTGACAGCGATTCGCACGCTTTCTCGAAGCTTTAGACGAGAGTGACAGCGGTCAGACGAGAGCGTCTCTAAGACGGCAACCTTGCTCCAGTCTCTCTGGTCTTAAATCTCGAACAGCAGGTGAAGCGGCTTATGCACAAAGACGCCAAGCCTTTAAAATTGAGTAAATATTCCGCCAACATTTCATCTCACACCCCTGCGCCTAACGAAATGAAATAGCGATACATGCGTCATCTATGCGCTGATCCTGTCTACAACATCAATTAGTTTGAATTAGACTATTCTCTTTGGTAGCCGGGCCAGACACACTGATAAGAACCACAACACTCCTCGGCCACCCTATCCATGCCTCTCAAAACGACCAAGGATGGTCTCTTCTCAGCGTCTCTCGCTGAACGGATTCTGGCCCTGCATCAGGGGGATTTCCTCGATCCAAATCCCGAAAGTGCTTTCTACGACATCGCTCAGCTGGCGGCCGATGCATGCGGATGCCCGATGGCAGCCGTCACCTTCATCGATCATGAGCGGCAATGGTTCAAGGCTGCAGTCGGAAACGCTTTCCGAGACATTCCACTGAACGCCTCCATCTGCGCACGCGCCCTTCAGAACTCTGATTTGGCATGCATAAGCGACCTCGCTCAGCATCCCGACTTCAAGGACAATCCTCTTGTCTCGGGCGAGCCATACCTGCGCTTTTATGCGTCTGTCCCCATCCTGGGTGGGAATGGCACCATCCTTGGCTCCCTCTGTGTCTTCGACAGCCTCCCTCATCCGGAAGCGCTCTCAGAAAAGCAGGCGCAGTCTATCCGGGCGCTTGGCCGCTCCGCGGCACGCGAGTTGAAATTTCAGAAGCTGAGCGCACGCCAGGGGAGCTTCTCCAGCGACTTCCAGGAGCATGCACAATCTCCCCATCAGAATGATAGGGGAGCTCACACAACTGAGCCTGACGCATCACATGAGCTGAGATACCGCCTTTGGCATCGCTCAGGCACCTATCGGCGCGTCTCGTCCCATTCTCTCCCCCTGCGAAACGAGTATGGGGAGATCGACCGCTGGATTGGAGCAAGCATCGACGTTACGGCCTTGAGAGAAGCCGAGAGCATCTTCTCGAAAAGCGGAGAATTCGCCAATCGGCTCTTGTCGAGCTTCGATGGTCTTATCATGATCATCGATCTGGGCGGTCATCTGCGTTTCATGAATCGTTACAGCGAGCCTGTCGAAAGAGACGAGATATCCGAAATCGAGGGCCAAACTTGGCTCAGCCTATGGACAGGCGCAGATTACGACAATGCGCGTGCGGCTCTTGAGAGTGCGCGAGCAGGCAACCCTGGGCGTTTTCAAGGCCGCGGATCGCCCCTGCTAGGCGATCCGACGTGGTGGGATATCACAATCACTCCCATCATGAGCTCCAGTAAGCAGCCGGAAGCATTTCTGGCGATCGCACGCGATATCAGTGAGTTCAGAGAGGCAGAGCAGGATCTCCGCCGCAAGAACGATCGGTACCGCGCGCTGGTGGAAGCCAGCACGGCCATCGTTTGGCGGGCAGACAATGCCGGTGGTCTCATCGAAAGTCACGGATGGCAGGAATTCACAGGTCAATCGCTAGCTGAATCCCAGGGGAGCGGCTGGCTCGACGCCGTACATTCCGACGACCGGCCGCGTGTCGCCGAGTCCTGGAAGAACATCGTCCAATCGCAAGAGCTTGGGACGACCGAGTGCCGGATGGTACTCCCGAATGGTGACCATCGTTGGGTGCTTGTGACAGGCATACCGCTCACCGACATGGCTGGCGTGGTTCAGGAGTGGATAGGCACGCTCACCGACATTCATGAGCAGAAGGCTGCAGCCGAGCATCTGCGTATGAGCGAGCAGCGTTATCGTGCCTTGATCGAAACCAGCACAGCAATAGGCTGGCGTTCGAATGCAGATGGCTCGTACATCGAAGGGTGGGGCTGGCATGAATTCTGCGGCCGTGAGCCGGCTGTCGGTACGCCGCTCGGCTGGCTCGAGTTCATCTATCCCGATGACCGCGAGCATACGGCTGCCGCTTGGCAGGAGGCGATCGCGGACAAGCATCCGGCAAGGATCGCTCACCGGATGCTTGGCTCGGGCAGCGAATACCGTTGGGTTTTCTGCCGCGCGATCCCCTTGCTGAATGAGAGGGGAGAGGTTCAGGAATGGGCCGGCACGATCTCCGACATTCATGACCGCCGAGCGGCCGAGGACAAGCTGCGTGACAGCGAAGAGCGCCTGCGCCTTGCCGTCGAGACGACAGGATTGGGCATTTGGGACTTCAACATCCTTACCGCTCAGCATCAATGGTCACCGGAAGTCTATCAGCTTTTCGGCATGAGGCCGGGAGAAAAACTATATAAAACCTCTCTTCTCTCACTCATTCATCCTGATGACCGCGAGAGAATTCGAAGCAAATTCCAGACCGACCTGAGCGAGGGCGACCTAACCTATTCGGAAACGCTTCGCATCTTCCGCGCCGATACCGGTGAAGAGCGCTGGATTACTGTAACGGGCCGGACCGTTCTGGATGATGACGGGAAACCCATCCGCAGGGTCGGCACAGCCCAGGACATTACCGCACGCAAGCTGGCCGAGATCGACATCAAGACGAGCAAGGAGCAGTTGAGCCGCAGCGAGGCGCATCTGCGCTCCATCCTCGAGACCGTTCCCGACGCAATGATCGTCTCGGATGAAAGAGGCATCATCAGATCGTTCAGCGCCACGGCAGAGCATATCTTCGGCTACAAGCCCGAGGAGGTGATCGGCACGAACGTGAAGTTCCTGATGCCCCTGTCCTACCGCGAGCAGCATGACGCCTATATCAGCCGCTATCGCATCTCCGGCGAGCGCCGCATCATCGGCACCGGGCGCGTGGCCACGGCTCAGCGGAAGGACGGCAGCACGTTCCCCATGGAAGTGCAGGTCGGCGAAATGGAATGGGAAGGTGAACGCTACTTCACTGCGTTCATTCGCGATCTCACCGAACGCCAGCATACCGAAACGCGTATGCAGGAATTGCAGTCCGAGCTCGCCTACATGTCGCGCCTGACCGCCATGGGCGAAATGGGCTCCACGTTGGCGCATGAGATCAATCAGCCCCTGACGGCGATTGCCAGCTATCTCAAGGGATGCGGCCTGATCCTCGACCGCATGGAAGGCCCCGAGGTCAGCACGCTTCGGCTCGCCGTCGACGAGGCTGCGGAAGAGGCGCTCCGTGCCGGCGAGGTCATCCGTCAACTGAGAGAGTTCGTCGCCCGCGGTGAAAGCGAGCATCGCGTCGAGGAGCTTCAACGGCTCGTCGAGGAAGCAAGCGCACTCGGGCTCGTCGGCGCCAAGGAAAAGGGCGTTCAGGTTGATTTCGATTTTCCGCCGGAAAGTCTGCAGGTCATCGTCAACCGTGTCCAGATCCAGCAGGTGCTGATAAACCTCCTGCGCAATGCCGTCGAAGCGATGCATGGGATCGATGATCGCTTCCTGACCATTATGGCCCGCGTTGTGCAGGACGGCACGATGGTTCAGATCAGCGTGAAGGACAATGGCTCGGGCATCCCGCGTGAAGTCTTGGCCAAGCTATTCACGCCCTTCACCACCACAAAGGCAAGCGGCATGGGCGTCGGCCTCTCGATTTGCAGGACGATCGTGGAATCTCACGGCGGAAAGATCTGGGTAGATTCCGTTCCGGGCGAAGGAACGACTTTTCATTTTACCCTCAGGCACGTCGACATCGAAGAGGTCGCCTCTCCTGAAGCCTGAGGGCTTTGCGCCGTCCATCGCGGACAGGATGGTACTGCGGACCTGGACCGATCAGGCCGCGAGCCTCATCGCATCTGCCCTTGCGCCCGGCATGAACAGAAGGTCGCTCATCTTATCGCCATCAGGCTCCGACACCAGCCGGAAGATCGTGGAGCGGGTCGGCTCCGCGTCTTGGTCTGCGCCCCGAGGGAGCCAATCGACATCCACCCAATGATTGGCGTGGTGCACGGAAACGATCTCGGCGCCTTGGGCCTTGAGCCTTACCCGGAGGTCGACGAAGCGCGCGTAAAACTCTTTGTCGCTGGCAACCGAACCGGTGCCTGTGGGGACATGGGCAATCATTGCTCTTCCCGTGTTCTTATCCTCTGTTGCAAGCAGTCATTGCTCACAGGCTTCCCAGGTAAAGGATCGTGCTTGTGCGAAGCTGGCGCCCGCATGCCTCTCCCCGCGCCTGTCGAACTTGAGGGTTGCGAGATTGTCGCCAACCTCTCCTGCATCATTTATACCTCGGTAGCCCTTATCGGAGCATGGCATGGCTCACTATCTCGGTATCGATGTCGGGACTTCGGCAGTCAAAGCGCTCATAGTCGATGAGCGGCAACTGACTATAGCGGAAGCGGATTCCCCGCTGCAGGTCTCCCGACCCCGCAATCTCTGGTCCGAGCAGGATCCCGAGAGCTGGTGGCTGGCGGTCCAGGCGGCGGTGGATCAATTGCGCAGCCATGCGCCGGGGGCCTTCGCCGACATCCGGGGCATCGGGCTCTCGGGGCAGATGCACGGAGCGGTCCTGCTCGATGCGCACGACAAGCCCCTGCGGCCTGCCATTCTCTGGAACGATGGGCGTTCCTTCCAGGAGGCGGAAGACCTCGGAAGGCAGCGGCCGGATCTGGCACGAACCATGGGCGTGATCCCGATGCCCGGCTTCACGGCCCCGAAGCTTCTCTGGCTTGCACGCCACGAGCCGGAGACATTCCGCGCTGTGCGAAAGGTTCTCCTGCCGAAGGACTACATTCGCCTGAAGCTCACCGGCGCCAAAGTAACCGAGATGTCGGATGCCGCCGGAACTTGGTGGCTCGACGAGGCCGCGCGCGATTGGTCCGATGACGCTCTCGCCGCAACAGGCCTCGATCGCACCCATATGCCGGACCTCATCGAGGGCTCCGCACCCTCTGGAACGCTCCATCCCGGGATCGCCGCGGAATGGGGGCTGCCAAGCGGCATCGTCGTCGCTGGCGGCGCCGGAGATGCCGCTGCCGGGGCTGTGGGGTTAGGGGCCATCGAGGATGGAGCCGCCTTCATCTCTCTCGGCACGTCAGGACAACTCTTCGTCACCACGCGTCATTTCATGCCCGCGCCGGAAGCACTGGTCCATTCTTTCTGTCACGCTCTTCCGGATCGCTGGTTCCAGATGGCGGCCATGCTGAACGGGGCCAGTTGTCTGGCTTGGCTCGCCGGACTGCTCAAGGCCGATATCGCCGATCTCCTGCGCCAAGCAGAGGAAGCCTATCGGGAGCCTTCCGCTCTTCTCTTCCTTCCGTATCTCGCCGGAGAGCGGACGCCTCACAACGATCCCCATGCCCGCGGCGTCTTCTTCGGGCTCTCTCCGGAGACGCAGCAGGCCGATCTGGTTCAAGCGGTTTTGGAAGGTGTCGCCTTTACGTTCTGCGATGCCAAGGCATGCCTGGAACAAGCCGGTACACAACTCTCTCAAGCAGCCCTGATCGGAGGCGGCTCCCGAAGCGCCTTCTGGGCCCGCATTCTCGCCAATGCTCTGAATATCCCGCTCGTCCGCTACAAAGGCAGCGACAAGGGACCTGCTTTCGGGGCCGCTCGCTTGGCGCGGTTGGCGGCGACCGGAGAGGCTCCCGAGGCCATATGCACACTGCCCGAAGTACTCGAGACGATAGAGCCCGAACGCCGCTTGGTAGAATTGTATGGCCCACGCATCGAGAGCTTCCGCCGCCTTTACCGCGCCCTCAGACCTGAGTTCGCGCATGGCTCGGAAGGATAGAGGCGGGCAAATGCGGCTTGATGCGCCGTCAGTTGGGGACAAGGCCATGAATGTTAAGAACCCAGTGAGGGTTGTGACGTTGATGCTGGACCTGAGCCCTTCCTGCCCGAACCTGCGGTGCCGAAGCCTCGGCGCCGATTCCATATGGGGGAAACAAGAATGATCCTGGTCTGCGGCGAAGCTCTGATCGACTTGTTTATCGGAGCGCCCTCTCCGACAGGACTTTCTGCCGAGGCCGTGGCTGGCGGATCGCCGTTCAATGTGGCTATCGGCGTCGGTCGCCTCGGGCGCTCTGCGGCCTTCCTCTCTACTCTGTCGGAAGATGCATTCGGCGTCTTTCTCGCAGGCAAGCTGGCTGATGCCCAGGTCAGCGCATCCTATCTGCAACGCTGTCCGAATCCCACGACGCTCAGCGTGGTGGCAACCGGCGCCTCGGGAGAGCCGCAATATTCCTTCTATGCACCGGACAGCGCGGACCGTGCCCTCACGCCCGAGGCATTGCCACCGTCCCTCCCCTCCGACATCAAGGCTATTGCGGCAGGCTCCTACGCGCTTGGGGTCGAGCCCATCGGCAGCGCCATCGAAACCCTGCTCCGCCGCGAAGCCGGAGCACGGGTCATCTCGCTCGACCCGAACGTGCGCCCCCGCGTCGTCGGTGATCTGGCGATCTACCGGGAACGTTTCGAACGGCTTCTCTCCCATGCCGATATCGTCAAAGCGAGCGACGAGGATATTCACCTGCTCTACCCGAACCGGGATCTCCTTGCTGCCGCACAGGCCTGGCTTCAACGAGGCCCCAAGCTCGTCATCGTCACGCGCGGGGCGCAAGGCCCGTTAGCCGTTTCCCGCTCGTCCATGATCGAACGTCCCGCGCCTCGCGTGAACGTGGTCGATACGGTGGGAGCGGGCGACACGTTCCATGCAGGATTCCTCGCATGGCTCGATGCGAACGGCTTGCTGAACCCATCGGATGTCGACGGCATGAATGATGCCCAACTCACGCAAGCGCTCGACTTCGCCGCGGCAGCGGCGGCCATCGTCTGCACCCGACGCGGCGCCAATCCGCCGACATGGGACGAAGTGATCCGCTTCATGGCCGAGCATGTTTAAAGGCAAGCAGGAGACAGACATGCAGATGCCCCTTCCCAATCTTCCTGCAACGGGACCGAGTTGGAAAGTGCGCCCTTATCATCGACGTTGGCTCAGCGGGCAGGCCGACAGTCTATTCGGGTTCTTTCAGCACAACATCATCAATCCCGCCGGTGGGTTCTTCGATCTCGACGACCAAGGTCGCCCGCACGGCGGTGATCATGCGATCCGGCAGATCCACAACACTACGCGGATGGTGCATTGCTTCTCCATCGGCGTCCTTCTCGGGCGCCCCGGATGCGATGCTATCGTCGATCACGGCATGAATTATCTTTGGGGCGGACACCGCGACGCGATGCATGGCGGCTATGTCTGGTCTCTCGACGACAACGGCCCGAAGGACGACACGAAGCAGGCTTATGGACATGCCTTCGTGCTGCTTGCCGCTTCGAGCGCAAAGGTCATAGGACATCCCCTCGCCGATCAGATGCTCGCTGACATCACACAGATTCTGGAAGAGCGCTTCTGGGAGGATCAGAACGGCGCAGTCGCTGAGGAATTCGCCCGCGACTGGTCGCCGATCAGTCAATATCGCGGCCAGAATTCCAACATGCATCTGACGGAAGCCCTGATGGCCGCCTTCGAGGCAACCGGCGAGAGATCCTATCTCGACAAGGCTGAACGCATTGTGGAACTCATCATCCGCCGTCATGCCGCATCGCTGGGTTATCGGGTGGCCGAGCACTTCCATGCGGATTGGACGCTCGACCGCGATTACCGCGGCTACGATGTTTTCCGTCCCTACGGCACGACGCCTGGGCACTGGCTGGAATGGTCGCGTCTCCTGCTTCAGCTCTGGGCCCTCGGCGGCAAGCGGCACGATTGGATGCCAGCGGCATCCTGCGAGCTGTTCCGGCAATCCATCGAACTCGGTTGGGATCGGGACAAAGGCGGCTTCTTCTACGCGCTCGATTGGGACGACCGCCCGCGGCTGCCGCAGAAACTATGGTGGCCCTGCGCCGAGGCCATCGGCGCAGCGGCGTTTCTCTGCGAGCACTGCCCGAGCGAGTTTCACGAGACCTGGTATCGGCACCTGTGGAGTTTCGCGGATCGCTTCCTGATCGATCACGAACAGGGCGGCTGGCATCCGGAACTCTCGGAAGACCTGCAGCCTGCGAGCACGTTGTTCACGGGAAAGCCGGATCTCTACCACGCTCTGCAAGCCTGCCTCATCCCTCTCTTCCCGGCGACGGGAAGCCTGACGCGCGTGATTCCGCAAAGCGAGCAATCAGCCGGATAGAGCCTTCTCCAGCGCATCGCGGGAAGGCATACCCGCCTGCGCTCCGGGCGTCAGGCAGGCCAGGGAGGCCGCAATGCAGGCCCGATGCATGGCATCGGCCATCTCACGTCCCTCCGCGAGCCCGCAAGCGAGCACACCGACGAACGTGTCTCCCGCGCCGGTCGTATCGGCCGGCTTGACCGGGAGAGCCGCCGCGTGACGTTGCGTGCCGTCGGGAGCGGCGGCGAACGCGCCCTTTGATCCTGCGGTTACGATGCAAACCAACCCATGGGCGCGCGCCAGAATGGACGAAGCCCTGAGATAATCGCTTCCGGCATCCTCACCCATGCAGGCAGCAACCGAAATCGCTTCATGCTGGTTGACGACGAGGACATCGGTCACGGCAAGCATCTCAGCCATGACATCGCGCTCCACAATAGCAGGAGCAGGCGCAACATTCCAGATGATCGTTGCACCATCACGCTTCGCCCGCCGCGCGACTTCCAGATTCTCGGAGAGAGGCACTTCCATCTGAAGAACGACCACGGGTGCTGCCGATATAAGCTCATCGGGAACATCTGCTGCACGCACCTCCATATTGGCGCCGCTTGCAACCGTAATGGCATTCTCGCCATTCTCATCGACCGTGATGAAGGCGCATCCCGTCGAATCGTCGACAACCTTCACCGCCGTCACGTCGATGCCATTGTCGCGAAGATTGCCGATGCATGATTTGCCGAAGGCATCGTCTCCCACGGCTCCCGCCATGGCGACCTTGAGCGTGCTTCCACGAGCCGCGCGAGCAGCGGCAACCGCCTGATTGGCCCCCTTGCCGCCGAAGAAGCTGTCCGCGCGGCGGGACAGAACGGTTTCCCCGGCCCGGGCGATCTTCGGCACCCGTGCGACGAGATCCATGTTGATCGATCCAAAGACGGTGATCATGCAGCCCAGCTCCATGTTGCGGTCGCTCGATGCAAGGATATCGATTTTGTGCGGCCCGGAGTGCGAAACGTCAATCCGAATAGGGGGAGTTCAAAGCCTCTCTGCGCCCAGCGTCGTACACGACCTCGGGAAACGAGAGCCTTGCACCCGTGAAGGCGCGACCAGGGCTGAGCGGATGTTTGATTCCATGCCCAGCGGGCATGATCCGCGAGTTGCAGGCATGGGTGCCGCAATCTCGCTGTCCGCGTCCCAGCGAACCGTCCTGGTGACATTCATGAGAATTTCCAGGCGCCGATAGCGCGCGCCAAGGGCACCGCGCATCTCACCGCACTCGTTCCGCTTCATGCGGAAAGATACCAACCTGGATGTCTTTGAGAAGAAATGGCGCGCCCGAAAGGATTCGAACCTCTGACCCCCAGATTCGTAGTCTGGTGCTCTATCCAGCTGAGCTACGGGCGCTTGGTCGGCAGGTCGTTGCGCGAAGCAACATCAGCCGTGGCGGCGTGATTAAAGGGTTCTGACGCGCTTGGCAAGCCTCCTTCGAAGAGATTTTGCACAAGTCTCAATTTATCTCCTCAACGGCCGTCCGATCGGGGATGGTGATCCGGAAACAGGTATGGCCGTCGCCATCGTCGAGGCCGATCGTGCCGCCGTGAAGCTGAATCAGTTCCGCTACGATGGTCAGCCCGAGGCCGGTGCCGCCTTTGCGGGCGGAGCCCTGGAACGGCGTGAAAAGATCGGCCTTTAGCCGATCAGGAATCCCTGGACCGTTATCCTCGACGAGAATCGTAACCGTGTTCCCATCCCTGCGGGCGGTGACATCGATGCGCGGCTCGCCCTCGGAGGCTCCCGTCTGGCTCAAGGCCTGCACCGCGTTGCGGACGAGATTCACGAGCACCCGCGAGAGCTGGTCCTTGTCCGCGTCGACCATGAGATCTTCCGGCACGTGGGCTCTGAAAGCGATTCCGACCTCCGGGGCCAGGTCTGTGAGATTCGAGAGTTCCTCGACCAAAGGAGCGAGCGGAATCAGCCGGCGCTGAGGCAAGGGCTCGGTGGCCCGGCCATAAGCGAGCGTCGTTTCGCAGAAGGCGATGGCCCGGTCGAGGGTCGCGACGAGGCGTGGCGCAACACGTTGCGCCGTTTCGTCGTTCACCCGCTCCAAGCGATCCGTGAGAAGCTGAGCCGTGGTCAGCATGTTGCGCAGCTCATGATTGATCTTGCTGACGGCAAGGCCAAGCTGCGCCAGACGCCGCTTCTGCCGCAGCTCGTTCGCCAGAGTCGTCTCCATGCGGGCCAGGGCTTGTTCGGCAAGACCGATCTCATCAGCCCTGTCGGTCGGCTGGATGACGCGGGAGGCATCCTCCGGATTGCCCGAAAACTCCGCGATATTCCCGGTCAGGCGCCTGACGGGCCTCACAATGACCCATTGCAGGGTGAGATAGACGAGGCTCGCCGTGATGATGGAGATGAAAAGGGACAGCAGCAGGATATTGCGCGAGAACTCGAGCATGGCGTTTCGCAGGGGACGCTGATCGAGAATGATTTCGACGAAATCGACGCCCATGCCATGGCCGATCACCCGAATCGGCTTGTCGGTCGGATTGAACAGCACGTCGAAGGCATCTCTGACCAGATCGATCCATTTCGCATCCCGCAGGTCAACGCTTTTGCCCACTTCCGGCGGTGCGTCGTTGACGGCGAGAAGGCTCCGGCGCCCGCCTCCACGAATGGCGATGGCCTGAGCCCCAACCCCCTGCAAGAGTCGAAGCTCCAGCTCCTCCGGCAGACTTTCCTCGGGGGCGGCATCCAGCACCATGGCGGCGATCTGCGCCGCTGCAAGGCGGTCATTCAGCCAAGTTTGGCGGAAATTGGCGATGGAGGGCACATAAATCAGCACCTCCGCGATCATGACGAAGAGAACGGTCAACAGCAGCAGGCGCGCCGAAAGCCCAAACTGGCTCAGGATCCGCCACGTCAGTGAATGCGCCTGCTCGACACCCATGCACGCCTACCTCAAGCGGCGAAGCAAAGACCGGTCCCTCGCCGCACCTTCAGATTCTGGGCCGAAGGCTCAGAAACTCCACCGCCATGCACTTCGTCACCTCGGAGAAAGTGAAGTAGGGATAGACCAAGCGGGCGAGTTCCGAAACCTGGAATCCTCTTACCCACCCTCTCGGCTGCGCCTGCTCTTCCAATATCTGAGCGCAATGGGCGCCAGGGCCAGAATGCCGAGGGACGAAAGCGCGATCATGAGTTCCGGCGTCAGCAGGCTTCCCACGTCGAACGGCAGGGCGCAATCCGGCCGGCCCGCATCCAGGCATTGCCGCCGGGCTTCCTCGTGGCCGGCAATGACCTCATCGAGGCCTGAGCCCGCGAAGGCGAAGGCGAAACAGATCGGAACCATGCCCAGAAAGGTCGCAGGAACATAGGTTCTTAACGGGATACCGAAGAAGGCTGCGGCCAGATTGGTCAGCCAAAACGGCATGACCGGCAAAAGCCGCAGGAACAGAAGATAGGAAAATGCCTGTTTCCGGAAGCCTGCCGCCAGGCCCTGGATCCGGGGCCCCGCCCGTCTCAGGAGCGGCTCTCCCAGGGAGGTGCGCGCGATGAGGAAGATGTTCGTGGCCCCGAGGGTCGCTGCCATGGAGGACGCCGCAATCGCCCAAGGCCAGTCGAAGAGGTAACCTCCGATGGTGGTGAGAAAGGCCGAGACCGGGAGGGACAGGGTGACGGCGGCCACATAGACCAGCATGTAAGCTCCCAGCGCGGCCAAACGATGTTCGCCCACCGTATCCCGCAGCTGATTCTGATAGTGGAGGAAAGCCTCGAAGCTGAGCTTGCGATGAAGCCCCGTGGCGAAGATCGCCCCAAGGGCAAGCAGCAGGATTGCGAGAGGGAGATACCTCCAGACTGCGCACTGGGCCGGTTCTGCCCCAGGCTGATCGCTCTTGTCCGCCAAGCCTTCCCCCGGTGATAGGCTCATGTATAACAACCCGGCCGGCCAAAGTTCCTCTCGAGATCCCGTGGCGCGGCCCCAAGCCGTCGGATTGCCGCATAAAGGCCAGAGCGGCGTTGACTTTGCCACTCTCTTCCTTCATAAGCCCGCAAGCTGACAGCGCTCTTCTGGGGCGCTGATCGTTTTTTCGAGACAGTTTCGGGGGAAACCCCTTCCTAACCAGACGGGCGCGAGCCTTCGAGCACCGCTGCCCCATTCGACCGGAGATGTGCCGTGAAGAGGACGTATCAACCGAGCAAGCTGGTTCGCAAGCGCCGCCACGGCTTCCGTGCGCGCATGGCGACCAAGGGCGGCCGTAAGGTCATTGCTGCTCGCCGCGCCCATGGCCGCAAGCGCCTTTCGGCGTAAGCGGCCTTAAGGACCCCCGATGCGCGACCCTCGCGCAGATTTGACCAGCGGGCGTCTGACGAAAACACCTGACTTCGTCGGGGCGGCCTCCGGCCGCCGCTTTCATACCGAGCGGATGACGGTGCAGGCCCGCCTGCGCGACAATACCGATCCCGACAGCTCGGCAAGCGGCCTTCGGGTCGGCCTGACCGTTACGAAACGGGTGGGCCATGCCACCGAGCGCAATCGGATCAAGCGTCGGCTCCGGGCTGCCGTTCCTGCGGCAGGACAGGACTACGCAACCATCAATGCGGACGTCGTCATCATCGGACGGCGCGACATTCTGACGGTGGATTACGACGTGCTCATCGACGATCTCCGGCGCGCCCTGCGGGTTGTAACCAAGCCGAAAAGCGCCCACCTCCCAGATCGTACCCTCCCCTCCTCACCTCCCTCAAAAGGCGAGCGTCGCGGACATTCCCATGCGTGATGATAACAAAAACCTGATTCTCGCCATCGCCCTGTCGCTGGCGATTCTGCTGGGCTGGCAATACTTCTTTGCTGCCCCCGAGGCGGAAAGACAGCGTCAGGCTGCCCAGCAGCAGCAATCCACGCAGGTCAATCCCAACGCCCCGAACACGCCCGCAAGCCCGAGCCAGGCCGGCGGGGCCGCGCCCACGGTGCCGGGAACGCTGCCGAGCACTCCGGCGGGTCCCGTGGTCCTCTCGCGTGAGGCTGCACTTGCGAACAGCAAGCGCGTGGCCATCGATACCCCGTCCATCAAGGGCTCGCTCAACCTTCGCGGCGGCCGCATCGACGACGTCGCGCTGAAGAACTATCGCGAGACGGTCAACCCCAACAGCCCCAACATTATCCTGCTTTCCCCGGCAGGCACGCAGACCCCCTATTACGCCGATTTCGGCTGGGTGGGCGCGCAAGCAGGCAACCTGCCGAACGCCAATACCGAATGGACCGCCGACGGGGACCGGCTGACCCCCTCGACCCCGGTGACCCTGACCTGGGACAACGGCCAGGGCCTGATCTTCCGCCGCACGATCTCGGTGGACGACAAGTTCATGTTCACGGTCAAGAGCTCGGTCGAGAACCGCGGTTCCGCGCCGGTCGCCCTGCAGCCCTATGGCTTGGTCACCCGCCACGGCAAGCCGGCCACGCTCGGCTATTACGTGCTCCACGAAGGCTTGATCGGCGTTCTGGGCGCGGATGGCCTTCAGGAGATCAAGTACGAGACCCTGGACAAGGAAACCCCGGTTGCCGGTACAACCGTGTCCCAGAAGACCTGGGACAACGTGGAAGGCGGCTTCCTCGGCATCACCGACAAGTACTGGGCGGCGACCGTCATCCCCGATCAGAGTGTGACCTATCAGGGTGCCTTCACCTCGCAGCTGAGTCAGTCGGGCCGCACGTACAATGCCTTCATGCAGGGCGCGGCGCAGACGATTCAGCCGGGCGGCACCGCCGAGGCCACGCAGCGCCTTTTCGCGGGCGCCAAGGAAACGGCGACCATCGACAACTATCAGGACAAGCTCGGCATCAAGAACTTCGATCTCATGATCGATTGGGGCTGGTTCTACTTTATCACCAAGCCGCTCTTTAAGGTGCTGGACTTCTTCTATCACCTCGTCGGCAATTTCGGCGTCGCGATCCTGATCGTGACGGTGCTGCTGAAGATCCTGTTCTTCCCGCTCGCCAACAAGTCCTACGCCTCCATGGCGAAGATGAAGGCGGTGCAGCCGGAGATGGCCTCGATCCGCGAGCGCTATGCCGACGACAAGATGAAGCAGCAGCAGGCGCTGATGGAGCTCTACAAGAAGGAGAAGATCAATCCGGTCGCCGGTTGCTGGCCCGTGCTGATCCAGATCCCGGTGTTCTTCGCGCTCTATAAGGTGCTCTTCGTCACCATCGAAATGCGCCATGCGCCGTTCTTCGGCTGGATCCGCGACCTCGCGGCGCCCGATCCGACCTCCATCTTCAACCTCTTCGGCCTGCTGCCCTACAACCCGGGCGCAGTGCCGGTGATCGGCTCCTTCCTGATGCTCGGCGTATGGCCGATCCTCATGGGCATCACCATGTGGCTGCAGATGAAGATGAACCCGGAGCCGCCGGACCCGGTGCAGAAGCAGGTCTTCGCCTGGATGCCAGTGATCTTCACCTTCATGCTGGGCTCGTTCCCCGCCGGTCTCGTGATCTACTGGGCCTGGAACAACCTTCTCTCGGTCACGCAGCAAGGCTTCATCATGAAGCGCAACGGCGTGAAGATCGAGCTGTGGGAAAACCTGCGCAAGACCTTCAGCCGCAAGACCAGCCCAGCCAAAGGCTGAGGCGGGCAACCGTTAGAATGATGATCCCCGGGCCTCGTCCCGGGGATTTTCATTTCTGACGCCTGTCACGATTTTCTCCTGCTGCTCCGCCTCTATATGACCAAGCTGAGAGGAGAACGGTGACAGGTCATGAATGCCCCCGAAAATCGGCTGATGCAGAGATCCCAATCCGATCTCCCACCTCGGGAAATCGAGCTCAAACTCGAACTCGCCTCCGGCACCGTCGACGATCTTCTCGTCCATCCGGCTTTGTCCGGCCTTACTCCCCTGCCCGGCCAGAGCGGACAGCTGCATGCGATCTACTTCGACACCGCGGATCATGCCCTACGTCGCGAGGGCCTCAGCCTGCGCATTCGCCATAAAAACGGCAGCGCCATCCAGACCATCAAGGCCGAAGGGCCGCATGGCAGTCTGGTCATGGATCGCGGCGAGTGGGAGACCTCTGTCGATGGCCAGCTCGACCTGTCCGTGGCGGCCAAGACGCCTCTTGCATCGCTTGTCTCGGATGAGGCCACACGGAAGAGCATCGTCCCTGTCTTCACAATCGACACGGATCGGAAGGCCTTCGAGGCCGATTTCAACGGCTCCTTGATCGAAGCCTCGCTCGACCAAGCCAAGATCTCAGGCGCGCATCAAGAGGTTACCTTTTCGGAGGTTGAGCTGGAGCTTAAGGAGGGAAATCCTGCTACCCTCTTCGCGTTCGCCCGTCGTTTAAGCGAAGCCGCCCCATTTCGCCTCTCGGTATTGGCCAAGTCCGCGCGGGGCTATCGCCTTCTCGATACGGCATCTCTCCAGCCCTCCCGCGCAAAACCGATCGAGCTCCCGGAGAACGCCACCTGCGCCGAGGCCTTTCAGATCATCGCGCGCTCCTGCCTGTCCCAGATGCTGCACAATGAAGCCCTCGTGCGACAGACGCAGGATCCAATAGTCCTGCACCAGATGCGTGTGGGCCTGCGTCGTTTGCGGTCAGCCCTTTCTTTATTTGGAAAGCAATTGCTGACCGATCCTGAGAGCGCTGAGATGAAGAGCGAACTGCTCTGGGCCGGGCAAGCCATGGGGAAGGTCCGGGATTTCGATGTTCTCTTGGAGCGTATCCGTTCCTCTAAGGCCGAATACGACACTTCGCAGGTCATCAAGGTCGAGCGAGGCCGGGGCGAGGCTTATCGCGAATTGCTGGAAACCCTCGAATCCCGCCGTTTCATGGAGACCAGCCTCAAGGCTGCTGCCTGGATCGAGGCAGGAACCTGGGCGACAACCGATACAAAGAAACAAAAGCAAGCCCGCGAGCGACCGGCGCGGGATTTTGCTGCAGATGAGATGTCGCGTCGTTTCAAGAGCATCCGCAAAAGCGGAAAACGCCTGCGGGAACGCAGTGAAGAGGAACGTCACGAACTCAGGATCCGGATCAAAAAGCTGCGCTATGGCACCGAGTTCTTCGGCTCTTTGTTTCCTAAGGCAAAGGCGCAGAAGCGCCGCAAGAATCTCGCCAGCGTTTTGGAGGAACTTCAGGAGATGCTTGGAGAATTGCACGATCTGTCGGTGAGCGGCTCCCTCGCCCCTTCGCTTGTCGAAACCTCGCCCAAACGGGCAGAGCGGCGGCGCGAGAAGCTTCTCGACAAGAGCAAATCGGCTGTGAAATCCCTGTCCAACATCAACTCCTTCTGGCTTTGATGCGACCAAAACCTTTGGAATGCCTCAGGTACCTCGAACAATCCGGCTCCAGCGCCGATTAGAGTTCATGACCGCTGCTCGCCGACTCAGGTCTACATGAGCCCTTTGAGCTTGATGTGCTGAAGCAGCATGATCGTCTTGCCGTCGATGATGAGGCCTCCATCGACCATGTCCAGAGCTTCGTCGAGGGTGAGTTCGAGCACTTCGATGTCCTCGCCTTCATGCGCATCCCCTCCTCCCTGGCCGATGCGGTCGGCGGGCGAATAGCGCGCGACGAAGAACATCAGCCGTTCGGTCACGCTGCCCGGGCTCATATAGGCGTGAAAGACCTGGCTCGTCTCCCGAAGCCGGTAGCCGAGTTCCTCCTCGGCCTCACGACGGATGCAGGTCTCCGGATCGTCCTTGTCCAGAAGCCCGGCGCAGGCCTCGATCAGCGGCTCGGGATGGCCCGTCACATAGGCCGGGAGCCTGAACTGGCGCACCAGCAGGACGGTGCCGCGATCGGGATCATAGGGGAGGATCACCGCGCCATGGCCCCGGTCATAGGTCTGCCGAACCTGCCTCTCCAGGGTTCCGTCCCGGCGCCGGTAATCGAAGGTCACTCTCTTCAGGACGGCCCAATCGTCCGAGAGCACCTCGACGGTTCGGATATGGATGGGGTCATTGCTCATGTCGGGGCCGGTCATCTCTGCTTCGTCTGCGCCGAAAGTGACGCAACAGGGATCGAATGCACTCCCACGGTTTTGTAGAAGGGCCATGCAATTCTGAAGGACAGCGCCCCTATGGCCTGAGGGGGTCGCCTTTCCTCACCGAGGCGGTATAAGGAGCCATGACCGATACAGCATCCGACATCGACCCTTTCCTTGAAATCGGCCGCAAGCTCTTTGCGGGCGAAGCGGATTTCATCTGGGCAGCGAACTCCCTGAAGAACCTGCCCCCCATGGAGAAGGTGGAGATCGCCTTTGCCGGGCGCTCGAACGTGGGCAAGTCCAGCCTCGTGAACGCGCTCACGGGGCGCAACACGCTGGCCCGCACTTCGCATACGCCGGGCCGCACGCAGCAGCTCAACTTCTTCAATATCGGCAACCGCTTCAACCTGGTGGACATGCCGGGCTACGGCTACGCCGCCGTGGACAAGGAGAAGGTGCACGCCTGGACGCAGCTGATCCACGATTACCTGCGCGGCCGCGCGAGCCTTGCCCGCGTCTATGTGCTGATCGACGCGCGCCACGGCATCAAGCCGGTGGACGAAGGCGTTTTCGAAACCCTGGGCACCGCCGCCGTTTCCTACCAGATCGTCCTGACCAAGGCCGACGAGCTCAAGAAAGGCGAGCTGGAGAAGTGCATCGCCGATACGCAGCAGAAGATTGCCAAGCGCGCGGCGGCATTCCCTGAAATCCTGCACACATCGAGCCGTTCGGGCCATGGCATCCCCGAGCTGCGCGCGGAGATCGCGAGGCTGCTGAGCGAACGGGGTGCCCTATGACTTCTGCAACGCGCCTCCTGATCGTTCTTGCCGGATTGTCCGGCGCCTTGGGCGTCGGTCTCTCGGCAGCCGCCGCCCATATCACCGGCGGCAATCTGACGACGGCAGCGCAATTCCTGCTGTTTCATGCGCCTGCCCTGCTCGCCCTGGCGGCCTTGATCGCAGCCGGAGCGGTCCACCCGCTCCTTGCCCAGATCGCGGGCTATGTGCTGATTGTGGGCCTCGTGCTCTTCTGCGGCGACCTCTCCCGCCGGGCCTTCGCCGGGGCCGCGCTTTTCCCCAGGGCGGCGCCGATGGGCGGCATTCTGCTCATGCTGGGCTGGGTTCTGGTCGCCGTGTCGGCCCTTCTTCGCCTGCGAGGCTGAAGTCCTTGCTTGCATGAGCCTGCGCTTCAGCTAGAAGGCAGGCCGTTTCATCCTTCTCCCGCTGGAGCCGTCCATGTCCGATTCCAACCAGCTCCCCGACGTCCATGTGCAGGCCGAGGTGCTCGTTCAGGCCCTGCCGCACATGCAGCGCTACGACCAGCAGGTCGTCGTGATCAAGTATGGCGGCCATGCCATGGGCGACCGCGCTGCAGCCGAGGACTTCGCCGAGGATGTAGTGCTGCTCGAGCAATCGGGCATCAAGCCCATCGTCGTCCATGGCGGCGGCCCCCAGATCGGCAAGATGCTGGAAAAGCTCGGCATCAAGTCCGAGTTCAAGGGCGGCCTTCGCGTGACGGATCAGGCCACGGTCGAGGTGGTGGAGATGGTGCTCGCGGGCTCCATCAACAAGCAGATCGTGGGCTGGATCGGCACCGAGGGCGGCAAGGCCGTGGGCCTGTCCGGCAAGGACGGCAACATGGTGATCGCCCGCAAGGCGACCCGCACCGCCGTGGACCCGGATTCCAACATCGAGAAGGTGGTGGATCTCGGCTTCGTCGGAGAGCCCGAGAAGGTGAACCGCGAGGTTCTGGACCAAGTGCTCAGCGCCGAGCTGATCCCGGTTCTCGCCCCGGTGGCCATCGGCCAGGACGGCCAGACCTACAACGTCAACGCCGATACCTTCGCGGGCGCCATCGCGGGAGCCATGACGGCCAAGCGCCTCCTGCTCCTGACGGACGTCCCCGGCGTTCTGGACAAGAACAAGAACCTGATCCCCGAGATGACCATCGAGGATTGCCGCCGCCTCATCGCCGACGGCACCATCACCGACGGCATGATCCCGAAGATCGAGACCTGCATCTATGCCCTGGAGCGGGGCGTGGAGGCCGTTGTCATCCTCGACGGCAAGGTGCCCCATGCGGTGCTGCTGGAGCTGTTCACGGACCACGGCGCGGGAACCCTGATCCGGAGGAGCTAAACCCCCTCCCCCTTTCCGACGGGACGCACAATCACTATATTGAAGCAGTGGGGCCGCACGGCCCCATTGCCGTCTCTAGGACCCATGAACGCTAAACCGCCTCTGGAAAATCACGTCTCGTCTCCCGAATCCCGCGCTTTCTCGCATGTGGACACGTGGGTCTTCGACCTGGACAATACGCTTTACCCGCACACCTCACGCGTGTGGCCTCAGATCGACGAGCGCATCACGCTTTATGTCTCGGATCTGTTCGGGCTGGATGGCATGTCATCCAAGGCGCTGCAAAAATATTTCTATCATAAATACGGCACGACGCTGAAGGCGCTGGTGGATGAATACGGCATCGACCCGCACGACTTCCTCGATTTCGCGCATGACATCGATCACACCGATATCGAATTGAATGACAGCCTCGGCAAAGCCATCGAGAGGCTGCCCGGCCGCAAGCTGATCCTGACCAACGGATCGCGCAAGCACGCGGAGAATGTTGCGAAGAAGATCGGCATTCTCGATCACTTCGAGGATGTGTTCGATATCGCCGCATCCAACTTCGTGCCCAAACCCGAGCGGCGCGCCTATGAAAGCTTTCTCGACAAGCACGGCGTCGAGCCTTCACGCTCGGCCATGTTCGAGGATATCGCCAAGAACCTGACCGTGCCGCACGAACTCGGCATGACGACGACGCTGATCGTGCCCAAGACCGTCGATCCGTTCCGCGAGAGTTTCGAGCAGGAAGCGGTGAAGACAGCGGAGATCGATTACATCACCAACGATCTCGCGGAATTTCTCAACCAGTATGCGCTGCCGGTGAAATAAACTTTTCTCGCATCGTTCCCGGTCTTACGGCCATCGGGGAGATGATATTGCGGCAGACAAAAAATGGCCTCCTTGCGGAGGCCATTTCGTTTCCGCTTCGCGAAAGATTACGCGGCCTGCGTGTTGATCTTGCTTTCGGCAATGCGGTTGAGCTTCTGATCTGTCGACTTTTCCTGATCGAGAATCTGATGCAGCACGCCTGCGCAATCCTCACGGCCGAGTTGTTTAGCCCAGGCGACGAGCGTGCCGTAGCGGGTGATCTCGTAATGCTCCACAGCCTGCGCGGCGGCGAGAAGAGCAGCATCCAGAACCTGCGGATCAGTGATCTCGCTGGAGATTTCCTGAGCCTCGTCGATGATGCCGTCGATGGCCGGGCAGGTTACGCCCTTCGGGTCATGACCATGCATGCGGAACACCTGCTCGACCATCTGGATCTGCTGCTGCGTCTCGCCCAGATGCGTCTGGAAAGCCTGCTTCAGTTGCGGATCGGAAGCCTTGGCGATCATTTCCGGCAGCGCCTTCGTGATCTGCTGCTCGGCGTAGTAAATGTCTTGAAGGGTATGAACGAAGAGATCGTCCAGAGATTTGATGTCCTTCGAGAAGAGACCCATAGCGCTTAATCCTTCCGATTTGTGAGGACGTCCAAATGCGAGCGCCAGGACTCGCGTGGCGCGTCAGCCAGAGCTTGGAAAACGTCGTCGGGGAAAGCCGGTTCCAGGGCTATTCGACAATGCGCAGGTCACGTCCCTGAAGCCGCAGAATCTCGGCACGGGCCTGCGCATCGCCATCCTCGAATTCCAGGGTTTCGATCCGCTCGCTGCGCTTGACGATCTTATCCGTAGAGACGCGGATCTGGGCCACGTCGTCCTGGGCCTGACGAAAATGGGCGTCGAGCTTGGCCACGCGGCTGTCGAGCCGGTTCACATCCTCGAGGAGCTTCTGCACTTCGACCTGAATGACGCGGGCTTCCTCGCGTATGCGGGCATCCCGCACGAGCGCCTGCATGACCTGAATCGCAAGCGTGAGAAGCGATGGTGAGACGATGACGATGCGCGCGCGATGTGCCTTCTGCACCACATCGTCGAAATGCTCGGCGAGATCAGCATAAACCGATTCCGCCGGCACGAAGAGCATGGCGATGTCCTGCGTCTCGCCAGGGATGAGATATTTCTCCGCGATATCCTTCACATGCACCAGCATGTCGCTGCGCACGCGCGCGGCAGCGCGCAGGCGCGCCTCCTCGCCCTTCGCTTCGCGGAAGGATGTGAAGCCCTCCAACGGGAACTTGGCGTCGATCACGAGACCGCGCGTATCTCCCGGAAGCCGCACGAGGCAATCGGGCCGGGTGCGGTTGGAGAGCGTCGCCTGGAACTCGAATGCATTTGCCGGAAGCCCATCGCGGATGATCGCCTCCATGCGCCCCTGGCCGTAGGCGCCCCGGCTTTGCTTGTTGGCGAGAATATCCTTCAGGCCCACGAGTTCGCCGGTGAGGTTGCTGAGGTTCTGCTGCGCCGCGTCGATGACGGCAAGCCGCTCGTTCAGCTTCGACAGGTTTTCGCTCTGATGGCGCGTGGAGGTTTCCAGCCCCTGTCCGACCCGATGTTGAAGCCCGTCGATCCGCTCCGAGATCATGCGCACGAAATCGCTTTGGCGGGAGCCGAACACCTCCGCCATGGTCTGCATGCGCCCGGTCATCTCCGCCTGGATGCGGGTGAGCTCGGCGACCTTGTCGTCCATTTCCCGGGACCGCTCCTCGGCCACCGCCGCCTCGAGAGCTTTCTCCCGGCGCGTCCTCAAGAGCAGCACGGTGACGAGGATCAGGAGAAGCAGGCTTGCAGCCGCCATGCCGATCACGACATGCCCCCAGGTCAGGGCATGGGAGCCGAGAATCAGGACGATATCGTTCATGGCCATGCTTCCAGTTGACGGCGGCATCCGAACATATCACGAACGATTTGACCATCCACCTGTAAGCCCTTATCTCCCGCGATCATGAGCATCAGACCCCTTGTCATCCTTCCCGATTCCAAGCTCCGCTTGATTTCCGAGCCCGTTAAGGAAATCACGCAAGAAATCCGCCAACTGGCCGAGGACATGCTGGAAACCATGTACGACGCCCCCGGCGTAGGCCTCGCCGCGATCCAGATCGGCGTGCCCATCCGCATGGTGACCATGGACGTGTCCAAGTCCGAGGACGAGCGTGAGCCCATGGTGCTGATCAATCCGGAGATCGTCTGGGCTTCGGAAGAGAAGCGGATCTACGAGGAGGGATGCCTGTCCATCCCCGAATATTACGAGGAGGTCGAGCGCCCCGACCGGGTGCGCTTCCGCTACATGAACCTCAAGGGCGAGACCGTGGAGCAGGAAGCCGACGGGCTCATGGCGACCTGCGTGCAGCATGAGATCGACCATCTCAACGGCGTGCTGTTCATCGACTACCTCTCGAAGCTCAAGCGGGACCGGGTGATGACCAAGTTCAAGAAAGCGGCCAAGCGCGAGGGCGGGGCATGAGCCTGCGCGTCGTCTTCATGGGCACGCCCGACTTCGCGGTGCCCACGCTGGCGGAAATCGTCGGCCAGGGCCATGAGGTCATCGCTGTCTATACCCGCGAGCCCGCCGCCGCCGGACGCGGCATGGAGCTGAAGCCCTCTCCCGTCCACAAGATGGCGGAGCGGTTCGGCATCCCGGTCTTTACTCCCAAGACCCTGCGCACCGAGGAAGCCGCGGAACAGTTCCGCAGCCTCGATGCCGATGTGGCGGTGGTCGTCGCCTATGGCATGATCCTGCCGAAAGCCATTCTGGAGGCGCCGGAACTCGGCTGCCTCAACCTGCACGCCTCGCTCCTCCCCCGCTGGCGTGGCGCAGCCCCGATCCAGCGCGCCATCATGGCGGGCGACAAGGAGACGGGCGTCGCCGTGATGAAGATGGAAGAGGGCCTCGATACCGGCCCCGTCGCCATGGTCGAAAAGGTGGCGATTGCGCCCGACATGAACGCGGGCGAACTCCATGACAGGCTGATGGTGCTGGGCGCCGATCTGATGGTGCGCGCGCTGGCTGCCCTCTCCCGCGGCGGCCTGGGCTTCACCTCTCAGCCGGAAGAGGGCGTCACTTACGCCCACAAGCTGAAGAACGAGGATGCGCGGATCGACTGGTCGAAGCCCGCGCAGGCTGTGCACGATCACATCCGCGGCCTGTCCCCCTTCCCCGGTGCTTTCTTCACTGTCGATTTCGGCAAGGGCGAGGAGCGGGTGAAGGTCCTGAAGGCGGCGCTGGGCAATGGCTCCGGCGAGACGGGCACGCTCATCGACAGCGACGGCACGGTAGCCTGCGGTGACGGGGCCGTGCGCCTGATCCAGGTTCAGCGTGCCGGCAAGGGACCCGTCGCCTTCGATGAATTCCTTCGCGGCGTGAGGATTAATCCGGGCGCCCACTTTCTGTGAGGACCTCCATGGATATCCGCGTCGCAGAAGCCGCCGATTGGCCTGCGGTTCACGCCATCCACGCGGAGGCCTTCGGACAAGTGGACGAAGCGGAGCTTGTGCGACGCCTGCATGAGGATGGCGATCTCATCCTTTCCCTAATCGCCTACGACGACCAGCCTGTCGGCCATATCGCCTTCTCGCGCCTTGTTCTGCACGAGGCTCCCGGTGTCAAAGTGGGCGCGCTGGCTCCGCTGGCGGTCCGCCCCTCCTCCCAGGCGCAAGGCGTCGGGTCGGCTCTCGTCCGTCAGGGGCTCGACAGATTGAGAAGCGGCGGCTGCGATCTGGTCGTGGTTCTCGGCGAGCCGGGCTATTACAGCCGCTTCGGCTTCACGCCCCAACTGGCAAGCCAACTGAAAACCCCTTATGACGGGCCTTATCTCCAGGCCCTTGCTCTGTCCGACAAGGGAAAAGAGGCTCACGGCCCGGTCTCCTATGCCCGGGCCTTCGCGGAATTGAAGTGACATGCCCCGCTACAAGCTCGTCGTGGAATACGACGGCACGCCTTTTACAGGCTGGCAGCATCAGACGAACGGACTCTCCGTGCAGCAGGCGGTGGAGGATGCCATCGCGCGCTTTGCAGGCGAAATCGTCCGCATCCATTGCGCCGGACGCACGGATTCCGGCGTTCACGCGACCCATCAGGTGGTGCATGTGGATCTGGCGAAGGACTGGCGGCCCGATACGGTCCGCGACGCCACCAACGCGCATCTGAAACCCGCGCCGGTTGCGGTCATCTCCGCGCAGCTCGTGCCGGACACGTTCAACGCGCGTATTTCCGCCATCAAGCGGCACTACGTCTATCGCATCCTCAACCGCCGCGCGCCGCCGACGCTGGATGCGACGCGCGTCTGGCACGTGGCCTGGCCTCTCGACGCGGCCATCATGCACGAGGCCGCGCAGACGCTCATCGGCAAGCATGACTTCACGACGTTCCGCGCAGCGGAATGCCAGGCCAACAGCCCGATCCGCACCCTCGACCGGCTGGATGTGGAGCGCATCGGCGACGAGATCCGCATTTATGCCTCGGCCCGGTCCTTCCTGCATCATCAGGTGCGCTCGCTGACGGGCACGCTGGAGCGCGCGGGCGCGGGCCGCTGGTCGGTCGCCGACGTGCGCGCGGCTCTCGACGCGCGCGATCGGACCCGCTGCGGCCCCATGGCCCCATCGACAGGGCTCTACCTGATCGGCGTGGATTATCCCGATTAACCCAGCAGCGCGCGGGTGATGCCGCTGATGCCGGAATTCAGCACGATCCCGAACAGAACGATGCCGAGAGCCGGGAGGCTCGATAGGCCGAGCGTCGCCTTGGTGGCGAACCACTGCATCCGCACGATGATAACGGCGAAGGCCAGGCTGAAGATGCTCGCCAACTCCGGCGTGGCCCAGCCGAGCAGCAGGAGCATGGCCGGTACGGAGAGAATGAGCAGCCCCATGGCCGTGATCCAGTTCGTCACGATGACGAAAGGCACATAGGCCTTGGTCAGGTTGAAGGTGCGAGCGATCCAGATCATTGCGATGGGAAGGGCGGCGAAGCTCGCCACGTGGCCCAGGGCCACCACGACATCGAGCCACACGTTGTCGAGCAAGGACCGGTCCGGCTGCAGCAGGCCGAGGCGCATGCGCTCGAAGGCCAGCGACACCACGTAAGCCGGCAGGGTCAGCCAGATCGCGGTAAACGAGCGCCAGAAGCCTCGCTCGCTCATGTCGAAGGACTTCAGCCCCTCGGCCCTGCTGTGAAGCAGGTCGAGCGTTCCCCGGAACGAGCGATTGACCTCATCTGCCGTAACGATCATGAGCAGCCTCGCTTGAATGTGCGTGCTCACGGAAAACCGGCAGGAGTCGCAAACGTTCCGGTTCACCTCCGACTTTAGTTGAATATGGCCGCGCTTACTCCTTAAGGGACCGGCGCGAAGTAAGTGTTCAACACTTTGCGATAGATCGCGGCGAGCTTGTCCAGATCCGCCACCGCCACGCGCTCGTCGATCTGGTGCATGGTCTGACCGACGAGGCCGAACTCGACCACCGGGCAATCCTTCACGATGAAGCGTGCATCCGACGTGCCGCCCGTGGTGGAGAGCTTGGGGCGGATCCCCGTCTCGGCCTCGATGGCGTCAGAAATGAAGCCCACGAACTGGTTCGGCGGCGTGAGGAACGCAATCGCGTTCGTCGGCTCCATGTGGAGCGTGTAACGGATGCTATTGCCCGCCGCCTCACTCAGGCGGCGGGAGATTTCCGCTTCCAGGCTCTCGGGCGTCCAGATGTCGTTGAAGCGGATGTTGAAGGTGGCGCGCGCCTCCGCGGCGATCACGTTGGAAGCGGGATTGCCCACATCGACCGTGGTCACTTCGAGGTTCGAGGAGTCGAAATGCTCCGTGCCTTGGTCGAGCGGCTCGCGCAAAAGGCTCTCCAGCAGGCGCATCATGCCGGGAATGGGATTTTCGGCCAGATGCGGATAGGCCACATGCCCCTGCTTGCCCTCCACGACGATCTTGCCGGTGAGCGAGCCGCGCCGCCCGATCTTGATCATGTCGCCGAGCTGGTTGGGGTTGGTCGGCTCGCCGAGGATGCAATGATCGAAGCGCTCGCCGCGCCCCTTCGCCCAGTCGAGAAGCTTGACCGTGCCATTGATGGCAGGCCCCTCCTCGTCTCCCGTGATGAGGAAGCCGACGGAGCCTTTGAAATCAGGATTGCCGCGGATGAAGTCCAGCGCCGCCGCCATCATGCAGGCGATGCCGCCCTTCATGTCGACCGCGCCGCGCCCATATAGCTCGCCGTCCTCGATCGCGCCGCTGAACGGCTCGTGCCGCCAACGGCCCAGATCGCCCGGCGGCACCACATCCGTGTGGCCAGCAAAAAGCAGATACGGCTTGCCGGTGCCATAGCGCGCATAGAGGTTTTCAACGTCGGGTGTGCCGGGCTCGGAAAAGACCGGCCGATGCACCTCGAAGCCCGCCTCCTTCAGCACGCTCTCGATGAAGGCAAGCGCGCCGCCCTCCTCCGGCGTCACGGAGGGGCAGCGGAGGAGCGACCGGGCGAGGGAGAGGGGCGAGGTGTCGTGTGTCATGTCTCTCATGATGCATGGCACACGAAGAAATCAATCCCTTATAGGGAACACTGGCAATGGTTCATCATCGTCGAGGGGCTCAGGCCCATACTGATTAGGGCCTTGAGTCCCGCGCCGAATGCCAAACGGAACCAGATAGATGAGCAATAGAATGGCTCCCGTAACCCTTAGGGTAAGGAGGCCCAGCCAGACGCCAAAGTGGATTTCAATCTTACCGAACACAACGCGGTAGAGTACTTCAACAAACTCCACGATAAGAAACGCCAATAGCCCGCCGCAAAGCATTGCAAGACCTGGAATAGCGTTCAAACCGCTCAAACCTTGATCATGCATTCTTCGCACATGGACCGACACCATGGAGACAACGAATGCAACGATAGCGATCATCAGCACGATATTTCTGATGGCCACGACGAATGCGTTTCTGCCGGAGGCCATCGAAGCAGCATCGACGATGAAGAAGATCGCTGCAAAGGCCATGATGATGAGAGCCATGATGCCCGCAAACACGATGCGCCCAACTCTTCCAGAGAAGCTGAAGAGTAATCTTACGTATCCGACCATGCCCCACCTAAAATGATACGATGTATCGTATAAGGCAGGTATATCCTTCTGCTCTTAATCCCGCAACAGCCTTTGAGCCTATCCTGGCACCGGCCCACGGACCGGGTGCTGCAATTCGAACTGCCTCCGGCAATGAAATTGCGCTACCTCAGCCATGACGGAGGGGCAGAGAATTGGTCATGCGGTCATGGCTTCAAGTGGCGGCTTACGAGCAGGGCCGTATTCGTTGGGGCCTTTTGTGCCAGCCATGATCAACAGTTCAACGAAGTGTTCGATGGAAACCAGCAGAAGCGGCGCAAAAGCGATGGGAGAGATGGCGCTGGTGAAGAAGAGAACACAGAAGACCGTCACCCGCCAACCTGTGCGATTGCGGTCGTGGAAGCGCTTGATCTGGAGAGCCGTGCACGAGAAAGCCGCGACGAACACCAGAAGCGTCAATGGAGATAAGTTGATCCAAAACGTTTTGAGATAGAACGCAAAGGCAATCGCCAGAACGGCTATCCAAAAGGCAATCCCGTACAGGAACTCAAGTCGGCCAATCCGCCCTTTGGAACTGAAGAAGAATTTCAAAAACGACAGCATATCTGCCAAGCCCGTGAGTCCATAGGAGCTTGGCAGATACGATATTCAGTATCAATCCCGCAACAGCTCGTTGATGCCTGTCTTGGCGCGGGTCTGGGCGTCCACGCGCTTCACGATGACGGCGCAGTAGAGGGAAGGACCGGGAGTGCCGTCGGGCAGCGGCTTGCCGGGGAGCGAGCCGGGAACGACAACCGAATAGGGCGGCACGCGGCCGACGAAGACTTCGCCGGTGGTGCGGTCGATAATCTTGGTGGAGGCGGAGATGAACACGCCCATGGAGAGCACCGAGCCCTCGCCCACGATCACGCCTTCCACCACCTCGGAGCGCGCGCCGATGAAGCAGTTGTCCTCGATGATGGTGGGATTGGCCTGGAGCGGCTCCAGCACGCCGCCGATGCCGACGCCGCCGGAGAGGTGAACGTTCTTGCCGATCTGCGCGCAGGAACCCACGGTCGCCCAGGTATCCACCATCGTGCCCTCGTCCACATAGGCACCGAGATTCACGAAGGAGGGCATCAGCACCACGTTCGGCGCGACATAGGCGCCGCGGCGCACGGTGCAGTTCGGAACGGCGCGGAAACCCGCTGCCTTGAACTCGGCTTCAGCCCAACCGTCGAACTTGGAAGGAACCTTGTCCCACCAAGTCGCATCGCCGGGGCCGCCCTTGATGACACTCATGTCGTTGAGGCGGAAGGACAGGAGAACCGCTTTCTTAAGCCATTGATGAACTTGCCACTCACCATCCTGCTTCTCGGCCACGCGCGCCTTGCCGGAATCGAGAAGCTGAATGGATTCCTCGACGGCTTCGCGGACAGCTCCCTTGGTCGAGATGCCGATAGCGGCGCGGTCTTCCCAGGCGGTGTCGATGGTGCGGGCGAGATCGGTCAGGGACATGGTTTCACTCAGGGCAAGAGGATGATCGCACCCTGCTTATCAATGAGATCCGGGCCTGTCACCTCTGCACAAGGGATCAGGCAATCTAGCAGAATCCTTACCCGGCCCTACATCCAAAAGGTAGAACAGGAAAACTGGTCTTTCATGCTCCCCGTCCGTGACATGCGCAGCATTCTCTATGCCACGGCGGCTCTTTTCGCCCTTGCAATTCTGGTGCTTCGCGGAGCGTTTCTCTGGATCGAATACCGCACAGCCATCGCCCGTGCCGAGGCGGCGACGCAGGACCTTGCGCTGCTGATGGAGGAATACAGCAAGCGCACTCTGGAGACGAGCGATCTGCTCCTCAACGAGGTGGTCGCATACGTGCGATCCAAAGGCGGCACTGAGGTACTGAACGAGACCGGCGAGGCGCGAGAATTTCTCTCCGATCTGTCACGCCGGTCATCGGCAAGCCACCTCTTCCTCATGGTCGACCGTCAGGGCAACTTGGTGGCCAGCTCGGTACCCCAGGTCAGCGGCACCATGTCTTTCGCGGACAGAACATGGTTCAAGGCGCATCGCGCAGGAGCCGACAGTTACGTCGGCGGGGCCATCATCGGACGCCTGAGCGGGGAACTCCTCTATACGTATTCCAAGCAAATCACGGATGCGAACGGCGAATTCGATGGGGTTGCCCATATCGGGCTGCGTCCCGCTTTCCTGCAAAATCTTTCCAGACCCGAAGCCGAAACGGAGCATATCACGCTGGGCATATGGGCGCGCGACGGACGCGTGATCGCGCGCACCGGCCTGACGCAGGAGCAAATCGACTCCGGCATAGGGCATACGGCCCTCTTCAACGAGAAGGATGCGCAGAGGACAGGCACCTATCACGAGAAGGACCCTGTCGACGGCACGACGCGGATCATCTCGTTCCGGCGCCTTGAGCGTTGGCCTGTGACCGTCACGGCCACTCTTCCCCTGACCTCGGCCCTGGCCTCCTGGACGAAGGGCCTTTATTGGAGCGCCGGGATCTCCGCCGTCATCCTGGCGGCGTTCGGCGGGCTAACATGGCTCGGCATCCGGCTCAGCCGCCAGACCGAGCAAACCCAGCGGCAGCTTCGAACCGTCAACGACGAACTGGCCTTGGCTCTCAAGGACAAGGTCATGTTGCTGCAGGAAATCCATCACAGGGTGAAGAATAATCTCGCCATCACATCGAGCCTTCTGCAGATGCAGGCGCGGCGTTTTCCGGACCCGGGCGTGAAAGCCGCCTTTCAGGAAACGCAGGATCGTCTGCACTCGGTCGGCCTGATCCACGATCTTCTCTATCGCAAGGAAACCGGCGGCACGATCAATCTGCAGGATTATCTCAGCCGTCTGATCGAGGAAATTTCATCGACCTATGGCGCGGATCAGAGAGGCATCGCGATCGAACTCGATGCGGAGCCGATCTCCGTCGACCTTGAGCGGGCGGCTCCCCTCGCCCTCGCCATCACGGAGGCGATCACCAATGCGTTCAAGCATGCATTCGAGCCCGGCCAGAGCGGGCGGATTCAGGTGCTTGCGCGACGCCTCGGCGACAATATCGAGATCGCCGTTCGCGACAACGGGAAAGGCGTCACCGATGCCACGGAGAACGCCTCGTCCCTCGGCATGAGGCTGATGCGGGCCTTTGCCATGCAGCTTGAAGGCACCTTCACGCTCGAGAACAATGGAGGGACGACGTGCCGGATCGTGTTTCCGGCCTGACGTTGTCTCAGAACGATGTGCGCTGACGGATGGCCGCGGAGAGCGTGCCCTCGTCGAGGTAATCGAGCTCGCCGCCCACCGGCACGCCGTGTGCGAGCTTCGTCACCTTCACGGGCAGATGGCCGAGAAGCTCGGTGATGTAATGCGCCGTCGTCTGTCCATCGACCGTGGCGTTGAGGGCAAGGATGATCTCCGCCACGCCGGGCTCGGATGCGCGCGAGACGAGGCGGTCGAGGTTCAGGTGCTCGGGGCGCACGCCGTCCAGCGGCGAGAGCACGCCGCCGAGCACGTGATATTTCGCGTTGACCGCGCCGGAGCGTTCGAGCGCCCAGAGATCGGACACGTCCTCCACCACCACGAGGATCGACGGATCGCGTTTCGCATCGCGGCAGATGGTGCAGGGCTCGGATGTATCCACGTTGCCGCAGGACGAGCACACCACGATCCGCTCATTGGCGACACGCATGGCGTCACTCAGAGGATTGAGCAGCGTGTCCCGCTTCTTGATGAGATGGAGCGCAGCACGGCGCGCCGAACGCGGGCCCAAGCCCGGCAGGCGCGCGAGCAACTGGATCAGGCGCTCGATCTCGGGACCGGCAACGTGCTGGGCCATGGAACTTCTCTTTTGGTGTTACCGCATCGCTCGATGCGAAGAACCGGCACCCACTTCTTCGCGCAATGCTCTGCTCAGAACAGCTTCAGGCCGGGCGGGATGGGCAATCCCTTCGTGAGGCTTTCCATGCGCTCCTGCGCGGCGCGGTCGGCTTTGCCGCGCGCATCGTTCATGGCGGCGACGACGAGATCCTCGAGGATTTCCTTCTCGTCCGGGTTCATGAGCGACGGATCGATGCTGATGGCCTTGAGATGGCCCTTGCCGGAAATCTTCACGGTGACGACACCGCCGCCGGCCGTGCCTTCGACTTCGAGATTGTCCAGCTCGGCCTGCGCGTCCTGCAGCTTCTGCTGCATCGCCTGAGCCTGCTTCATCAGTCCCATGATGTCTTTCATGACCGTATCCTCAACAATTAAAACAGATCGTCGTCGGCTTCCGCCTCATGCGCGGCCAGCGCATCGGCTTCGCTCAAGATTTCCGTCTCCGCATCCTCGCCGGACTTGTCCGCGCGCTCGATCACGTTGACGATCTGCGCGCCCGGAAACTTGGACAGAACCGCCTGCACCAGCGGATGACTAGCGGCGCCCTCCTTGCGCTCGCGCTCGGCGGCCTCGGCCTGCGCGCGCAAGGTGGGAGCGCCCTCTTCCGACGAAAGCGACACCATCCAGCGCTCGCCGGTCCATGACTGGAGCGCGCGCGCCAGATCGTTGGCGATGGTGCGGTTGCCGGATTCGGCAAGGCTGAGCTCAATGTGGCCTTCCTCGAAACGCACGAGGCGCACATCGCGCTCCAGCGCCGCTTTCAGCACGATCTCGCGCTTCTCGCCCGCGAGCGCCACCACGTCCTCGAAGCGGCGCAGACGCATGGTCGGCTCCGCTTGCGCGGGTTGAGCGCGCGGCTGCGGCTGAGGCTGCGACGTGGCAAGCGCCATGTTGCCGGATGTGGCCGGGCCGCCGCTGGGACGCGTCGGGGCGGGACCGCCCGAGGGAAGCGGAGCGCCGTCCTTCAGCGCGCGCAGGGCCTCGTCCGGCGTCGGCAGATCGGCGGCATAAGCGAGGCGCACGAGCACCATCTCCGCCGCCGAGATCGGACGGTTGGAGGATTGAACTTCGGGAATGCCCTTCAAGAGCATCTGCCAAGCGCGCGAGAGCGTGCGCACGGAAAGCTTCTGCGCATATTCGAGACCGCGCGTGCGTTCGATCTCGGACAAGGCCGGATCCTTCGCCGCTTCGGGGATCAGCTTCAGGCGCGTGACCACATGCGAGAAGGAAGCAAGATCGGACAGGATCACCGCCGGATCGGCGCCGGCATCATATTGCGAGCGCAGGCCCGCGAAAGCGGCCGGCACGTCGCCCCTCATCACGGCCTCGAACAGGTCGAGCACCTGCGTGCGGTCGGCCAGGCCCAGCATGTCGCGCACGGTGTCGGGCGTGACCACGCCTGCGCCGTGGGCGATGGCCTGATCCATCAGCGAAAGCGAGTCGCGGGCGGAGCCCTCCGCCGCGCGGGCAATCGCCGCGAGCGCTTCCTGCTCAGCCTGCACGCCCTCGGCCTCGCAGATGCGGCCGAGATGGGCGACGAGCTTGTCGGCCTCGATCCGGCGCAGGTCGAAGCGCTGGCAGCGGGACAGGATGGTGACCGGGACCTTGCGAATTTCGGTGGTGGCGAAGATGAACTTCGCGTGCGGCGGCGGCTCCTCCAGCGTCTTCAGGAAGGCGTTGAACGCCTTCTCCGAGAGCATGTGGACCTCGTCGATGATGTAGACCTTGTAGCGGGCCGAAACCGGCGAATAGCGGATGCCGTCGATGATCTGGCGGACGTCGTCGATGCCGGTATGGGACGCGGCGTCCATCTCCAGCACGTCCACGTGCCGCGATTCCATGATCGCCTGACAATGCACGCCGAGCTCCGGCATGTGGATGGTCGGCTGGCCGGTGCCGTCGGCCTTCTGGTAGTTGAGGCCGCGGGCGAGAATACGGGCGGTGGTGGTCTTGCCCACGCCGCGGACGCCGGTGAGCATCCAGGCCTGGGGAATGCGCCCTGTCTCGAAGGCATTCGAGAGCGTGCGCACCATCGCCTCCTGGCCGATCAGGTCGTCGAAGGTGCGGGGCCGGTATTTACGGGCAAGGACACGGTAAGGCGAAGCCTGCGCCTCAGGGGCGGGCGCGGCGGGGAAGCCCGGCAGGGCCGGCTCGTCGTTCAGGGGCGTGCCGGCTGTGGTATCGTCCATGGGCTGCAAGGCTTTGGAAAACTAAGAAGGTGGGAGGCTGGACGAAGACCCGTTCGGTCTCGTTAGGGCTGCTTCCTTCCGGATCTGACCCGGTTGGCGAGTGAGACGTCCCTCGCCAACCTCCCAATGGCTATATGGGCGTTTCGGGCGGGGAACGCAAGTTGGAAAGACCGCGCAGGCAGGCCATCCCCCAGGATTGCACAAGGAACGGGAGGCAATTTCTGGATGGGCAGCCTTGCCGCGAACCTTCATGAAGCAAGCGGGAGTGACCTCGCGAGCGTTTGGCTCCGAGGGTCTGGGTCGAGGGGGCGCGAGGAGGCGTCCGGCTCGATGGTGTGAGTGAGAGAAGAACCAAACGGCTCCTCGCGCACGGCTTTTTTAGGCGGACACCGCATCTTTCCTGCAAAGGATGTGCGGGCGGCCTCCTGCCGGAGGACTTGCGTCAGTCTCATCCGCAGGACCGCTCCCGGCT
>JAEXGT010000069.1 GCA_023450615.1 Pseudomonadota bacterium | reverse complement strand
CTCCCAAACGGGAGAGGGGAATCCGCGCGCCGACATGCGGAGAGGCAACCCATCCCATCGACCTCGCGACAGGTTTGAAGCTACAAGGAAGACATGCTCCCTCGCCTGCTCACCCGCTTCCTGGTTATGTTCGCCGCCCTTGGCCTCGTCGGCTGCGACTACATTCCCCGCACGGTTGCGGGGCTCCAGGCCGACGCGTCCTGGGGTGCCCTGCCCCTGCGCAAATGGCTCGCCGAGGACCGGGCCGAGCCCATCGCTCTCTCCTTCTGCGCCCCGCCCTCCTGCAATCCCGGCCTCGCCGTCAGCGTCATCCGCCTCAAGGGCCGGGACGCCCAGATCACTGAAAGCCTGCTCAAGGACCCCGAGCGCCTTGCCCGGGCTTTGCGCTCTCCGCGCGACAGCAAGAAGTCGGTACGAACCGATATTACCGTCGAACGCCTGAAGAACGCCCCATATCCAGGCTTTGCCATCACCTTGAGCCCGAAGGAGGGCGGCAAGCCCCCGGCTTACGGCGCAGCCATCGGCAGGCGGTCCGGCGAGGATCTGGAAGTGGTCCTGGCGATCGGCCTTTCCTCGGAAGTTGTGCAGCAGAGCGCCCGTGACGTAGCGGCACGCGAGTTCCGCTAGGCTCGTTGCTTAGCGCAAGGGCCTGCACGGCAGGGCGAAATCCACGTGATAATGCTCGTCGTGCCGCACCCAGGCCTGGGTGCGCATGAAGCTCATATTGGATTGAAGCGCCCGGCCTCGCGATGTCGCGAATAGTAGGGGCAGATAGGCAGGATCGAAAATCACGCGCTCGATCCCGATGCCGTGCCGCTTTGCCAGGAGGTCGAGGGTTTCGAGATGCAGTGCTATCGCCTCGAAGTCGATCCGGTAATCCTTCATCCGGCCCTGACGGTCGAACTCGAGATCATAGCCGTAACGCGTGAGAGGACTGGTCGGTAGCGCGACCGATTTTCCAGCCTTGTCGCGCACCGGGACCATGAAATCGACCGAGAGCCCGTTCTGATGCGTGCGGTGGGGCGGAAAGGGACCGCCTTTGCGATGACCGCTCTCGCCATAGACGAAGACCAGGTTCTTGTCGGTCTTTACCAGGGTCTCATAGGCGTCCACGACCACATCCGCGACTTTTGGGTGGACATAGTTTCGGTCGAGCAGAGTGGCCAAACGGCTATAGGCCGTGAAATTCGCTCCCGAGAGAGGAAGCGCGACGCCGCCTTCCAAGCGCCCTCTGGCAGTTCTGCCAAAGCACACGCCCTCGGCTCCAAAGGCTTCCGAGGCCATCGGGAGCAGGAGTAAAACCATTGCGGGCACAAACGCGCGCAGCCTTGGCAGACGAAAGAGTGGAGGTAAGGCGGGCACGATGCTCTACCGAGATAAGGGTTCGGCCCTGCTTGTATCGTGCGCCCTTGCGGTTGACTGCCCTCTGTTAGAGTAGGGATGCATTCTAGAGATAGTGTGATCCCTTTGCGCGGCTGCCCGCGAATTAGGCACCTAAGGCGTTGTTTCTTGCGCCCATTCGCTTTATGGCGTGGGGCAAATTTGGAAAACCTCGAGGCCTCCCATGAAAGCTCGTGTCACCGTCACCCTGAAGAACGGCGTTCTCGACCCCCAAGGCAAGGCCATCGAAGGCGCCTTGAAGTCTCTCGGCGTGGACGGCATTGCCGGCGTGCGCCAGGGCAAGGTGTTCGATATCGAGCTGGAGACGGGCGACAAGGCGCAGGCCGAGACGGCCCTGAAAGCCGCCTGCGAGAAGCTGCTCGCGAACACCGTCATTGAAAATTACCGCGTCGAGATCGCGTGAGGCCGACATGAAATCCGCCGTCATCGTCTTCCCCGGCTCCAATCGCGAAGGCGATATGGTGCGGGCTCTCAAACTCGCCGGCTCCGACGCCCAGAAGGTCTGGCACGCCGAAACCGAGCTGCCGAAGGGCACCGACCTCGTGGTCCTGCCGGGCGGCTTCTCCTATGGCGACTACCTGCGTTGCGGCGCGATTGCCGGACGCGCGACGATCATGGATGCGGTCCGCGACCACGCGGCGCGCGGCGGCCTCGTGCTCGGCGTCTGCAACGGCTTCCAGATTCTCTGCGAAGCAGGCCTTCTGCCCGGCATCCTGATGCGCAACGCGAACCTCAAGTTCATCTGCCATCGCCAGTTCCTGAAGGTCGAGCGCAACGACACCGCCTTCACGAAGAACTACGCCAAGGGCCAGGCCATCGATGTCTGTGTGGCGCATGGCGAGGGCAATTACACGGCGGATGCGGAAACCCTGAAGCGCCTCGAAGGCGAAGGCCTCGTCGCCTTCCGTTACTGCGATGCGCAGGGCAACGTGACGCCGGACGCCAACCGCAACGGCTCGATGAATTCGATTGCCGGCATCTATTCCGACAAGCTCAACGTCCTCGGCATGATGCCCCACCCGGAAAACCTGATCGAAGACCTCGTGGGCGGCACCGATGGGCGCGGCCTGTTCGAGAGCCTCGTGTCGTCCTTCGCCAAAGCGGCCTGATCCCTTCCAGATTACGAGATAATGATGATCCGCAACGACGTCGCCATCACCCCGGAGCTGGTCAAGGAGCACGGGCTGAAGCCTGACGAATACGAGCGCTTCGTGAAGCTGATCGGCCGCGAGCCGACCATCACCGAGCTCGGCATCGTTTCCGCCATGTGGAACGAGCATTGCTCGTACAAATCCTCGCGCATCCATCTGCGCGGCCTGCCGACGAAGGCGCCCTGGGTCATTCAGGGTCCGGGCGAGAACGCGGGCGTGATCGATATCGGCGATGGGCTCGCCTGCATCTTCAAGATGGAGAGCCACAACCATCCGTCCTTCATCGAGCCCTATCAGGGCGCGGCGACGGGCGTGGGCGGAATCCTGCGCGACGTGTTCACCATGGGCGCGCGCCCGATTGCGGCGCTCAACTTCCTGCGCTTCGGCGAGCCGGATCATCCGAAGACTCCGCACCTCGTCTCTGGTGTGGTTGCGGGCATCGGCGGCTACGGCAATTCCTTCGGCGTCCCCACCGTCGGCGGCTCTGTGGGTTTCGACAAGCGCTACAACGGCAACATCCTCGTCAACGCGATGGCTGTCGGCCTCGCGCGCACGGATGAGATTTGGTACGCGAAGGCCACCGGCGTCGGAAATCCGATCGTCTATCTCGGATCGAAGACCGGACGCGACGGCATTCACGGCGCGACGATGGCGTCTGCCGAATTCGACGATGCGTCGGAAGAGAAGCGTCCCACCGTGCAGGTCGGCGATCCCTTCGCCGAGAAGCTGTTGCTGGAAGCCTGCCTCGAACTCATGAAGTCCGGCGCGGTGATCGCGATTCAGGACATGGGCGCTGCGGGCCTCACCAGCTCCGCGGTGGAGATGGGCGCGAAGGGCAATCTCGGCGTCGAACTCGATCTCGACAAGGTGCCGTGCCGCGAAGAAGGCATGACTGCCTACGAGATGATGCTGTCGGAAAGCCAGGAGCGCATGCTCATGGTGCTCAAGCCCGGCATGGAGAAAGAGGCCGAGGCCATCTTCCACAAATGGGGCCTGGACTTCGCCGTGATCGGCAAGACCACCGACACGCTGCGCTTCGTCATCAAGCATCAGGGCGAGGTGAAGGCCGATCTGCCGATCAAGGAACTCGGCGACGAGGCTCCGCTCTATGACCGTCCGTGGGTGGAAAGCCCGAAGCAGCCCGTGCTCGATGCCGCAAGCGTGAAGGCGCCCGTGTCGGAAGCCGAGGCTTTGTTGAAGCTCGTCGGCTCGCCGGACCAGTGCTCGAAGCGCTGGGTGTGGGAGCAGTACGATCACCTCATCCTCGGCAACACCGTGCAGACGCCGGGCGGCGATGCTGCCATCGTGCGCGTCGAGGACGGGCCGAAGGGCCTTGCGCTCACCACCGACGTGACGCCGCGCTATTGCGAGGCCGATCCGTTCGAGGGCGGCAAGCAGGCTGTGGCGGAAGCCTGGCGCAACATCACGGCTGTCGGCGGCCTGCCGCTCGCGATCACCGACAACCTCAACTTCGCAAGCCCCGAGCGCCCTGAATCCATGGGCCAGTTCGTCGGCTGCCTGAAAGGCATCGGCGAGGCCTGCAAGGTGCTCGACTTCCCCGTCGTGTCCGGCAACGTCTCGCTCTACAACGAGACCAACGGCCAAGGCATTCTGCCCACTCCCGCCATCGGCGGCGTGGGCGTGCTCGACGACGTGACGGTCAACGCCTCCGTCGCCTTCAAGGCTGAGGGCGAGGCGATCATCCTGATCGGCGAAAGCCAAGGTTGGCTCGGCCAGTCGATTTACCTGCGCGACGTTTGCGGCCGCGAGGAAGGCGCTCCGCCGCCGGTCGATCTCGCCATCGAAAAGCGCAACGGCGATTTCGTCCGCCAGCTCATCCGCTCCGGCCAGGTGAAAACGGTGCACGATTGCTCCGACGGCGGCATCGCGCTTTCCCTCGCCGAGATGGCGATGGCCGGCAATGTCGGCGCCACGATCACGGCTGCCCCTGAGAACATGCCGCTCCACGCCTTCCTCTTCGGCGAGGATCAGGGCCGCTATCTCATCGCTGTCGATGAGGATGCTGCCGCCGACATTCTCTACGAAGCGGGCGCTCTCGGCATTCCGGCCGTGACGCTGGGCGTCACCGGTGGCGATTCGTTGATTCTGCCGGGTCAGCAGGCCATATCCGTGAAGCAGTTGAAGACAGCTCACGAGGCGTGGCTGCCCGAATACATGACTGGCAAGTCGTAAGGAGTTTCAGTCCATGCCCATGGATGCACGCGATATCGAAAGCATGATCAAGGCTGCCCTCCCCGACGCCGTCGTGGAGATCAAGGATCTGGCGGGCGACGGCGACCATTACGCCGCCACCGTCACCTCCTCCGCCTTCAAGGGGAAATCCCGGGTTCAGCAGCACCAGATGGTCTATGCAGCGCTGCAAGGCCGCATGGGAGGCGTGCTCCACGCCCTTGCATTGACGACCGTTGCACCCGACAATTGAGATATGAACCCAGCGCCTTGACCGCTGCGGAGCAGGAGAATGCCATGGCTGACGCCAACCAGATCATCGACAACGAAGTGAAGTCCAACGACGTCGTGCTTTTCATGAAGGGCACGCCGCAATTCCCCATGTGCGGGTTCTCGGGCCAGGTGGTTCAGATCCTCAACTATCTCGGCGTTCCCTATAAGGGCGTGAACGTGCTCGAGGACGAAACCATCCGCCAGGGCATCAAGGATTATTCCAACTGGCCGACCATTCCCCAGCTCTACGTGAAGGGCGAGTTCGTCGGCGGCTGCGACATCACCCGCGAGATGTTCCAGGCCGGTGAGCTGCAGCAGCTCTTCGCCGACAAGGGCATCCAGGTTCAGCAGAGCGCCTGAGCGGCGCCCGCAGACGACCATCTAGAAGCGGGGCTGAAAGGCCCCGCTTTTTTATTGCGCCACGACCCTCAAAAACATGCAGTTTATGTCGCATTCCGAAATGCGTCCCGACTTCTTAGATAAGTTTCAAGACAAGGCCGCTACGAATAACAGAACCGAGCGGCCAATGGGGCATTTCCATGTTCGAGACAAATTCGACGAATGTCGTCGCATTCAAGCCGCGTAAGCCGGTTCCTCAGCACCATCCCAAAACCCTGATCGAGCGCACCTATGCCGCAGGCTCGCTGCCCGTGCGGGCCGATGACGTGGCCACCAAGATGGCCGCAAGGATGCTTCAGCGGTTCGGCTTCCTCGTGATCGAGGCCATTGCGGCCGATGGCACTCCTCACCTGCTCAAGCCCAGCGAGACCCGCAACGCCATGGACCGCCCCTGGCGTCTCTCCAAGCCTGCCTTTTCAGGCGAGATGGGCCAGCCTGACGGCGATGGAAGCTTCCGGTTTTAAAGCCTTGGTTCGACCACTGACCTCATCCTGAGGAGCCGCGTCAGCGGCGTCTCGAAGAAGGGCTTCAGCATGCTCTGGAACCTCCTTCGAGACGCAGACTTCGTCTGCTCCTCAGGATGAGGTCTATGCCGGATAATCTAGGTCCGACCCAGCGCTGTGCGCACAAAAGCCAGCGCGTCGGGAGAGGCCCATTCGGCGGGGCCTTTCAGGAGTGCGATCTCGCAACCGGACGCATCCACCATGAAGGTGGTCGGCAATCCGACCACGTGGCCGGATTTCTGCAAAACCTGAAGCAGCTTGCCTGACGGATCGGCGTAATAGGCGAGCTTCCCGATGCCGTTCTCCTGCAACCAGGCCTTGGGCTTGTCGGTGTTGCGGGTATCCACGTTGATCGCCACCACCTGGAAGTCGGGACCGCCGAACTCCGCCTGGAGCTTGTCGAGGGCAGGCATCTCCTCGCGGCAGGGCACGCACCAGGTCGCCCAGAGATTCACGAGAATTGTCTTGCCCTTGAAGTCGCCGAGGCTCATCGGCTGCCCATCGCCGCCCGCAAAGGCGATGACCGGAGCAGGTTTAGGGGCCTTGCTCACGTTGAGCGCGGCAAGCTCGCCCTTCGCCAGCGGATCGAGGCGTTCTGTCACCGCCGTCGAGGCGCGGCACTCCCCGGCCCCGGGAACCTGAGAACCATTCTGGGACAGGCCGTACCAGGCGCCGCCTGCGCCCAAGATGAGAAGGGCGGCAAGGCCGGCCGGCCAGAAGCGGTTGCGGGTTTTCGGGGTTTCGTGTGCATTCGACATGGGCCCGATGTGGCTCTTTTTCGGTCAAGCCTCAAGTCCTCGCCGGGCAAATCCGCCATCACGATACCGTTGAGCAAAGATGACGGAAGGACAGGCTCGCATAAGCCCTACCTTGCCTCTCGCATCCGGCGACGCTTCCCGTTATGGTGCGGCCACGTTTCGGAGCTTTCGATGTCGACCTGCGTTTCTTTTTCCCGTGCGGCCCTGGTGGCCGGCCTCATCGTTCTCGGCCTTTCGGCCTGCGGCCGCCGTGGCGCGCTGGAGCCGCCGCCGGATGGGTCCGCTCCCCAGGTTCAGCAGAATCCCGCCGATCAGGCCACTCTGCCCTCGCCGGTCGGCACGCCGCGCTCGACGCCCCGTCGCGGCTATACCATCCCCGATAAGCCCTTTATCCTCGATCCGCTGCTGTAAGGCCGCCTCCGATGCACCATTTCGCCTATCGCGACGGCGTCCTCCACGCTGAGGATGTCAGCCTGCGCCGCCTCGCAGACGAGGTTGGAACCCCGTTCTATTGCTATTCCTCGGCGACGCTCGAGCGGCATTACCGCGTCTTCTCCGAAGCCTTTGCGGATACCGACACCCTCGTCTGCTACGCCATGAAGGCGAATTCCAATCAGGCGGTGCTCAAGACGCTGGCGAATCTCGGCGCGGGCATGGACATCGTCTCGGAAGGCGAGCTGCGCCGCGCTCTTGCGGCGGGCACGCCCGGCGAGCGCATTGTGTTTTCCGGCGTCGGCAAGACCAAGTCGGAGATGGCTTTCGCCCTGGACAGCGGCATCCTCTGCTTCAACGTCGAATCCGAACCGGAACTCGAGGCGCTCTCCGAAGTCGCGCTATCCAAAGGCATGCGCGCGCCGATCTCGATCCGCATCAACCCCGATGTGGACGCGAAAACACACCAGAAGATTTCGACCGGAAAATCCGAGAACAAGTTCGGCATTCCGATCTCCCGCGCCCGTGAGGTTTATGCACGCGCAGCGCAGCTGAAAGGCATCGAGATCACCGGCGTCGACATGCATATCGGCAGCCAGATCACGGATCTCTCGCCCTTCGACAACGCCACCGCGCTTCTCGTGGAACTCGCCCGCGACCTCATGTCGGACGGTCATAAGCTCCATCACATCGATCTCGGCGGCGGACTCGGCGTGCCCTATCGCGACGACAACGCGCCGCCGCCCGATCCGCAGGCCTATGCGCAGATCATCAAGCGGCACACGAAGCCGCTCGGCCTTAAGCTCGTCTTCGAGATGGGCCGGCTGATCGCAGGCAATGCGGGCGTTCTCATCGCCAAGGTCATCTATGTGAAGGAAGGCGCGGGCCGCACCTTCGTGATCGTCGATGCGGCGATGAACGATCTCATCCGTCCGACGCTCTACGAGGCGTTCCACAACATCAAGCCGGTGGCGGAGCCCTCGCCGGATGCGCCGCATATCGTGGCCGATGTGGTGGGCCCCGTCTGCGAGACGGGCGATTATCTCGCGCTCTCGCGCGACATGCCCGCCGTGAAACCGGGCGACCTCATCGCCGTCATGACGGCGGGCGCCTATGGGGCGGTTCAGGCCAACACCTACAACACCCGCCTCCTCGTGCCGGAGGTGCTGGTGCGGGGCGCCGAGAGCGCCGTGGTGCGCCCTCGCCCCACATACGAGGACCTGATCGGGCTCGACAAGCTTCCCGGCTGGCTGGACTGAGACTCCAACCCTGAACCGGATTCACCCGGAACCGTTGCCTCCTCACTGACGAGGATGTGAACGCGGCACCGGGTGGAAGCTTCCCTTGCGGCGCTTTGTGCCGATTTGGCGGCTGGTCATTCGGACATGGCGTGCTAGCTTTTCGATGGGGGCTTGAGCACGACCTGTGCTGCGGAGAGTGTTGGCATGAGCGAAGGCCCGAACCCGTCGCCTGCGCAGAGCAACCTGAGCAAAAGGTTCGGGCGTCTGGTCACGCATGCGCGCTGGTCCCTCTGGTGGGAGGATGCCTGGCCCCGTCTGTGGCTGCCGCTCGCCATCGTTCTGCTTTTCCTCACCCTGTCCTGGTTCGGCCTCTGGCTCGATGCCACCCCGTTCTGGCGCTTGGCGGGCCTCAGCCTCTTCACCGCCGCCTTTCTATTGTCCCTGTGGCCTCTCCTGCGCCTGCGCATGCCAAGCCGCACGCGCGCCCTCGACCGTCTCGATCGGGATACCGGCCTGACCCACGGTCCGGCCCGGGTGCTCGACGACAGCCTGGCATTGGGCTCCGCCGATCCCGGAACGCGGGCCCTCTGGTCGCTCCATCGCAGGCGGGCGGAAGAGGCCGTCGGACGGATGCGGGTCGCCGCGCCCCGGCCCGACATGCCCCGGCGCGACCGCTACGCCCTTCGGGCGGCGGGCGTCCTGGCCTTGGTGACGAGCGCCTTCGTGGCGGGCCCAGAGATCGGCTCGCGCCTCAAGGCGGCCTTCGACTGGCGCGAAGCCTCGGCGTCCGCGCCCTCCTTCCGCATCGACGGATGGATTGACCCGCCGCTCTACACACGCATGCCTCCCCTGATGATCGACCTCGCGAAGGGCCAGACCCTGCGCGCTCCGATCCACTCGACCATCGTGATTCGCGTGGCGGGCGACGGCAAGGCGGAGATCGAGGCAGGCAAAGGCCTGACCGCCCTGCCGCCGAAGAGCAACCAGCGCGCGGATCTGCGCGAGGAGCGCTACGCCCTCGACGGCAGCTCGGAGCTCACGATCAGCACGGGCTTCGCCCACAGCACCACCCTCACGATCGAAGCCATTCCCGACCGGATTCCCGAGATCGCCTTCACCGGCCCGCCCGAGGTCAATGAGCGGGGCACCTTCACCCTCGTCTACAAGGGCAAGGACGATTACGGCATCGCCTCCCTCGAAGGTCAGGTGGCGAAGGCGGACGGCAGCAAGGGCCGTTCCCTGGTGGCCGCCCCATCCCTGCCCCTCAGCCTGCCGAGCCACGAGGAGAACGCGCCCGATACCCGCTCTCCCGTAGACCTGACCAATCACCCCTGGGCCGGCGCCCTGGTGACGATCAGGCTCAAGGCCAAGGACGAGGCGGGTCAGGAAGCGACGAGCGAAACCATCACCTTCAAGCTGCCGCAGCGTCCCTTCACCAATCCGCTTGCGAAGGCGCTCGTGGAGCAGCGGCGCAATCTCGTGCTCGCGCCCGACGACCGCAAGCGCGTGCAGACCGCCCTCGACGCCCTTCTCATCGAGCCTGCGGAATTCACGCCGCAATGGGGCGTGTTCCTGGGCCTGCGCGCCGCGGCCGAGCGCCTGCGCGTTGCCAGGAGCGACGACGCGCTGACCGAGGTCGCCGACTGGCTCTGGAGCATGGCGCTGCAGATCGAGGACGGGAATCTCTCGGATGCCGAACAGCAATTGCGGGCCGCGCAGGAGCGCCTCAAGGAGGCCATGGAGCGCGGCGCGACGGATGACGAGATCAAGCGTCTCACCGACGAGCTGCGGCAGGCCATGGACAAGTTCCTGCGCGAGTTCGCCCAGCGCATGCAGCAGAACCAGCAGGCGGAGAATCAGAACCAGCGCGCGCCCGACCGGACGATCACGCAGGACGATCTCAACCGCATGCTGAAGCAGATGGAAGACGCCATGCGCCGTGGCGACATGGCGGAGGCCCAGCGCCTCCTCGACCAGCTGCGCAACATTCTCGAAAACCTCCAGACCGCGCAGCCCAACAGCCGCATGACCGACCCGCTCGGGCGCGAGATGAACCAGGCCATGCGCGACCTGGAGGACATGGCGCGCGAACAGCAGAACCTCCGCGACGAGACCTTCCGCGACGGCCAGAACCGGCGCATGCAGCAGGGCGACCGCAATAACGGCCAGCGGCAGGGACAGCGCCAGCGCGGCCAGCGGCAGCCGGGACAGCAAGGCGAACAGGGCGACGGCACGGAGGAGGGCCAGAACGGCACTTCGGACCAGATGGACCCCTTGGGCCTTCGCCAGAGGCAACAGGCCTTGCGCGAACGGCTGCAGGAGCTGCAGCGGCGCATGGAAGGCATGGGCATGCAGGGCGAGCAGGGCTTCAACGAAGCCGAGGGGGACATGCGTGAAGCCGAGGGAGCCCTCGGCCAGGGCCAGGACGGGCAAGCCGTCGATGCGCAGGGCCGCGCGCTCGAAAACCTTCGCCGGGGCATGCAGGGCATGGCCCAGCAGATGCAGCAGGGCCAGGACGGCAACCAGCAGGCCGGCGACCAGCCCGGTCAGGGCGAGCCGCAGGGCCAGGGACAGGCTTCGCAGAACAGCACGGATCCCGTGGGGCGGCCCATGCGGGACGGGAGATACCGGGACAACACCCGCGACATGCTGACTGGCCCAGGCGGAGCCGCCGGGGCGGCCCAACGCATCCTCGAAGAGCTGCGCCGCAAGCTCGGCGACCCGAGCCGGTCGCAGGAAGAGCTCGATTACTTCGAGCGCCTGCTTCGCAGGAATTAGGTTTAGGGTTAAGAGAGGGCGGCTTCGGACGCGTGAAGCCCCCTCCTCTTCGGCCGGCCCCCCGATGACTGGTCCGGCCCATTCATGGAATCACGATGACAAGTTTTGCCGATATCATTGTGCCGGTTGCGGTTGTGGCCGTGGCCTTCATTCTTATTCTCGGCCTTATCAACATGCTTCGCGGCGGCAGCGCCAGCCGTTCGCAGCACCTTATGAGGCTACGTGTTCTCCTTCAGTTCATAGCCATCATTGTTATCATGGGCGTAATATGGTGGAGAGCGGTCTAGCCTTCTCGGTCTTGACACTTTTTCGCCACGGTTTGTATTAAGAGATCATTAGCCATACGGGTTTAGCCTGTATGGCTTAAATCATTAAGCATTGGATTTCTTAATAATGCGCGCCAGCAAAGTCTTGGGCATGAGCCTACTGGTCCTATTTTCAGGATCGACCAGCCTCTTTGCTTCTGACGCAAGGAAATCCACTCAGCCGAGTCTTCTCTCCGAGTTCCGCGGCGGCTTCTCGGCTCAGGATCCGTGGGGCCCCGAGGGCGAGAACGGCTCTGCCAACCTCACCGGCGAAATCCTTTTCTCGAAGCCCTTCACCGCGTCGGACCTGTTCACGAGCTACTTCATTCCCCGCCCCCATATCGGCGGCAGCCTGAACTTCGACGACCGGACGAGCTTTGCCTATGCGGGCCTGACCTGGACGTTCGACATCACCCCGACCCTGTTCGTGGAAGGCAGCCTCGGCGGCGCCATCCACAACGGCGAGGACAAGGTCACCGACCCGTTTGCGGATCGCCAATCCCTGGGCTGCTCGCCGCTCTTCCGCGAATCGGGCTCCGTGGGCGTGCGCCTTTCCGCCAACTGGAGCGTGATGGCCACCATAGAGCATCTCTCCAATGCCGGCGCCTGCTCCGAAAATCGGGGCTTGACGAATGTCGGCGCTCGGGTTGGGTATTCGTTCTAAACGAAACCCTTAAAACCTGGGCCTTTCATGGTCGTTCTCAATCGCATCTACACCCGCACAGGGGACAAGGGCACGACTGCGCTCGCCGCAGGCGGACGCCGCCCCAAGCACGACATCCGCATCGAAGCCTTCGGCACGGTGGACGAGACCAATGCCTGCATCGGCATGGCCCGCCTGCACACGAAGGATCTGCCCATCGATTCGATGCTGGGCCGCATCCAGAACGATCTCTTCGATCTCGGCGCCGATCTCGCGACCGTGGAGACGGACAAGCCGCTTCCCTATGAGCCGCTGCGCATAACGCAAGGTCAGGTCGATCGCCTCGAACAGGAAATCGACGCCCTGAACGCGGACCTGGAGCCTCTGCGCTCCTTCGTCCTGCCCGGCGGCACGCCTGCCGCCGCCGCCCTGCATCTCGCCCGGACAACCTGCCGCCGGGCCGAGCGCAACGTGGTGGAGCTGATGCAGAACCCGGACGAGGCCGTTTCCGAGGAAGTGGTGAAATATCTCAACCGGCTCTCCGATTTCCTGTTCGTCGCGTCCCGCCATGTGAACGACAAAGGAAACCTGGACGTTCTTTGGATTCCCGGCCAGAACCGCTAGAGCATCGAACGCAAACGTGGGCGCCGGTTTTGCGTGACAAGAGGCGCCCAAACCAAAGCTTCAAGCAGGGGACGTGAGGTCGATTTCACGTCCGATGCTTGAGAGCCGCTTCCACTGGCGTGGATTATCTCTTTATCTAGTGAGCGCATTGTCCGAGGGCGAACCGGATCGGGTTCGCCGGAAATGCCCTGAAAGGCCGGGATCATGTTTCTCCCGCTTCACGACGGCGTCCCTCTCGAGCACATGAAGACGCCGGTGGTGGCGCGCTCGCTGATCGCGGTCTGCGTTCTCGTTCATCTCGTCTTCGTCTACGGGCCGCTTTCCGCCGATGAAATGGTCGCAGGATTCGGCCTCATCCCCGCCGTCCTGTTCGGCTACGAGAGATTGCCGGAGGGTTATCCTTTCGTGCCGACCTGGATGACGCTCGTCACCAACATCTTCCTGCACGGATCGTGGTTTCACCTCGTCGGCAACATGCTGTTCCTGTGGGTGTTCGGCGACAATGTGGAAGACGCGATGGGGCATATGCGCTTCCTCGCATTCTTCCTGCTCTGCGGCGTCATCGCGAGCCTCGTCCATGCCGTCGCTTCATATTATGTCGCCGGCGCGAGCATGCCGGAGACCTTCATCCTGCCCGCCCCCGAACGTCCGCTGATCGGCGCTTCGGGCGGCGTGTCGGGCGTGGTGGCGGCCTATGTGATCCTTTATCCCCGCGTCAAGATCTGGGCCCTGTTCCTCGGCGGCATTCCCTTGCGGCTTCCGGCCTATTGGGCCATCGGCTTCTGGTTCGGCGTGCAGTTCGTCTCCGCCTTCTTCGGCTCGGACGAGGGCGTGGGGTGGTTTGCCCATCTTGGCGGGTTCATCGCGGGCGCTATTCTCATTCCCATCATGCGCCATCACTACGATCCTGTTCTGGCGCGCGTAGCAGCGCAGGAATTGCAGACGCCGCGTTGACGTTCGAAGGCTTACGGCCCGCGCAGCGAAAAGGTGGTCCCGGTTTTCCCCACGAACGATGCGCTTCTCTATGAAAGGAGCGTCGGATTGACCCCAAAAGTGCATTCCACTTTTGAATCCGATGCTCTAGGGTCCGCTCAGCCTTTTTCCTATCTGTCCGGAGAGCTTACCCTAGGCGACTTCCGGACCTGACCTTCAATGAGGACAGACGAATGAAGCTTCTGGTGTGTGTGAAGCGGGTGGTTGATTACAACGTGAAGATCCGCGTGAAAGGCGACGGATCCGGGGTGGAACTCGCCAACGTCAAGATGTCGATGAACCCCTTCGACGAGATCGCCGTCGAAGAGGCCGTGCGCCTGAAAGAGCAGGGCAAGGCCACCGAGATCGTCGCCGTCTCCATCGGCCCGCAGCAGGCCGGCGAGACCATCCGCACCGCGCTGGCCATGGGCGCCGACCGCGGCATCCTGGTCAAGACCGACGCCACCGTCGAGCCGCTTGCCGTCGCCAAGATCCTGAAGGGCGTGATCGAGCAGGAAAAGCCCGACCTCGTGATCATGGGCAAGCAGGCCATCGACGACGATTCCAACCAGACCGGCCAGATGCTCGCCGCCCTGCTGGGCTGGCCTCAGGGCACCTTCGCGTTCAAGGTCAATGTGGGCGAGGGCTCGGTCGACGTCACCCGCGAGGTTGATGGCGGCCTGCAGACGGTGGGCCTGAAGCTGCCCGCCATCGTCACCACGGACCTGCGCCTCAACGAGCCGCGCTATGCGTCGCTCCCCAACATCATGAAGGCCAAGAAGAAGCCGCTGGACGAGACCTCGCCCGAGACGCTGGGCGTCGATGTCAGCCCGCGCCTGAAGGTGCTCAACACCGTTGAGCCGGGCGGACGCAAGGCCGGCGTGAAGGTGGGCTCCGTGGCTGAGCTCGTGACGAAGCTCAAGACCGAAGCCGGCGTGCTCTAAGGAGAAAAGACCCATGACCACTCTTCTGATTGCCGAGCACGACAACGCTCAGCTCAAGGATGCCACCCATAAGGCGCTCTCCGCCGCCCAGGCGCTGGGCGCGCCGGTGCATGTGCTGGTGGCCGGCTCGAATGCCAAGGCCGCGGCGGACGCCGCCGCCAAGCTCGCTGGCGTAGAGAAGGTGCTGCTGGCCGATGGCCCCGCTTACGAGCATATGCTGGCCGAGCCCGCCGCCGCGCTGATCGTGTCGCTGGCGGGCTCCTATGACGCGCTGGTTGCGCCCTCGACCTCGAACGGCAAGAACATCATGCCGCGGGTGGCCGCTCTCCTCGACGTCATGCAGGTTTCCGACATCACCAAGGTGGTGTCGCCCGACACCTTCGAGCGTCCGATCTATGCGGGCAACGCGATCCAGACGGTTCAGGCGACTGACGCCAAGAAGGTGATCACCGTGCGTACGGCCGCCTTCCCGGCGGCGGGCGAGGGCGGCTCGGCCGCGATCGAGAATGTGAACGCCGCCGATGATCCGGGCGTGTCGAGCTTCAAGGGTCAGGAGATCGCGAAGAGCGACCGCCCTGAGCTGACCTCGGCCAAGATCATCATCTCGGGCGGGCGCTCGCTGGGCTCTGCGGAGAACTTCAAGCAGTATATCGAGCCGATTGCCGACACGCTGGGAGCGGCGATGGGCGCCTCGCGCGCGGCGGTGGATGCGGGCTATGCGCCGAACGACTGGCAGGTGGGCCAGACGGGCAAGGTGGTTGCGCCGGATCTGTATATCGCGGTGGGCATCTCCGGGGCGATCCAGCATCTGGCGGGCATGAAGGATTCCAAGGTGATCGTGGCGATCAACAAGGACGAAGAGGCGCCGATCTTCCAGGTCGCCGATTACGGCCTCGTTGGCGATCTCTTCACAATCCTGCCGGAGCTCAAGGAGGAGTTGACCAAAGCCGGTTAATCGGTCCAGGTATAGGTGAATGAAACAATCCGGGCGGGAACGCTCGCCCGGATGCTTTGAGCATGGATGGCAGGCAAGTCAGATGAGCATTGAGATCAAGACGGTTGGCGTGATCGGCGCGGGACAGATGGGCAGCGGCATCGCTCATGTCTGTTCGCTCGCGGGCTTCGACGTCCGGCTCCACGATCTCTCGGAAGAGCGCATCAATACCGGGCTCGCCACCATCAATGGCAACATGGCCCGCCAAGTCGCCAAGGGCGCCATCGCCGACGGCGACCGCCAGGGGGCGCTGGAGCGCATCAAGCCGGCGCGGGGCTATGACGATCTCGGCGCCTGCGACATCGTGATCGAGGCCGCGACCGAGAACGAGGAGGTGAAGCGCAAGATCTTCACCAATCTCTGCCCCTCCCTGCGCTCGGATGCGATGATCGCGACGAACACGTCCTCGATCTCCATCACGCGCCTTGCCGCCGCCACCGACCGCCCGGAAAAGTTCATCGGTATCCACTTCATGAACCCGGTGCCGGTCATGCAGCTCGTGGAGCTGATCCGCGGCATCGCGACCGACGATCCGACTTACGAATCCGCCAAGGAATTCATCGCCAAGCTCGGCAAGACCTCCACGGTCTCCGAAGACTTCCCGGCCTTCATCGTCAACCGCATCCTGCTGCCGATGATCAACGAGGCAATCTACACCCTCTACGAGGGCGTGGGTTCCGTCGAGGCCATCGACACCGCCATGCGCCTTGGCGCGAACCATCCGATGGGTCCGCTGCAGCTTGCCGACTTCATCGGCCTCGATATCTGCCTGTCGATCATGCAGGTGCTCTACGAAGGACTGGCCGATTCCAAGTACCGCCCCTGCCCGCTTCTCGTGAAATACGTCGAGGCCGGCTGGCTCGGCCGCAAGACGAAGCGCGGCTTCTACGATTATCGCGGCGAGCACCCGGTCCCGACCCGCTAAAGCATCGGACGTGAAATCGACCTCACGTCCACGGCTTTAAGCTTTGGTTTGGGCGCATCCTGTCACGCAAAACCGGCGCCCACTTTTGCGTTCGATGCTCTAAGCCTACAGAAAGCGGCGGAACAGGTCGGCGAAGAAATATGCCCCGAGGCTCCAGAAGGATGCCCAGATCAGCGCCCCCAGGGCGTTGGCCAAGAAAAAGCGGGGCCATGGCATGGCGACCGTTCCGGCCAGGATGCCGTTGAGCTGGCGCAGCCCCACCACGAAGCGCGCCGTCATCACCATGAAGAACCCCTTCTCCCGGGCCGTTTTTTCTACGCGGGCCAGGCGCTCCGGCGTCAGCTTGATCTTGGGCGCCAGCCACATCAACAGAGGCCGCCCGCCCACATGCCCGATGACATAGCCGGTGCTGTCCCCCAGCACCCCGCCGAGCCATGCGGCCAGGAGCACATGGCTGATGGGGAGATCCCCCTGTGCCGCCAGCAGTGAAACGGTGATCAAGGCGCTCTCGCCGGGAAGCGGCGCGCCGAAGGACTCGAAATAGAGCACCAGAAAGAGCCCAAAGGCTCCATAGGCCGCAATCATCGCCTCGAGCGACCCGAAGACATGGTGAAGGAGTGTCATTCCTGCCGGCCCTTTCCACGCGCTGAGTTCTCCCGACCCGTGAGAGGCTCGCACGGGGACGGTCTTAAAGGGGAAAGCTTTCCCCAGAATAAGGCCAGGGGGCCGGATAAGGTGAAAAATACCGACTCTGGCCGCATTTCCTGTGTGGTGCGTCACAAACGCCTTTATCTGCGAACTTCACAACAGGGTCACAATGCCTATAGTCTACTCAGGCGGGGCTACTCTTCTTTGAGAGGAGGGAATGTGACGATACACGTCCAACCTGTCGTAAGGCCGGAAGCCTGCCCGGCCCTTGTTCTCAATGCCGATTACAGGCCTTTGAGCTACTATCCCTTGTCCATCTGGTGCTGGCAGGATGCGATCAAGGCGGTGTTCCTGGACCGGGTCAACATCGTCTCCGAATATGACAAGGTCGTGCGAAGTCCGAGCTTCGAAGTCCGCCTCCCCTCAGTCATCTCACTCAAGACCTACGTCCAGCCGACCCGGCACCCGGCCTTCACCCGCTTCAACGTTTTCCTGCGCGACCGTTTCAGCTGCCAATATTGCGGCACCCGCGAGGACCTGACCTTCGATCACGTCGTTCCCCGCTCCAAGGGCGGCCAGACCACTTGGGAAAACGTCGTCGCCGCCTGCTCTCCCTGCAATCTCAGAAAAGGCGACAAGATGCCCCGCGAAGTGGAGATGTGGCCCCGCCAGCATCCCTTCGCCCCCACCGTCCACGACCTGCACTCCAACGGACGGCTCTTCCCACCGAACTATCTGCACGAAAGCTGGATGGATTATCTCTATTGGGACAGCGAGTTGGAGCCTTGAGGCTTCTCGGCACCTGAGGCGTGCCATGATACGCAATCCGCCCGCTAATGTGGGCGATGATGCCGGCCTTCCATTATGGACGCCTGAGCTCGAAGTGCGAGCGGTCCGCATCTTTGAAACTCTGGAAATGTCCACCCCAGCGGATCGATGCACCAAGTTCTGCGGCAGCCCGCTTCATTGCGGCGGCAATTCGGTTCTGTGCTGACGGATCGAAGACAACATGGCCCTGCGCGTCGAGCGGCCACAAGTCGACCGCGAGTCCGAGCACGTGCGGGCCTCCCTTGGTTCTCGACCATCCCCAGGCGACCGCCTTGCGCTGCAGGTTGCCATCGCGCAGCCCTGAGCCGATCACGAAGGCTAAACTCGGATTATCGGCCTGTGCCTTTTGCACCACGCGGGCAAGCAACGGATGGAGGGCCCGCAGATTCGCCTCGTGGTTTCCCACCGGGTCCGGGTTCCAGGCCCGGAACATTGCGAGCTGATCGCGCCCTTGGTCATCCCGCGCAGGGATTTTGGCATAGACGGCATCGGGCCTATAGTTTGATCGGTCCGAAGCGTCCCTGGCCGCTTTCCCGCCCGCATCACCGTTATGTTGGGCGACTGCGTGCGCGCTCATGCCGAGCATCGCGGCGATGAGCATCCCGAGACGGAGTGAGTGTCGAAGCCACTTCACGGGCCGGGCATGACCATCGCCGGCTCCCTGCAAGCCGTTCACACGGCCGCCCGTCATCGTCACTTCTCGGAACCCTTGCCGAAACCTTTGCCTGCCGCGCCCATGGCCGCGAAAGATGCCAAGCCAAGAGAGATCAGCACGTTCCATCCCGCCAAGGACAGCCCCAGGAAGCGCCATGCGGCCGCCGTGCAGCTCACCACGCGGGTGGTTTCGAGCTGGTTGAGGAAATCGCCCACATTGCCGGCGCTGGCGCCCGAGCCGCCTCCGCAATCGCTGGGTCCTGCGAAGAAGCCCCATTCCACGCCCGCATGATAGGCCCCAAGCCCCGCGCTCACCACGAAGAGGAGCGCCAGGAGCCACAGCCCCGCCCGCGTCCAGCGCGGCGGCAGGAGGGCGGCCAGGATCCCGAGCGGAATGGCGATGTAGTAGGGATTGCGCTGGATCAGGCACAGCTTGCACGGCACGTAGCCGAACACATGTTCGAACACGAGCGCGCCGCCGATGGTGGCTGCGGCGCCGAGCGCGACTGCCAGCGCCATTTGGCGAACGGAAAGGCTGAGGCGCATCGTCCCTCCTTTCAGAACATATATCGGAAGGCCACGAAGCCTCCGACGATGGCGATGATAGCCACGGCGGCGACAAGATTGAAATTGTTGTCGATGATGGATTTGATGCGCGGCCCGAACCGGCTCATCAGCAGCGCCACGAGGAAGAAGCGGGCGCCGCGGGTGATGGCGGAAAGCAGGATGAACCAGCCGATGTGATAACCCGCAAAGCCGGAAGTGATGGTCACGAGCTTATAGGGGATGGGCGTCAGGCCCTTGAGCAGGATCACCCAATGTCCGTATTCCGCATAGGCGTGCCGGAACGTCTCCGCGCTCTCGTTCAGGCCATAGAGCTGGAACAGCCAGGAGCCGATGGAATCGTATAGCGCCAAGCCAATCACATAGCCCAGGACGCCGCCCAGAACCGAGGAGATCGTGCAGATCAGGGCATAGGTCCACGCCTTGTCCGGCCGCGCGAGCATCATGGGCACGAGCATCACGTCCGGCGGAACGGGGAAGAAGGAGCTCTCCGAGAAAGACACCAAGGCCAGCGCGTAGGGAGCCGAAGGCCGGGCCGCGAGGGAAAGGGTCCAGTCGTAAAGGCGTCTCAGCATGGGATCCCGGCAAGATTGGATGAAACAGGACTACGCGGGCCCTTTGAGCACAAGACGGCCGGAATGGCGAGAGGCAAGACTTGCGGCGCAGCTTCACATCTGACTGATTGACCGTGCTCGATCCCTCATGCTACTTCGCAGGTCCTTGCCCCTGTGGCGGAATTGGTAGACGCGCTCGACTCAAAATCGAGTTCCGCAAGGAGTGCTGGTTCGATCCCGGCCAGGGGCACCATTCCCATGACATTGATAGCGAAGCCTCGACCGGTCCTCGATCCTGCCCGACCGGTCTAGAACTGTTGAGCTACCCCTTTTGCACCTTTGCCGAATCTGGAACTTTTGGCGCAAATGGCTCTCGTTGAACGGCCAAGCCCTGTTGTCGTTGCGTTGATCGGTAAAATGCGTTGCAGGCTGGCCGCAAAAAAGCAAACAGCTTGAAATCAAGGGGCATCTACCATGGACCAGGAAGTCGAATACGTTGCTCGGGCCCTTTATGAGACCGAGGACGATGCGTTGTTGTGGGAAGCCGAGCCTGAAATCGTGAAAGAGGAATTTCGTGCTTACGCGCGCGCGGCCATAGCCATGCTGCCGCGCCAGGATCCGCAGGCGCGCAAGGACGAGTTCTCTTACGCTGCTTAAATCTGTCGTTTTCAAAATGACGCCCGTGACGAAACACCGTCACGGGCGTTTTATGTACGCATGAAGCAATGCGCGCCGGCTGCCGGAATCAGGCTTTGGTTTCCTGCGGCGCCAGATGGCTGAAGGCCGCGACGACGTTCTCATACACGCCGCGCTTGAACGGGATGATCAGCTCCGGCAGGCGGTGCATCTCCTCCCAGCGCCATTCGTCGAATTCAGGCTTGTGATGGCCACCGCCGGGCTGGGCGATGTTGATCTCGCTCTCGTCGCCCTCGAAGCGGAAAGCGAACCATCTCTGCGTCTGCCCGCGATAGCGCCCGCGCCATGCGCGTCCGGCCACCATGGACGGAAGATCGTAGGAGTACCAATCGGGCGCTTCCGCCAGCAGGCTCACGGAACGCACGCTGGTTTCCTCGTAGAGTTCGCGCAGGGCTGCCCGGTAAGGATCCTCGCCGGGATCGATTCCGCCCTGAGGCATCTGCCATGCATAGCCATCGGAAACCTGATCGTTCTCGGAGTGACGTCGTCCGATGAAGACATGGCCATGCTTGTTGAGAAGCATGACGCCAACGCAGGAGCGATAGGGCAATTCCTTCCTGCTCTGCGGGCTCTTGTCGTTTCTCATCGGATATTCACTCCCTTACCCTGCCCCTTCGCGTGCCGATCATCTGAAGTATCGCCGGCTTGTGTCATTGGTTCCATAGGTCAAGGTTCAAGAGTGCCGTTTCAAGAAGGTCGGCACAAGCTATTCCGTGCGCTTGTCAAAGCCTGAATGAAAAAAAGCCTGGCGGTTTGTGCCGCCAGGCTCGTTGTTTCGCCGTGAGCCGGATCCCTTAGTTCGGGGCCGGCGTCGTGGTATTGGCAGCGCCCTTGCGCACGCCGCGAAGCAGATCGTAGGCGGCAAGCAGCTGCTTGTCCTTGGCCGGATCCGGCGGAACGTAGGCGGAGGAACCGCCGCGCTCTTCCTTGTCGCCACCATTGCTCAGGTGGCCGCGCAGACCGGCTTCGCCCTTGGTCTCGTCCTTGCCCTTCAGCTCTTCCGGGATATCCTGCAGCACCTCGATATCCGGATCGATGCCCTTGGCCTGGATCGAACGGCCCGACGGCGTGTAGTAGCGCGCCGTGGTCAGGCGCACCGCGCCGTTGCCGCCGAGCGGGATGATCGTCTGAACAGATCCCTTGCCGAACGAGCGGGTGCCGAGCACCGTCGCGCGCTTGTGATCCTGCAGGGCGCCGGCCACGATCTCGGACGCGGAGGCCGAGCCGCCGTTCACGAGCACCACGAGGGGCTTGCCCTTGGCAAGATCGCCGGCCTTGGCGGTGAAGCGCTGCGTATCTTCGGCATTGCGGCTGCGGGTCGAGACGATCTCGCCGCGGTCGAGGAAGGCGTCGGATACCATGATCGCCTGATCGAGCAATCCGCCCGGATTGTTGCGCAGATCGATGACGAAGCCCGCGACCTTGTCGGCGCCGATCTCGCTGGTGAGCTTCTCGATGCTCGTGCGCAGGTTGTCGTAGGTCTGCTCGTTGAACTGCGTCACGCGGAGGACGCCGATATCGCCTTCGACGCGGGCGCGCACCGGACGGACCTTGATGGTCTCGCGGGTGAGCTTCACCTCGATCGGGTCCTTGGATTCCTTGCGCTGGATCTTCAGCGTGACCGAGGAATTCACCGGACCGCGCATCTTGTCCACGGCCTGGTTCAGGTTGAGGCCCTGAACGGGCTCGTTATCGATATGCGTGATGATATCGTTCGCCATGACGCCAGCGCGCGAGGCCGGAGTCTCATCGATGGGGGTCACCACCTTCACGAGACCGTCTTCCATGGTGACCTCGATGCCGAGGCCGCCGAACTCGCCGCGGGTCTGCACCTGCATGTCGCGGAAGCTCTTGGGGTCCATGTAGCTCGAATGCGGATCGAGCGAAGTCAGCATGCCGTTGATCGCCGATTCGACGAGCTTCGATTCCTCGGGCTTTTCAACGTAATCCGTGCGGACCTTCTCGAAGACGTCTCCGAAAAGGCTCAGCTGCCGGTAGGTGTCGGCAGAGGCGGCGACTGCGCCCGAGGAGAGCAGGGCTGTCTGCGACACCATGGTCGCGCTGCCCGCGCCGATAGCCACACCGAGAATCAATAGGGAGAGTTTGCGCATTATCCGCGAGCCTTTTCGCTTTGCGATTTCGCCCACCAGGGACCTGGGTCGATTGAACCGCCGTCTTTCCTGAACTCAACATAGAGGACGGGATCGTTCTTTTCTATGGCAGAACCGGTCAAACTCATGAGAGGAGAATCCCCCATGGTCGCGACTGGCTCGCCAGCGAGCACGAATTGCCCCACATCGACGTTGATTTGGTCCATCCCGGCCAGAAGAATATAATATCCTCCGCCCGCATTGATGATCAAGAGTCGACCATAGGACCGGAAGGGCCCCGCGAAGGCGACCCAGCCGTCCGCAGGAGATACGACAGCCGCTTTGGGACGAGTGGTGATCGTAATGCCGCGCGTCGTTCCGCCGTAGCCGTCGGCGGCCCCGAAATCGAGCGCGACATTGCCGCTTACAGGCCGCGGGAGCAGGCCACGAGCCTCCGAGAAGGGAATTTTGGGAGCCAGACGGGCAGGATCCCGGAACGCGGCCTGCGCGAACCGCTCTTTGGTCTCACGCTCCTGAGCCTCTGCCGCCTTGCGTGCCGCCTCGGCAGCCCGCTGAGCCCCTGAGATCTCCGCTTCCATGCGGTCGATCAGCTCTTTGAGGGAGCCGGCCTGGCGGGCAAGCTCGGCGGTCTTCTCCCGCTCGGTCCCGATGCTGAGTTCCACGTCGGCCATCCGGCTCTGACGAGCCGCCATGAGGGCCGCCAACCGCTGCTGCTCGTTGTTCAAGGCGCCGAGTTCCGCATTGAGCGTCGTGCGGTCGGTGGCAATCGCCTCCTTGAGGCGCACCAATTCGGCGAGATCGGATGCCAGAATCTCGGCTTCCGCGCGAAGCTCGGGCAGCACCGCGCCCAGGATGATGGAGGCTCGCACGGCTTCGAGCATATCCTCCGGCCGGACCAGGACCGCAGGCGGGGGGCGCCGGCCCATCCGCTGGAGGGAGGCGAACACTTCGACGATCACGCCCCGGCGGCTGTCCAGGGAGCGGCGGATAGCCGCCTCGGAGGAGGCCAGGGTCTGGAGCCGCTGCTCCAGGCCGCGAATCCGGTCTTCCGTGTCCCGGGTACGGGACGCGGTCTCGATCAGCGTCGCATTGAGCTTGGCCCGGTCCGTCCTGATCTCTTCGATTTCTGCCTCAAGGCGCTTTTGAGCCTGCACGCTGGCGTTCATCGCCTCTTCCAGAAGCTTGAGGTCGCTCTGGCGCTTCTGCCTTTCCTCCGCCGTTTCCGGCGCGGCCTGGGGAGCCGCGGGCGCAGGCGCAGGCGCTTGCTGGGCCCATGCGGAGCTCAGTAAGGGGAAAACCAGCCAGAGAGCGAGGCTCAGAAGCCTGCCGGGGTGAAGACTATCGAAGCGGTACATGCGTCAGGAATCATCGTGACCGGCACGATGATAAGGGTGCCCGGCAATAATTGTCAGCGCCCGATAGAGCTGCTCGGCCACGAGCGCCCGGACGATCTGGTGCGGCATAGTGAGCGCACCGAAGGAAACCACCATTTCCGCGCGCTGGCGGATCTTCGGATCGAGCCCGTCAGGGCCGCCGATGACACAGGCCACGCCCGTGCGGCCCTCGTCGCGCCATTGCCTGATTCGCCCGGCAAAGGCCTCGCTGGAGGGGCTCTTGCCGCGCTCGTCGAAGACGATCAGCACGGAGGACCCGGCCTTCTCGAGGAGGGCGGCGGCCTCTTCCGCGCGGCGGTCGTCGTCCCGACGCGCCCGGCTCTCCGGCAGCTCGACAATGTCGAGCCCGGCCAGGCCCATGGCCCGGCTCATGCCGTCGACCCTCTGCCTGTATCGTTCGACCAGCTCCCGTTCGGGGCCGCTCTTGAGACGGCCCACGGCCAGCAAGCTCAGTCGCAACGTTTCAGGCCTTCTTCATCAGCTCGCGCGATCCTGAGGACGATCGGCGCCCCACATCTTCTCGAGGTTGTAGAAGCCACGCACCTCGGGACGGAAAATGTGAACGAGAATGTCGCCGGCGTCGATCAGCACCCAATCGCAGGCGGGCATCCCCTCCACGCGCGCATTGCCGAACCCCTTATCCTTGAGGTCCTTGACCAGACGGTCGGCAATCGCGCCCACGTGACGGTGGGAACGGCCCGATGTGACGATCATGGTATCTGCAAGCGAGGTTTTGCCGACCAGGTCGATTTCGACCGTGTTCTCGGCCTTCATATCCTCGAGAGAAGCCAGGGCGACGGCCCGGATATCCTCATCATGCGGAGCAGTCGCTCCGGAGAGAGGGTGAAGCGTGTTCGTATCCGCTTCGACAGTGTTCAGTCGGTTCAGGTTCAAGCCCTTTCTAAGCAGCGCTCATATGAAGCACCGATCCTTAAGATAAGATCGAATGCCCTACTTTTTCAACGTCCCCCAGAAGGAGAAGTTCTGGCCATTCGCCGCAGCATTGTGGACGACAGGTGCGAGCGGGGTCCGTGGAGGAACACCCAGGCGGGGCCCCGCAGGCCCGCCAGGGCTGTCGCCCTCCCCTCGTCGATGCGCCATTTCGCAAGGGCTTGCGCGCTTCGGGCGTTCATGGCCTTCAGGGTCCAGCCCGGCCGGTCGACGATGGCCATGGGCATCATGCGGGCGATCCGCCGCCAGCCCCGCCAGCGGTGGAAGCCCGCAAGATTGTCGGCCCCCATTACCCACACGAAATGCACGCCCGGGAAGCGCCGCTTGAGATAAGCCAGCGTATCAACGGTATAGCGCGCGCCGATCTCGCCTTCGAAGGCGGTCACATCGATGCGGGGATCATCGGTGATCTCCCTGGCCTGCGCCACGCGCATTTCGGTGGAGGCGAGCTCGCCCGTGTCCTTCAGCGGATTGCCGGGCGTGACGATCCACCAGACCCGATCGAGCCTCAACCGCTTGAGCGCCATGAGGCTCACATGACGGTGCCCCGCATGAGCGGGATTGAACGAGCCGCCATAAAGCCCGATGCGCATGCCGGGTATGGCAACAGGCAGGCGCACGAGCCCCGAGGGCATGATCCGGAAACGGGAAGGCGGAATACTCACGGACGTGTCTGGCCCGAACCGCGGATGCGATATTTGAACGAGGTCAACTGCTCGACACCGACGGGCCCGCGCGCGTGCATGCGCCCCGTGGCGATGCCGATCTCGGCTCCGAAGCCGAACTCGCCGCCATCGGCGAATTGCGTGGAAGCGTTGTGCAGCACGATGGCGGAATCGACTTGCGCCAGGAAGCGCTCCGCCGCAGCGGCGTCATCCGTGACGATGGAATCCGTGTGATGGGAGCCGTACGACTCGATATGCGCGATGGCCTCATCCAGGCCGTCCACAACGCGCACCGCGATGATCGCATCGAGATATTCCGTGCGCCAATCCTCTTCCGTTGCCGCCGTCACGCGTGTGTCCACTGCCTGTACGTCGGAATCGCCGCGCACGGCGCAACCCGCATCGAGCAGCATCGAAACCAGCGGCTTCAGATGCGTTGCGGCGCAACCGCGATCCACGAGCAGCGTCTCCGCCGCGCCGCACACGCCGGTGCGGCGCATCTTGGCGTTCAGCACGATCTCTTTCGCCATTTCCAAATCGGCCCGTTCATGCACGAACACATGGTTGAGCCCTTCGAGATGCGCGAAGACCGGCACGCGCGCTTCGTCCTGCACGCGCGCCACGAGGTTTTTGCCGCCGCGCGGCACGATGACGTCGATATTGCCGTTCAGCCCCGAGAGCATGGCGCCCACCGCAGCCCGGTCGCGTGTCGGCACGAGGCGGATGGCATCGGCAGGCAGGCCCGCCTGCTCCAGCCCTTCGCTCATCCCCTGAGCGATGACCATGGAGGTGCGGAAGCTGTCGGAGCCCGTACGGAGAATGGCGGCATTACCCGCCTTGAGGCAGAGCGCGCCTGCATCCGCCGTGACGTTCGGGCGACTTTCGAAGATCACGCCGATCACGCCGAGCGGCGTCGCCACGCGCTCGATCCTCAAACCATTCGGACGCTCGAACTGCGCCAGTACGCGCCCGACCGGATCGGGAAGAGCAGCAACGCTCTCGACCCCTGCGGCGATGGCTTCGAGACGTTCCGGGTTGAGAACGAGGCGGTCGATGAAGGCGGACGTCTGCCCCTTGGCCCTCGCCTCCGCGAGATCCTCCGCATTGGCGGCAAGAATGTCCGAGGCCCGCGCGCGAATGCTGGCGGCCATGGCGCGCAGAGCAGCATTCTTCTGTTCGTCCGAAGCCAACGCGATCTTGCGGGCGGCATGGCGCACATCGCGCCCCATGCGCAGCATCATCTCCGCTATGTCACCACTGTCGATCAGCGTGAGAGTGTTCATGATTGTCTCTCAGGAAAGCGTTGTTCCGGTATCCAGCGCCATGTCGTCCCGGTGAATCATCTCGGCGCGTCCCGCATAACCGAGAATCGCCTCGATCTCCCGGCTCGGACGGCCGATGATGCGTGAGGCCTCGTCCGCGTCGTAGGCCACGAGGCCGCGCCCGAGAACACGGGACCCGTCGCGGATCGTCACCGCATCGCCGCGATGGAACGTGCCTTCGATGCGCCGCACGCCGACAGGCAGCAGGCTCGCGCCACCCTGCAGCGCCCGCGCCGCGCCGTCATCGACGATGAGCGTGCCGCGCGGCTCCAGCGCGCCTGCGATCCACGTCTTGCGAGCGGTCGCGGGATTGGAGGGCGTGAGGAACCAGGTGCAGCGCTCGCCGTCGGCCACGCGCTTCAGCGGGTTCTTCGTACGTCCATCGGCGATGATCATATGCGTGCCGCTGGCGGTCGCGATCTTGCCCGCCTCGATCTTCGTGCGCATGCCGCCGCGGGAGAGCTCGGAGGCAGCGCCTCCCGCCATCGCTTCGATGGCAGGCGTGATGCGCTCGACCACCGGAATATGCTCGGCCTTCGGATCGGAAGCAGGCGGTGCGGTGTAGAGCCCATCGATGTCCGAGAACAGGACCAGCAGATCCGCGCCGATCATGGTGGCGACGCGCGCGGCCAAACGGTCGTTGTCGCCGTAGCGAATTTCGGAGGTCGCCACGGTGTCGTTCTCGTTGACTACCGGCACAGCGCGCATGTCGAGCAGCTTCAGCGTCGTCGCGCGCGCATTGAGATAGCGCCGCCGCTCCTCCGTGTCGGAGAGGGTAACGAGAATCTGGCCTGCCGTGATGCCGTGATGCGCGAGCACCTCGGACCACGTCCGCGCGAGCGCAATCTGGCCGACGGCGGCAGCAGCCTGGCTCTCTTCGAGCTTCAAGGGGCCGGAAGGAAGGCCCAGGACCGTGCGGCCCATGGCGATGGCGCCGGAGGACACGACGAGAACGTCGGCGCCCTTCGCATGAAGATCGGCAATGTCCTCAGCAAGTGCTGCAAGCCATGCATGGTTCAAGCGCCCGCGCGCGCGATCAACCAGAAGCGCGGAGCCTACTTTGAGAACGACACGGCGGAACTGGCTGAGCTGCGGACTCACGGATGCCACTCTTCCTGCGCCTGGGCGGCGTCCACTTCCTCCGCCTTTGCTTCGTCGATTACTGCGAGCAGAGACTGCAAGGCCTCCTGCACGCCCTGACCCGATGCGGATGAAATCACGAGAGGCGTGCGCTTGCAGGCTTTCTTCAGCTTCTTCAGCTGCTCCTTCAGCGTCTCCTCATCGAGCGCGTCGGCCTTGGAGAGCGCCACGACTTCGGGTTTGTCCGCAAGTCCATGACCGTAGGCCTCGATCTCATGGCGAACAACTTTATAAGCCTCGCCCGCATCCTCGCTCGTTCCTTCCACGAGATGCAGCAGAACGCGGCAGCGCTCCACGTGGCTCAAGAAACGGTCGCCGAGGCCGATGCCCTCGGATGCGCCTTCGATGAGGCCGGGAATGTCCGCCAGCACGAATTCGCGGTTGTGAATGCGCACGACGCCAAGCCCCGGATGGAGCGTGGTGAACGGATAATCCGCGATCTTGGGCTTGGCCGCGGTGACGGTGGCGAGGAACGTGGACTTGCCCGCATTGGGCAGCCCGACGAGGCCCGCATCCGCGATCAGCTTGAGGCGCAGGATGATCGTCATCTCCACGCCCTCCTGGCCGGGATTGGCCCGGCGCGGAGCGCGGTTGGTGGAGGTGGTGAAATAGGCGTTGCCGAAGCCGCCATTGCCGCCTTTGGCGAGCAGCACCTTCTGGCCCACATGAGTCATGTCGGCGATGACGGTCTCGCCATCCTCCTCCAGGATCTCGGTGCCCGCCGGAACCTTGAGCACCACATCCGCTCCCTTGGCGCCGGCACGGTTCTTGCCCATGCCGTGGCCGCCGGTCTTGGCCTTGAAATGCTGCTGGTAGCGGTAGTCGATGAGGGTGTTGAGCCCCTCGACGCATTCGGCCCACACGTCGCCGCCGCGGCCGCCGTCGCCGCCGTCCGGCCCGCCGAACTCGATGAACTTTTCACGGCGGAACGACACGGCGCCACCGCCGCCGTTGCCGGAACGAATATAGATCTTGGCTTGGTCGAGAAATTTCATAACCCGTACCCTTTACGGGACAATATGGAAGCGAGCAACGCCGAGACAAAAGAGAAGCGCCCCCGAATGGTTTCCGGGAGCGCCTCGGTTTTACCTTTGAGCGCCTCTTCACGCAAAACCGGCACCCGCTTTTGCGTTCGAGACTCTAGCTCGCGAGCGAGATGGAGCGGTCGATTTCGACCTCGACGGAGGCGGGCTCGGGAACGAAGCCCGTATGGCTCCAGGTCTTCAGGCTTTCCCAGGTCCGCCGGTCGAGACGGAAATGGTCGACCGGATAGAGGCCGCACCGGGCGGGAAGCTCCGAGAGCCCGGCGCCCTGATAGGCAAAGCCGCACTTCTCCAGAACCCGCCGGGAGGCCGGGTTGATGACCCTGGCGCAAGCCGTGATCTCGCTCCCGTCGCCATAGGCGAAGAAGGCATCAATCAGAGCGCGGGCCGCCTCCGTGGCATAGCCGTGCCCCCAGGATGGCGTGCCGAGCCAGTAGCCGAGATTCGGCTTGCCCGTATCAGGGTCCGGTCCGATGCCGACCATGCCGATGAGGCTGTTCGGCTTGCCCTTCGGGGTGATCGCCAGTTGCAGGCTCTCGCCGTCCGCATTGGACCGCCGGGCGTGGAAGATGAACCTCTCGGCCTGTTCCGGGGAATATGGATGCGGAATTCGAGCCGTCATGTCCGCGACAGCTTTCTCACCGGCAAGGCGTACGACGGCTTGAGCATCCGCAAGGCGAGGCCAGCGCAGCCACAGGCGGCGCGTCTCGAGACGGAAGACATCGTCACGGGTGAGGTCGGGAAACATGGTCTTGCTCCGATCCGAATGGGCCCTCCCTGGGCCCGAAAAACACGAAGGGGAGGTGGACATCCCACCTCCCCCTGTCGGTTTTTGGATCTGAGCTTGGCCTTTTGAAGGGCCACTTGGAGCTTTTGATCCGCCGGGTCGGTGTGATGCCGGCGGGAGCTCCTTCGTTTTGCTCTCGCCGTTTACTCTGCTGCCTCTTGGGCCGGTACGACCGATACGAATGCTCGGCCTTGACGCGTAAGGAATCGGACTCGGCCATTGGCCGTGGCAAAGAGGGTGTGGTCTTTGCCCATGCCGACGTTAGCGCCGGCATGCCATTTCGTGCCGCGCTGACGAATGATGATGTTGCCGGCGATGACCTGCTGGTCGCCGAACTTCTTGACGCCGAGGCGACGGCCGTCGGAGTCGCGTCCGTTGCGGGACGAGCCGCCTGCTTTTTTATGAGCCATGGGTATGTACTCCCGTGTTCTGTGTCAGGTGCCGAACGCTTATTCAGCGGTGGCCGGCGCAGCTTCGTCAGCCGCAGCCTTCGTGGACTTCTTGGCAGCCGCCTTCTTGGGCTTCGCGCCACCGGCGAGGATCTCGGTGATCCGCACAACGGTGTAATCCTGGCGATGCCCGCGCTTGCGGCGGGAATTCTGGCGACGGCGCTTCTTGAAGGAAATGACCTTCTCGCCGCGGGTGTGCTCCACCACTTCGCCGGCCACGGTCACGCCCTCGACGAGGGGGGCGCCAACCTGGGTCGAGCCGTCGTTGGTGACCATGAGAACCTGGTCAAACGTAACGGCGGTGCCCGGCTCGCCCGCGAGCGTGGCGACGGTGATGACGTCGTTGGCGGCAACGCGATACTGCTTGCCGCCGGTCTTGATCACTGCGAACATCTTGATCCTCGTGTTCAAACCCAAATCTCAACGGGAAAGCTCCCGCAGGCTTGGCTTTTTGGCAGTTTCCGGCTTCGGTTCACGGCCGCTTGGCGCAGCCGCATGGATACGAGCAGACACTTTTATCCGCTCATAGAGGACGCTTACCTACGGGCTCCCCTTGGCTTTGTCAATCAAAAACCCCGCAAAAACATGTCTCAGGGTGCTTGAAGAGCCGCCAAGCCCATGATATCCACCCGGCGTCAACCAGCGGGCCCCAGGGCCTTCGCGACCCGGAGAGGTGGCAGAGTGGTTGAATGCACCGCACTCGAAATGCGGCATACGGGCAACCGTATCGGGAGTTCGAATCTCCCCCTCTCCGCCATTCCTTCCTCATGAAATCTCTGAATTTGCTGCGCCGTGACGGATGCGGCGCGCCAACCGACGCTCGGGCCGATCATTCCGTCAGGCTCGATGTCTTTTGGCGGGAATGCTCATTTCGTTTACCGCAGAGTTCGTACACCTGGATCCTCGCCGCAAAGCCCTTTGGCTGGATCGTGTCGACGGCCCGGAATGCGAAGCGGTCGGAGACCTGGCTCTGGACGGCATCGCTGACCAGGATATCCGTTCCGTAATCCTTGTTGAGCGGCTCCAGGCGCGCCGCCAGGTTCACCACCGCGCCGAGAACCGTGTAGGCCATCCGGTCATCGGACCCGATGGTGCCGACGACGGCCTCTCCGGTGTGGAGCCCGAACCGGGTCCGGTAGGCGGGCGCGCCCTCGCGCTCGAACTCCTCATTGAGCCTCCGGTTGGCCTCACGGCAGGCCAGCACGGCGGCGCAGGCATGAGCGACATGATCGGGATCGTCAGCCGGCGCATTCCAGATCGCCATGATGGCGTCGCCGACGAATTTATCGACCGTACCGCCGTGCTCCGTGATCACGGCGGACAGCACGGCGAGATAGCGGGAGGTGCGGAGCATAACCTGCTCGGGATCGGCCTTCTCGGTGATGGCGGTAAAGCCCGTGATGTCGGTGAACAAAACCGTGACGTCGCGACGCGAGCCGCCGGGCTGGAGCGCGTCCCCCGTGGCCACGAGCTGCTGGACGAGGCGCTTCGGCACGAAGCTGGCGAATGTCCGCACCACGGTGCGCATCGTGGCGACGGATCGTCCCAGGTCGTCGATCTCCCGGATGATCGAGCGGATCCGCTGCGTCGGTCCATCCGTCTGGAATTTCTGGATGCGGTCCGTCTCCCGCGCCAGGGCCTTCATGGAGCCCGACAGCATCGCGCCGATCCACCAGACGACCGGAAGCGCTGCGATGACGAGGCCGAGCGCCAGGAGAAAAAGCCGCTGCCGCCCGGCCTCGATCTCGGCGAAGAACTCGTCGAGCGGCGCCATGACGGCAAGGCTGAGACCCGAGGATCTGGCCGTCCCGATCGAGCGGAACGCCATGACATAGGTCCGTCCGTCCGGCGCCTCGAAGAATTGCTGCGCCGCCCCGCCCCGCTGCCACGCGCTCAAGGGCTGCGCGATATCGACGGGCACAAGCTGGTCGACGCGCGGAAGATCGCGGACAGTATCTCCCGGCCGGGGATGGAAAACCTCCGCCATCCGGGGATGAGCGACGATCAGGCCGCTGTCATCGAACAGAAATACGACACCTGACTCGCTGAGCTTTTGCGAGCGCAGGAAGGCATCGGCCTCGGTGAGGAGAATGTCTCCCCCGACGACGCCGCGCCGCCCTTTCGGGAATGGCGCCCGCACCGTGTAGCCGACCAAGTTGGCGAGGCTGAAGACGTAGGGCTCGGTGATCGGGCCGGCTCCGGGCTGGAAGGCGTCCCGATACCATGGCCGCTCGCGCGGATCGTAATCGGCAGGGCCATGTTCCTGGGCGATGATGGCCAGATCGGCAGAGAGATAGAACGTGAAGCGGGTCCGCGACGTCTCCCCGGGCTGCGTCTCCATGATGGTCAGCCTGAAGACGGCATCGGGCGGCGCCTGGATCTGCGCGCGGGCCGCCTCTCCTGCCCGTTCCAGCATGTCGAGTTCCAGGAACCCGCCGTCATCGTAGCCGACATAGAGATTGTAGAGCTGGTCATGCTGGCGCAGGAGCGCCGCAAGGTTGGCATAGAGAGGCGGATTGCCCAGGATCGTGCCCGACTCGATGGGGCCGAGCTGCCGCAGGACCTCCAGAATATCCAGCACATCCTTGAACTCTTCATCCACCCGGTCGGCCGTGTGATCGGCGACCCGGTCGATGAAAGCGAGGGCGGCCGTGCGGGTGATTGAACGGGCGCGATCGAAGCTGAGGAAAACCAGAGTGAGGCCGACGGCAAGCACCACAACCACGAACAGAGTCGTGACGGAGAGTTGAAAGCCGAAACGAACGCGCATAACCCAGCCTTCCGATCACTCCGCCACACCGGCGGTCGGACCAATGTACCCGCCGACGTCACCAAAGGTAGACCGCGTAAGCGCCGACTCACAAGAGGTCTGAGGTGACGGCCCCGCCTCCGCATTGATCTGCAACACAGAAACAGAACCGTGGAGGCCGCGCGGCTATGCCTCGCGCGCAATCCCGATGCGGGAGCGGTGCGGCGCAAACAGGCACGAGAGCCCCAGGATCGCGCCGGACACGGTCGCGATCATGCCCGCCGCGCTGACGGCATCGTTGCCGCCGAACCATAGCGGCCCGTATCCCGCGAACACGTAGCCCAGAACAGCCGAGATCGTCGCGAAGAGAACGCTCCACGCCACCTGCGCTTCCAGCCGATTGGTCATCAGCCGCGCGGCGGCGGGCGGACAGATGAACATTGCGATGACAATGATCGACCCGACCGCATCGAAAGCGGCGACTGCCGCCATTGCGGCTGTCACCACGAGCCCGAGGCTCAAGGCTGTTGTCGGAATCCCGAGCGTATTGGCGAAGCCCTCATCGAAAGTGGAGAGCTTGAGCGGGCGCCAGAACAGAGCGGTCAAGACGGCGATGAGCAAGGTCACGAGCGCCATGCGGCCGAGTTCCGGCGGCAGGTCCGCGAGCGCCTGCGGATCGAGCAACGAGCTCCACCCGTCCGCAGAGAGCCAGATCAGGCTTTCGAGATTGCCATAGAGCGCATGCTCCACATCGAGATGCACGCTGCTCGTGTCGCTCTGCTCCAGCAGCAGCACGCCCGCCGCGAACAGGGAGGTGAACGTCACGCCCATGGCGGCGCCGGGCTCGATCCGCCCGAGCCGCCTGATCGCCTCGATCAGGACAACGGCCACAAGGGCCGCTCCCGCCGCGCCCACCATCATCGGCCAGGTCGAGACCGTGCCGGTGATCAGGAAAGCGGCGACGATCCCCGGCAAGGCCACGTGGCTGATGGCATCGCCGATGAGCGCCTGCCGCCGCAGGATCAGGAAGTTGCCGGGCAGCGCGCAGGCAATGGCGGCAAGAACTCCGATCGCCAGCGGCGTCAGGCTGAGCTGAACGAATTCGGCGCCCATCATGCCCCTCCTCCCACGGGCACCGGGCCGCCGATCCGGCGGTCGATCTCCGCAATCTCGTCCTGGGTCAGCACCGCCTCGATCGGCGTCAGCCCGTCGTAGCGGCCGGACACGGCCTCATCCTGGTGGAACTGGCGCGCGAGCTGCCAGCGCCGCTCGTCGCGCAGCACCTTGGCGCCCTGCGCCTTGCCCAAATCGGTCGCCACGCCGTCCGCGCGGATAAGCCCATCCCGGCGCAGCACGGAAAGAGTGAGCGGATCGAGAATGACCTCTCCATGAGCCAGCGCGAGCAGCCCCTGGCGGCGATGCACCTGCACCTGGAAACGCCGGTGCCGGAGGAGCGACGCCATGACGCCGCGGCTCGGCGCAAGCAGAAGGGACGTCATGAAAAGCGCGAAGCACACGAGCACGATGATCGGTCCCGTCGGCAGGTTTGGAGCGGAAGCGGAAAGCGCGGCACCGACATAGGCCGACACGCCGCCGATGACGCCCGCGATGGCCACGAGACGCCCGGTCCGGTCGGTCCAGAACCGGGCCGTCACGGACGGGATGATGAGCATGGCGACGATCAGGATCAGGCCAACGATCTTCAATCCGATCACCGTGACGGCCAGGACAAGGCCCATCATGGCCAAATCGATCGTCCGAACGGAGATGCCGGATGCTCCCGCATATTCCGGATCGAATGCAACGAGCGTCATCGGCCTGCGCAGTACGACGAGCGCGGCGATGGCGCATGCTCCCCCGATGGCGATGATGATCGCATCCTGAAACAGCATGCCCGCCGTCGAGCCGAGCAAAAAACTTTCAAGCCCCGCCTGCTTGCCGCGGGACATGGCCTGAATGATCGTCAGCAGCACGATGCCGAAGCCGAAGAACACCGACAGAACCGCTCCAATGGCCGCGTCCTCGGCAAGGCGAGTCCGACGGGAGATCCATTCGACAGCGAGCAAGCCAAGGCCAGCCGAGAGCGCGGAGCCGATGAGAAGCCCAGGCAGGTTCCGGCCATCTCCCCCGAATGCCACCATGAGCATGAACGCGATTCCGACGCCCGGCAGAGTGGCATGCGCGACCGCATCGCTGACGAGCGCGCGCTTGCGCAGGAACAGGAACGCTCCGCCGCTTCCGGCAGCGATGCCGAGCAGGGCCGCGCCAACGGTGACCAGCGCGGCGTTGTAGCCCGATTGCAGGAGCAGGGCGCTGAAGAAAGAATCCAGCGGCATCTCACGCCACCGGCAATTTGAGCTGATCGATATGCGCCGTCGCGAGACGCCCGCCATAGGTGGCTTGCAGGTTCTCAGCCGTGAATGCTGTCGACACCGCACCCTCGGCGATCTTGCGCACATTGATGAGCAGCACCTGATCGAAATAATCCACGACCGTCGCCAGATCGTGGTGCACGCAAACCACCGTGCGCCTTTCCGCCTTCAGGGACTTGAGCACATCGATGATGGCTTTCTCGGTCGCTGCGTCGACCCCGGCGAAGGGTTCGTCGAGCAGATAGAGATCGGCGTTCTGGGCCAGCGCGCGGGCGAGGAACACCCGCTGCTGCTGGCCGCCTGAAAGCTGGCCGATCTGACGCCCCGCGAAATCGGCCATGCCGACCCGGTCGAGGCAGGCGAGAGCTTTCTCGCGGTGGCGTCGGCGCACCAGACGCAGGAGACCAAGCTCGCGGTAGAGCCCCATGACGACGACATCGATCACCCGTGTCGGGAAATCCCAATCCACGCTGGCCCGTTGCGGCACATAGGCGATGCGCTGGCGCGCCTTCGCCAGAGGCTGACCGAAGACGGTCACGATCCCCGACAGCGCGGGCACGATGCCGAGGGATGCCTTCAGAAGCGTCGACTTACCCGCGCCGTTCGGGCCGATGATCGCAGTCATGCTTCCGGGCTGCACAATCGCATCGACGGAGAACACGGCAGGCTTCTCGCCATAGGAGACGGTCATGCCCTGGATCGCGAGGGGGCTGTCGGCCGGAGCGGCCGGGCGCATGACCCGGCCGTCCCTCGCGGCAAGCTGCACGGCGGCTGATGTCATCACATCCTCACCCTTAGCTTCCGACCGAGAGTTGGCCGCGCAGGCCGCGCTCCGGAGCCGTGCCGCCGAGCGCTCGCGTGATCGTGGTGGCGTTGTGATCAATCATGCCGAGATAGGTGCCCTTGTAGGTATCCTGCTCGCCCATGGCATCGGAAAAGAGCTCGCCCCCGATGACCACCTTGTGCCCCTTGGCGGCGGCGCCCTCGATCAGGGCACGGATGTTGCGGTCGGAGACGGAAGACTCGACGAAGACCGCGCCGATCCTGCGCGAGACCAGCATGTCCACCAGTTCGGCAATGCGGTTCAACCCTGCCTCGCTCTCCGTGGAAATGCCCTGAATGCCGAGCACTTCGAAGCCATAAGCCGCGCCGAAATAGTTGAAGGCGTCATGAGCGGTGAGAAGAACACGGCTCTCGGCCGGAACCGAGGAAAGGGTCTTGGTCGCGTAGTCGGCAAGCTCCGCGAGATCCTTCAGATGCGCCGCCGCGTTGGCCTCGAACGTGACTTTGGCTTCGGGCCGCGCGGAGATGAGCGCATCGCGAACCGCGACCACGACACGCGACCACAGGTTCGGATTCATCCAGACATGCGGGTCGAACTTGTCGGCATAATCGTCATGGGCGAGCAGCATGTCCTTTGGCAGCGCCTCGGCCACCGCGACCACATTCCGCTTCTTGGCGAGGTCGCGCATGAAGCCTTCCATCTGGGCCTCGAGATAAAGGCCGTGCCAGAGCACGAGATCGGCCTGAGTCATGGCGACGATATCGGTGCGCGTCTGGCGATAGGCATGGGGATCGACCCCGGAGCCCATCAGCGCCTTGACCTCGACCAAGCCGCCCCCGACCTGATGGGCGGCATCCGCGATCATGCCGGTGGTTGCGACCACCTTGAGGGGCGCGCCCTGCGCCAGCGCGGGGCCCTGCCCCATGACGGCGACGACTGCCGCAAGGGCTGCGGCAAGGCCCACGAAACGGCGCTTCGACAGGCATGTTCGGAACATTCAGGCATTCTCCAGTCGGCAGATTGCGAAGCGATGGCTCGCTCAAGGAAGTCACATGCTATTGCAAATGATTTGCAGGAAGGTAACGCAATTAAGAATGATTTGCAACTTGGCCTCTGTAAACGCTCCGAAAATGCTCAGGTTCCGGCGTGAGGCAGAACAGGCTCCGTATCAGAATATGCCCGCGCAGAAGCCGGGGGCTCGGTCCATGGAGCCTGATCCTGTTCGGCAGCGTGAACGCAAGGATTGCCGTCATCGCATGGGCGAGCACCGCCGCTCATCCTGCATGACCTCGGCCATGGACCATTTCCCTTCCCCTGTGGTTTCATTCCTTGAGCGCCAACCGTGGATCACTCCGAGGTTAAGATGGCCGATGAAGCACGTGACAGCGCCGGAACGGACGCAACCCAAGCTCATCATGTCGTGATCGTGGGAGCAGGATTCGCGGGCCTGTCCTTGGCGCGTTCTCTCGGCGGCACGCCGCTGCGCGTGACGGTGATCGACCGCCGCAATTATCACTTGTTCCAGCCCCTTTTGTATCAGGTTGCCACGGCGGCGCTGTCGCCGGGCGAGATCGCCCAGCCCATCCGGCACATTCTGGGACGCTATCCGAACATCACCGTTCTTATGGGCGAGGTCGATCACATCGACACGAAGCGGAAAACTCTCTCCGTGGACGGAGAGGCGCTTTCATACGACACCCTCGTGCTCGCCACGGGCGCCACCCACGGCTATTTCGGCCATCCCGAATGGGCGCGCTACGCGCCCGGGCTGAAGACGCTGGAAGATGCGCGCCGCATCCGCGCGCAGATCCTGATGGCCTTCGAGAAGGCCGAGAGGGAGAGCGACCCCGCCGAGCAGGAGCGCCTGATGACCTTCGCCATCATCGGCGGCGGACCCACGGGCGTGGAGATGGCCGGGGCCATCGCCGATCTCTCCCGTCAGGCACTGGCCAGCGACTTCCGCCGCATCGATCCGACGAGAGCGCGCATTCTGCTGATCGAGGCCGCGCCTCGCATCCTCGGCTCCTTTCCGGAAGGACTCGCAGCCTATGCGGAGCAGGCGCTCCAACGGCTCGGCGTCACCCTTCAAACGGGGCAGCCCGTGGAGGACGTCAACGAGCGCGGCATCACGGTCGGCGGCACGTTCATTCCATGCTCCTTCGTCGTTTGGGCGGCAGGCGTCGCAGCCTCGTCCGCGGGGCGATGGCTGGGCGTCGGCACGGACAAGGCGGGGCGTGTCACCGTCGCTCCCGACCTGTCGGTCCCAGGCCTCGACAGCGTCTATGTGCTGGGCGATCTCGCCCTTGCCATAGGAGAGGATGGCAAGCCCCTGCCCGGCTTGGCCCAGGTCGCGCACCAGCAGGGCCGTTATCTCGGCAAGGCGTTGCCCGCCCGCGTCCTGCGCAATGAGACACCTCCGCCGTTCCGCTTTCACAACCGTGGCAACCTAGCCGTTATCGGACGCAACTCCGCCGTCGTGCATTGGGACCGATTCAAGCTGAAGGGCTTTCTCGCCTGGCTCGTCTGGGGGATCGCCCACGTCTATCTGCTCGTCGGCTTCCACAACCGTTTTCTCGTCAGCATGCGCTGGCTGTGGACCTATCTCACCTTCCAGCGCGGCGGACGCCTGATCACGGAAGATGTCCTTGACGCGCCACAGGCGAATGCGCGTCAAGGCGATTCCGAGGCTCTTCGTTTTCCAGGCACGCACCCGACATCGAATGGCAGGAAGAGAGCAGACCGCTCGGCGTGATCAGCCGCGCTGCAACTCAATGCGAAGGCTTGCGCTTAGTGTCCGGAGGTCTGCATGCCGCGGCTGGCCTCGAACAGGAACCAGATCCGCTTTTCGGTCTGATCGATGAACTCCTCGAGCAGGCTTTCCGTCGCGACGTCGTCATGATCGTCGCACAAATCGTGCGTCTCCCGCATGAAGCCTGCCAATTGCTTGTTGTCGTCCATCAGTTCGGCGAGCATGTCGGCCGGTTCGACATAGACGGCGTCATTGTCGAGAAGGCGCTGCAAGCGTCCGGCATGCCCGACGGAGCGCAGGGTGGTCCCACCGATCTTGCGGGCCCGCTCCGCCAGCGGATCGGTCATGGCGAAGATCTCAGCCGCCTGCTCGTCGAACATCAGATGGTAGTCGCGAAAGTGCGGCCCGCTGACATGCCAATGAAAGTTCTTCGTCTTCAGATAAAGCGCGAAGCTGTCCGCCAGGAGCGCGGTCAGCGCCGCCGCGATCTCTTCAGTGGCCTCCGAAGAAAACAGGGCCGGCGTTTCAAGGCGGGGAGACACGGGGCGGCTCTTGCGCTGCGCCACGGTGCCGACGGCGTCCTTTGTCTTGGTGGACTTGCGTGAAGGGGGGGCCTTGGCCATGGCAATCTCCGCTGTTGGACCGACGCCTCATCGTGGGGCCTGATGGTGATGGGCGTTCTGGACACCGCAGGCTGAACCCTCCCAGGTCTAACAGGTTCCCTGTGATGGGAGACGAAGCTGAACGCTCACGCATTTGAGAGGCTTCAATCGGAATGTATTTCGATATGCCGCGTTGTCTATGGAGATGGATGGGCCAGGGCCCTTTACCGGAAATCTGAGACCGAGCCGGCAAGAGCACGCGCAACCGTTTCCGTCCACATGCAACCGCAGGGGATCGTCAAACTGGAGAAAGCCGATGCCTGTCTTCAAGCGTGAGTTAGCCTTCACTGCCGATCGCCCGCTGGAGAACGCGGGAGACTGGTGGCATCTTGTTTTCGATACCGATGCGCCGGGGCTCTACGTGGAGCACAGCTGGGTTCACGCAGGCGTTCACTCGGACAGCCAGACGGACCGGGGCGCGCAACGTTTCGGGATCAACGATTTTCTCACGCTCGCGGAAGCCAAGGCCGCGCAACCGATGCTGATCGACGCCTTGAAGGAGATGTTCCGGGAGGCCGAGGCCTAATCGGGATAGCCCTGTCTTGCATACTCTCTCGCCCATACTCATCGAGCCGTTGGTGGAGACAGCTTTCTCAGCCTGTCGGGCGCTTTGAATTATAGTTTTGACGTACCCCTAATGCTCTTGAAATTCATTAGGGCCCTCACGCGTCATGCGACGATCTTTAGTATTACCGAATATGACGCCAAATTTCATTTAAATATAACTCTGAATTATTACCTCGTTAATGCATTAGAACGCCATTCCTATTCCGGCATAACTTGGACTTCTTAGCCGCTTTTCTGTGGCTTTACTTAGACAATCCAATTTATGTAGGTGAACACATGAAGCGTTCGCACGCTCTCGCCTTGTCTGGCGTTGCCTTCTTCCTCGCCTCTTCCACCGTATCCTTCGCGCAGCCTGCAAGATCTGGGCAGCAATGCGTGCCCGCGGTTGCTGATCCTTCCATCTATGGCAATTGCCGTCACCGGGTTGTGCAGGGGCGAGAGATCTGCCGGTGCGCGATTCTTCCCCAGGCTCGGCGCAACGTCCTGAACGCGATGACCACAGGCTCGGTCGCCAGCTATGCGAGCAGCAACGAATGGTCTGATCCGGCAATGGGGCTTCTCGCCACCGGCGGCGACGGCAACCGCGGCCGGAGCGATACGCTCGCCAGCAACACCAGCTCTCGTGGAGGCCCCGGCGGCGGAACGGGCAACGGCGGTAACAGCA